>CAJUCT010000012.1:0-3665 GCA_910585015.1 uncultured Acetatifactor sp.
TAGGGGTAGTCTGCGCTTTTTTAGCTAAAACAAAGGTTAGGTTTCACAGTAAATATATGCTTTCCATACGGCTCGTATACTTCCGTTCGCAATCTGAATGAAATTTATGGAAATATTTTTACAGTTCCAGTCTCTCCGCCACCTGCCGCCACACCTCTTCACTGGTGTCCGGCAGCGCCTTGCGGCTGATCTTGCAGGCTTCACACACCGAGTAGTAAAAATAATTGTGCCCTGTCACCAGGGTCTTTTCAACGGCTTTGGTTAGATACAGTCCATACTCCTCAATGCCGCTTTCCCGGAAGTCCCGCAGAAAGCCTTCCACGTCATAGTCAATGGTAAGCAATTCTATCTCCCAACTCTGAGAGTTTCCCTCCATCAAAGCAAATTGGGCATGTCTGCCCTGTTCGTCGATGGGCATTCCCAGGGATCCGGGATTAAGATATGTCTTGCCGAATAGACAGTTAAGTTCCTGGTGATGAGTGTGTCCCCCCAGCAGATAGCGGGTCTGCAGCTGCTCCATGGACTGCTCCCGAAGGGGCTCGTCAAACTGAAAATTCCCCCGAATCACCCCGGGAGCCCCGTGACACATAGTCAGCGCCAGGCAGTCTTTCAACTGCAGCACCCCTTCTGAGGGCATAGCTTCCATCCAATCCAGATCCGCCTGGGTAACATTCCGGTAAGTGTAGTACAGCGCCCCGTTGGGCGAACAGATATGCCATCCCTGATCCTGCCTGCGGTTGTCCAGCAGGTACTCCTCCCGATTGCCCCGAAGCAGATAGCAGGGATATTTCTTCTCCATCTCATAGATCATGGACAAGGTCCGCTGCGGATAGGGGCTGTCGGTTACATAGTCCCCCAGGCCAATGATGGCATCCACGGAGTGTTCTTCTATATAAGACAAAAATGCTTCCAGCGCTTTGTAATTGCCATGTATGTCACTGATTACCGCAACTCTCATATTCAACCATCCTCATACCTGAAGCCTGGCCGAAACCAAGCCGCCGCCCCCCGGGATTCCGCTATGCAAAAGGGGCCGCTCCCTATAACTTGCAAGGGCCGTCTCCGATCTCCACCACATAAAAGTCGGCTGCATACCCTATTTTGTCCTGATAAGCGCCGCCTACCCTGGCAATAAAGTTATCAATGGCCTCGTCTTTCACAATGCTCACTGTGCAGCCGCCAAAGCCGGCTCCGGTCATGCGGGAGCCGATGACGCCCTCCACCTTCCAGGCTTCTTCCACCAGCGTATCCAGTTCTACGCCCGTCACCTCATAGTCATCCCGCAGGGACACATGGGAAGCGTTCATCAGCTGCCCGAATGCATCCACATTGTTATCTTTCAGGGCCTGCACCGCCTGGATGGCGCGCTGGTTCTCATATACCGCATGTTTTGCCCGCCTCCGGCGCACCTCGCTCTCTATGCTGTCCTTGTGTTTTTCGAACTGTTCCTCCGTCAACTCGCCCAGAGATTTTATCCGGCACACCTTCTGCAATTCCGCCAGAGCGGTCTCGCACTCGCCGCGCCGCTCATTGTACTTGGAATCCCCCAGCCCCCGCTTCTTGTTGCTGCAGGCGATAACAATCTTGGCATTCTCCAGTTTAATGGGGGCATACTCATACGACAGATCCGCCGTATCCAGGAAGATGGCATGACCCTCCTTGCCCATGGCAATGGCAAACTGGTCCATGATACCGCAGTTGACTCCGTTAAACTGATTCTCCGAATACTGGCCGATCAGCGCCAGATCCTGATTAGTCACATCAAAGCCAAACAGATCCCGCAGAATAAAGCCGGTGAGCACCTCCACCGAAGCGGAGGAGGACAGCCCGGAGCCATTGGGAATATTGCCGTTTAGCAGAATATCCATACCCGCAGGCGCCGCCATGCCTTTCTCCCCAAAGGCCCATATGACCCCTTTAGGATAATTGGTCCAATCCGCCTGAGGATCGGGCTTTAACTCATCCAGAGAGGACTCAAGTACACCCAGTTTCTCAAAATTCATGGAGTAGAAACGCAGTTTCCGATCCTGTCGCTTTCTGGCCACTCCATAGGTTCCGATGGTCAGCGCGCAGGGAAATACATGGCCGCCGTTATAGTCCGTATGCTCCCCGATCATGTTCACCCGGCCCGGAGCAAAGTAGACCTGCGCCCCCTCCGTGTTTCCAAATACCTCCGCAAACTTTTGTAGTATAACCTCTTTCATGTCGTTCCTGTCCTCCTTATTCAGAGTTCCGATGTCTCCCCGCCACATTAAACAATATATACATGCGCGTCCAGATCCGCCTGGGCCCGCTCCAGGTCATCCCGGATATGCAGATGCTGGGGGCAAACCTGCTCACATTTTCCGCACTTAATACAATTCTTTGCCTGTCCCGCGTCTCCCAGATCATTCTCCCAATGGTGCTTCACCACATTGTAGTTCTGGTACATATGGTAGCGGTTCCAGCAGCCAAAAGTGCCGGGAATATTTACTCCGGCAGGACAGGGCATACAGTACCGGCAGCCTGTGCAGCCGTTCTGAACCCGGCTCTTCATCAGTTCCACCACTTCCTTGACGGTGGTCTGCTCCGCTTCGGACAGGGGCTTGAAATCACCGAAGGTCTTCAGGTTGTCCTCCACCTGCTCCATGGTGCTCATGCCGCTGAGAACCACCTTCACATTGGGCAGAGACCCCACCCAGCGCAGGGCAAAGGATGCCATGCTGGCCTGGGGATCATGGGCATGGAATTTTTCCGTGATATCCGACGCAAAAGCCGCCAGAGAACCGCCCTTGACAGGCTCCATAATCACCATGGGGATACCCTTCTGCTCGGCCAGAGCATAACCCTCCAATCCGGCCTGCTCCTCTGTATCCATATAGTTCAGCTGAATCTGGCAGAAGTCCCAATCCCTGGAGGACAGAATCTCCTCAAAAGCCTCATAGCTGTCATGGAAGGAAAATCCCAGGTAACGGATCTTGCCCTCCGCCTTAAGCTGCTCCAGGCGCTCCACCACGCCCATCTTCAGCATTTCTCCCCATCTGCCCCCGTTCAGGGCATGCATCAGGTAGAAATCTATGTATTCCACCTGCAGCTTCTCCAACTGCCGGTTGAAAATCCTGTCCACATCCTCCAGGGAATTTACCTCCCACAAAGGCAGCTTTGTGGCCAGATAAAAGCTGTCTCTGGGATGCTCCTTCAGCACCTCACCCACAAAAAGTTCACTCTCTCCCCCGTGATAAGGATATGCGGTGTCAATATAATTAACCCCTGCCGCCATAGCTTTTTCCATCATGGCCTTGGCCTGCACCCGTTCAATCTTGCCGCTTTCGTCTGTGGGAAAACGCATACAGCCAAATCCCAACAGGGAAGTCTCAATGCATAAATTCTCCATTTTTCTCTTTTCCATATTATTCATCCTTTCTTATTTAGAGTTCCGCAGACATCCCTACAGTACCCTTACTGGCAGAGCAATTTCTGGACGCTTTGGCGTCCATAAATTCTCTGGGCACTGTATGGCTGTCTGCTGTTTAGAGTTCCGCAGACATCCCTACAGTACCCTTACTGGCAGAGCAATTTCTGGACGCTTTGGCGTCCATAAATTCTCTGGGCACTGTATGGCTGTCTGCTGTTTAGAGTTCCGCAGACATCCCTACAGTACCCTTACTGGCAGAGCAATTTCTGGA
>CAJUCT010000012.1:3765-22834 GCA_910585015.1 uncultured Acetatifactor sp.
TTACTGGCAGAGCAATTTCTGGACGCTTTGGCGTCCATAAATTCTCTGGGCACTGCATGGCTGTCTGCTGTTTAGAGTTCCGCAGACATCCCTACAGTACCTTTACTGGCAGAGCAATTTCCGGACGCTTTGGCGTCCATAAATTCTCTGGGCACTGTATGGCTGTCTGCTGTTTAGAGTTCCGCATGTTCATTGTGCCAACATTCCATCTTCCCCAAAAACTACTCCGAAGTCTTTGCTGTAGATATTGATCCGCCCGATGATGCGGGTGGCCTCCTCCCCTTGGGCCGGAGTGGGTTGGAAATTGTTCCGATCTTTCACAGAACTCACCGAACAGGGGATGATCTGAATCTGCTGATCCTCCTGCTTTACTCCGTCTATAAAGGTAAAGGTCTGCTGAAAAATCATGGTATCCTTATCCGCCGGGTTCCGATTGGCTCCAAAACAGAAATTCGCCAGACTGTAAATAATGAATCTACCGTTGTACTCTTCCACCCCCTGAAGTACATGGGGATGATGCCCAATGACCAGATCCGCCCCCAGATCAATGCATTTGCGCCCCAGATACTTCTGGTTCTCCGTTGGATAGTTCTCCCTCTCAATTCCCCAGTGACAGCAGGCCAGGATCAGATCCACCTCCTGTTCCTGCAGCTTCCCAATGCCTTCCGCCAAAAGCTGTTCACTGCCCAGCCCCCAAGCCACTTCATTGACGGAGACAATGCCGATCCGGATTCCCTTTTCCGTCTCATAGATACAAACGTTTTTGTCATACGCGTAGAGGATTCCCTCCGCCTCCAGGGCCGCCACCGTATCATCGCTGCCCCGAGTGCCATAATCCAGCCTATGGTTGTTGGCAAAACTCACTGCCTCTATGTTCCCCGCAGTCAGCAGCCGGGCGTATCCCGGATCTCCCTTGATGTTGTAGGTTCTGGTCTCATCCCGCTCCTCGCTGTAGGTTAACACCCCCTCAAAATTGACGACAGTCATATCATCGCTGCCAAAGTAGTCCTGCACATTGGCAAAAAAATACCCCTCGTCCTCAATCTGGTCATAAGCCTGCCGAAAGGAATACGCATACTCCTGATCCTGGTGGTTGCCCAGGGAACAATCCCCTGCCGCGGAAATTGTGATAGTAAGGATATTCTCCTCCGGCAAAGGAGCGTCCTCCAAATCCGTATTTTCCTGCGCTTCTCCATTGCTCTCTTCCACTGACATGTCGGTGGGGATGGGTCTTCCGAGGAAATCATATGCACTTTGGCTCTCATCCGCTTCCGGCGTCTCCTGGGGAACGCTCCCCTCGCCGCCGAAAACCATGTTTGTAAAAGGCAGATCCGGCCCGCTGCCGCAGGCAGTCAGCGCGATCACCATCAGAGCGCATATGCCGAGCCATAAAATAAGCTTTTTCACTGCATTGCCTCTCCTTGCAACTCCCTATTTATGGTCAATGCCATAGACCAGCTTTTCAATCACACAATTGTGTGGTTTATTTCTGTTGTCCTTATCATAGTTTACCCCCACAAGCAGGATTTCGCCACAATAACCTTCCAGCGCCTGGGCATACCTTCTGTCCTTAATCTGCTGCAAGGCAGTGTCGGCAGTCTTGTCATACTTCAGTTCTATCACCAATGCAGGCTTTCCAGCCGAGGGCAGCGGCAGAAATACAATATCCGCAAAACCGCAGCCTGCAGGCAGCTCCCGAATAATCTTGTAGTCCTTTCTTGCGCTGTAATATGCAAGACCGATGGCACAGCCCAAGGAATTCTCATCGTTATAGGTCAAAATAGAAGCCACCTCTGCATGGGCCTTATCAAGCCCTTCCGCAACACTTTTTGCGTCGCAGCGGAGCGTATCTTCCAGCAGTTTCTCAGATGATTTCAGTATGCGCATGATCTCCGACCACCCGCCTACGCTCATGGCATTTTCAAATTCCCCGATAATTTCTTTGTTAGGAATGAACGCTTCCTTCGACTCGGCATCATATGCAAGATATCCCAAATGGATCAACAGAGTCAGCACATCGTCCTTTGTCTTGAATGTATGCATATCATTCTGGAAACTGAGCGTATTTATCCTGACATGTTCGCCGCCAAGCATCCGCACTATATCCGAACGCAGCCCGTCGAAATCCATGTCCATATATATTTTCAGCGCCTCATAGGTCTCTGTGGATGTCCAGAAATTGGAAAAGTAGCCACAACTCATTGCCGCCACAACTGACCTGGGATTATAAATATGCCGAAACAGCCTGAACCGATAGCCATCATACCAGCCGCTTGTCTGTGCAAAGTCCATACCGTACCGCTCGCACAGTTCTTTCACTTCCTCTTCCGTGAAGCCCGTATACTCTTCAAAAGCATTTTGATCCGTCATAGAATATTCCCAGAACATATTCAGCGCGGAATGCTGCCCGTATTTCTTTACAGGGAGAATGCCCGTCATATAGGCAAGCGCCACATAGGGCTGATCCTTCAGAAGATTGCGCAGGAAATCCAAATACCGCTTCTGCAGTTCCTCCGATTCCTGCCGCTCCCGCATCACGCAATCCCACTCGTCAAAGAGGAGAATAAACTTTTTTCCTGTTTTGGCGTAGATCCTTCGGAGCGCGTCGGCCAGTCCAATATCCGGTCTCTTTATATATGAACCATATTCTTCCAGAAGTTCTTCCAGAACCTCCTGTTCCAGATACTCCGTCACTTCACAGTTTTTAGCGCCGATCAAGAACTGCTGCATATTCAGGAAAATTACATTATATTGATTCAAATGTCCTTCAAAATTCGGATCTCTTTCAATTTTCCACCCTGCAAACAGTTCCCTTGAATTACAACCACAGCTGTAATAGGCTGCCAGCATCTTGAGCGCCATGGATTTGCCAAAGCGACGTGGTCTGCTGACACAAATGTACTTTTCTTCTGTATTGATACGCTCATTTGTGCATGAAATCAGCCCCGTCTTGTCTACATATATTTTGGAGCGAACCGATTCCCAAAAACCGTCATTGCCCGGATTGAGATAAATCCCCATAAATACACCTCCCACAGACAAGCATCTCACCGGAAAACTGTAAACAAATGCCCTGCCACGCATAATCATCTTACCACAAACCTCTTTAAATGTCATTCCCTTTCTAGGGTATTTCATTCAAAACCGACGGGGGAAATCTGGAGAAAATGAGGGTAACTCTAAAATGCATAAATTGTATTAAACAGGAACAGCAGCTACGCATGGGACTCAGCAGGAACTACTATTCGAGAACAATGTAGAGTTAAAGAAGGTTATTATAGGTTGCAAAATATCTTTCAAGCCGAAATCTCATAAATAGAGGCGGAAAATCACCCGCCGATCCGGCGTTGTGTAATATCAACGCCGGATTCGCTGTTTTATTATGCAATTAATTTGCTGTCCAACCGCTTCCGTTCCAGGTCAGGTTAACGACAGTACTCCATGTGCCGCCAACCAATTCCTGGTACTGAGCGGTCGCCGCCTGTATGGAAAAGCGTGTATTATCGTCAATATAGTACAGCGGCCCATACTCCGCAAGGGTAGGACAGTACATTGCCTTAAGCGCGGCGCCTGTGATATTCGGCTCCTTAAAGCAGAATACCACGTGCCCCTCGCAGCCCTTTATGCCGTCCATTATATCCTGGGTCAGTGTAACTCCCCCAACATTCAGCGGCATATCATATTCATTATACCAACGCGGATTCAAAGGATCCGCAGCAAGCGCGCTATTATAATTAGCCCAAAAATCTGCTGCCCATTCAGGGTTTTCCGCAAGTAATTCACTTTCCGTTTTTTGTTTAAGCGGCAATCTGCCAAGGAACGGATTATACTCGTAAATCACCGTGATCGTTCCGTCTGCTTTGTCCGCCAAGGCTTTACACTCAGCCTTATCCGCCGCCGTAAGGGTAAAGGTCAGTACAGAATCCCCATCCGGAACATCTTTCTTCTTATCGTTGCCAGTCACCGTAATATCCCTTCGGATATCATTAAGATAACCTGGTTTGTCAGCCACCACGCCTACAAATCTCTTAAAATCTATAAAATGGTAATCGTGGTCATCCTCATCCCATCCACGGTCAAATCGAAAATGAACCTTATAGTCCGTAATGCTGTCTGCCGTTGTTACAAATATTTTATTCTCTCTCTGCCAGGAACAACCCCCATCCAGCGCATTTCTATACAGAACAGAAACCTCTTCTACCTCATAATTTTCTCTGATTGTCTCGTTGACCAGGGTTCCGCTCTCATCCAGATATTCATAATACAATTCTATATTATAACCGGCCACTCCCATCCCTGTATTGACAAAGGAAGGATTTGCGTTATATATATAAAAATTTCTGTCAAAAGTGCGGCCATCATAATAAGCCACAATATATGGCAAACTATAAGACGGTCCCCAGTCGTTAACCTGCGTTCCTTCTTTATAAGGCATTAGCGTCAAATCCCATTGGTCACGAACATTGTTCAAATCAAGATCCGCTTTAATAGGAAGATGCTGTTCTCTCTGCCAGGGATCAAACTCACCTCCCAGAGCGGGCAAAGGATTACCGGCACTGTCATAAGGGGTAAATTTTACTCGGGCATTCCATTTATACATAATCTGCCCGTCCCAAAACCAAAAATTTTCATCTCCCAGATGACGAATAGCAATATCCAATTTGCCATTTCTCTTCCATGCATGGTAATCCAGTACCCATACACCGTTTACCGTACTATACTTCAAACCTGACTTATTGGTTTGAACGGCTGCGTCAGCGGGACTAACTCCTTCCGGGTGCAGTGCTGTCGCTGTCACGCTTAATTTACAGCCCTGAGTCATGTCTCCTGTAAGTTTGAATATCACATAGGGTATATTATTCTCAACCCCCTGCCCAACAACCGTGATCATACTCTCGGCAGGTGTAGTGATTGTGTTTCCTGCGTCATCCGTCTTGGTAAACTCATAGGACCAGGTGGTTGTATAGGGATTAACATAATCTACATCATACCATACGCCCGGATCCCTTTCCAGATTCGTGCCCAGCAAAGATGCCGTAACTTTATAGGTCGCTCCCGCCTTGTTGACCTTGCCGCCGGTCTTGTACCCAGTTACATTGACAGAATTAACCCGTCTGACCAGAACTTTTACGTTTATCGGATTAATGGAAGAATCACTGGGCACCACATCAAAACTAAAGCCTGCGTCATCTCCCACACCCGTACCTGTCTCGTCCAATCCAACCTTAATCTGAGCCATACGGGAATTCACCTTAGTAACAGTTGTACCCGAACTGACATTGCCGGACAGATTAGCAATTGTATAATCCTGGTCAGATGTGCCCGTTATCCGCACTGCCAGATCATACTCTTGTCCCGGCTCCAAAATCAGCTTGTTCTCCACATAGAGACTCTTCGCTCCGGCAATCGCAGTGTTGCTTTCCTCGTTGGCACCATTGCGGGGGGTGACATGATAGTCGCTCTCATAGTTTCTGTTGCCTTCCGTGACCTTCAAGGAGAAATCATAATTGTTCCCGGCAACACGCCTTATGGAAAACCCGGCTATATTCTCTGCCAGAATTTGGGGTGTACTGCCGTCCCTGCTGTACAGCAGCTGCTTTGTCGCGCTGTCGTAGGTAACTTCGTACCCCACCGAAACCGGCGTTCCCGATACTGTTTCCTCTTTTTTGATTCTGAGGATCGTTCCGTCGGCGTCACTGCTGGGCTCCTCTATCAAATTGGCATCAATAATCAGATTGGTCAGCAGATTGGCTGTAATCTGGGCCTGCTGCTGCAAGTCCAGTTCCACATTGCCATTTTGATAGCTTCTGGCACTGATTACCATAGCACTGCCCACACCGGTAATAATAATACTGAAAATGGCCACTGTACATATCAGTTCAACCAACGAAAAACCCTTTTGATTATTTCTCAATCTCTTCAACCAATTCATTATAGCATTCACCTACTCTCTAGATTCATATCTTGCTTCCGCAACGCCTACGGAGCAGATGCAGGAACTATTCTAACCTTTCCCGTAAGCGTCTCCAGAACTATCGTTTGCTTATATCCTGCAGAGGAATATGCGCCCTTGAAAATTTCTATTTTAGTACACACCACTCCTACCTCATTACCGACCAGCGCGCCACTGTCCCGGGCAAAGGCAATTCGCCTGTGAGTGCCATCCAACAGTGCTACAGAACCATCGCTGTAAGTCAGGCGCATGTTCACATCTTTGTCTCCAATAACCGATTTCGTTTCCTGCGGTGCAGCGCCCGTTCTCCCGCTCAGTGTATGTTCCAGAACAGTGACACGCCCGTTTTCAATAAAAAACTCCACCCAAGCCTCTTTCTTACCCATAGAATTGGTACGATTGCGATTAAGCGCCATCTCTACTTTTTTGGTACATTCCTGCACCGGCTTATTGCTGACCAGACTTAGTCCATAACCGGCCATACCCGCAATCACGGTCATGAGAGCTAATACAATGATGATCTCTACCAGAGTCATACCCCGGTTATCCTTTTTCCTTATTCTCTCACCCATCCAAACCAGTCCTTTACCGTTTTGTCCAGTTCATATAGTTCACACAGCTGCTAAAATTCAGACGTTCCTCTGTCCCTGCTCCTGCCGCGCTATAATGTCCGTTTGTGTCCGGCCACTGAAGTTCCGGAATTGTGATGCAATAGTCTGTGGAAATTATGGATGTATACCCCTCACTGCTGTCATACACAAACTCCACATTCCTCAGAATCAGCCATCCCTCACTGAAAATTTTACTGTCATCAAACTTCTCCGACGGAGCGACGGCAACGCTCCAAGTCCCGCCGTCTGTAGGCTGGGCCGCTACCAGGTGAATGCCCACCTCCCATTTACGGTTGCCATCCTCGTCATTCGGACAACGCCCCGCCCATATCTTGTTCATCTCCTCGCAGAAAAGCCGTCTGTAATTATCCTCCGAGTTCTGCGCGTTGACGAGGCCGGAATACTCCGACACGGCAACAGTGTAAGCCTTCGCAAAGGCCAGCTGCACATCCTCCACCAACTGTGCCCTCAGTTCCTCCACTGGTATCTCCGCCTGATAGAAACTCTCCTTTGTACGGTAATCAGCCGCTTTCATCTGAATATTGGAAGCTGATATGTACAACATGATCGTTGCCAGGATTGTAATAAAAGTCACTACCACCAGGACTGTCACTATCGCAGAACCCTTGTTATTCAGTTTACACCTTTTAACCGCACACCGCCTGTTCATATTTTCCTCTGCTCCGCGCAATCCAATCCTACTCAACAATCGTACTGCTCAATGCATTCAACCTCTCCGCCGCAACTACCGGACCGTCTATCGGGTTGCCGTCAGAATCTCTTGGGAACGCTCCCTCTTTATACACAGTTACAGTGATATCATACATCTGACGAAAAACCTCGGATGTCGTGCCGGTAGATACTTCCGGCGGCAACGTCGGAGCCGGGTTGATGGCATTCGGATATTCACCGTTTTTGGCCACAAATCCGATACCATATTTGCGATGGCCTTCCATGTCCCCATAACCCCCAGGAGCCACAGAAGTGGAACTTCCCAGAACCGTATCCAGATTGTCGTCATAAATATTTACGTTTGCCGCCAGATTCAGATTCAAATGATATCCAAGTTCCGAAAAAGACACTCTGCTGTCACTGACTGACAGATTCTTTTGCTTATACAGATAACAACGAATCTCTTTATCGGTACCATTTTGAATGGTAATCTTATCGTTGGCAATTTTCACGGCAGATCCGGTTCCGCGACTGTAAGCCGGATAATGGTAAATCGTCAAATTCAAATGATCTATGGCCGGATCCACAGGCTGATTAAAAATCTCCAAATAAAGTTCCGAACTGCTGCTATCCAAGTCAAACTGAAAAGAGGCAGAAGGAATGCTGAAAGTTTTAGCCACACCGGTTTCACTGACGCCATACTGATAATCGTCCACCTGATATTGATACATACAACTCACATCAATTATGTATTCATCACTCGATGTCTTTTTTACATTAAATGAGATTTCTCTGCTGGTAATCTCTATCTTACTGGTATCCACTTCACTGCCGGAATGAGTGATAGCCGCAGTGGGTGACGCGGCGCTTTCTTCATTGCTCCATACCTCCGCCACCTTCTCGGCGATTTGTGACAGCGCGTCCGCGTCCATACTTTTTAAACCAATATAAGCCGCCGCATTCTCAGAGGAGCGGTTTTCATAAATCAACGTCTCCATGTCCGCCGCCAGACTGTTATGGCCGCGCAGACTAACCTGTACATCATAATGCTCATTCTGATAGGTCATTCCATAAATCCGAAAATCAAGTTCTCCAGGTATCGGAGCAGGATCAGACGTAGGAGCAGGGGCAGGCAAAATACTGTTTGTGGCGGGATCGACCACTGCCGTGGTAGTCGTACCATTCACAATAAAGTTTTTCCCTTCAACATGGACAAATTGTTTACAAATCTCCTTTACCGAGTACGCCTTAAAATTCTCCAGCACTGTCTGAGCCGCCGCCGTGGTCTGCTGCCGCGAACGGGCTCTGGCGTTATACATGGCAGACGAAACGAAGGTATGAAGTACCGGCAGTATGACAATAGACAAAATAGCAATTGCCACTATCACTTCCACCAGCGACATCCCCGCATTATTCAGTTTTCTGTTTCGCCGTCTCCAGGTTTTCATGGATAAATATACCCTCTTCCCGCACTGTCAATATATCTGAACGCTTACTCCTCCGGAACACTCTCTCCGGCGTTTTCAGTCTCCCCATTATTGTTATCAACAGATTCCCCTGAAATTACAATGTCGCCGAAAATATTATCCGTACCGGCAAGATAAGGCACCATATCCGGTGCCGCATACTCCTTACCCGTACCAGTTACACTGTAGAACACCAGATCCATATGGCCGGACAGCTTGGGATTCTCTTCATCCCCCTTAGTAAAAGCAATGTTCTGAATCCCGATTCTATTGTCACTGTCATAAATTCTCTGAATCATGCTTTTCAAACCAGGATAGCTCACCTCGTTCACATAAGTGGCATACAAATCCTGAAACTGAATCGCCTGGGTGTATTTCACACTGGCAGCGGCAGCGACCGTCTCGGCGGAAACAGTATGGATAGCCTCTCCCCTGTCTGCATTGATCGTCAAAAACTCTCCGTCATTACTCTGCTGCATCTGCACCGCCAGCATGATTACATCCTCTTCTCTGGCATCCGCGGGATACCCTGCCAAAAGTTCATCAATCAGTTGTTCCGTTGTCTCTGTGTCTGCCTGATAAATGTACCTGTTGTCATAATATATCTTGAGCTGATTCACCCGCTGAGATAACTCACGGTTGGACGCCTCTATGGTTTCCGCCTCCGTTATCAGCCGCTGGTATGCAAACACATACACCAAAATCATCAGCAACGCACCGCAAAGCGCCGTATATAAAACAACATTCGTGTTACCCTTTCCCTTTTCCGCTTTCTTATTGGCCATCTACTCCACCTGCCCTTCCGTCTACTGGCTCTCCGCCGCTGGTGTATCGGTTCCCGCCTGCGCCATAGACTCCTGCTCGGGCAGATAACCATTCGGATAATAGGTACAGATAACACCTAATTCCACATACCGACGCACTTCTTCCTGGTCATCTGTTTCCTCCTCCATCTCCTGCATACTGCTCATAGTCACATTCTGGAGGCTGGCAAACCCTCGAAGATTCTGTATGACTCCCGCCGCCGTATCTTTGTCCGCCACCTGCATCCGCAGCGCAGCCTGGACGTCATCAGACGAAAATTCCAGCACCGACACATCCGCAGGAAGTTTCTCCTCCAATTCGTTGAGGAAATTCAAAATATTATCATTGGGACGGTTTGTCATCAAATGCCCCGTCAGCACATCCTGATACAGTGTCGTCATGGCATTATATTTTAAGTATATCTGTTCTGCCGGAAGATAGGTATTCTCCAAGCCCTTCAGGCGCTTTTGCTCATCCAACGCGCTTTGATAAGTGAGATATCCGTTGGCCGCCAACGCCGCGGACGCCACTACAAAAAACACTCCCAGCAGCACTGCCAGAGAAGTACTGTTGGTCTCCTTTTTCTTTTTTTGTTGCCTCTCACTGCTGATAAAACTCACCGGGGCCATGGAAGCGCCGATACAGGCCACATAATTGAAGAGATCACCTTCTCCCACGGTGGTATGCCACACAATACCCTCTAACTTGCGGAATACTTTGGTAGGAATACCCAACTCATTGGTCAGCAGCTTGGACAGGTTATTCATCTCGCCGCCCATGCCCATAACATACGCCTGCTCGATATGCTCAGGGTTTCGGGAATTGTAGAAATCCACCACTCTGGACACGCTGTTGAGCAGAGGAGCCAGCGTCCGGGTTACATTGATCCGGGCCTGGGATATTTCCATATCGTCATCCTGCTGCAAATCCGGCTCCACGATCCGTGTATCATTATCCAGCGCCACCTTGATACAGCCTTGACGCTTAATCAACTCCCAAGCATCCATGTCCTCGATCACATCGAAAGCCGAGTTGACCGCCACTTCATGAATGGCTTCATCAATACCATAGTTGACGCTTCTCTGAAGCATCATATTGTTGTCCTTAGCCACCGTGATAATAGTCTGGCTTTCCTCAATCTTCAATATCATGGTGGCGGTCTTGCTGGCCTCTTTCTTCACAGCCTGATAGATGCTGTTGCCCACATAATCCAAATCTATCAATGTCAGGCCGCAACTGGCAGCAAGCGCCTCATAGCTGGCCACCAGCGTCTTCTCCGCCGCCACCAGCAGTACCCGGGATCTGCCGGCATTCTCCCCATCTTTAAAGGTCTCCAACACTACATGGGATATCTCATGATTGCTCAAGTCAATGGGAAAGTAATCCTTAAGATTCGCCTTAATCACGGATTCCATCATGTTGGGCTTCACAGGAGGAAGCATCACCTCCCTGTTGATGATTTTGCTGGAGGCCACTGTGAAAATAACCCTCTTGGTCTTGATCTTATTGCGGTACAAAGCTTCCTTGATGGCAGTACGCAGTCCCGCGCTCTTCTTCAGGTAGCCATCCTCTATTACATTAAGCGGAGTCGGCACCATAGTATACCGATATACTCTGGGCGTCTTCACCTTATAATCCATCTCACATATCTTGATAAAGCTATATCCAACCTCAATACTGACAACTTTAGCCATCTGTTAGTATCTCCCAATCCCTTTTAATACAGGCGCAAAACAATCTCGCTCAGGTGGGTAATTGTTCCTGTGCGGACATGCTCTCTTAGAAAGGCCAAACAAGTCAACTCAGCCCTACAAATGATAAATACCAGGCTATCATCTGTTCCCCCCATATGGCGGAAATAGCGATACCCATGGCCAGATAAGGTCCCATGGCCAACACACGTCCCTCACCGGCGATTTTCATCCGGCAGACATGAATCACGGAACCCAGTATGCATCCCAGCAGAAAACCCAGTAAATTCAGTTTCCAGCCGAGTAGTAAGCCGGCGGCAGCCATCAGCTTCACATCGCCGCCCCCTATGCCCCGTCCCTTGGTGACGAGATAAATCAGCAATAACGGAATGCTAACCGAGAGGAGGCCGATTCCATAGGAGAACCAGTTTTGCAGGTCCGTCACTATGCGGATCAGCCCCAGGGTTAGTATGAAGAAATTGATCCCCGGGGGGATCTCATATGTTCTGAAGTCAATGACGCTGAGTACAACCAACGCACTGAACAAAAAGCAGTAGAGTAGGGAATCTATGCTTAATCCATACCTCCAGAACACCAGGAGGTACAGGCCCCCGTTCAGCGCCTCCACCAGAGGATACTGAACGGAGATCTTGCTGCCGCATTTGCGGCATCTGCCCCTGAGCACCAGGTAGCTGAAGAGCGGCACCAGATCGTACCATTTCAGCTGATACCCACAACTCATGCAGTGGGACCTGGTGGTTGCTATATTCTCTTTTTTTGGTATTCGGTAGATGCATACGTTTAGGAAACTACCGATGATTACTCCATAGAGGAGTATCACTATGTAGAGAAATATTATTGGGAACATCTAGAGTGCCCTTTCCTAAATATGTATCACACTTTTAAGGACGGTTATCGGTAACAGAAACATTTCCGTTTACATCAATAGAAACTGTAATTGTAACGGAATCATATCCGTCCTGATTCGTAAGTTCCGGCAAATCAGCAACTGTTCCGGTAGCCGGCACTAATCCTGCATTCCGCAATGCCTCATTCACCGCAGCTGTAGCACCACTACTGGTTGCAGGTCCATGGTTAAGTACAACTGTGGTGCCATCTTCTAACTGATCGCTTGCCTCAGTATCAGTATAATGCACTTGTAACGCACCTTCAACCGCCACAACATTGCTGTTATCAGTTGCCATACGACCTCTTTCCACATACCTCATATACTGGGGAGCCAACACACCAATCAGCACGGCCATGATAGCGATAACAATGATTAACTCCACCAGGGAGAAACCATTATTGTCCATTCTCTTTTCGTTCTTCATAATAAACCTCTCCTTCACTTTATATAATTTTATCTTATACACCCCGTCCCTACACGTAGGTGGATAATTCGTTTACATGCTGTCAAGCGCCTCATACATTGTCAGCATAGGTGCCATACATGCAGCAATCAGTACCACTACAATTCCTGCCAGTATCACTATAATCATAGGTTCCATGGCCGCCATCACAGTGGCAACAGCCATCTCCACTTCTTCCTCGTAGTAGTCAGCCAACTTATCCAGCATCTCTTCGGTGTTACCGGATTCTTCACCGATGCGGATCATGTGATAGGCCATGGGAGGGAACAAGCCGCATCGCTGTAACGGCACCGACAAGGGCTGCCCAATGATTATATCTTCCTTAGCCTCCTCCAATGCCTCCTTGAAGTAGATATTGGTCATGGTACGGGATACTATATCCACAGCCTCCACCAGCGGGACGCCGGATCCCATCAAAGTGCTCAACGTCCGGGCCATCTGAGCCGAAGCAGTCTTTACCACCAGATTTTTAACAGGCTTAAACTCTAACGCCACCTTACCAAAGAAATGCTTGCCCGCGTCTGTGCGGCTGAACTGCATAATTGCAACCACCACCACAGCAATACAGGGAACAAGGACAAACCACTTGTTGATAACAAAATTGCTGGCCGCCTGTACCGCTTTAGTAATCCCCGGCAACTCTGTGCCCATCTGATTAAACATAGTCACATAGGATGGAATTACCTTCACCAGCATAACAATTACAACAATAATTGCCACAATGATCACGACAAGGGGATACATCATGGCCTTTTTGACTAAAGATTTTGTCTTGTTGGAACGCTCAAACTGCACTGCCATACGTTCCAGAGATTTATCCAGACTGCCGGATGCCTCGCCCGCAGCCACCATGTTGACCATCAGATCGGGAAATACCTTGGGGTGCTCCGAGATGGCGCTGGCTAAAGACTCACCCTTCTCGGCGCTGATACGCACCTCATTGATGGCCGCCTGCAGTTTCTTGTTCTCGGTAGCCTCCGTCAACATCCGCAGGGCGTCCAGTATGGTCACGCCTGCCCGGATCATGCTGACAAACTGGCGGCAGAACACGCTCAAATCCCTGGCCTTGGGCTTTCCGCCGATATTGATATTAATATCTCTGGTCAGTATGCTCTGCTCCTTCAACGCAAGGACGGTCATGCCCTGGCTCTTTAAGTCGGATCGCGCTTTATCTATATTATCAGCCTCTATACTGCCCTTGACCGGCTTGCCAGTGGCATCTATCGCTTCATATCCGTAGCTTGTCATCAATCTCTCCCGTGTTTCTGTATCCGCATATCTATAAGTCTAAAATATAAGCCAAATCACCCTCGGGCAAATCCTGCCAACAAGATCCAACACATTCAGGACCACCTGTCTATATGTATCTTCTACTGTAGTTATACTCTACTTTGCCTAAAAAGTCAACTATTCTTAACATCCATATGAGTAAATTTATACTATTAATGGACTTTTTTAACAGACATTTTGTCATTTTTCAATACACAACACTTTGTAACCCTGCGCACTGGTTGCGTTCAGGGAACAGAATGCGCCGAAATGATTCCGCCCCCTGAAAACATTTAATTTTTTTCATGTCTGTTGCTCTCCTATGCCACGGTTCTCCGGCAGCAGCCGATAGAAATCTTCCTCGGGCATGGGCTTGGCATAATAGTAGCCCTGCACCTGATCGCAGCCCATCTGTTTCAGCATCTCCACCTGTTCCCGGGTCTCCACGCCCTCGGCGATGAGGCCCACTTGAACCGACATATATCGAACTGGATGAAGGCCGCCTTCCTCTCTGTCTCATTCAGCAGCGCCCGCACATGCCGCCTGAAACGCTGCCGCCCGCTCATATTCTTGAGCATAATCTGAATTTCCTCGTCCTCGTTGATATCGATTTCCTCCAGATCCACGCTGAGCAATTCCCCTCCATATTCCTCCAACATCTTCTCCAAAATCTCGATGCTGGCAAAAAAAGCCCGGGGACATTTCTGCAGGATCAGACCCTCTTGGCGAATCACTGCCATTTCCTCCGGAACGGAGATATCCTTGCCCAGAATATCCCGGCAGTATATATCGCCCTGCATCCTCTCCCGAAAAGCGCATATGTACTCCTCTGTCTTGCGGTTGCCGTAGGTCTCCAGTTCCTTGTCCTGCGGATCGGTGAAGCCAAACGCCAGTCCCAGCACCAAAAGCCCGCCTGTGATACAGCCGCAGGTCGTTCCCTGCCGCATACCGCCGCCAAAGCAGGCGCTAATCTTGAACGCCGTCTTGAGATCCAGGCCAAAGTCCTCCGCAAATGCCCCCAAAAGCGCCTGGGAGCAATGATACTTTTGCTTTAGGAGTTCAATTGCTTTTTCCTTGTGTGTCATTTGCCACCCCCAGCTTATATCATGCTAATCTCCATGCCGCAGCAGCGCTGCAACTCAAATCAGGACGGTGAAAACCCTTTTTCACATCATTCCCGTTCATCATCTCTTTCAGATATAAAAAGTATATCATTACTTTCCAATAGTTTCAAACAGTATTTCCGGGAAAATGCCCATATTCTGCGCAAAATTTTATATTCGATATATTGTCACATTCCTATCTAAATAAAATATTCTTAACATAAAGCAATTTTATGCTTGCACATTCTGCCCGATTAGTATATTCTTTAATTGATACATAGCATAGCCGACACGAAAGGAGATTTGCAAACATGACAAGGCAGGAAGTGACAAGTAACTATATCATCAATATGGAGAGGGAACGGGTGAGTTGGGGCTACACCCAGCCCCAGATGGCTAAGCGGATGGGCATCTCCACATCGGGCTACAAAAAAATTGTGGCGGGAGAGACCAGCAAGATAGATCTATATGCCGCCTACCAACTCTACAAATTTACCGGTAAATTCATCTTTGAACTCTGCGGCGAACAGAGCACGGATCTGGAACTTTTCCAGAGTCTGCGAAGCCTGACGCCCTCGCAGAAGGCTTTTGTGGGCGGCATTATTCAATTCGAGCGGGATTTTCAGGAAAACAATACGGACACAGAAGAGTATATCAGCGTAATCGTGCCCAGCAGCAATATGGAAGACGGTATGATCTGGGATTCTGCCAGTGTCATTAAGGTCAATGCGGCCTCCTATATTCACAAATTCGGACATAGCCTTCACTGTGGGGTAAAGGTTACCTCCCATAACCTGCAGCCCGTTTACCACGATGGCGATATTCTGCTGATCAGTAAGCGGCCACCCCGGGAAGGGGATACGGTTATCTTTGTCAACCGGGAAAACGGATGTGCTTATCTGCGTAAGTTCCGGCACGGCAGTCCCGCCCGCCTGGAACCCATCAACGAGTATGGCGTCGCCTTTGAGATAGATTGTGGCAACGCGGCCGAAATGGACAAGTGGATTAAATTTGGATGTGTGCTGACGAAGATGCGCCAATCTGATGAGAACCAGCCCCCAAAGCAATGAATAAAATATGGACAAAATAGGCAGAATATGGTATTCTACATACGAAAAAAGGCTTTACTTCGGGAGTATAATGGATATGAAAATAAGAAAGAACATCGACGTGGCGGTTTTTTTGGACAATGTCAGGAAATGCGAGGGCAATGTATATTTTAAGACTATCGAGGGAGATCAGCTGAATCTGAAATCCCTGTTGTCACAGTATATTCTTGTATCCATAATCAACAATGAAGAACTGATGGAAAAGGGCGCAGTAGACTGTTCGAAGGCGTCAGACGCGGCTCTGTTGGCGCAGTTTTTGGACTGAGCGCCTATTTTCGGGAGTTCTTTACAGACAAAGAAAAGGAATCCGTCCGGATTCCTTTTCTTTGTATTGCATACCATATTCTTCCCGTAGATTATGCCCTGCCAATGACCAGATCCGGCTTCTTGTCCGCGTATAAGCCCTCCTTAATCTCCTCCAGCTTCTCCGCAATACGGCTTTTCACCAAATCCGCCAGCTGCTGCTTTGTCAGGTTTCCGTACTCCTCAAAAAAGATGGCTTTCAGAAAATGCACCTGGGTAATCACCTTTTCAAAGGTATTGCTGTTCATAGCCTTGTATGAGTCGTAAATCACCACCGGCACTATCGGTCCTTCGCTGCGCAGACTGCAGCTGAAACAGCCGCTCTGGAACTGCTGAAGTTCATTGTGGTTGTTGGTATAGCCGCCCTCCGGAAAAATCAGAAAATCTCTGCCGTCCTTCACGACCTCCGTCACCTTATGAATGCTGCGCACTTTTTCCCTGGGATCCGTCAGGTCGATGTCCACACCCTCCAAAAGTCTGCACACCTGCTTGCTCAACAGCCTGTTGGCCTGCTTTTTCTCCCACAGCACACCGCAGGGGCGCTTCAAGGCTAACAGGATACCCAGCGCATCATATTTTCCCTGATGATTAGAGTAAAAGATGATGCCCTTCTCCTTGGGAATATTCTCAACCCCGTACACTCTGGTCGCTGTGCGGCTGCATCTTCGCATGTGGTTTATCATCCTGCAGGCCAGTTTAAAACGCCGCGCCGCAGAATATTTTTCCTTATGGTCAATCACATGATTGGCAATAGGAACCGTAATCAATGCATACAGGCCGTTGATGGCCACAACCCATTTAAATCTTAAATTCAGCAATTCTATAACCTCAAATCCCTAAAAATATCGCCATAAGCACTTATATCTATTTCATCATACTATGTTTTAAACTTTTTTTCCAGTACAATTTAGCATATGCTTTTGTCAAAATTTGGGGATTTATGTTATTTGCCGGCTCTATTTGTCCTGCTCTTTGGGTTCAAAAAAGCTGTTAAGGTTTTCAAGGCAACGATATAAAATCTCCATCTCCTGCTCGCTTAAATCCTTCACAATGGCTTTAATCATCTTTTTGTGGAAATCGCGGTGGTGGTAGAATGCCTTTTTGCCCTTGTCTGTCAGAGTCACATACACCACCCGCTTGTCCTTCTGGCTCCGCTCCCGGCAGATATAGCCCTTTTTCTCCAACCCGTTCATGTTGATGGTCAGGGTGCTCACCGTGACATGGAGTTTTTGGGCAATCACGGACATGTTTCTGGGCGCCTCTATGCCAATGGCCTCTATGATATGCATATCATTGTTGGTAATATCCTTAAATTCCTCCGTGATCACTGCGTTGCCCTCCATGTCCATCACATGGTTGAACAGATTGACCAGCATCTCATTCAGAGAACGTTTTCTATTCTGCGCCATTTTGCCGTCCGCACCCTCTTTCTATATATAAGTTCCGCATATGTCCCAGTCCCAGGCAGTCCGGACTTCCGCAAGGCCTCCTGCGGATAAAACATCTAAGCATAAACTCCAAAAATATATTATACTGCTTAACAGTTAAAATTTCCCAGCAACCTGACTACATAACGCCAGCCATATAACGTTTAACCAATGCAGTACGATAAATTCTGGCATTATGTAGTATAACACAATCTCACGAGTCAGGCAATGTATGAAAAACAGGTTCTCCTCACCACCGCAGCGCACATGCCCCATAAGTAAGCCCTGCTCCGAAGCCCGACAGCACCAAAGTCATACCTTCCCGCAGACGGCCCTCTCTGTTAAGTTCGTCCAGAAGCACCGGGATAGCTGCAGAGGACATATTTCCCACCCGGTCCAAATTCATGGGAAATTTCTCCATCTCCACAGACAGGCGCTTGGAAATGCCCTCAATGATGCGCTTGTTGGCCTGATGAAGCACAAATAGATCCACATCACCGGGAGTAAGCTGCACTTTCTGCAGAGTTTCCGTGATGCAGGCCGGCACCTGCCGCACTGCAAAGGCGAATACCTCCCTGCCGTCCATCTGCACATAGGGGAAATTAATGGGTTCGGAAATGTAAGGGTTCTTCAGCTGTCTGCTGTCACATTTCAGCACTTCGCCCTTTGTACCGTCCGAGTGCTGCACAAATCCCAGGATACCCGGCATATTGCTGCGCTCCAACAATACGGCCCCTGCCCCGTCGCCGAACAGGACGCAAGTCCCCCTGTCGGTCCAGTCGATAATTTTTGACAGTACTTCGCTGCCTGCTATCAGGGCATTCTCATAGATTCCCGCCTCAATATAGGCCCAGGCAGTGTGCAGGGCGAACAGAAATCCGGCGCAGGCGGCATTCAGATCAAAGGCCACAGCGTCTGCCGCGCCCAACTGGCTCTGCACCTGGCAGGCCGCACAGGGGATGCCCCGTTCCGGTGTACAGGTGGCCACCAGCAGCATTTCCACCTCCGAGGCTGTTTTACCCGCATTTTCCAGCGCCTTTTCACAGGCTCTTACCGCCAGGGATACCACAGTCTCCCCGGTGGAGATGTGCCTGCTGCCAATACCGGTGCGCTCTCTAACCCACTCGTCCGAGGTCTCCACCAACTGCGCCAAATCCTCATTGGTTATTTCTTTTTGGGGGAGAGCGCTCCCTGTTCCGATTATTTTAACTGACATATTCTCTACCTTTCGTTATTTTAGTTCCGCATATCTCCTGCCAGCGCACATGCCGGGTGATCAAGAACTGGC
>CAJUCT010000012.1:22934-90860 GCA_910585015.1 uncultured Acetatifactor sp.
TCTTGATCAGTGTACTGTCCGGAGATATGCTGAATTTTAGTTCCGCATATCTCCTGCCAGCGCACATGCCGGGTGATCAAGAACTGGCCGCTTGAGGCGTCCATTTCTTGATCAGTGTACTGTCCGGAGATATGCTGAATTTTAGTTCCGCATATCTCCTAAAATTTGCGGAACCGCTCATATCTCCGCGCCGCAAGTTCCTCGCCGCTCATTCCCTGGCAGCGTTTCAGGAAGTCCGCAATCTGCTCCTTCATATAGCCGCCGATGGCCGCTGCCGTGGTGCTGTCCGCCCCGCCAAACTCAGGGATAATCTTTTCGATGACGTTCAGTTGTTTCAGATCCTGGGCCGTGATATGCATGATCTCGCTGGCCTCCCTGGCCCTGGAGGCGTCCTTCCACAGAATGGAGGCAAAGCCCTCGGGAGAAAGGATGGAATAGGTGGCATTCTCCAGCATCCACACCTCGTTGCCCACCGCCGTGGCCAGCGCGCCGCCGCTGCCGCCCTCCCCTATGAAAATGCAGAGCACAGGCACTTTCAGCGCCGCCATCTCCATAAGGTTCCTTGCGATGGCCTCACCCTGGCCCCGCTCCTCCGCTTCAATGCCGCAGAAAGCCCCGGCAGTATTTACAAAGCTGATGATGGGTCTGTTAAATTTTTCCGCCTGCTTCATCAGACGCAGGGCCTTGCGGTAGCCCTCCGGCATGGGCATACCGAAATTCCGTCTCTGGCACTCCTTGATATCCTTGCCCTTATGCTCGGCAATGACCGTCACCGGCTGACCGTCCAGAAAAGCCAGACCGCCGATGATGGCAGGATCGTCCCGAAAAGCCCTGTCCCCGTGGGATTCCACAAAAAAATCAAATATATGCTCCATATAATCCGGGGCCTGGGGCCGCTCTACTTTGCGGACCGCCTTTACCTTATCCCAGGCATCCATAGGGCGGACTTTAAAGGACTGCTCCTTTAATATCTCGCTGAGTACGAAATGGCTGTCCTTGCCCGGTGTGAATCCTGCATACTGACCCTCCTTGCACTGATGTGCTTTTATAAGGAAGTAAATAGTTTTTTTCAGTGTTTCACGCTTTACAATGCCGTCTATAATCCCATGTTCCACCAAAAACTCCGCAGTCTGGAAACCCTCCGGCAGTTCCTGGCCGATGGTCTGCTTGATGACTCTGGGCCCGGCAAAACCCACCAGTGCCCCGGGTTCCGCCATGATCACATCCCCCAGCATGGCAAAGCTGGCGGTGACGCCGCCTGTGGTGGGGTCCGTAAGTATGGTACAGTACAAAAGCCCGGCCTCCCCCAGCTTCCGGACAGCGGCGGAGGTTTTGGCCATCTGCATCAGGGACACAATACCCTCCTGCATCCTTGCCCCGCCGGAACAGCAAAAAATAAACACCGGCAGCTTATACTCGATGGCCCGTTCCATGGCGGCGGTGATCTTTTCCCCCACCGTCTGCCCCATGCTGGACATCAAAAACCGGGAATCGCAGATTCCCAGCACAATGTCTTCGCCGAACACCTTGCAGCGGCCCACTGTCACGGCCTCATCCAATCCGGTTTTTTCCCGGGCCTGGGCCAGCTTTTCCTCATAGCCCTCATAGTTTAACGGATTATGTACCGGCAGGTCTGTAAACCACGGCTCAAAGGTATGGGGATCCGCCACCATGCGGATACGGTTAGGCACCCTCACCCGGAAATACCCTTCGCATTCATAGCAGATATATTTTCTCTTTACTACTCTCTGCCTGTTTACCTGCTTGCC
This sequence comes from uncultured Acetatifactor sp., assembly GCA_910585015.1. GTDB lineage: Bacteria > Bacillota > Clostridia > Lachnospirales > Lachnospiraceae > Acetatifactor. The sequence continues at coordinate 24,704 of CAJUCT010000012.1, forward strand.
GCACTTGGGGCATCGAATCATATAGTTTTCCTGGTCTTGGGGGGATTGGCTCTGCCCAGAGGCATTTTCATTGACGCCATCCTCCTGTCTGCCGTCCTGCCGCTGAAAATTCCGCCGCTTCGCCTGTTCGCCGCTCTCGCCGGCGCTCTCTTCCCGCTCGCCCTCCTGCGTTGTGCCGCGGGCCCTGGAAGCTGCCAGAGACGCGTTTAGCTTACTGAGTTTTTTTTCAAAATATTCCGCTCTTTTTTGTTTCAACAGATCCATGTTTATTGCCATAACACAACCTCCGTCCCTTACCCGATGGAAAAGGTCAGTTCCGCCTGGGCCGCCACTTTGTCGCCCACCTTCGCCACCGCCCAGCCCACGCCAATGGGGCCTTTTACCTTGATAATCTCCGTCTCCAGCAGCAGCACATCCCCCGGAACTACTTTCTGGCGGAATCTGGCCTTGTCAATTCCCGCAAAATAAGCCGTGCGCCCCTTAAAGTCAGGCTGGGCCAGCATAGCCACTGCCCCCACCTGCGCCAGCGCCTCTATGATCAGAACACCGGGCATCACCGGATTGCCCGGAAAATGTCCCTGGAAAAAGGGCTCGTTCACGCTGACACACTTCCTGCCCAGAGCGCGCACCCCGGGATCCAGTTCCTCTATGGTGTCAATCAGCAGAAAGGGATATCTGTGGGGAATAATATCCATAATTTCCTGTGCGGTATATAGTGACATTGTTTTTCTCCTCTACTTAATTCTATTTGCTCCTGATCCTGATATCTCTGCCCCCAGGGCTATGTGGGGCGCCGCGCGGAACACATGCGGAAAACCTTCCACAGTGCCCCGGCGCAGCCGCCTCCTGTCCTTCTTTGATCAGTTTAGGCAATTGCGAAACTCCCTTTCCGGGAACAGTGGATGGGCAATATATACAAAATAAGGGCGACTGGCCACTGCATCGGAGCCCGTTTTTGTATATATTGACCAGCCACGTCATTTGCGGAGAACGTTTCGCAATTGCCTATTTGATCAGTTCCGCATATTCCCAAGTAAGATGCTGGCATTGTGGCCTCCAAAACCCAGAGAGTTGCTGAGGGCATAGGGAATCTGCGCCTGACAGCTCTCCTTGCAATAATCCAGGTCCAACTCCTCCTCGCTCTCCTGAAGGCCCACCGTCCGATGGATAAAGCCTTCCTGAAGCTCCTTGACGCAGGCGATGAACTCCACGGCCCCGGCTGCGCCCAGCAGATGACCGATCATGGACTTGGTGGAATTGATTTTCAGGTTCCTTGCGTGTTCCCCAAAGGCCAACTTGATGGCTCTGGTCTCAAACAGATCATTGTGATGGGTTGCCGTCCCATGGGCGTTGATATAGGTCACTTCCCCGGGTGTCACATTTCCGTCCGCCAGGGCATTGGTCATGGCTCTGGCAGCACCGCTGCCGTCCTCCGCGGGGGAGGTGATATGGTAGGCATCCGATGTGCAGCCATAGCCCAATACCTCCGCATAGATGTGCGCCCCCCGCTTTCTGGCATGTTCCAGTTCCTCCAGAATCACTACTCCTGCGCCCTCACCCATGACAAAGCCGCTTCTGTCCTTGTCAAAGGGGATGGAACACCTGGCGGGATCCGTGCTGTCCGAGAGAGCCGTGAGAGAGGTGAAACCCGCAATGCCCACCGGTGTCACCGCCGCTTCCGTGCCCCCCGCCACCATCACATCCGCATCCCCGTACTGGATGGCGCGAAATGCCTCGCCGATGGAGTTCGTTCCCGTGGCACAGGCCGTCACCACGTTCAGGCTCTTGCCCTTCAGGCCGAACGCTATGCTCACATTGCCTGCCGCCATGTTGGAGATCATCAGGGGCACAAACAGGGGACCTACTCGGGAAGGCCCTTTCTCCACCAGCCTGCCATACTCCCTTTCTATGGCCTGCAGGCTGCCGATGCCGCTGCCAATGCTGCATCCCACCCTGTAGGCGTCCTCCTTCTCCATGTCAAGGCCCGCGTCCTGCAGCGCCTCCCCGGCCGCCGCCACAGCAAACTGGCAGAACAGTTCCATACGTCTGGCGGATTTTTTGTCCATATAATTCTCCGGCTGGAAGTCCTTGACCTCCGCCGCCAGCCTGCACTTATACTCAGTGGCGTCAAATCTGGTGATGGGAGCAAACCCCGTCTTTTCCTCCCTGATGCCCTCCCAGAATGCCTCCACACCGATGCCGATGGGCGTCACGGCGCCCATGCCGGTCACTACCACTCGTCTGCTCATATCGCCATACCTCCATCCACACAGATCACCTGACCTGTGATATAGTTCGATCTGTCTCCCGCCAGAAACGCCACCGTCTCCGCAATGTCCTCCACGCTGCCCATCCTGCCCATGGGTACTGCGGCCACGCCTGCCTCCCGGGCCTTTTCCGACAGGGCCTGTGTCATCTCCGTGTCGATAAAGCCGGGGGCCACCGCGTTGACACACACCCCCCGGGATGCCAATTCCCTGGCCACGCTCTTGGTCAGCCCGATGAGCCCTGCCTTGGAAGCGCTGTAGTTGGCCTGGCCCGCATTGCCCAGCACACCGGAGACGGAAGAAATATTCACTATCTTTCCGCTGCGCTGCTTTAAAAAGTACTTGGCCAGGTGACGCATGGTATTGAAAGCGCCCTTTAAATTGATATCCAATACCTTGTCATAATCTTCCTCGGACATCCGCATAAGCAGGTTGTCCCTAGTCACGCCCGCATTGTTCACCAATATGTCCACATGGCCGTATTTTGTGATGATCTGCTCTACCATTCCGGCACAGGCGGTAAAGTCGGACACATCACAGCCGATGCATTCGGCGCATCCCCCGGCGGCGGCAATCTCTTCCGCCAATTCCTGGGCTTTTTGCTCGGATCCGTTATAGTTGACCAGCACCGTGGCTCCCAGGGATGCCAGCTTTCTGGCAATACCCCGGCCAATGCCCCGGCTGGCCCCTGTGATCAAAGCTATTTTGCCAGTGAGTTCCTTGGTATAATCGGACTTACTTATTTCTTCTTCCATCTATCTCTCCTCAATAAATTATACTGCATACCTTTGCTTATTTTCCTACTGTAAATTGCGGTGGTCCGCAGCATAAAATAACTGCTCCAGCTTCTCCAGATCTTCCACCTTCTCTACATTGTACGCTTTAGCATCCCTGTTGATCTTGCGAAGGAACCCGGTGAGGGTCTTGCCGGGGCCGATCTCGATAAAGGTGTCCACGCCGTCAGCCAGCATATGTTCCACAGTCTCACGCCACCTGACTGTGCCGGAGACCTGCTTTGCCAGCAATTCTTTTACCCGGGAACTGTCTGTCACGGGTGCGGCCTCCACATTGCACAGATAAGGGATGGCGGGATCCTGCACCGTCACAGCCGCAAGCTGCGCAGCAAGCTTCTCCCCTGCGCCCGCCAGCAGAGAGGAATGGAAGGGACCGCTGACCTTCAGCGGCACACAGCGCCTGGCGCCTGCCTCCTGCAGCTTTGCCGCCGCAGCCTGTACGGCATCTTCCTCCCCGGTGATCACAATCTGGCCAGGGCAGTTATCGTTGGCGATGGACACGACGCCCTCCGTGTTCTCACAGATCGCCCGGAAGGTGTCCGCATCCAGACCCAGCACCGCCGTCATGGCGCCTCCCGTAGGATATGCCTCCTGCATATAGATGCCCCGGCTGCGGATGAGTTTAAACAGATCTTCCGTATCCATGACCCGGGCTGCCGCCAAAGCGCCATACTCTCCCAGGCTGAGTCCGGCGCAGCAGTCCGCTTTAAGACCCTTTTGCTCCAGCACTCTCAGGATCGCCACCTCCGTGGCCAGCATGGCAATCTGGGTGTACTCCGTGATGTTCAGACGGTCATTTTCCTCAAAGCATAGCGCCGCCACATCCAGGCCGGTGGCCTTCCGCGCCAGTTCATAGACTTCCCTGGCCACCTCATATTTCTCATAAAAATCCTTGCCCATACCGCAGTACTGGGCCCCCTGTCCGGGGAAAACAAAAGCCGTTTTGCTCATTTTATCTCATTGACTCCTATCTACCCGCTTCAGCGGATCTTACAGGCACAGCCTTGGCTTTGGCCCGCCGCCTCCCTCATCACACATGGCGGTAAAATGTTAAATCTTCAACAGCGTTTCCGCCTGCTCCATAATTTCAAGAATCATCTCCTCGCAGGTCTGCTCCTTACGTACCAGGCCCGCAATCTGGCCCGCCATCAGAGTCCCGTTCACCACATCGCCTTCCACCACGGCTTTGCGCAGCGCCCCCAGGGTCAGCTGTTCCAGTTCCTCGAAGGGCGCTCCCCCCTTCTCCAGTTTCAAATATTCACGGGTCATCTGGTTGCGCAGCTGCCTCACCGGATGACCATGGCTCATACCCGTCACTTCGGAGTCAATGTCCTTGGCGGCAATCACCTTCTTTTTGTAGTTGTCATGGACAATGGATTCCTTGGCCACGATAAAGCGGGTGCCCATCTGCACCGCCTCCGCGCCCAGCATCATAGATGCCGCCAGACCTCTTCCGTCCGCAATACCTCCCGCTGCGATCACGGGAATGCTCACGGCATCCGCCACCTGGGGCACCAGCGTCATGGTGGTGGCGGCTCCGATGTGCCCGCCGGACTCCGCTCCCTCCGCCACCACGGCGTCAGCCCCGGCCCTCTCCATCATTTTTGCCATGGCTACGCTGGCCACCACAGGGATTACCCTCACACCCGCTTCCTTCCACATAGCCATGTATTTGCCCGGATTGCCGGCTCCGGTGGTCACCACCTTCACGCCCTCTTCCACGATCACCTGGGCGATGGCATCCGCCTGGGGGTTCATCAGCATCAGGTTCACGCCGAAAGGCTTCTCCGTCATCTCTTTTACCTTTCGGATCTGCTCCCGCACAAACTCGGCAGGTGCGCCCCCGGCGCCGATGATGCCCAGTCCCCCCGCCTCGGACACTGCCGCCACCAGATGGTACTCCGCCACCCAGGCCATGCCGCCCTGGATAACAGGGTATTTAATTCCCAACAAGTCTGTTACTCTTGTGTTCATACTTACCTCTTTCCCACACCAACTTTTTATTCTACGCCCTTATTTTTCAGATACTCCAACACATCCCCCACCGTGAGCAGCTGCTCCAGATCCTCGGAGGGAATCTCAATGTCAAACTCATCCTCCAGAGCCATCACCATCTCGAACAGATCCAGAGAATCTGCGTTCAGATCATCCTTAAAACTGGTGGCCTCCGTGATATCCATGCCGTCCGCGTTCAACTTTTCCTCAATGATTTCCTTCACTTTTTCAAACATGACTTCTTCTCCTTTTCACCTTTTCTTTTCATGGTTTTTCAAACTACATAAAATAGTCTGTCACTCTATTTGTTTGAGTATCAAATATTTTGACCATCAAACTATTTCAACAGGATAATACTACCAGAAAAAATAAATGTCAATATGCTTTTTTTAAAAAGAATATCCGGCAGCGGAAAAGAGGGCGGACCTGCATATAGGTCCGCCCTCCCGCTGTTTCAGTCTCTATATCTTTTTCCAGCCAAAAAGTGTCTTTTTAAAGTGCTTCTTATGTTCCGCCACCGCTGGATCCTGGGCAAATTTGTTCCAATAAACCATGCCTTTTCCTATATCCTCCGGTACACCCAGGCCATAGGCATAGATCTCCCCCAGTCCGATGCAGGACAGACGCGCGTCGGGACAGTTCTCAAACAACTCCTTTGCCCGGGCATAGTCCTGGGGAACGCCCAGACCATGCAGATAACAGGTGCCCAGCATATCACTGCACCAGTTATTGATATCAATGGCCTTAAGGAAACACTGGGCCGCCGCCTGGTAATTTACCTCCAGACCGTCCCCTCCTTTAAAATAGATTTCGCCCAGAAGGTTGTAAGAACCCACAGCCTCCGAGTTCATCTGGATAGCTTTCTCAAAATATTCCTTGGCAATGTTCAGGTTCCGCACGGTCTTGCTGCGATAGCTGTACATTCTGCCCATTTCATAGTAGCCGTTGGAATTTCCGTGCTCCGCCGCGCTCTTAAAAAGTTCCATTGCTTTGGTAGGCTGTGTGTCCACATACCGCAGTCCCACCTTAACTTCATATACGCCAACTCCCAACTCCGCGCCCCGCTCCTCCAGACGTCGGGCACGTTCCTTGTCCACAGGCATGCCATAGTCCCCGGAAGTGAGAATATCAATCAGATTACCCAGGCCCATGGCCATGCCCTGGGCCAGAATTTCCTCATAGATCTGGATGGCTTTGCGCTGCAGGGAGCAGACATCCTGTGCCCCGTTGATCTTCAAGCCCGCCAGTTCCACTGCGTCCCCATAGTAATAAGCGTTGGCAACCATGTACTTACAGAAAATCTGGCCCCCCCTGGCCAGTTCCACCACTTTATCCCAGATCTCCCTCTTGGAGGTGTAGGGCTCATGTACGAAGGAGCCGCAGCGGGGCTTGAAGCCGCCTACCCGCATGGCCCCCATCATCCCCACCGCGCTTCCCAGTTCGATGGACTTGTTGTACCACTCCTCCGCCTTATCATCGTCGCTCTCAAAGCCAAAGCCCGGATCCACATAGCAGGGACCGCTATAGCACCTGGCCAGGAAATAGCAGGCGTCGCCATTGCCCTCCTGTGCCGCCTCCTGCAATCCCCGCATGGCCTGCTCGCCGTTGCCGGATCTGAAATTTACCCAGATGTTCTGAATGGCATACTCCACCCTGTCGTCAAAAACTTCGCTCATGTTTTTCCACTCCTTTTTATTATAATGCAATAAGCCCCCTACAGCGGCACGGACACAATCCCTTCCGCACATCCAAAATTCCGCCCAGTAGTGCAGATGCCAGCCCAGAGACGTTCACTATTACTTTATTAATACTATATACCTCTTTTTGCCTCAGATCAAGAAAAGGTCATTTTGAAATGACTTTTTCCTGAGAATTAATCATTCCAAAATGACTTTTCTGTGATTTCTGTCTATTTGTTCCTGCGGAACTGCACAGGGGTCATGCCATAGGCTTTCTTAAACAGCCTGTTAAAATGTTCCACGGTCTCATAGCCCACCTCCGCCGCGATGGACTCCACCGTGCGGTTTGTCTCCTTCAGCATGGTGCGGGCGCGCTTCATCCGGGCCACTTTTACCGCTTCCTGGAAAGTCGTCCCTGTATGTTCCCGGATATACTTGGACACATAGGGCTTAGACAGATGAAAAACCTGGGACATTTCCTCCAGGGTAACATCCTGGCTGTGATCCTGGATATATTTCATCATCTCCATGATCCGCTCCTGACGGCCCTGGGTCATGTTGGCGGCTATGGCCAGTTTGTTCACCGCCACCACCAGGGCAGCGATGGAGCTCTTGATGATATCGCCGTCGATGCCCACTCCCCACTGGAAGCTGCCATTTTGCAGCACACCCACATAGGAGGCCGCCTTAGAAGAAGAGCCTCTGGAAACCGCATGTTCCTCGTACACGGAGAGTTCATAGGAGATGCCGAAAAACAGCTTCAGCGCATTGCTGACAGCGTCCAAACGACCGTTGCCGTCGGCGTCAATCACCCGCTTTTCTTTGCCCTGCTGAATGGTCACGCTGGCCACAATTCCCTCCGGCACCTGCTTGAAATGGCACTCCGTAACATCAAATACCTCTCTGGGTTTGATGTAGGTATCCTCAAATATCCTGTACACATCTGCCGGAGCCAGTTCCTTGTGCCGCTGGTCCGAGACACCCTTCATCAAGTAGCCCACTTCCTCCCGCATCTGGACAGGCAGAGCCATGCCGAAATTCTCTTTCAGGATAAAGGCAATGCCGCCCTTGCCGGACTGGCTGTTAATACGGATCACGTCGGACTCATACTCCCGGCCCAGGTCCTGGGGATCGATGGGCAGATAAGGCACATCCCAGCGCTCTCCGCTTTTGCCCTCTTTTCTCCAATTCATGCCCTTAGAGATGGCATCCTGATGGGAGCCGGAAAAGGCGGTGAACACCAGGTCTCCCGCATAGGGAGAGCGCTCGTACACATGCATACCAGTGAGCGTCTCATACTTTTCCCGGATGGGGTTTATATGGGAGAAATCCAGTCCCGAAGCCACGCCGTGGCACACCATATTCATGGCCAGCGTCACCACATCCACATTGCCGGTGCGCTCGCCGTTGCCAAAGAGAGTGCCTTCCACCCGGTCGGCCCCGGCCAGTACGCCAAACTCCGCGTCGCTGATACCGCAGCCTCTGTCGTTGTGAGGGTGTACGCTGAGCACCACCGCATCCCGGTATTTCAAATGCTTGTGAATGTACTCAATCTGGCAGGCAAACACATGGGGCATGGCAATCTGCACCGTGGTGGGGATATTGATAATGGCCTTGTGGGAGGAAATGGGCTGCCATACATCCAGCACGGCATTGCACACTTCTACCGCGTAGTCCACCTCCGTTCCCGGGAAACTTTCCGGGCTGTATTCAAAACGGAAATCTCCCTCCATCTCGCCGGCAATCTCCAGCAACAGCTTGGCGCCGTCCACCGCCAGCTGCTTTACCTCCTCTTTGCTCTTTCCAAAGACCTGTTCCCGCTGGGCCACGGAGGTGGAATTGTACAGGTGAACGATGGCGTGAGGCACACCCTCCAGGGCCGCGAAGGTCTTGCGGATAATGTGTTCCCTGGCCTGGGTCAGCACCTGAACCGTCACGTCCTCCGGAATCATCTGCCGCTCGATCAGAGCCCTGAGGAACTGAAATTCCGTGTCGGAAGCCGCAGGAAATCCTACCTCGATCTCCTTAAAACCAATATCCACCAGCATTTGGAAAAACTCCAGCTTCTGCTCCAGACTCATGGGCTCAATCAGCGCCTGGTTGCCGTCCCGCAGATCCACACTGCACCACACCGGAGGCTTTTCGATAATGTCCTTATGCACCCAGTCGTAGGTTACCTCCGGGGGCATAAAATAAGATCTGCCATATTTTTCTGCTACATTCATGTCATTACCCTTTCCTATTTTGAGTTGTTTTGAGTTGCCTATCCGGGTATCCATTAAAAAAGTCTCTACAAAATATCCACCCGGATATCCCATAGAGACGCTTTTTCAAACGCGGTACCACTCTACTTCATGGCTTTCGCCATGCCCTCGCCGACACTTACATGCCTGACCCCTTTGTACGGCGGGTGTTCCGTCCGAGCCTACTTACCATTGTCCTGCTTTCGGTCGGCTGCTCTGAGGCCAGTTCACTGACTGCTTCTGGCTGCCTTGCACCCCCGGCAGTTCTCTGTTGTCCCACACCCAGCTACTACTCCTCGTCACTGCATTTGTCTTATTTGGTTGAAGATATCTTAGCATAAAGTCTTATGAGACGCAAGATGCAAATTTAATCAATTTGATTGATTTATTTTGTCGTGATGTGGTTGTCATTTAAATTCTGCCAACTCTTGCTCCTTACTACGCATCTTACCTCTGCCTGCATATCGCAGATTTCATATGCGATATTGCATTACCGCGATTCTTCCTCCGGCCCGTAGGCCAGGGAGGAATCGCAATAAAGGCAGAATTTTGCCCCCTGGTTCACTCCGTCGCAAAAGGGGCAGACTGTATAATATTTGAGTCTGGCTTCTCTCTCCCTTTCCTGTCTCGCAAGCTGCGCCCTGTGGGCCTCCTCCTGCCTTGCCAGCTGGGCTTTCTGAGCCTGTTCCTGCTGATACAGGTCTGATTTCTGGGAAATAACTTCCGATACCTCTCCCGATACCGTTCCCACCACATTGCTCACCACCCTGCTGGCCGCGCTCATAAACAGCCCCTCCAGCAATCCGGTTCCCGCCCTGTGCAGTGCCCTGGACATATTTCCACCCGCAGGGGGACGGCCGGGCTGCACCGGACGATTGCCTATAGAGGGTCCATTGCCCCCGGAAAGGCGAATATTGGTTATTGGCTGGCTGTTAGACCGCTGACTGCCGGGCTGCGGCCCGGACCGCCCCACGGGGCCTCCTCCTTTGCCTACAGTATGCTTATGTTTTCCTCGTCCGATTGCCATACTTACCTCTTTCCTGCATATCGCAGGCTGGGCCTGCGATACTGCGTTAATACGTATTTGGATGTTCCATATCCAAACTTACCTCTATGTCACCCATGCGTCTAATTGTTCTTTGGTGTAATCTTTCGCATTTATCGTGTGAACCGTGTTGTAGAAAAGTTCTGTCAATTCCTTACAGTCTGATTTTTGATACTCCCTGATAAGCATTTTATTTCTATCTCCAAATTTCGAGTTCTATACTTGATTATAAAATATTTGTCTGCTGTCTGCAAGGTAAAAATCCGTCGGAATCTCGCTATTTCCACGCGCTCGGATATGTGATAAAATAAGGAAGATAAAATCCAAACCCACAGCACAGACGCAAGTAAAAGAGGTAATGAGGAGACGAGCATATGAATTATACAGAACTGTTTAACAGTATGCACCCAGGTTTCTTTCAGGAAGAGAGCATTTGTACCATGCCCAGGAATTGGGTCTTCTGAATGATATTTAGAATTATGAATATACACAGTTCAAAAACAGTGGCATTTTATTCCTGATAATGCTATAATCTTCTCAAAAACAGAAGAAACGAGGAGTGAAACCATGAAAAAAGTATGGATTTGCGGCATTATAACTGTCCTCTGCATAATCGCGACAGTGCTTTTAAGAAAGCCTATGGATAATGCGGAGTTGGACTACCAGGAAGTTCAGGTAAGGGTCGTCAGTTCCGAATCCAAAGAGAGAACAGTGAGAACCCAGTATTCCACCAGCCGTCAGACGGTATACGAAGTCATTGTTCGCTATGAGGGAAAGGAATACGAACTGAAAAATGTTCACAACTCCTATTCCTATCTGGAGGGCCGGGATGTCACAGCCTATTTGTACAATGGCAAACTATACGCGAACGAGGAAGGCGTGAGAAGCGCTTCCACAGAGGGGATTGCTTATTCCGTGGCACTGATTGCCTCCTTTGGCATGTTCGTTGCCACCATGGTAATGCTCTCCAAATCCGGGCAGAAGAAATAGTAATACTGGGGCAAAAAACGGAGACCTTTCGGCCTCCGCTTTTTTTGCCTTATTTGGTTATTTTTTTCTTTTTCTTGAAGAAGTAGAAACCTGCTCCCGCACCTGCGCCGATTACTACTGCGCCTATGCCTATTGCGATAGGTACCGCAGAACTCTTCTTCTGCTCCTCCACCACCGGATTGGTGTCCGCCACAGGTTCTGCCTCCTGCTGTGTTTCAGGAACTGCCTCCGGCTCGGACGTCTCCGGGGTTGCTTCCGTCTCTTCTTTTGCTTCTTCCACAGGCTCCTCCTCCGTCCAGTCGGGGTCTACCATGGTGTAGTCCACCAGCGCCCAGTAGGAAGGCTTCACCTTGTAGTCGGAGTCAAACAGCAGAGGACATTGTGTCAATGTGCCGTCCGCGCCGCCTCCCACGCTGGAACTGTTCTGCAGCCAGGAATACTTATCCACTGTACCCCAAACGGTGAATCCGCCGATCTCAATGCCGTCCTCGGCATCCAGCCTCTTCAGCAGCTGGTAAATATCACGATACCGCTCAGCCTGGGCCAGGTACTCCTTCTCCTTGGACGCGTCATTGGAAATATCGCCGCTCACCTTCAGGTCAAACTCGGTGTACATCACCTTGCCGACAACTTCAGCGTAGGCACGGATTGCTTTCTCGATGTCCGCAGTATTGGGGTTGAACATATTGTAATGTCCCTGCATACCCATGCCGTCGATTCTGGTGCCTTCCGCAGCTTTTACATCATTCAGCAGCTTCACGATGCCGGCGGCCTTTTTGTTGTCGCACTCGTTATAATCGTTGTAGTATAACTCCACATCCGCAGGGGCGTACTGATTGGCATACTGGAATGCCTTGAGGATGAACTCGTTGCTCTGGTATACCGCCCACCAGCTGGAGTTACTGCTGTGGGTGGACTGGCTCAAAGGCTCCACCAGGGATGCCTTCTCCGTGCGGTATCCGTTTCCTCCGTTTGACACGGCCTCGTTCACCACATCCCAGCCGTAGAACATATCCTTGTAGGGACTGTCTTCGCCGGTAAAATGCTCCAGAACGGTCTTGATATACCACTCCAAACGCAGGTTCATCACTTCAGGAGTCACATAATTTTCACTGCCATCCGCGTTCTGGCCCACGGTGTAGTCCTCCCGGAAGAACCACTCGGGAGTCTGGCTGTGCCATACCAGCACATGGCCCCTCACCTTGATGGGATCCTCGGGATGATCCTCATTCCATTTCTTAAGCGTGTCCAGAATCTCTTCCGCCCGGCTATAATACAAGGTGGGCACTTCCAGGCTTTCCCCGTTAAAGGTGATGGTCTGCAGCGGCGTATGGGCGTCGTTGCTATAGTTAAACAACGCATCCGGCTTTAACTCATTGCCGATGGTCACGGCGTTGAAGTGCTTGTTTACCAGCATTTCTACGCCCAGATCTTCCATCTCGTTCACGGTTACGGCCGTACCCATAATGAAATCATCGCCAAAGACTTCCTTGGTCACATCCTTTAAATTCGGAACGTCCTCATCAATGGAAGGCGGATCGGGAATGTATCTTGACATCCGCACACCAGCCACATCATAGCTGCCCATTACGCAGTCTCCCTGTCCATAGTTCGTGCCCTGCTCCAGAATACGGATCATTACCTTGGAAATGGGGTTATCATTGGTTACTTTATAAGTCCCTTCAAAATAGGTCCAGACACCGGGCTCCAACGTCTGTGCATAATTGCCTTCCAGTCTGGGGTTGTAGTCCTCCTTGCCCTTTTTATCCACCGTGTACGGCGCAAACTGTACCACCCTCTGATTCTCGGGCGCGTTCTTGTAATCATTGGACAGCCTGGCCCAGAAGGAGAAGGTATAGGTTTCGTTCTGCTGTACCCGTCCCGTGATTTCCTGCGCAAAGCATTGATACGGGGAGGTTCTGCGGGAATAACTCGCATAAGTATAGGTATCGCCATATATCGGCTTGTTAGCGGTTCGCTGGGTGATGGTCACGCCGTCTCCCCACAGCGCCGCGGACCAGTCGCTCATATCCTCGTGTGCAAAATCACCGTTGATCACGATGCTGTTGGATTTTTCTTCCGGTTCCGGCTCCTGGGTGAGTCCGAAGGTGATGCTGTCAGTCAGCGCATAAGCGCCTGCCGGATTCGGTTTAGCCAGACTCATGATGCCGATGGCATCAATCATGCCCTCATATTCCGGCACCATCAGGTAGACTGACTGGATGTCGTTATAGTACGCTACATCCACCTGCTTGCCTTTCCAATACAGCTTGACAGCAATCGGCACATTTTGCGCCGGAACACTGACATTGACATATGCGCAGGTGGACATATCAAGGGTTCTGGGCAGCTTTAACCGCACTTCGTCATAATCGTTGGTAAAACTTAACTTGAGACCGCCGTTCTCCGTACCCGTCTTGGCGGAGGCCCAGTCAATCGCCAGATCCTTCAATGCATATATCACTTCGCAGGTCGCTTCCTTGGTAATCGTATTGCTGCGGTTGCCGCCACTGCTGCCGCTGCCGCCGCCCCAACTGGGTTCGGGGACAAGATCCGTGGGTGTCAGCGACACATTTGTAACTGCGTAACTGCCCTTCACACAGGTGCCCTGTCCATAGTTTGTACCCTGTTCTACAATACGGATAACGAAGCCCTCCGCTCCCGAGGGCAGATTAACCACGCCATAAAAATGCGTCCACACACCGGGATCCAACACCTGCTCGTAGGCTCCGGTACGATACATGCTATAATTCGTTCCACCATTTGCGTCAATATAGTAAGGTGAAAATGTCACTGTGCGTAACTCGGCAGGCGCATCCTTGTAATCATCGGACAATTTTGCCCAGAAAGAGTATATATATCCTGTCTGATGCTCGGTTCGATCACTTACATCCTGCGCAAAGCACACATAGGGACTGTTTCTCTTGCTGATCTCACCATAAGTGTATATATCTCCCGTGATAGGAGTATCGCTGGTCTTTGTGGTAATAGTCGTCTCCACGCCGTCCACACTGCCCCAAAGCGCAGCGCCCCACATGCTCACGTCTTCTCTGTCAAACTTGCCGTTTAACACAATCGCTTCAAATGCGTTGGGATCTATATTAAACTTAATGCTGTTTAAGGTCAGTACTGTATTATCTGCCAGACTTACCAGCCGAATATATTTTGCGTCCGGATTACAGTTTGTCTTAATCATACTGTCTGTGCCGCTTGCCAACACTTTACCCTTGGCACTTAGCACTTCCACTCTCACACCGCTGAGGGAAGGCAGGAACTGTATGGAGGGCATGTGATTCGTATCCACAGAATCAGGAATCTCATAAGTAATACTGTCTTCCTTCTTGGGGAAAGTAATGGTCGCCGTACCGTTTTCGTCCACAACCTCTGTCACGCCGGTGCTTTTTGTATTTACCTCAAGGAAATCCATGGTATAGTTGTCATCCGCGGGAACATCTTTAGGCTCTGTTCCTTTCATCAGGAAAGATACACTGACCAGTTCTACAAACGAACCAGGCACATAGGCATCCTTTTCCCGTCCGCACTGAACACCCACTTCATTGATCTTGGCAACAACACCAGGCTCCAAAGTGTATACAGTATTTCCTGCGTTATAGTAATAATCTTTCAGCTTGGAGTTATCCAGGCTTACATTAAAGTTTATCGGACCATTCTGTGTTGCCACGGTAAAGATAATATTCACGCATTTCTCCAGGTTCACGGATGCAGGAAGCTTGAAGTTTACGTTCTGATCCATGTCGGAGAATTTGATCATCCAATTGTTGTTCTCCAACTCGCAGGATGCCGCCTCACTGGATTTCAGCGTCAGTTCATTCGCCGGATATGTTATGGTATAGGTATCGGTAGCAGCATCGGAATCTATATCGAACATCACACCGTCGAATACACAGTAATTGGCCAAAGCCGCCCGCGCCGCTGCCACATCATCACTGTGCAGCATAATACCTACATATTTAACCTGTTCCGCACTGGAGATGTCAAATGTATATAATCCCCTGTCGTTCTGCTGATGATATTGAGCAAAAACGGGATTATCAAGATCACCTTCCTTATAAAGCTTGAAGGATAACGGCACTGTCTGCTCTGAAGCGGCGAATGTTACGCTCTTACACTGCAGTAGATTGACAGTCTCCGGCAGAGCCAGTTTAAGTTCGGACCACGCTCCGCTAAAAGTAATCTGAATCTGATCTGCGGTAGTCTTGTTCCACTCTGTTACATTTGCCGCGGCAATTTTCAACTCGCCCGCTGTAACTCTCACTGTATCGGGCTGAGCAGGTGTAATGTTTTCTGTCGCCGCCGGAACCTCGGGAGGCTCGGGATCCGCATCCTCTCCTGTGAGGAAATCGTTGGTTTCATCCATACCTTTCATGGTAAAGGTTATTTTTTCAACAGTGATCCCTGAATTAGGCGTATATTCCTCTCCGCCGCAATAAATCCTCAACTCATTAATACCGCCAGTGCTCATTTTGTATCTGATAATATGTACTCCGTCTGCACTTGGCGGATAATAATAATCTTTGTCTTTCTCGATGCCATCCAAGTCCAGATAATAATTGACAGGACCTGTCTGGCCGGAAACGGTAACTTTGATGCCGGTACAATTGGCCATATTAATGATCTTGGGAAGCTTGAGTGTGACACCCCTATTCATGTTTGCAAAAGTGATAACATATTTGCCATCTACCTTTTCACACGCAGCATCCGCTGTCACTGTACCAAGTTCCAGTTGATCCGCGGCATAATTCAGTTCATGTGTCTTCATATCGGGATCGTTCATCTTGAACAGAACACCGTCAAACAGGCACGTCGCGTCTCCGCTTTCAGGCACATATTTGCTGTGCAGCATAATTGCCACGCTGGCTATATTCCCCGATGTATCAGTTATCGCGCAAGTACCGGTACCGGCGCCTTCCTTTTCGCCATATCCTACTTCTTGTCCAGCGGCGTCATATAACTTAAACGCAAGTCCTTTTACGCTTTCATCAGATATGGCAAATATAACTTCCTTGATATTTGCCGCAGCTAAATCTTCCGGAAGCGCAAATTTAATCTCTGACCAGGCTCCGCCTGTAAACTTCAGTTCTGCTTTCTCTATGTCCTTGGCATTGAAGGTCACCTTTTCGCTGGGCTCCGCCGCCAGCCCACCGGTTGTAACCGTGTATCTCTTATCAAATTCACTCGTGGTTGCAGGAGTAATGTTCTCGGTCAGGTCTATGGGTTCGTCAATAGGATCATCACCATATACCTTATCCTGCTGGTCAGCCGTTTTTTTCATGGTGAACACAATACTGTCCAGCAGGATATAGTCATCTTCTTTTGTGTCGCCAGACACCTGTACACCTATTGCATTGATCTCCCCGGTATAGTTTGCAGGGGCTTGACTATCATTCACCATAGCGCTGGGAATAAGTGTATAGGAAGTCTTACCGGAATTATAGTTCCAAGTTCCACATGAACTTTCTCCTAACCAGGTCCTAAAATTGACCGGACCTGTCTGTTCTTTCACATTGAATATGACGCTTACACAGTCCTCTAACTTGATCTTGCCCCCGTTTCCAAATATGTCTTGCATATCCGGCAGCATTATTCTGACCTGGCTGTAGGCCGCGCTGCTGAATACAACTTTA
This sequence comes from uncultured Acetatifactor sp., assembly GCA_910585015.1. Lineage (GTDB taxonomy): Bacteria > Bacillota > Clostridia > Lachnospirales > Lachnospiraceae > Acetatifactor. Next base: position 41,362 of record CAJUCT010000012.1, read on the forward strand.
AATCTTTTGTCTTCCGTGCAGTCAGCGCTTTTTACATTTTTCCATCCTCCAACGCTTTCACTTGCGTCCAGCGCAGATGCATTTACGGTGATAGTGTAGGTTTCGGTTGGCTCTTCCGCCGCTTTTATGTCAACCATCATTCCGTGGAATATACCCTCAAAATCGGCGTCACCACTATATATTACGATTCCCTCCAGCTTTCCTGTCGCATTGACAGGAAAGGTATACATCGGATCAGTAATATTATATTTATCCTCTGTTGCCCCATCAATAAGCGCCTTATAGGCCCATGTCCCCTTACTGTCAGACATCGCAAATTTTATAGCTGTTACCATAGATGCGTCAATGGGCTCCTGCAGGGTGAACAACCATTCTCCTGTTCCGTTAAGACTTACTGTCTTATTGCTCTCATTAAGACTAAAACCGGTTGTTGTGTCATCCCATCTTCTTTTTATTTCAGAAAAGTTATTGGCATCCTTGGCCGCATAAATATACTTGTCTTCTTCCCTATTACCCCCAATAGCATCGGAATCCAGAATATTACCGCCACTGGGCGCATCATCCTTCAGATTCCCATCATCTACGAAGGTATATGTTACATCTTTGACTTTGAGCGTTAATGTTCCGGCAGTACTATAGTTATTTGAAATCCCAATACCAACCAGCCCTTCCGTGGAATCTGTTATTTTTGACTGATCCACAGCATGGTCCACACTTTCACTGGTGCTGTATTGAGTCCCTTGTATTGCATTCTGCCAGTTGCTGATATCGGTTTGGTACACCTTGTAGGCCACGTTTTCACTGGCGCCTGCACCCGCAGGAGCATCAAGGCGCTCTATATTAAAATGTACATTTCTTAAATTGGCATAATTATTCTTTATATAATCAGGAAATATAAATTTAGCTTCCTGATACTGTGATTGGTATAGCAGTTCACTTGTTGCCTCGGTATATACATCGTCAGAACCGCTATACCACGTATGTTCGGCTAATGTATAAATTTTGTTGCAATACTTTTCATCATAAAATGTAAGTTCAATACTCTCAATTTCAGCCACGGCATCCGCATCCGCCACTGTACCGTTATATGTAACAGCAATTTTATTACCGGATAAGCCGCCCGCCTCGTATGGAGTTAATTCTACGGAATTGCTGTATGTCGTCTTTAACTGAGAGCCATCGGCATTTAATAATTTTAAGAAAACACTGCCCGAACTGCATGAAGTAACATTCACTTTGATACTTTTCAGGCTATTTAACTCAATTCCGTCAGGAAATAAAAATCTGGCCTCGGGATAGCCACTGCTTTTTGCATAAGTTAGAGTTATTTTTCCGTCATTGCCCAGCGCCGCAGTATAATTGTATCCACCAGATATCTCCTTAAACCCTGTGCTGTCTGAGGTAAATACATATATTCCGTCTCCCACTGCCTTCGCATTCCGCAGCATACTAAACATCTGCGCTTTATCAAGCACAGATGCCATGTCCCCGGAGACCGTATCTATATCCTCGATTACTCCCCCCACATCGTCTGAAACAATTCCGTCGGCGTCATTGCCAGTGACGGAATTTTCTGTTTCAACTGTACTTACAGCTGTAGCATTGGCCGCTAACGGGTTGTAACTGATCGAACCCAGTATCAGTGCAAATGCCATTGTCAATGTAAGCCATTTTTTCACTTGCTTTTTCATACATTTTCCCCCATAAAAGTTATAGTGCGACGATTTGATATTAGCATTTATTTGTGCAGATTACTCGTCACATATTGCTTATCTATAATCAATTCTTGCTTTTTTGACAAATATTTACGAAAAAGCCACTTAACATTCGTGATATTGTATATTGCTCAGAAAAAAAGGGGACCACACGGATATCATATTGTACGTTTTGCCTGAATACCTACGAAATCATGGAAAATCTCTGTCAGATCAGGACAAATAGCAAGAGGGAACCGAAGATTTTCTCCGATTCCCTCTTACTACATTCACCCCATAAAGTTTTTGCTGATGATAACAATACTTATACCGTCTGTTCTGCATATAGGCAAAAGTATTCCTGGGCTTTCTGCAATGGTATATTCAGCTTTTCCTGTAGCTTTTCCAAAACGTCATCCTTTGACAGTCCGCAGTCTAAGCCCATCACAATAATCCCTTCCGCTTTGCCTTCCGTTTTTCCCTCTTCCCAAGTTTCTTCAAATACAGTACACATATCCGCATCCCCTTTCTTACTAAGCATATCGTAATCGACTTTATTATTTGTTGCTCCAGCCACAGTCATTACCACGGCCATGTCCACCTTGTGCTCCTGTGTATACTCTATCGCTCTATTTCGTATTTCTTTCAGTGACTTACTTTTATCCAGAAGAATCTCCAGCAGATTGAATAAATCCTTGTTGTCCATATTGTGCAGAACCAGGTTGTTCTGCCTTGCTTCTACAAGCCACATTTTATAATCATTGACAAACTTTCTCATCTGTTGAGTTCTCTCCCTTTTAGCATACTATTTCTTTACTGTTCTTTCAACAAAAAAAGAGAAAACACCGATCCGGCATCCGTAGACGCGAACCATCTGTTTTCTCTATCCGTTGTGATTCTATTGTATGCCGGTGATATGATTCTGTCAAGATTTATTCTCAAATCACATCATTTATTATATAGCGTCTTCATCATATTCCTGACTTTAATAAAGGCAGGCTTGGGCTGATAGACCGCATCAAACAGCCGGGAGTTGGTGGTATCGCCCTGGCGGTAGTGGTCAATCAGGCCAAAGAATGTCACATTAGTAATATTGGCATTGCCGCCGCCCTCCGTGTCCAGTTTCGCCAGGGACATGAAAATGGCGCTATAGCGCTGGCCCTGTTTCTCAAAATTCTCTTCGTTTTCCTCGTCAACGGAAACAGACAGTTCCGTAATATGAATTTCCAGTTCCAGTTCTCCAAACTTGCGGATGGCACTCTCCAGTGTACCGATGGAAGGATGATTCACTCCCCAATATCCCTGCATACCGATTCCGTCAATTAATCCTTTTTCCTTCAAGGATTGGCAGAGCGCATAGATGGCATTTCTCTTTTCTATCTGGTAGGTATTAAAATCATTATAAAAAAGTTTTACGTCCTCCGCGGCATATTTCCGGGCATATGTAAAAGCCATCTCCACATAGTCCTCCCCTATGGTTACATACCAGGGATTGGGTGTACCTTCATTCTCCGTGCGGCAGAGGAAAAAGCTATCTTTATCCCCCTTGTCCGGATCCACGGCTTCATTCACCACATCCCAGCAGTACACCACGCCGGGGTAATTGTCCTGCACATGAGTCATCAGCTGCGCAATATAACTCTCCATGCGCCCAAGCATGGTTTCCCGATCCACATATCCGCCCTTATCACTGTATCCTTCCCTAAAAAACCAGTCCGGCGCCTGGACGTGCCATACCAGCGTGTGTCCCCGCATCCGCATACCATTGGCCTGACACCATTCCAGCGTAGGATCTATGGCGTCAAAGGAAAGCACAGGGCTTCCGTCCCCGCTTTCAGCGCTCTGCTGAGATTCCTGCTGATCCAGAATATAACTGCTTTTCATCAGATTCGTCATGGTACAGCTGTTGAAATGTCTCTTGGCCACCGCCATATATTCCGGCATATTCAGGGTCTGGTTCTCTAATGTGCTGCCGTTAATGCCCACTCCCAGAGTAAAATAATCACTACATAGGTCTTTCAGCGCAGGCTCCGTCAGGGCTGCGGTCAGGTCGTAGCGGCTGTTCCCAAACTCCTCCAGCACCTGCTGCCAGTAAAGATCCTCCTCGGACAGGATTTCCTCAGACAAATTCTCCTCGGATGTGGTTTCCTCGGGTTCGATTTCTTCTGATGCAGTTTCTTCTGATTTCGTCTCCTCCGACGCCTCATCCCGCATCTCACCAGTCTGAGAAGATGGCCGGGCTTCGCCGGTATCGCCTGCCTCTTGTGCCGCGCCACAACCAGTTGCCAGTATGGACAAACAGATTCCCCATATCAGCAAATGCCCCCATTTTGTCCTGCACTTTCTTCCCATGTATCGCACCCTCGTCTCTCCTCATATTCCACCTATGAACGGTTGCCCATTGCAATACCAGAATAACAGAACTATATTCGCATTACTCGTCAGTTTTTGCTAACTTATTCTCGGTTTTTGCGAAGGAGGCAATTCTTGTAAAGTTCCAAGTCGCCGTCCTTGCTGATACTGTTTCCCATGCGACTTCTGCCGCCTTATCGTATGGATGAGAATCTCCCGTTTGTGTTCTGCCGGCTTTCTTTGTCTGCAATTGTCTTCATAGCATCCCAATGCTCGGCAATCTACAGGACACTCGGAGACGAGGCTTTTCTAGTCCAGGACGAGAGGGGGCGAAACTTTTGAAAAAGATGACTGTGGCAAAAGAGAAAAAGAACCCACTTCAGCCAGCAACTGAAATTGTGGATTCCTATTCATAACAATGCTGGTGGGGGAACGTGAACCCGTTACAATAGCTGCCATATTCCTTGATGTACCGATGCAACTTACTCTTTTTTCAGGATACCTGCTGCCAGCAGATTATACATCTGCGTATTCTGCGCCGCCGTACCGATATAGCCAGTAATATTGTTGGCCTTGGCAATTAGCTTACGATGAGTATAACTGGCATCAATGCCAAGGGCTGTCATGGCGGCGGATAGGGTAGTCTTGGGACCTGTATAGGCCGGATATAGGGTGTCAGTGTTCTGGCCGCTGGTAGAGGTGACTGCACTGCTTGTCCCGGCTTGGGACGCATTTTTAAGGCCCAGCACCGCCACCAGAAAATCAACAATGCCCTGCGCTGTCCGCGTAGCATGTGCTGCCGATAAAATGAGCGGCACATCCGTCCGGGAATCCATAAAGCCGTTCTCGATCAAAAACGCAGGCATTGTGGTATGCTTAACCACATACCAGCCATACTTGATTACCTTGCTGCTGCGGTTGCCGAATAGGCCCGTGCGCACAGTTACAGAATCATACAGATGCATGGCCTGCACCCGCCTCTCGTCTTTGCTGGAGCAATAATACACCACCGTGCCGCCGCCAGAGCCGCCCTTGACCCCGGCATTGTGATGAATACTGATATAGATATCCGCATTGGCGCTGTTAGCCGCCTTGACCCTAGCAGACAGGCTGATATCCTTAACGCCAGTAGGATCATCCACCCGGATCATGGTACAGTCGTATGCTGTCAGCAGTTCCTGGACCTGAACCGCAATTCTATCGTTGAGCCACCACTCTCTGGTCTCGGCGGGATCGATACTCTTCAAACAGCGCTTGCCTGCCGTTTTCATTCCATGCCCCGCGTCGATTGCGATAATCTTACTCATGCTCTTTTTCCTCGCTTCCCTCTCCTTCCGTGATTGTTGCCTTGTCCTCCACCTGCTGTTTAATATATTTAATAACTGGCATCAGAAAAGGAGGCATACTTACCCCGATATCCAACATATTCTCCAGAATACTGATAATCTCGTTGACTACCAGCCACACTGCCACTATCGTGGCCACAACAAAGGGAATAGTAATTTTAATACCTGTATATTCCGCGGCGTAATTAATGAGGATATCAACCCACGCCCCCAGCAGAACAAGCAGCCACTGACATACTTTCTTGGTAATCCCTCTGATGCTCTTATAACTTGATACCTGATCCTGCCGGTACGTTGCTGCACAAATCCCGGTTATGTAATCAACAAAATTGCATCCTACCATTAAGAAAACCGGCACGGCCAGAATCCCCAGCCAACTCATGAGTGCAGATATTACAGCAGTTACAGTTAATTTAATCTTGTCCATATTTTCCCTCCAATTTCTAATAGAAATTTCCTCATTTACAGAAATAATACTTTTGGGGTCCATCCCTAATCATTATAAATTGTTCCTCCTTATAATAATTTGTGCAAAAATAAACACATATGAACATTAGAAAGTATCTAATGTTCATATGTGCTCATTTTACTGTAAGCTAAACACGGGTTTGTTTGGGGCGCGGACATATGCCACATACAATTCGTCAAATCCCCGGCTGGCCCTAAAAACCGTTGTACTGCCTGAGGCGTTTGGACGGTATGATAGTAATAATTATTTTGTGTCAGTTACAATGGAATCAGAAACAGATGCTGCTTATGCGGTTTCCTTTACTGAAAAACATACAGGTGCATTTAATGTGTATTTTCGCCGTAGCGATGGATCTGAATGGGGCGTAAATACTGCAATATGGTTTAGTTACATCGTTGTCATTAACCGCTAAAACGCATGATTATCTGTACCATGCAGACAGTTTGAGATTTTCAGTGCCGCCATTGTCATTTTTGGGATACATGCCCACTACAGATTGGTGGTAATAAATATGTACGCAGTCAGTGACACCACCTATCTGCCCATATAAATCGGTCTCAAAGGCATCGATATTGGGGATTATCATTGCCCGGCGAAAGGATGCATCAGACTGGAAATCCACGGATACCCAGACTTCTTTATGGAATGGCAGGCTTAGTCTGTCAGTCCCAGTGACGTATCCGACATATTTCCAATTCAAACCCGTGTTTAGTGAAGAAATCGCCCCGGTAACAGTGCCATCCCCAATACCAGACAAACTCGTATTTCCCATTAATTTCCATAGGTATCTTACATTTTTGAAAAACAGGGAAACTTTACGCCACATGCTGTCATGTTCTTCGTCAGACTCCAGCACCGGTACATTTGCCCATTCGGTGGGATTATCAATGTCACCGCTATTGAATTTGCTCCTGAATCCTGTAAGATACCAGGGGGTCCCATCTGTCCGCGGCCTGATTTGCAGATTTCCGTCTATATATCCTAAATATAATGCGCTTTTTAAAGCATCAACGGTTTTCCATCCATCCGGTGCCAGGCAAACCTGGTATGTTTCATTAGTGTTTTTCAACGCGCCTATCAGGGGCCCTTCATTATGAAACCACTGTAGACCTATATTATTTTTTTGCAGTATTGGTCCGTCCATGGTTCCGCCGGAAAGAGGCAGGTAGTCATGGGAATGGTCTGCATCCGCCTTTTCGTTCCATTCCTCCCGTTCTGACGCTGTAACGTGAATCGTATTATTGTCTGCATGGCCTGCAAAATCCGCCTCACTGGCTTTACTGCCAATAGCCTGCTCCAGGGCTTGCACCACATCTGCATTTTCCTTCATAGCCTCAGCGATTTCCCCCAACGTATCCAAAGTGCCGGGAGCGCCATTAACAAGAGCATTTACAATTCTGTCGGCATACGCCGTGGCCTGCCGATAGGCCGCATCTATGGCATCCTGCTGAGCCGTAGATACCGGCTTGCTTATATCTGATGTATTATCCACCTTGCCCAGACCTACTTGGGCTTTATCAGTCTGGTGTGGATTGTTAAAATCTTCTATGTGGCACTTTATGCTATTTTCAATCGCTAACACATCGCCTATAGTTGCCATCGCTGATTGATCCATCTGGATGGTAATATTATCCGCATTTTCCAGCGTTATCTTCAGCTTTATCTCTATGCCGCACTGCGTCTGTGACTTCTGCGGCATATAGGCCGCACTCGTCCGCTCCACTGCCAGAGCAAATAGTACGGGCGCCCCTCCCCCTATACAGCCATATACTCCTAGTGTGTTCGTGAAATACCCCTCCTCAAGATCACTGTTCAGAAATACAGCGTCTATCTGAATTGTATTGTCTATCCTTGATATCTTACGGATGCCTGTCCGTTGCCGGATTCCTTCCAAATCCGTTAAGCTTTCCAGTGCTGCTATGTCATATATGTTCTCTGACATAGCCATCTCCGTGAACATTAACTCCTCATTTGAAGAAAGTTTCTGATTAAGGAGTCTCTTTCCCTCATTTGTAATTACAAGTTTTGAAAAATCAGCCATCTTACCTCCTTAGTTTTCCAACTCTATGATATCCGTATAGACCATGCCGCTTCCTGTGTATAGTGGCCCCTCTGCTCTGCCGCAGATATGGTTTACTGTTACTGTCGCTATGTTACACGGCACAATTTTGTCGATGATATGTTCCAATTCTCCTACCTGCCCTGCCAGTTCCAGCATTGTATGAATTGTCATCTTATATCCCTGCTGAAAATCTGTCTCGATTAAAACATCCGCTTTATCGCTTAGTATCCCGATTTTCTCGGCCAAAACCCTGATAGTGTAGGGCAACTTGTTCACCCACCTGGCCTGAAGCTTTCTCCTCCTGCTCTCAAGATCATCCTCCTGAGCAGGATAGATTTCCAAAAGCCTTTCAAACCGCGCAATTCCATATTCATCGGCGGTTGAGATAAAACGGTTATACAAAATCCTGTCAACTCCGCTCCACATAATAGCAAATTCCGGATTTTCTGCTTCCAGAGCCATCACAGGCTCTTTGTATTTCTGCATGAACGCAGGCAGATAGGACACAAGGTCAACTTCTCTTATCATCCACTCACACCCCCCAACACGGGAATTTCGTACATACCCAGCGTCATATTTGCCGCATCTCCATTCAGGTGAGTATCCATAATATCCTCCACGCCTTTGATCGCCAGGATACGGGATTCGACCTGGCTTATCCGGATTATGGTAAAACTACTGTCTGCCCATTCCTGCCTGAGCTCTTGCAGGTAGGCGTCCACCGCTTTCATAATAGGCGCTTTTAGGCTGCTCCATGAGTACCCTTCATCAAATATCACTGTGGTTTTGACCTCTATGATTACTGGTTGTGCGCTTTGGACACTGACAACGTGGCCAATGGGCGCAAGTCCGTATCCTTCGCCGGCATTTTCTTCCGGATCCAGTATGGTCTGGATATTGTTCAGAAGGATAGTGCTGGCCGCCCCGAAATCGTTAGAATTGGTCACCGTCACCAGTATAGTTCCACCTACGGTCAATTTTTTCTCATATGCTGCCGTATAAACGGCTGACAGCCACGCGGCGACTTCCCCTGTCACTTCTCTGAGCGTGGATTCGCACCAAGCCTTGACCGCGTCGGTGGGAACCATTTCCGCCGGCCGGATGTCACCGTTCCACACCCGGGTAATTTTCACGTCTCCTACCCCTTCAATGCTCCTAACTTTTTCCAAATAATCCGCACGGTTGCCACTAAATGACTGTTCACTAAAGCTGTCAAAATACCGCTGTCTTAGATGCTCCGTATCTTCTTCATCTTCACCTGGAATCAGAATATCGGTCAGCTTGGCAGTTTCCAGCCCCTGGATGTAATCCATGGGAATCATCTGCCCCATATACTGATTCCCCACACCCCCCGGCGTTTCACACTGCACCTGGTATTGTCCGGGAGAAAGCCGCTTAGTGACTACATAGTTCATATCACCGATATTGAACCGGCGGCCGGTCACTTCAACGGTATCGGGAGTGAACACCCCTTGCAGTACGGCATGGGTTGCCGGCTCTGGGACAATCCCCCTGTCCTTGCAAAGCAAAATCAAATATTCCCTTGCTGCCGTATCACCATAAGAATTTTTTATGAGATATTCCAATTCAACGTACAGTATCGCAAGTTCATTTGCCGTTGATTCAATGGTGTCATAGATCAAGGCACTGGGTCTCTTGTCCAGCTTGTCGGGCACACGGGACAGCATCCGTTCCCGTAGAAAATCATCTGTCATGTTCTCATACATTTAAACGTTCACCTCTCTTTCTGTCGGAATATTACCATAGATGGTATGGACACTGAATGTAGTTCGCACCACACCTTTCACGCTGGTGTCATGTTCAAAGTCCGTCACACTGAGGATTCTGGAATCCATGCGCAGAGCTTCCGTGATTCTGCGTTCCAGTTCCGCGCAAACCCAGTTCACAGGTTCGCCGTACAAGTCAATTGTTTCTATTCCATACCACCAGGGATAGATGATGTACTGATACCGTTCAGTGTTCAATATCCTGAAAATGGCCTGTTTCAGTGCCTCCTGGTTATCTACCAAGCCTCTGACGGAATCGCCGCTTAAATCCATTCTGTAAGTCATGCTGGGCTGCTCTTCTATTTCAAATTCCTGGTTCAGGAAACCTACTGTTGATGGAATCATCTTCTGCCTCCAATCCTATCCAGTACAATGTATTTCTGGCCCTCCTGCTGCCTTAGCAGAATAACTTCGTCACCGGCCGCCAGACCATTATGCATAATGATTTTTTTCTTTCCTGTCATTTTGTGAATATGCGCAAGGTTTTCCGCATCAGATGTCAGTTCAATAGCATCTCCGCCCCATGTACCTGTTACAGTGTGATTATGTATGTCAAGACTGCTTTCCGTCAGCCAGTCAACAGTGACCATCATGTCGTAATCAGTTACGCTCCTGGCAAGAATCAACTGCTTTTCACCCAGATCCATCTTTTGCTCCACATTAATTTTCAGCGGTGCTGTAGTCACCACTTTTCCGAAGCACACGTTTACAGGCTTTTTTGCTTCCATGGCTTCTATTGCTGCCTTTTTCAGTGTTTCAACAAGTTCATTTGCATCAGCCAACAAAGTCACCTCCTCTAAGTGTCAAATCCATCCAGTGTTCACCTTCCTTGTAGGTATGAGCGCACTTCTCCACAAGCATCCAGTTTTTCAGTTTCATGTCTCCAAGATCAAGGTTGATTATCACCATTGAACCCGCCCTGACTCTGTTGTCTCCAAGGGCGTTTGTGATTTTCAGACTGCGGGTCTTTTTGTTATATAGCTTCAGCAGAGCGTCTGCTTTTACCTGTCCATTTTCTCCTTTCTGCAGTGTGTCAAAGTATTGCAGGATCCCCCATTTATTGATATTTGAGAAATCCTGCGCGATATAAACGTCCCTATAACCGGAATCTTCATTGTCATAAGTCAGCTTGATTTTGTTGTATGTGTTATCATCAATAGATGATGTATAATCAAAATTTTCACCTGTTTCTTCATCAATCATGAGATAGGCCCCCGGAACTCCCACATACATGGACGGCAGGCCCTTCAAGGTCAGTTTTCCAAAATCGTCAAACAGAACATACATTTCCCCGGTATTGGTCAATGTCAGATCAAGGGCATTAGAGATCATTTCAAACAGAGACGTATTCTCTTCAACCCGGGACTCTATCACAAAGCCTGTATCCTCCAGAGTGCCGACGTTCAATGCATAATCGGCAGCTATCATCTCTATAAACTGTGCGGCCGTCTTGCCCTCATATACTTGGGTATCTTTGTTTTTCAAATACCGCAGCTGGTCATAGGCGGTGACGGTAATGATTTGTTCTTTTGTCCTCTGCTGTTTGAACACAAAGCCAAAAAACACATTATCGTCATCAACCTTCAGCCTGACCGGGCAGCCCTCCGAGAAATCCAACATATCATCCTTCAGTACTTTGAATACTAACTTTCCAGGTGTACTCTTTCGCTCTGTGGACCATTCAATCCCTTCCTGGACCGCGGGCTGGTATGCCTTTGTTCCTGATTCGTCTCCAATTAGCAATTCTACATTCAATTCGATCACCACTTTCTTATGCTGCCGGGATAGTCAACACCTGTCCAGGATAGATTAGATTAGGGTTACCGCCAATGACGCCCTGATTCGCGTTATAGATGACTGTATACTTTGAACCACTTCCATAGAATTTTTTGGCAAGGTTCCACAGGCAGTCACCCTTTGCCACTACATATGTCTGCGACGCTGCCGGGGCAGGGGAATTGTTCGTTTCCCGCTGGGGCAGTACGCTGGCCTGGGGCTTTGAATCGGCAATCCTGATATTCACCGTCTTGGTTCCATAATCCCGCCACTGCTTTAAGGTAAACTGCACCTGGAAGTCAAAACCATTTCCCGCGTCCTCCGTAATTTTGTAATCCTCCAGGGATACCGTGATATTTGTGTTCAGCAATTCCTTCCTGGAAGGGACTTTTCTACACACGATGAACTGGAACGGCTTATTGCTGGATTTCAGGGTCTCAAAGAAATCAAAAAAATAGCCTGCCTCCTTAAAGCCTGACTTATAGACTGCATATGGATATTCCATCTGCGGAATTTCACATTCAAACTCTATGTCAGTCAGCCCCGCTTTTTTTAGGATGTTAATTTCCCCCTCATTAATAAGTTTTACTGTCCTGTTGCTTCCATTAATCTTTATCTGAATCTTTTCAGGGGTGACGGGCAGCAAGCAGCTGCCCATATATACATCATATCCACTTCCCGCCATTTACTCATGCACTCCTTCCGCCATGCTGTCAACCGCTTCGTTCACTGAGTTCGTCAGTCTGCTTATAAATCCGTCCAAATCGTCACCGCTGTTGACAGTATTCTGCATCCCTGACATATCAATGCTGATTTCAGCAGTCGTAAATCTGTTCACTGCTTCCTGCTCCGCAATATCCCTCATATATTTCAGTTCTTCCTGGGTGATGTCCAGGGAATCCCTGATTGCCCCGGTATTCTCGGAAATGCCGTCAAGTTCATCGTTTATGCCTGAATCATCTGTTAAATCCTTAAGGTTTGGACCGTAATCTTCCGGATCAAATTCATTTGTACTGCCAAACAGGTCTGACAGACTGAAATTGTCAATAGCCTCCGCTATCTTATCTCCGCGCCGCACCCCGGCATCCCATGCCTCCCCATACTCGACCCGGGAAATATGCCAGTCCTCACCATTGATTTTGGTCACGATTTCTTTGCCCTGACCAAATGTATTATCAACCCATTCCTCAAGGTCATCCCGCCAGCCCTGGACCGACCCGGCAAGACTTGATCCAAATAGCGTATCAATCGCGCTGGCCAGGGTTTGCAGGAGCCCAAGGACGCAATCAACCATATCAAAAAACAGCCGGGCTACCGCCCCGGTAGGATCCGTAAAAACATTGGCAAAATAGTTGGCAAAGTCCGCAATATAATTCCATAATACCGCGACTATATCAATGACTATATTTATTAATGCAGCGAATAAGTTGCGGACAAACGCATCCGCAACTTGCAATGAACCCATAATAATACCAATTCCGGAATTTGCGGCTCCCGTCGCCTTTGCAATCCAGCTGCACAGAGCCACCAGGGCCGCGACCAAAGCTATGATAAGAATAATTATCCACACAACCGGGCAGGCGTACATTGCGCTGTTCAGCCCCATCTGTGCCGTTGTTTCAGCCCAAGTTGCCCCGGTTGCTATCATGGTAGCAGCTGCCAGCAATCCCTTTCCCACCGCTACAGCGCCGGCAGTGGCAGCTGATGCAAATTCCAGCCCCTCGGTGATCGCCAGGTATGCCCCATATACAGCCAGGGCTGCTACTATACCGTATATGATAGGAGATATCCATGACCAGTTATCAACAACCGCCTGGACAAAGTCCAATGCGCCGCCCAGCAGCCAGGAAAGAATACCCATTATAAACTGTAAGCCAAGCGTGAAGCCGCCCAAGACGGTCTGTATCGCTCCCCAGTGGCCCGTGATCGCATCCACAAATAAAATTACATAGGGATACAACTGGCTTCCTACCACTTCTTTCATCTCACCCCAGGCGTTGGTCATCTGGATGATCTTGCCCTCCGGAGTATTGCTCATGGATTCATACAGGCCGCCCCAGGACTCTGCGATCACTGCATTGATTGCGGCGGCGGCCTGTACCTCCTGTGACGCGTCCAGATATTCTTCACCAATAGCCGCAATAATCTGTTCCTGGGTTGCGGTCCCTTCAATAATGGCTTTCTGGGCTTCGGAAAACGCAAAGCCCTTTTGGGTCATAGCGTCATAGGACCCGGACATGATTTTCCCCAGCCCTTCCGCATATTGCGCCATTGCGCCGCTGTCCAGTTCACCGCCTCCAGACATACCCATTGCATAGTCCGCAAGAGTATCCATCATCATTTCAATAGCTGCAGTATCTGAAAAATATGTCGAAAACTCCACTGCTCCGGCAATCATGACTTCATCACGATAGATACCCTTGGACTGGATTTCTGAGGCTTTTCCGGTGATGGTGTTAAATGCCGCCGTCAGCGCCTGGGTGTCTGCCGATACCGCCACACTGTCAATCTGATCCTGAATACCGTTAATTTCCGCAACGGCTTCAGAGGTGTCAGCTGTAACCTTCGAGACCGAATCAGGATCCAGTGTATTGGCAAGCACGGCCATCAGCTGTAATTCCGCGTTCCGTTGTGTATCAAACGCTTCTGTGCATTCTTCTATCCAGCTGATTACCTTCTTGATGCCCGCCAGCCCGGTATAGTCCTTTACAACCTGTGAAATCATTGACCGCAGATGTCCTGCCTTGTCAGTGCCCTGCGCAATTTCCCGGTTAAACTGTCCCTGTTCATTTACTCCATCTCTTATATAGCGCTCCGTGGCGGAGATCGTCTGGTTCAGACGCAGATACGCAGTATTTGCAGCAGATACATCCATATTCCGCATTGCTTCACTTAGATCGTTTTGCCTCTGGACTGCTGTGTTCAACTGCAAACGTAACCGCTCCAGCTCTGCATTAGCTGTATCCGTCCCCATATTCAGGGGATTGCTTTCTATCTGCCGAATGCGATCCCGGATGTTGTCAATTCTAACCGCCATAGTATTCAGATTTTGGAATGCTTCGGGCGGAAAAATGTTAGCATTGTATGCCTGTCTAGCAATAGCGTCCTGAGTGCTGCACAGCTGCTGCAGCATTGCGTCTGCGCTTTGGACCTCCTGCCGGAATCGGTCAAGACCGGTACTGGTAAACACCTCCAGACTCTCCGATTGCCAGCGCACCGGTATCTCTACAGGCGCGGGCTGACTGTTCAGCGCCTCATTCATGGCATCAAGCGCGGCGGTTGTCTGGCTGATCTCATTTCTTGCCGTTTCAATGCCGCTTGTGTCAATGTCCGCACTCATGCTTTCCTGCATGTCGTACATTGCGGACACCACAAGGTTCACTTCGTTTATGATATTGTATATAGCCCCGGTAAACTGACCATTCACTTCAATCCCTGTCTGGATACTTGCCATTTTCATCGCCTGCCTTTCTTTCTCTTCGCCTGTCTTTCTGCTTTTTCCTTCTCCTTCTTGTCGTTCTCTATCTTGATTTTAATGGCAGCGATTGTAAACGCCTTTTCCCGTTCATCCATCTCCAAAAACGCGGATGGAAGGATATGCAGTTTGTGGAGAGCGTAGTAGGCAAAGTTTGCCTCGGCATCGCCCTCCTCGATCAGTTTTTTGCTTCCTTTACCTCGTCCTCAAGTGTCCTGTTGAATCCCTGGAACTTCTGTATCCACGCACACAGTTCCGAATATTCGCCCGAATCATCCACCAGCGCATACAGCAATTCCTCGGGTGTCTTAACGCCATAGGAATCCTGCAGCGCGGCATCATACAGATCCGGATAGACTGTGGACTCACAGATCATCTTATTCAAATACTGGGATGTGTTCACTCTGGGCCTGAACATGTTGGGCTTGCCGGTGACTTGCACCTCAATAGTGCAGCTATCCCGCAGGGAATCATTTTCTTTTGATGTCAGATGCCGGAACTCCCACTCCACAGGCTTTCCCGCCTCATCACACAGGGATGCCGTAGGCGCGTAATAACCGTTATCCTTCTCTTTCTTATTGGACTTCATAAATAACGCAAATTTAGACATTTTTATTCCTCCTCTTATTGTTATTGTTTACCCCTGCGCAAAGCTCATATAGAGCCGCGCAGGGTATTGCTTAGTTCGTGGCGAAGCCACTCATTTCATTGAATTTCTCTGGCATATCCCATTCTTCGAATGTTCCGGAAAGTTCTTCGTCCAGAATTTCTTCCCCTGCCTGGAATTTTGCAAGTGTGAACGTGTCACACAGGCAGCCTCTGTGAATGATCGTCTGCCTCCCTACTGTACTGCTGGGATCCTCGTTGCTCACCTGGATCTCAAAATACGGCATTTCCCCGGTTTTCTGGTAATGGTTGGCCATTTCCCGAAAAACAGACTGGTTATAGTGTGCCGTGCCGCTCCATGTACCTTTTCCGCCAGCCGCCTTATGTCCCATACCTACCTTACCCAGGATCGGAACATCCGTGATGTTTACCTCCCACTTACTCTCAAATTCGGTAAGGCTCATGAAATTGAAGCGTCTACCATTGAGCGTAATAAAACACTCCGCAAGACTGCCATATACGGCGTCCTTTGCGTCCATAATTACATTCTGACCCATTTGCTCTCCTTTGCTTAAAAGAACGGTCTGCACAATTTCTAGCAGATTGTGCAGACCATATACAATTTGCTCATGGTGTTTACCACCGTAACACTGTCGGAAATCACAACAGACTTCTTAGACTCTCCCTGTTCCACTGTCACATCACTTTCGGAGAAATCTTCGATTGCCCGTATCTTCTCCAGTTCCCGGTGATGCGCCACAATGTCGGACCAGAGAGAGGTCCTGCCGGCGGCATCATTGGGAATGACCCCCAGATACTTCGTGCTGAATAATACCGCAATATCATTCCCCAGCTGATCAATCACGCGGACGGTCTGGTTATCCTTGAAGATATCTCCTTCCGTATCTGTTGTGGTCACCTTACTGTTGATATCCTCCAGAACACGGATATCCGAATTGACCTTATGCAGTACGAACTCACCATTGTCAATACACTGTCCCAGCTGTGTCTGGGTGTATTCCGTATCCACCGCAAAGGAACCATTATATACCATGTTCTGGCAGGACCTGTTCACTTCACAGCCGCATTGCGCCCCGGTCACCCAGTATACAAGGGACGCCTCCGGCCAATCCTCATCCAGGGTCCTGTTTTTCACGCTGATGACCCCCATATAGTCCGCCGCTGCCGCCCGGTAAAGCACCAGCTGGAACTTGATGCCCATCTCGTCACGCAGCCGCTTGTTGAAGGCAATATACAGTTTCTTCGTGATCTCATCTGTCACTACGGCTCCCATGACATTGTAAGTGTAAGATTCAATCTTATTCAAGTAGGTCTGATGCGCCGTGCCGTCAACAGTTCCGTTGGCGCCGCCCGTCAAAGGCGCCGCGGCAGTAACCGTAAGTTCTGCATCCGCCTTGAACCTCACGTAGTCATTGGCAGTAAGCTCCTCTGCCGCCTTGACCGTCTGTGAATCAACCTTGGCTGTCCCAAGGTAAGTTACCACATCAAACTTTTTTGCGTCATCCGCGTTTTCCTGGATCACGATTTTCAGGTCGTTTCCCCTTGTGCCGCCATATAACGCTGTCGCAAAAGCGTTTTCTGCCTTTGCGCCGCCCCCGTTCAGCCGGTAAGCATATAATGTTCTGGCGCTCAGAAATAAATCCCTGAGACCTTTCAGCCGGGGATCGTCAATCGTGTACCCAAAGATCCTTCTGCTGTCCTTCTGCCACTCCTCACTGGTCACCTCAAATACTTCATTTTCCCTGCCCCAGTCCAGTTCCAGAGGCATGGTTGCAATGCCCCTGTCGGACAGGGCCGCGGATGCTGATGCCGCCGATACAAAATGGATATATGTACCGGGCAGCTTTTTGTTCTGTGTCGTAAAACTACCGCCACCTAAAGCCATACTATTTCACCTTTCCTTTCTTATAATATTCGATCAAAGCGTCAACCGCTCCGATGCTGTACCTTTTCCCGTCTTCCAGGAGAGCCTCCACCAAGTCCCTTTGACTGTTATATCTTGCCGACGCGGCAATCTGTTCCTTGTCAAACTGCGGCGGGGAGGCCGGTGCTTCTTCAGACGCCGCACCGACGCAGCTTTGACTTGCTGCCTGCTTTTTCCTTGCTTCCATATTATCCACCTCCCTTCACGCCTGTACTTAATTCCACTCCTCCCATGAATGGCTGCGGCTGCTCCACCCTTACAAAACAATCATAATTCACAAAGAAGTTCAGGATGCCTCCAACCACCTCATATCTCATCTTAGTTCCCCTGAGCGGCCTGTCGTCGCCATAAACCACAATATACTCCAGGCACTGCCGCAGCCGTTCAGCCATACCGTTGCATTCACGCTGCTTTCCGCTTGCTGTCGGAAAGTACTGGACGCAAAACTGATTGGATCTGAAATACCTTCTCCCGGGGAACGGATCGCTGGTTGCCTTCTGGCATAAGATAAGAAAACAAGGTTCCTTAAAACCCTGCTGATTCTCTTCCATATAAATTTCATAATCCTCCCCAAATTCTCCATCCAGAGCAACGTTGATTGCTTCAATTATTGAATTTATCATTTCGGGTATCCCTCCAGATATTTTTTGTTCTTGTTCTCCAGCACTCCGGGAGCGATCTTCTCCAGTTCCTGCTCAGATATAGTCATCATAAACTGTTCCTGGGCCCGTCCCTTGTGCCCTGTACCATCACCTCTTTTCTGTTGTCATCTTTGACCGTTCATCCTTTACCTTACAGTGTACCGTGAGTCATCACTCCAGCAAACAGCGCCTCCCTCTCCTCGTCTGTTTACATCTTATTTCGGCCTTGCAGTCTTAAAAGCCTGCTCCCCTAATGCTTCATTCCATCATCACCACCTCTCATTCCTTTCTCCTTTATGATAATTAGAAAGGGGGCTTAAACCTTCCTTTTTTATCATTTATCAGGGTTTACAATCGTGCAGAAAAAGCACCAGGTTTATACCTGGCGCTTTTGAGGGAGATACACATATGTCAGAGGTTCCTTGCTGGTTCCTCTGATTATTATTATAAATATGCTTTTTATGCTTTTTATGCGTCTTAGGCGGAAAATTGTATTTTTCTAAATACAATGTATCTTGTAATATACATTATGTTAGTATGGGCAGCTTTGACTCGCCGCCCCACTGTACTTCTTGACTGATTATTCATTCTTTTCATATGGCTCAGGCTTATGCTGTTCCTCACCTGTCTCAATATAGAGAATGAATTCATTGATTTTTTCTCCCAAAATAGTGATTTAATTATTAGCTTTTAAATAGGCATTAATTTTTCTGCTTATCCTGCTCTGATCCACATGTAATTGCATTGCTATGGCCTGCTGTCCTTGGCCATCCTCATAATACATTCGAAAAATTCTCCGTGTCGTACTGTCTGGAATTTGTTCTATCCACTGCTCCACCTCCTGGCAGCGCTGCTCCAGGTGAGAGATCTTGGATATCAGGTATTCCCGGTGCGCCCAGTAAGCGTCTATGTCCGTCCCCACCACCGACTGCGGCACAGGGTATCCGCTGCGGTAATCCATAATTACATCATTCCCAGTGTATTTCTCTGGTTTCAAGCTGTGAAGCTTATGCCGCAATTCAATTATTTCCTGTTTCTCGCTCTTATATGCCTCTAAGCGCTTTTTAGTCATCTCCACTCTTATTTATCCTCCTTGGCCTGCCGCCATGCTTGTGATTACCATATTGTCCTTTAGGATTCTTTGAGCCTGCCGCCCATGGAGCGGTCTCCAGGCAAATGCGGATTCAGGATTTCATTGCCTTGGCACAGCCTCGCATATGCCAAATGATATGGCTCTTTCCGCCCTATCATAATTGCCCGGATGTTGGGCCGGCGTTCCATGTCCGCGATATCTCTATCTGTAATTCTCAAATTTCTCATTATGTAGTTCTTTCCCTCCTTTCAGGGGATCCCACAGTAGGCAATTGCGAAAGGTTCTCTGTAAGTGACGTGGTTGGTCAATATATGCAAAAACGGAATCCCTCTGGTAGATTTTGTGATATACAAAGTTTATTCCGGGAACCGGCCTGGATGTTAAATCATTTGAACTTTCAAGACAAAAAAATACTCTTTTATATCATCATCTGAAAGTCCAAGCAGATTTATTGCAAGGCAAATCTCCGATTGCTTCCACATCCGCTTTCCGGATAATTTTAGCGAAAGCGTTCTTTCTGAAATATCCATAGCTTCTGCAAAAGACATTTGACTACCAAACTTCTCAATTATTCTTCCCCTCAATTTGCTGTAATCAAAAGCCATGTTCTACCTCCTCCCTTGTTAAATGTTTTGAACTTTCTTTAGTATACATATGTCTTGTATGCATGTCAATACATAAAATTCAATATTTCAAACTTTTTGTTCTAGGGTATTGAACTTTTGTTCAAACTGTGTTATATATTACTAAAAGGGGGGACGATATGAAAAAAGAAAATACCGCGAAAAGACTAAATAAGATTATGTCAGAAAGAAATTTAAGACAAATAGATATTCTTGAACATGTAAAACCATTTTGTGTCAAATACGACATCAAAATGAATAAATCCGATATCAGCCAATATGTTTCTGGAAAGGTTGAACCCAGCCAGGAGAAGTTAGTAGTTTTAGGTATGGCGCTGAATGTTAGTGAAGCTTGGCTCATGGGCTTTGATGTTCCGATGGAACGCCATAACGAGGATGATTCCAAAAAAGAAGGTGCTCCAAAAATCATGCAATACTACGAAATGCTCAATGACATAGGAAAGCATAAAGCCACAGAGCGGGTAAAGGAACTGACAGAGGTTCCCAGATACGCAAAGAATGATCCCAATTATGTCAACGCCGCTCATGCAGATAACTATGTCAATGCTCCGGAAGAATTAAAAAGGCTGGAAGAACATATTATGGATGACGAAAATTACTAAGTTTTTGGGATGATTAGTCATTCAAATTTTTGCAAAAGGAGATCCCTAAATGATTGCATACGAAGAACTCTTAATGGAATCGACCGAGAATGGCATTATTGCAAAAGAGAAAAATCTCCCAATTAGCAAAGGAAGAATTAAAGGAAACCGAATTGCCGTAAGAGCAGGGCTAACGGAAAAGGAAAAGAAATGCATTCTGGCCGAGGAACTAGGACACTATTATACAGGCTCTGGAGATATACTTGACCTGTCCATAACGGCAAACAGGAAGCAGGAGGCCCGCGGCCGAATATATGCATATAATAAGCTAATCGGTCTCATGGGAATAATAGATGCTTATAAAAATTGTTGCCAAAGCCTCTATGAGTCAGCAAAATATCTCGAGGTAACTGAGGAGTTTCTGAGAGAGGCCCTGGAATATTATAAAAATAAATATGGAAGATGTGTTACTGTGGATAATTACACCATATTTTTTGAACCATACATTGGTGTTTTGGAACTTAAATAGAATACGTAATTAGGGCATTATAAAGATGCCCTCAGCATCTGTATTTCCAGATTGCTGCAGGAAAGCTAAAACATATAACGCGGCAGTTGCGATGTCACAGCATATAGAAACAGCGGATTCCCTGTATTATACAAAGGAATCCGCTGTTTTAAGGATATCTCTTTTACTGCTGGTGGCCGGACTTGAACCGGCACGGTGTTGCCACCGAGGGATTTTAAGTCCCTTGCGTCTGCCTATTCCGCCACACCAGCTGACGCTTTGTACCGGGCAGATCATGAAACCCTGCCATATATTCTATGCATACCCCTGCGGGAAAATGCAGTGGATGGAGGTGGATTCGAACCACCGAAGCAATTTGCAGCAGATTTACAGTCTGTCCCCTTTGGCCACTCGGGAATCCATCCACAAAAAGCGCATCAACGCTTTAACCTTAGCCATTGTAGCATATATCACCCTAAAATGCAACTGCATTTTGCAAAAAATGCCTGACGGAAAATACTTAGCAGCGGCAAAAGAACAAACACCATATTATTGTTTCTGATGTTTTAATACCACCGCCGAAAATTTAGGAAGCAATATCTTAATCTTTCCGGCATAGATCCGGTGCTCCACGCTCTCTGTGGTATAACCGCCATCATGGGTCTGGATCAGCTGTACCATGGTGCCTGTGCGGGGAATGTTGGCCTCCCACACCGGTACTTCCTTCTCCAGATCATAGCAATTGTTGTTGACCAGAATCACA
The DNA here is from genome assembly GCA_910585015.1 of uncultured Acetatifactor sp. Taxonomy (GTDB): domain Bacteria; phylum Bacillota; class Clostridia; order Lachnospirales; family Lachnospiraceae; genus Acetatifactor. The sequence goes on from CAJUCT010000012.1 coordinate 63,104, forward strand.
CACTGCTCCTGCCGTGTGAAACGCCCGTAAGCCAGGTAATTATAGTCGGAATCAATATATTTGATGGAACCGGTCTTTAACTCCTGACAACTCTTGTGAATCCTGATGATTTGCTTATGAAAATCAATCAACTCATGGTCCTCATGTCCCCAGGGATAGGTTCTCCTGTTGTCAGGATCCGTGAAGCCGCACACGCCCGCCTCATCCCCATAATAGATGGTCGGAGCGCCCACCCAGGTCATCTGCATCACCACCGCAATCCGAAATACGGCTTTATTGACATCCTGATTGGCCGCCTCCGGCCCCAGGGTGCTGGTTCGGGCCACCTTATGGTTGGTGCGGGTCAGGAAGCGGGAATGGTCGTGGTTGGACAACTCATTCATGGCCACCTGCCAACTGGGCATGGCCAGGTTAGAACTGTGGTGTTTCATAGCGCCCCAGAAGCTGTCCGCATTGCCCAGAAGATCTTCCCGAAAGTCATCGCTGTGCTTTTCCATGCCCGTCAAAAACCACGTTACCGGCTCCATAAAGGCGTCATAGTTCATAACCGTATCCCACTCGTTGCCCTGGAGCCACTCCCTGGTGTTGCCATAATGCTCCGCCAGAATGATGGCATTGGGGTTGGCCTCTTTGACCACCCGCCTAAACTCCTGCCAGAAATGATGATTGAACTCAGGACTGTGCCCCAGGTCCGCCGCCACATCCAGACGCCAGCCATCCACATTGTATGGAGGAGACACCCATTTGGCACCGATATACAGCACATAGTCAAGCAATTCTTTAGAACCCTCGTAATTCAGTTTGGGCAGGGTGTCATGCCCCCACCAGCCGTCATAATCTTTGTTATAGGGCCAATTGTTACTGTAGAAGGCAAAATAATCCTTGTAAGGACTGTCGCCGGACACATGGGCGCCCTTCTCATATCCCGGCGCATGTTCATAGATCCGCTCCCGATCCATCCACTTATTGAAGGAACCACAGTGATTGAACACACCGTCCAAGATCACCTTCATACCCCGGCGATGGGCCTCTTCCACCACCCGGACAAAAAGCGAGTTGCTGGCCTCCAGATTGGCCTTGTTGGTGACACGGTCAATATATCTGCTGGCATGACTGTTATCCTTGTCCCCGGGAGGGAGCAGTTCCCCTTGATCACTGAGAATCCGCCCGAAATGAGGATCGATATAATCATAGTCCTGAATATCATACTTATGGTTGGACGGAGATACGAACAGGGGATTAAAATATATCACCTCTATGCCCAGGTCCTGCAGATAGTCCATTTTGTCCAGTACGCCCTGCAAATCCCCCCCGTAAAATTCCCTCACATCCATCTGGGCGGGATAACAGTTCCAATCCTCCACACGATGCACATGAGCCCCGATATAGGCATACTCGTCCGTCAGCACATCATTGGACGGATCTCCGTTGCAGAACCTATCCACATAGATCTGGTACATAACCGCGCCCTTAGCCCATACGGGCGTCTTAAAGCCCGGCAGGATTACAAAATCATAATATTCATTTTCATCCCTGGCCAGACCCCTCACATCATAGATACCGGAAATCTTGCCTGTCACAACCTCAAAGTGGTATGTGACCTTTTCATTCTCCAGCTGGAGTTCATGGGTATAATAGTCAAACAGTCCGTCAGACTCCGCCCGATTCATCAGATAACGCTGCTGCTTGCAGATTAAGAATACACGATCTACATTGTGCCAGGCCGTCCTGAAACGTATGGTCACTCTGTCATAAGGCGCCGGTTCGGCAGGACTTAAATAGTCCTCAGTGGTATCCGTAAAAAGAGCTCGTTTATTAAAAACAGGGCGCATTGTCGCCATGTACACCTGACTTTGTTCCACTTTGCGTATATGATCTATATTCATGCCCTTACCTCCCGATTAACGTGGTGTGCATTACTTCTATTTTAATATTTTATGATTGCCAGCGCAAGTGTTTGATCTTCTCAGTTCCCCAGTACTATAGTACTAGTTAGCCACGGCAGGACTAGTAAAAAAGACAGCCGCTAAGCTGTCCTTTTTAGAGAAGGTATTTCTTTCTTATGGGGTATAGCAAAAAACTATATAATGTATTGGGGGGTTACGTATATTATAATACCATGGGTCTCCGGTTTTGCATAGACTCAGATTTCACAAATATTACAAAATTGCCCCTGTATTTTTGTGTATTTTGCCGCATATAATATGACACATTCTCCTTCAATAACTATACCGCCTGGAATAGCGCCTCAAACTCTTCCTGACCGATCTTCTCCTTCTGCAGCAACAGTTCCGCACAACTGTGCAGCACATTCTCATGTTCCAGAATAAGCGCCTTCGCCTTGGCATAGCACTCGTCAATAATGGCCTTAACCTCTTTGTCAATCTCACCGGAAATAGTCTCGCTGTGACTCTTGGCATGAGCCAGATCCTTGCCGATGAACACCTCATCGTCATCGTCGTCATAACAGATCACGCCAATCTGATCGGACATGCCGTAGCGGGTCACCATACGGCGGGCCTCCTTGGTAGCTTTCTTGATATCACTGGAAGCGCCGGTAGTAATATCCTTGAAAATAATTTCCTCAGCGATCCGTCCGCCCAGAGATACCATGATATCCTGCAGCATTCTGCCCTTGGTCAGGAACATTTCGTCTTGTTCCGGCAGGGGCATGGTATAGCCCGCCGCTCCCAGTCCCGTGGGGATAATGGATACCGTATGCACCGGACCTACATCGGGCAGTACATGGAACAGAATTGCATGACCCGCCTCGTGATAGGCGGTGATCTTCTTCTCCTTTTCGGATATGATACGGCTCTTCTTCTCCGCACCGATGCCCACCTTGACAAAAGCGGCCTCGATGTCCTCCTGCTGTACATAGGCTCGGTCCTTCTTGGCGGCATTGATGGCGGCCTCATTCATCAGATTCTCCAGATCTGCCCCGGAGAATCCCGCCGTAGTCTGTGCCACCCTCTCCAGGTTCACATCCTCCGAAAGCGCCTTATTGCGGGCATGTACTTTCAAGATCTCTTCTCTGCCCCGCACATCCGGCCTTCCCACTGCCACCTTCCGGTCAAAACGACCCGGGCGCAATATGGCAGGGTCCAGAATATCCACACGGTTGGTAGCCGCCATGACGATGATTCCTTCATTGACACCGAAACCGTCCATCTCCACCAGCAACTGATTCAAGGTCTGCTCCCTCTCGTCATGGCCGCCGCCCATGCCGGTGCCCCGCCTGCGGGCCACGGCATCGATCTCGTCAATAAAGACAATACAGGGAGAATTTCTCTTGGCATCCGCAAACAGATCCCTGACACGACTGGCGCCCACGCCCACAAACATCTCCACAAAATCGGAGCCGGAGATGCTGAAAAACGGCACCCCCGCCTCGCCTGCCACGGCTTTGGCCAGCAGGGTCTTACCGGTTCCGGGAGGTCCCTCCAGAAGTACGCCCTTGGGAATCCGGGCTCCCAGCTTAGTATATTTGGAGGGGGAACGCAGGAAATCTACAATCTCCTCCAGTTCCTCTTTCTCCTCCTTAAGACCTGCCACCATGCCGAAATTGGTCTTGTTCTCCCCGGCAAAGATCCGCACCGCCCGATGCCTGCCGAAATTCATCATCTTGCTGTTGCCGCCCCCCGCGTTCTGGGCATTCATCATCATAAAGAAGAAAATGAACATGGCTGCAATGACCAGCAGGGGCAGTATGGTGGTCAGAAACAGACTCTCCCTCTCGATATCCTCCACGGTGGGTTCATAGCCGTGCTCCCTGGCAATGGCCTCCACCTCACGGATATCCGTGGCGTACAGTTCCTTCACCACTTCTCCAAACACCACTTTAGCATATCCGGTGGGCGCTTCTCTGTTGGGCGTGATGATAACCTCACGAACCGCGCCGCTGTCCAGATCCCTGATAAACTGTGCCTGAGTGTAGTCATTTTCCTGCCTTCGAAACATGGAGATCACTGCCAGCATGACCAGCAGGAATGCAATTATTATAAAATATGAACTAAAATATCTGTTTGGTTTCAATGGACGCCTCCTAATCAAACTTACCTTGTCCCTGTATAATTATGTTTGGCTTTAACCAGACTCCTGCCGGGCCTGCGATATTGCGTTAATCAGTATCCGGTAGTTTCACTTCAAAACTTTACGACACCGATATAGGGCAGGTTCCGATATCTCTGGTCGTAATCCAGGCCGTACCCCACCACAAACTCATCCGGGATCTGAAAACCGGTGTAATCCACATGCACATCCACAACTCTGCGCTCCGGCTTATCCAGCAGAGTACACAGACGCAGGGACTTAGGCCCCCGGTCACGCAGCATCTCCAGCAGATAACTCAACGTTCTGCCGGAATCCACGATATCCTCCACCACCAGCACATCCTTGTCCTTGAGGGATTCATCCAGATCCTTCACAATCTTCACCACACCGCTGGACTTGGTATCCTTGCCATAGCTGGACACGGACATAAAGTCCAGCGATACGGGTACACTGATGCGTTTGGCCAGTTCGCACATGAAAAAGCTGCCGCCCTTCAACACACATACCAGATGCACCTGCCTGCCCTCATAATCCCGGCTGATCTGCTCGCCGATGGCCTGGATTCTGGCATCTACATCCGCCTCTGCTATTAACACCTCTACATGTTCCGCCATATTTGCTCCTTTCGTACCTTATATACTTTCGTACTCCACTTGAAGAATCTGCCTTGTATCTGCGCTAATCTTGCAGGACTCACAGATCCGCCCGCCCGCTACCCACAGGATATGACTGCCCTGCGCCAGCAGAGGTATATGGTCCCGCTCCCGACAGGGCACCTTCTCGTCGATAAACAGAGTTTTAATGGTCTTGCGGCCATAGCCGAAGGGGGTCCGGATCTCCAGATAATCCCCTGTTCGCCGGGTTCTCCATTCCAATAGTTCTTCTATTTTATCACAATCGAACCATTTCGTACACTGATTTTCCGAAAGATTCACACTTTTTTTCTCAAAATTTTCCGAATCTAACGCTTTTCCGTCCAGGTTTTCCCTCTCCAGACGCGTCAGCCGCAGCATACCTCCCGGTATCCGGCAGGTAAGACTCTCCCCCGGGCTTTGGGGCACCGGGACCGGAACGGAGACGGATATCTCTTCGCCACCGTCCGCCTCTTGCCGCCGCTCTAAAATAACCCTGTCATAGATGCGCGCCGCCCGGATTCCCTGGGGCAGGTGAATCTCCCTATTGCCCGGCTGCATACACAGCGCCAGCATCTGTTCCACCTGCCCGGCGCCCATATCCTTATGGGCCGGGGAGAGTTCCTTCAGCACGGACAGAAGCATCCCCTTCTGTATGGCAGGATGCAGATTTCCAAAAGCGGAACATACCAGTGTGAGCCTTGATGCCGCTCCCTCCTGCCCGGCCTCTTCCCTGACAATACACAGTTCCTCCGCCTGCCTGATCTGCTCCTCCATATAATCTTCAATTTCCCTAAAAATATCCGCCGTGCGGCACAGATGAGCCGCTGCCCCGCTGCAAATCTCTTTCTCCACGTAGGGCAGGATATGACGTCGTATCCGGTTGCGGGTATAGGCATCCGTGTCGTTGGTGCTGTCCTGACAGTAAGAGATCCGCCGCTCCTTCAAGTAGTCTTCAATCTCCCTCCGTTCCAGCCCCAGCAGCGGCCTCACCACCCGCCCCCGCACCGGCCGGATGCTTCCCAAACCCGTCAATCCGGTGCCCCTGAACAGATTGAGCAGCATGGTCTCCGCCCGATCTCCCGCATTGTGGGCCACGGCTATCTTCTGTGCCTGCCGCCGCCGCATCTCCCTGGCAAAAGCTTCATAGCGCGCCTGCCGCCCCGCCTCCTCGGTGGAACAGCCCTGCCGCCGGGCCAGCGCCTGCACATCCTCTTCCACCAATACAAAAGGTACTTCCAGCCCCCGGCACAATTCCTCCGCATAAGCCGCGTCCCGGCCCGCGTCGGGCCGGACGCCGTGATTCACATGCACCACATACAGCCGAATCCCCAGTTCCCCGCAAAGTCTGTGTAACGCAAACAAGAGGCAGACAGAATCCGCCCCCCCAGACACGCCCAGCACTACCCCGTCCCCCGGTGTAAACAGCCGATGCGCCCTACAGTATGCCATTACTCGCTTTTCCAAATCATAGTATTGCCCGTTCATATCCCTATGATAGCCACTTTATCACAAAATGTCAATGAAAGTTCCGAAAATCCCCCTCACCTGTGACTGTCAAACACCCCCAATACCAGCACGGTCATATCGTCCATAATGCGCCCCTGGCTGCAGCGAAGCACAAACTGCAGCAGGTTCCCGGCCATCTCATCCGGGTGCTGTTCCCGCATACTCTCCAGGTACCGGACCATGGCATCCTCATACCCGCTTTCCCGCAGCGCATCCAACACCCCGTCGGACACCATAATGATATAGTCGTTGTCAATCAGTTCGCGGCTCACGCTGCGGCGCAATGCCTCCTGGGCCTCCCGGTCTTCCCCAGCCGCCAAAATCCCCAGGGGCAGACCCGGCAGACTGATCTGCTCCACATAACTGTTGCTCTTCAGGAAGGAGGCCGCCGCCCCCACCTTGCGGAACACACACATCCCCTGATATAAGTTCAGGCTGCAAATATCCAATGTGGACATATTGCGCCTTCCCGACACGTCCCCTGATGCCAGCAGGGCGCTGTTTACCAGACTCACCGCCATGTCTGTCTCAAAACCGGCCTCCAGCATTTTTTCCATCATGTCCAGCACCTGGCTGCTGTCCGCGCCGGCCTCCTCGCCGCAGCCCATGCCGTCGGAGAGCAGCACAGTCAGCCAGCCCCTGTCTGACTGAATGATGGAATAATTGTCTCCTGAGACCGTCTCGTTTTCCTTCACCGCCCGGGCGCTTCCGGACAATACCACAAAACGGGGCTCCTCCACAAACAGATATGTGCCCTCCCGCTCCTCAATCTGCTGGGGGCTGGTCACGGATACAATAAGCCGCCGCCCCAACAGTACCGAGAGCATGTCCGCCACCTCCTGGCTGTTGCGGCCCACCATCCGCTGGGTGAGCATATGCAGCCCTATGATCATCCCCGGCCTGTTTTCGATTTCTGTATCATCCATATGCTGCGGATCCCCGTCCTGCACCGGCTGGTCAATATAAAATATATCCAGCACCGTGATCCCCTCCTGCTTTAGAGCTCGCATCACCAGCTTTTCCTCCCGCGCAGGAAGAGGCGTCAGACGGAATACTTCCGCCGCCAGCCTGGCCATGATCTGAGACATTTCATCCAGATTGTCACACAGCACCTGCCTGTTCTCCCAAAGCCTGCGCTCTTCCAGTACCTGCTGCCGGGATGCCCCCTCCCGCTGACCGGGCTTCCCGTGGGTAAAATCCTCCCGATAACTTCTGGACAGTTCCCGGAAACTGTCCGCGTAGGCCAAAAGCCTTCCCCTTCCATAGTCCGATAGCATTATGCTCAACTGTTCCTGTCTCTCCCTGCCTGCTGTCATCAACATAACATCACCTGCTCCCTATCCTATCCTTACGCCGCATATCCCGGCTCCCACCGGCGGCATCGTGCCTGTGTACACGACCTGCCAAAGCCTGTCCCGTGCAGCATTCACAAGTATACAAAAAGCGGTCCATACTTTTTGTCAAAATATGGATCGCTTTCTTCAATTTTCATTGACAACTTTTCCTCATTAAGCCAGGATATCTAATTTCTTATACTCCTGAACCTTCTGCGCCACCAACTCCCAGGTGATATCTGTGCCTAAAAACCTGTAATCGCTCCAGATCCGCTCCAACTCCGCCTTGATCTGGGGGACCTCCTCCAGCTTTCCCGCACCGGTACGAACATAGTAGTCCGGCAGCAGCGCCTGGGCGATTACGCCGGTCTCCGGGGCAGGCGGCTCCTCTCCCCGGCTCAGGGCACACAACATTTGAAGATGCGCGTCCAGGTAGGCATCTATCTCCAGATGAGCCCCCATCAGCCCGTTGAGATCGAATACCTGAAAGGGAGCGCGGCCCGGAACCTCAATCGCATTTTCCCCATTGCAGAAGGTAGGGGCATCTCCCAACTGGTAGAGTTCGCTGCCCAGTGCCCGAAGGCCGTTAAACTCCTCCTCTGTGGGTGGCTCCTGGAAGGTCTTCAATACCACGTCCACGGCCCAGCCCAGCTTCCCCAGAGCCTCACAGCCCGGAAGGGCGCCAAGCCGCTCCCCCAGTCTCACAAGCCTTGCCATGGAGAACAGACCCCATATCCGCACTTTGGCGTCACCCAGTTCCCCGGCTACCTCCTCCAACTGAGCGGGAATATTGTTGTACAGCAGAGAAGCCTCCTCCAGCTGCCCCATGCGCTCGGAGCAGTCATCCATAAGCTTTTCGCCCACTTTTTTGAAAACTCTGTCATCGGCGCTGTAGATGGTGTCCGCCCGACTCAGCCACAGCTGGGCCTGGTTGAGTTCACCCTTCTCCATGGCGGCCACTCCCATCTGATAATAGGTTTTGGCCGCTCCCGCCCAATCCTTCTTCTGCTGGCACTCTGCCAGTTGGTCCTCCAGAGATCTCGCTTTCTTTCCAAATATATTAAGCATTGTTCTACATCTCCCTGTATATTGTATTATGCAAAGCTATTACTTATCCCTTTTTCTGCTCCGAACCAGAGCAAAACCCGCAATGCCGGCCACCAGCAGGCCGCAGACTGCCAGGATGCCGTACAGCCCTTTTCCCGGCCCCTTAGTCCCGGTTGTTTCGGACTGATCCGATTCACCTGATTCCTCCGCCGGGGATTCTAGGCTCCCCGCCGCCGACTCCTGGGCAGACTCCCCAAAATTCTCTTCACCGGAGGGATCTGTCTGGCTCTCCTCGGAAGCTTCCGCAGTCTCCGGCGCGCTTTCCTCCGACATTTTCTCCTCCTCCAGCCTGCTGCCGTCCACAAAGGCCCAATAGGCGGGCTTAACCTGATAATCATCGTCAAACAGCAGTGGGCACTGCCTCTGTTTGCCGTCCGCCGCGCCTCCCACGGCGTTAAAGGTCTGAAGCCAGGAGTTTTTGTCCACCACACCCCACAGTGTGATATTGGAGATATTCACACCCTCTTCCCGCAGGCTCTTCACCGTGTCGTAAAGCTCCTTGTAGCGGCGGCCCTGGACGGCAAACTCCTCCTCCCTGGTGGCTGCCGTGCCATCGTATCCGCTGCTGGCTTTCATATCCAGTTCCGTGATCTGCACCTGTCCCACAACCTCCGCATAGGCCCTGGCTGCCTTGGAAAATTCTTCCATGGTGGGGCTTCCCACAGTCTGATAATGCCCCTGCATACCCATGCCGTCGATCCTGGTGCCCTCCGCCTCCTTCACGTCCTTGAGCAGCTGTACGATCCCCGCTCTCTTGGCGGTGAACCACTCATTATAATCATTATAGTACAATTCCACATCCGGATCCATATACTGGTTGGCATAGCGGAAAGCATTGAGTATAAACGCATTGCTTTGATACACGGCCCACCAGCTGCTGTTCTCCCCTGCGTTGCGGTAACGGGAGCCGCCGTCGCTGACGGCCTCATTTACCACATCCCATCCGTAGAACATGCCGTGATATTTGCTGTCCTCTCCGGTAAAATGTTCCGCCATGGTCTTGATGTACCACTCCAGCCGACGGTTCATGGTCTCAATGTCGGCATAGGGCTTGTCCGCGTCATAATCCTCATGAAACCACCACTCCGGTGTCTGGGAATGCCACACCAGCACATGTCCCCGCACCTTGATGATGTCCTCCGGGTGACTCTGGTTCCAGTCGTATATGGCATCCAATGTCTTCTCCGCCCGGCTGTAATCCAGCTTGGGCACCTTGATCTGCTCTCCGTTTAGCGTGACAGTCTCCGTGCCGGGACATTTGTTATTGCTGTAGCCAAACATGGCATCCGGCTTCAGTTCGTTGCCCAGAGTAACGGCGTTGAAATGTCTGGTCACCAGCGCCATGGTATCCACATCCTTCAGATCGGAGTTGACAATGGATGTTCCGATAATGAACTCCTCACCCAGTTCCCTGCGCACCGCTTCTCTCAGCTTGGGCACATCCGTCTGGATAATGCTCTCTTTTGTTCCCTGTTCCCGCAACTCCATACCCGTCATATAGTAGGTTCCCATCACACCTTCTCCTTGTCCGTAATTTGTTCCCTGCTCCAGAATCCGGATCACCACCTTCTCCAGATTTCCCGACCAGGAGGGAGTGTATATCCCCGAAAAATGTGTCCATACGCCGGGCTCCAATACCTGGTTCACGGTACCGCTGCAGCCCTGGCTGTAGACGGTATTGCCGTCCGCCGTGATATAGGGAGATATCTCCACACAGCGCTGCTGCTCCGGGGCATCCGCATAATCCGCCGGATCCAGCATAACGTAAAAGCTGTAAATATAGTCCCTGTCCTTCTCCACCAGACCCGTCACATCCTGAGAAAAGCATTCATAATTGGAAGACCTGTCCGTGATCTTACCGTAGCTGGTCACATCCCCATAGATTGGTTCTGTGCCTGTCTCGGCGGTAATAACCGCATTGCCGCTGTCCCTGTACCACGGCGAGATGTCATCCCCCTGGGCAAAATCCGGACATTTGATCAGATTAGGGCCTGCCTCCGCCGCCATGCAACAGCCTCCGCAGACGGAGACCGCCGCCAGCATTGCGCCTGCCAGCATCGCAGTCCATGTTTTCCATGACCTTAAATACATATTGATTCATCCTTTCCAGAATTTTTTTGTCTAAAATGCTCTGTGACCTGATAATAACATATCTATTCCGAAAAGGCTTCTCGTATATTGTCATCTACTTGTTTAATATTGCTAAAAAGAGCTTCAGCATCTGCCAAAGCTCCCCATCCTCCTCAAAGCGCCATTCTCACTCAGCCTTAAAAACAATTTCATCCGCATTGACCAGGCCCAGCTTTTCCTTGGCGATCTCCTCATAATATTCCTTAGTCTGGGAACGCTTGCGCAGAAGTTCAATCTCCTCCGCCCGCTCCTTCTCTGCGTCAATCTGAACCTGCAGAAGGGCAGACTGGGCCTCCAGGGCATCCAGCCGATCCTGCAGCTTTATGCTGCTGACATAAACTGCCACCAAAATCATCAGTAACGCCAACATAACCAGGAACATGCTGAAACGGTTCTGTACTCTTTTGCGGTATGCTGCTTTCTTCCTCCTGGTCCGTCGTGCTGCCATCATTTCCTCCCGGGATTTATGTCCTATTGCTTCTTCAATCTTATTTTAAGTAATTTCCCATAATTTTTCAACTTGTTTTTGCCAGACACTCTTGCCTTTTTCAGCAAACGCCCCAGGGCGCCCCCTGCCGCGTGTCCCGCCTTCCCCACAGGACGCAGACAAAAGCCCAAGGCGCGGCACAGCTGATCCCTCACCCAGCACAGGGCCCGGGACACGCAGCGGACCAGAATGCCGCTGACTGTCTTTTTGTACAACAGCATCCCCGCCAACGCACCTGTCACGGCAAACCACCGCAGGCTGCCGTTGCTCTCCCTGTGCATCAGTTGAAAAATGTAAAGGGCACAGAATATCCAAAAGATCAGATCTTCCAGAGAAACCAACAATCCTTTATGGGGCTGTACCCTTCGCCAGATCCTCAGGATATCGTATATGAGAGTGATCCACATCCCTGAAACAAAAGCATGCAGCAGAAATACATTTTCCTCAGACATTTTCCGGCTCCCCCGCTTTTACCGAAACAGCCTGGAAAGCAGGGATTCCGACTTGCCCGGGGCGCCGCCCGCCACGTCCGAATAGGTGAAACTGTCGATCCTGCCGTCTATGTCCACTTCGCCTTTGTCCAGCATCAGTCTGCTCACATGCAGTTCCTGACCCTTGATCATCAGCATGCCCTGCTCCGTCTCCAGCAGAATCTCATGCACATCAAAGGATAACACGTCATTTACGCCCGTGATACCGCATATCCTGCGGTTGCTCATAGTAACCTTGTGTGTGCGCCCGCCGGCAGTATTCAAGTCTTCCATAGGGCCCTCCTCCCCATCTGCGATTCCCTATAAATATATGAGATAACAGAGAGGGATATTCCTGCAAAAGCCTACAGGTACCGGTACAGTTCTTTGGCCTCTTCCTTTCTCACGGTCTCCTGCACGTCCAGTACTTCCACCTTCACATCCTTGTTGCCAAAGGAGATCGTGATGATATCCCCGGCCTTGACGGCGGAGGAAGCCTTGGCAGGCTTGTCATTGATCGTCACTCTCCCGGCGTCACAAGCCTCATTGGCCACCGTGCGGCGCTTGATCAGCCGGGATACCTTCAGATATTTGTCTAATCTCATAGCAGTCTCCTAAAACAATAGAATCCACGCTTCGCGAGGATTCTATTGTCATGAATTAAAAGAGAACCTACTGCTAGGTTCTCTCGTGTATCTTATCTTACTAGTTCAAAGAATCCTTTAAAGCCTTGCCAGCCTTGAACTTGGGAGCCTTGGAAGCAGCGATCTTCATAGGCTTGCCGCTCTGGGGATTCCTTCCCTCTCTTGCGTTTCTCTGGGACACTTCGAAGGTACCGAAACCTACTAACTGTACCTTACCGCCCTTCTTTAATTCAGCCTCTACTACATCGGTAAATGCCTTCAGTGCCTTCTCTGCGTCCTTCTTGGACAGACCAGCCTCTTCAGCCATGGCAGCAACTAATTCTGTTTTGTTCATGATGAAACTCCTCCTCTATTGAGTATTCTGTTATTTTTTGACAGATTCTTCATATGCGAAACGTCTACATATATTTATATCTGCTTTTCCCCTGTTTGTCAAGGTGTTTTCATAAAAACAATGATTCCACGGCCATTTGCAATAAAAGCTCCGATTAATATCATATGAACGGTCTCCCGCCGCCTTTTGCCAAGAATACGGTCATGGTTTACTGTATTGTCGACGGATCCGGCACGGCAGTCGGATCGGGCGTGGCTGCAGGGGGCAGAGCGTCTGTATCCGTAGTATCCGCGCCCGGCAGCAGTTCCGCAAAGGAATAGGTGATATCCTTGTACTCTCCGTCGACGGAGATGGTGTAGCTGCGGGTCTGACAGCCGCTGCGGCGCAGGGTGATAATATGGCTTCCTTCGCTTTTGACAAAGCTGGTGGGCGCGATTCCTACATAGTTGCCATCCAGGTACACCTCCGCAAACTCCGGCGCATCCACAAACACCTTGTACTGGGCCAGCTTTTCCTTCTCCTCCTGCTCGTCATTTTCTTTATCAGCATCCACCGCATCCAGCGTGAAGCTCAGCCCCCCCGAGGGCTGTGCCACCTTGATATAAGTGGTAATAGTCTGGTAGCCATTGGCTCTCACCATCACTTGATGAATACCATATTCCAGGCTCACGGGAGCGGAGGGATCCGCCTTTTCCCCGTCAATATACAGCTTCGCCCCGGAGGGTTCCAGCGTGAACACAATGGTGCCATACTCAATCTCAGGCACCTCCAGGTCCCCTATGTCCAGTGTGGTTTCCTCTCCCCGCCGGATGGTCACTTCCTTGGTGCCGCCTCCGCCCCGTTTGCGCAGTCTTATCTCGTAACGGCCTTCCGGCACTGTCAGCAGCATGTCCTCCTCAATCCTGCGCGCAATGATTTGACCGATTTCCATATCGCCGCCTACAAACTTCTCCTCATTCTTAAGCCGCAGATAGCCATGGCCCCGCTCTACCTCAATGCTGTAGATGCTGCTGCCGATGCCCTTGAAAGTCAGCACGTCCACCGGGTTAAGTTCCATGGCCTCTATCCGCATCTCCTCAGATAGATAAATGGTATCATCCGTCAGCTTGTACACATCCTCCCCGATGGTCACTTCCCCCCGCCCCAGATCAATCTCATAGCGGGAGGCATCGGCATACTCCCAGGACAAAGGGCTGATCTGCATGGTATTTACTCTCTTCTTGGAACGCAGAAATGTCACGTCCACAATGTCGCCCAGCCTGATCTGCTCCAGGGACATGGGCTCCCCGAATTTGTCATACAGGTTGCTGGTGCCCTCCACCGACAGTGTATAATTCCGGCCCAGATCCAGGTTCAGCAGCGTCACGGTGCTCTCCTTGGCGTCCCTTTTGACCACCACCGCAGTATCCGCCGAATCATAGCTGTTAGGGCCCGCAGGAACAAAGCCTGTGCCCGGCTGCTCCTGGGGAGCCGCGGGCGCAGGCTGTCCTGTCTGGCTGTCGGGCTTTACGCTGCAGGCTGTCAACAGTCCCAGCGTACATGCCAGTATAAGTATTCCCATGACGGTTCTCTTTCGTCTCTCTGTCATATTACCTCTTCCCTGCATAAGTCAGGTTTAACCTGACTTATTGCCATAATCAGCATATCTTAAACACATTCTCCAAAAAACTCTTTTTTTGCTGTTCCTGGGCCAGCAGTTTATCCAGCTTTTCCTGGTTGCGCTGGGGGATCCAGGCCTTGCCTGAATTGTAGTAAAAATTGACGATCTTCCAGAATTTTTCCGGGTAAGCCAGCCGGTAATACAAGTCAATATACGCATAAGCGCTGATGGGCTTTATCTTCTCATAGGCCGTCATCAGTTCCCGTCCCAGGGCTTCGGGCCAGTCGGTTTTCTCCAGCAGCTTGCGCATGAGCAGATAAAGATCTCTGATCTGTCTGTCCCGGAGGCATTTTTCAAAATTGACAATATACATGCCCTGGCTGCCCCATAGGATGTTGTGATACTGGTAATCTCCGTGGCAATAGGTATATTCTCCCTGAACCATGTGCGCTTCGGGCAAACTCTCCTCATAGGCCCCCCAGCCCTCCGTGACCTCCTTGGCCTGCCCGATAAAATAATCCATGCAGCCCAGCAGGCTGTACTCAAACTGAGTCTTCTGGCTCTTTTTGCGCAGGAACCTCTGCACCTTGACCAACTCTCTGTTATGCTTCTCATACTCCTGCAGCGGGGAAAACTGCATCAGCGCGGGACAGTCCTCCCGGGGCTCCAGCACCATGCACCGGTGCAGCTTTGCCAGAGTAGTCACGGCCTCCTGGCACTCTCCCCGGTCATAGATATTGCACTCCCTGCCCTCGCAGCAAGTCTTTAGAATGTAGGCCGTACCGTCGTTTTCCCGGACACACAGCGCCCCCTCCCGGGTGGGAACCAGCGTCTCCGCAGACACCCCGCCCTGACACTTAATTCGGGACAACAGCCTGTCAATCAGCGCCAGCTTCGCCTCGTTGCCTTCATATTCTTTAAATACCAGCAGACCCTTATCCGTGTCACACAGGATCACGCCCCTGCCCTTCCTCGTCCGCAGGATCTCCACATCATACTGCTCCAGCAAAGCCACCGCTCTATCATTCACGACCTTTACCTCCCATAATATTTGAAGTTCCGGCGCACCCCTGCCCCGACCCTATCCTATCTTATGAGAGCCCTTAAGAACTTATGTTACTTTCAGAAAAATCGTAAGCAGCTTTTCCCGGGTATTATCCTCCGGCACTTCCAACACATGATCTAACATTTGCTGCAGTATGGCGCCCAACTCCGGCCCCGGCTTCACTCCGGCGGCAATCAGGTCCTTGCCGCTCACAGCCAAATTCTTTAAAGAGATACACTGTCCCCTGGCTACAATGCCGCGGTATTCCCTGTCCCAGGCATCCACTAGTTCCAGCTTCTCCCTGCGTCGGTATTCGCTCTGGGCCATGATATCCGCCCGCTTGATAATTAGCAGCTTGGCAAAAATATCCTCGCCGATTCTGTTCATAGCACGGCGCACAATGGCTGGAGTGGGGGGTACATTGTTTCCATAATCATGAAATTCCACCAGGCGACGGACGGTGATAATCGTGTCATTGTCAAGCTTCAGACGCCGCAGGATCTCCTCCGCCATCCTGGCGCTCACCGCAGGATGTCCGTGGAAATGAGTGATGCCCTGGCTGTCTGTCTCCAGCGTCCGGGGTTTTCCGATATCGTGCAGCAGCATGGCCAGGCGCATATCCTTTACCGCAGGAACGCCCCAAAGACTGTGCAGGATATGTTCTCCCACTGTATAACAGTGATGGGGATGGTTCTGGGGCGTCTCCATACAGCGGTCCAGTTCCGGCAGGATCACGGCGGTAACACCCATGTCATATGCCTGACACAGATAGTCGGGATGGGGAGAAACCAGAAGTTTTACCAGTTCTACCGCAATCCGCTCCGCACTTATGGCGGCCAGGCTGGGGGCAAGTTCCCGTATGGCCTGCCGCGTCTCCTCCTCAACGGTATAACCCAGCTGCGCAGAAAATCGCAGTGCCCGAAGGATACGCAGGGCATCCTCGGTAAAGCGCTCCCCGGCACGGCCCACGCAGCGAATCACGCCCCGCCGGATATCTCCCATACCGTCAAAGGCGTCCACCAGCCCTGATGTCTCATTGTAGGCCATGGCGTTGATGGTAAAATCCCTGCGCCGCAAGTCCTCCACCAGCCGGGAGGTGAATACTACCTCCTTGGGATGCCTGTGATCCTCATACTCTCCGTCAATGCGGTAAGTAGTGACCTCGTAGCCTTCCCTGTCCAGCATCACCGTCACCGTCCCGTGGGCAATGCCCGTGTCCACCGTGCGGCTAAACAGCGCTTTCACCTGCTCCGGCCTGGCGGAGGTGGTGATGTCCCAGTCGCTGGGCTCCCGGCCCAGGATACTGTCCCGGATGCAGCCGCCTACCGCGTAGGCTTCAAATCCCGCCTCCGTGATACTGTCTATAATATATTTTACCTTTTCCGGCAGATTTATTACCATATCGCTCTCCTGTATTAACTCATAAATTCCCGGATGACAGAAACAATACCGTCCTCATCATTGCTGGCAGTGATATAGTCCGCCGCCTCCTTCACCGCGGGCTGGGCATTGGCCATGGCCACACCCAGTCCCGCGTAACGGATCATGGAAATGTCGTTGAAACCGTCTCCGCAGCAGATCACATGCTCCCTGTCCACACCTATGACCGGCAGCATCTGTTCTATGGAACTGGCCTTGTCCACGCCCCGGGGCATGATCTCCACAAAAAAGGGTTCGGATCGGTAGATGCTGGCCATTGAGTCATACTTCTCCTGAAGCTCCCGCTCATAGACGGCCGCCTGCTCTCCCGGCGCGGTCAGCAGACATTTCTGTATATCGAAGTCCACAAACTCCGGAAAATTCTCCACCACCCGGATGGGCAGTCCGTTGATTCTGGCCTCCAGCCGCACATATTCATCGGGTTCAAAGGCGGAGATCACCGTGTCCCACAGATAGGTGATCAGTCCCATATGGCGCTCTTTGGCATAGCGGTACAGCCCCGGCACCAGACTTAAGGGAAGATTTCTCTGGTAAATCACCTCGCCGGTGCGGCATTCCACGATCCGGGCGCCGTTGAAGGAGAGCAGATAGCCCCCGTACCGGGCCAGTTCCAGTTCTTCCTCATAGCGGCGCATGCCCGGCGTAGGTCTGCCGGAGGCCAGCATGACCTCGTGCCCTCTCATCACCGCATCCCAGATGGCCTGCCTGGTGTTGTCCGTGATCTCTTTTTTGGAATTGGTCAGTGTGCCGTCGATGTCCAGCACCAGAACTTTTTTATCCATACTTACCTTCCTGCCTTGTAAATCGGTTTCAGCGACAGAAGGGAATGCCTGCTGCCGCTGATCCTATTGTCATCCTGACTTTTTGTTCTGCCGGGAATCCCTTCCCGCAGGGTCTGTCTTTTATAGCTCTTTTTACTTACCCTACATCTTCTCCGGTGGAAGCCGCCGAATCCTCTGTGGTATCCGCAGAGGCGTCAGATGAATTTTCCGGAGCGTCCTCCTGACCTTCTGTGCTTTCCTGCTGGTCGGCCGCCTCGGACGCCGCCGCCTCCACCTTCAGGTAGTTCAGGTTCCCCTTGGGGTCCTCCACCGTTATGGGCTCGCTGATGCGTTCCAGATAATCCAACATGGTCTGGCTAAGCAGCAGATCGTGGATACTCAGCTTCCAGATGGGATCATTGGGAGCCACATAGTAAAATACATAGTTGGAACCGTTCTCCTCCGTAAAGGCGGCGGCATCTCCGGCCTGGCGGGCGGTATCACCTAACCATGCGTTTATCTCCTCGCTCATGCTGTCCGTGCTCAGACCCTCATACAGACCGCCCTCCACATTGTTTTCGCCATATCGACCGCACAACTCAATGAAGCTTTCCTCCGTGGCCGGACCGCTCTGCCACTCCGTCAGAATGCTTTGGGCATCGGCGGACATAGTGGCAATGACACGGGCATCCACAGTGGGAGTCTCCACCCGATATCTCTGGTCAAAGCCCGCTACAAGGTATCGGTGGTTAGCGGAATCCTCCACCACAGTGGTGTCCCCCTTCACTCTGGCCTGGTCAAACAGCCAGTCGCCGAGAAGGGAATTGACGTAGCTATAGCTCTGAGCCTCATAGAGATCGCCCCCGGCCAGAATTGTGATCTCCGCTGTATCTGCCGTCTTCTTAGCCTCCTCCATAGCGGCGGCGATCTCCTCTTCTGTGGGCTGGTATGCCACTTCATTGCCATCCGCGTCCAGAGTGGGGGTTCCGTCCGGCGCCGCCGTGGGAAGCTGTGCCTCCACGATGGTCATATGGTAATCCACCACATCATAATCGTTCTTGTTCTCCTCGTAATAACTGTCAATCTCGGCATCGGAAGGTTCAAATGAATCCTCCATCTGCTCATAATAGGCGGTGGTCAGGATGCCCTCCCGGATCACTTTCTCCAGACGGGACTCCGTGGCATAGCTGCCGAACATGCTCTTGAGGAATTTGTTCAGGGACATACTGTTTTCGGCAGCGCTGCTCCTGAGTTCTTCCATGCTCTGCGCATACTCTTCGTCCGTGTTATAGGTAAATCCCGCCGCCTGGGCCTCGGCCTTCATAGCCTTGGTGCTTCGGATGTTATCCACGGCCTGCTGTTCAAAGTAATCCCGGAAAGTAAGATCAGTGGAGTACATCTGGCTGTCAATATTGCTGACATCCATTCCCATCATGGACAGGTAATAGCTGTATTGGGCTATATAACTGGTCCTGGCCATAGCATAGTGATAGTCAAATTCCACCTTGGTTACTTTCTCACCGCCCACGGTGATATAAGCGCCGTTCACAGCCACATAATTCCGAATGGGGAAGGAAAGCACCAAAGCCGCCACAAGCACCACTATAACGATGCCGATTATATTGCTCCACTGTTTCTGGGCTTTGGCCTTTTTCTCCTGTTCCTGATAAGCCTGCATCTTGCGGTCATACTTGGTCATGACCTTTGACTCCTTTTCGGGAGTTTCCTGTTGCGTGTTCTTTTTGGACATTTCTATTTTCCTCTCTGATTCCGGTTCAATATTTTATAATGATGCCTCCAGGCTCTCTACCAGGCGCTGAATGCAGCCATCCTCGAAGGGATTTTCCAACCCTACGGCAGGAATCATCCTGGTATAGAAATCGCTGGCGGACAGCTTGCAGAGCTTCAAATAGGAAGCCCATGCCTCCTCAAAATTCTTGTCCTTCCAGATCTTGTATTGCAAAGCGCAGGTCTGCGCTAAGCAGTAGTCAATATAGTACAGCGGCGCATTATAGATGTGCAGCTGCTGCTGCCAATAAGCGCCTTTTCCGAAGAAAGGATTATCCTCATAGTCCATGTGGGGTCTGTACTCCGCCTCCAGCTGGAGCCATGCCGTATGGCGCTGGGCCGGGGTCATATCCGGGTTCTCGTACACGATGTGCTGGAACTCGTCCACCATACAGCCATAGGGGATAAAGATGGCGGAGTCCTCCAAGTGCATGTCAATATAGTCCTGTTTCCTGTCGCCGAAAAACAGATCCATCCATTTCTCCGTGAGAAACTCCATGGACATGGAGTGGATCTCCGCCGTCTCCATGCCGATATCCGCATGTTCACGGATGGGATCCTGTCCGGACAGATAGCCCTGGAATGCATGTCCGCACTCATGGGTAATCACTTTCAAATCACCACTGGTGCCGTTGAAATTGGCAAAGATAAAGGGAGAGTGGTAATCCGGCATATAAGTCATATAGCCGCCGGCCCGCTTATTCTTGCGGCCCAGCACGTCAAACAGCTGGTTATCCATCATGAAATCAAAAAACTCACCTGTCTCCGGGGACAGTTCCCGGTACATCTTCTGGCCTGCCGACAGGATTTCCTCCGGGGTGCCTGCAGGGGAAGGATTGCCCTGGGGAAAAGACATATCCATATCAATATAGCTCAGCTTCTCCAGGCCCAGGCGTTTTCTGCGGCGCTCATGCAGCTTCTCCGCAAAGGGTACAAAGTACTGCTTGATCTGTCTGCGGAAACTCTCCACTTCCTTCTGCCCATAGCAGTTGCGGCCCATGCGGTAATAGCCCAGTTCCAGATAATTCTCATAGCCCATGGCTCTGGCCTGGGCAGTACGGTTCTTTACCAGCTTATCATAGATCTCGTCCAGCTTCTGGGCATTTTGCAGATAGAACTCCGTTTTTTTCTGCCACGCCTGTCTGCGGACCTCCCGATCCGGACTCACCAGATAGGGACGCAGCAGAGACAGATTCAGTTCTTTTCCGTCAAACTGGATCTTGGCGCTGGCAATCAGCTGGTCGTACTCCGTGGTCAGCGCATTTTCCTCCTGGGACAGGGTGATCACTCTCTCGTCAAAGGCTTTCATGGCCACTTCCATGTTTTTGAAAGCCACGGGGCCTATCTTGCTCTCCAGGTAATCCCTATAGGGGGATTCATAGAGCTTCTGCATGTATTCCAGCACCTGGTTCTGGAATATGGGCTCCATCTCATCGTAGTATTTGCGCTCTTTTTCATAAAATTCATCCACCGTGTTGATATCATGACGGATATGGCCGATAGTCATCAGGGTATTCACATGGTCCGTCAGCGCATAGTACCGCTGGTGTACGGCAAATTGCTCCTCACCGCTCTTTGCCTCCTCCAGTTCCCGAATCAGACCGGAAAGCTCTTCTCCCACTTTTTCAAAGTCTACTCGCTCATAGGGCATATCACTGAATTTCATATGATTTCTCCTCTCATTGCCCGCTGATAGTTATGCAGGCTACTCTAACATAACATCATACCTTCTTTTCCGGGAATTGTAAACCTTTTCACAGAATTTTCACCTTTAAATTCTTGCATTTATCCTTTGTTTCCTTATAATTATATTTAAAACTAGGTAGGCAATTGCGAAATGTTCTCTGCAAGTGACGTGGATGGGCAATATATACAAAAACGGGCTCCGACGCAGTGGCAAGTCGCCCTTATTTTGTATATATTGTTCATCCACTGTTACCAGAAAAGGTGTTTCTCAATCGCCTATTAAAACATAAGAAATCGGAAAGGGAGAAAAAATATGGCTGATAAACCGGAATATTTATATCACGGAAGTCAGTACAAGCTGGATATGCTTATACCGCAGCAGGCCGCAGGCGGGCGGGATATTGATTCTATGATGTCAGTCTACGCCGCCGGAACGATGGATGAAGTTATACCCTTTGCCCTGCCGATCCGCTGGTATCCGGACAGTCCGGAAGGGAAACGGGCTTTCGAATGTCACGACGGAAAGGTTCTGTTGAAGTATGGCTCCCTGGACCCTGGCGGCGTAGGATATGTATATAAGGTCAAGGCAGACTCCTTTGAGAAAATAGATGAATGGCAGTGGGCATCAAGAGACAGTTGTACACCTGTCGAGGTGTTTGAGATTAAAGTGGCGGATTATCTTGACCGGGTGCAGTTTTCAGAGGAGGCGGAGAAAATCCGGCAACACTTATTTGGCGTCTGACCGATTAACAGTTATCACACAGGCATATCATGTGGTATATAAAAGACTAAAGAGGGGGGCGCATAAATGCGCCCCCCTCTTCACTGCTCATCTCTTCAGAAATCCTGGCAATGGGCATTTTGTGTCTTGTTGCTGGCAACTATTACACTCATCTGCAGGCGTTGTCAAGATGCAATTATCTGTTATTTATTGTTACATCATTTAGCAGTTCACCACCATATGGGCCGCTTTGGGTATAACCACCGTGTCATTGCCTTCTATGCGGATGTCCGCGCCGTCGGCGGATACGGCCTGCACGTTCACCAGGCGTACCGTATAGGGTTTTTCGGCGGTTACATCCAGAGTGACAGCCCCGGCATGACGGGATGCCTTGAGGGTCAGCGCCGCCTGATTGTCCATGCCGTATACCGTCCGCTCGGCGCTGGTTCCGTTGTGAAGTTCATAGATCCGCAGTTCTACGCCGTCGGCGTAATCGTAATCCGGCCTGTCGTCTCTGGCGCCCAGGGCGATGATGGAGCACTCTTTGACCATCATGGGCAGGCTCAGGTAATCGTACTTTTGGCTGTACCATTTGCCTCCCTCCTGCACCTGGCCGGTGAGGAAGTCTGTCCATGTACCTTCGGGCAGATAGTATTCGCCGATGCCCTCCTCGTTGAAGATGGGCGCCACCAGCAGACTGTCACCCAACATGTACTGCTTGTCCAAGTAGCTGCAGTTTTTGTCGGCGGTATACTCCAGCACCATGCTGCGCATAGTGGGAATGCCGGTGCGGCTGGTATAGATGGAGGTCTCATACAGGTAGGGCATCAGACGGGCTTTCTGTCTGGTAAAGAACCGGCACACATCCACTGCCTCCTCGTCATAGACCCAGGGCACTCTATAGGAGGTGCTTCCGTGGAGTCGGCTGTGGGAGGACAGCAGGCCGAATGCCACCCATCTCTTATACACATCCGGCGTGGAGGTATGCTCAAAGCCGCCGATATCGTGGGCCCAGAAGCCGAAACCGCTCATCAAAAGGCTTAAGCCCCCCCGCAGACTCTCCTCCATGGACTCATAGTCGGACCAGCAGTCGCCGCCCCAGTGTACCGGGAATTTCTGGCCGCCCACGGTGGCGGAACGGGCAAACAGCACCGCCTCACCCTTGCCCCGCTTTCTCTCCAGCAGTTCATACACACATTTATTGTACAGGTAAGTATAGTAATTGTGCATCTTTTTGGGATCGGAACCGTCAAAATACACGGCCTCGGCGGGAATCCTCTCCCCGAAATCCGTCTTGAAGCAGTCCACGCCCATATCCAGCAGCGCCTCCAGCTTGTCCTGGAACCATTTCCACGCCTCCGGGTTGGTGAAATCCACAATAGCCATGCCCGGCTGCCACATATCCCACTGATAGACCTGGCCGTTAGGACGCCTGATAAAATATCCCTTCTCCATGCCCTCTTTGAACAGGTAGGACTCCTGCCCGATGTAGGAGTTGATCCACACGCAGATATTCAGGCCCTTATCCTTGATGCGACGCAGCATACCTTCCGGATCCGGGAAAACTCTCTCATCCCACAGAAAATCCGACCAGTGAAATTCCTTCATCCAGCAGCAGTCAAAATGGAAGGTGCGCAGAGGAATGCCGCGATCCAGCATACCGTCGATAAAACTCATGACCGTCTTCTCGTCATAGCTGGTGGTAAAGGAGGTGGACAGCCACAGTCCAAAAGTCCAGGGAGCGGGCAGGGAAGGCTTGCCCGTGATATCCGTATAGGCCGTCAGTACATCCTTCATGGTGGGGCCGTCAAACAGCATATAGTCCAGATAGCCGCCCTCCACGGAAAACTCCGCACGGGTCACCATCTCCGTGCCCAGTTCCATGGACACATTCTCCGGATGGTTGATCAGAACACCGTATCCCTTGTTAGAGATATAGAAGGGAATGTTTTTATAAGCCTGCTCCGTGCTGGTGCCGCCGTCCGCGTTCCAGATGTCGATGCTCTGGCCGTTTTTGACAAAGGGAGTGAAGTGCTCCCCGGTGCCATAGAGCAGCTCCCCCACGCCCAGGGACAGCTGTTGGCGCATATAGGTATCCGCATTATCCCCATGGTCGTAATACTCGCCCTTCCAGTCGGTCTTCATAAGAGCCAGATCCCTGCCGGTGCTGCGGGTCAACAGCTTCCCGTCCCTCTTGTAGGTCATGCCCCAGGGCTTTTTTGTGATCTCCAGAGACAGACTGCCGCTCTTAATCGTGATAAGTTCCTCTGTCTCGGTCACATCCAGCGGGCATTCCTGCAAGTTAAGCTCAAAAGCGGGCTCGCATACCACTGCTCCCAGATGGTGATAGGTCTGTACCCGCAGCACGTTCACCCTGGGCGAAGTGATTTTCACCGTCAAATTGATTCCGCCAAGAGTCGCCCCCTTGCTGTTAATATGACCGGTGGGCGCGCAGATGCTCACCTCTTTGTCCGTCACCTTGGTAAAATAGGCTTCCGTGGGCGCAAAACACCCGCAGCCCTCCTTCTGTAGCCAACATCCATTGCTGAATTTCATTGCATGTCCTCCATTTTTTTCTATTTGCCCCTTGCAGCAAACCGTCGGGCATTTTTTATATCTTAGCAAAAAGGGCGGAAATAGTAAATAGTGTACGGCCTTCATTTACATTGTTTTGTTCCATATTTTAATTGCTGCGCTGTCGTCGCCCGCAAGCCGCTGCATTTACTTTCCAACGCGGTGTTGGCCGCTCGGCTGTATAAAGTTTACCATCCCAGTTCCAATAGCCAGTTATTTAATAATCTCTCCCTATCCTTCTCTTTTATCTCTATGTCTTTAGGACTTATGTACTCGCCCTTAATGTTACCGTCTACAATATACAACACTCTGGAACACCTTGCGGCTACCTTTGCGTCATGGGTTACCATCATAATCGTTGTTCCTTCTTCATTTAACTTTACCAGTTCCTCCATCACCCCATTCGACGCAGTTCTGTTCAAAGCTCCCGTGGGTTCATCCGCAAATAAAACCTTGGGCATATTAATCATACTTCTACAGATGCAGGCTCTCTGAAGCTGCCCTCCCGAGACTTCATTGATGTCGTTATCGGCAATGTCAATAATACCTAGCTTACGCATTAAGTCCTGTCCACGCTGGACCGTTTGCTTACGTGTTTCGGTATTCTTATTAGATTGTACCGCAGGAAGAATAATATTGTCGAGAACGGTCAGATTTTTAAGCATATACATCTGCTGAAAGATAAAGCCCATTTCATCAAGACGTAAGTTTGCAAGCTCCTTTTCACCCATTTTGGCAATGTTCTTTCCACAGAATTTCGCTTCGCCTGCGGTAATGGAATCCATGCCTGAAACGGCATACAGGAGAGTTGATTTACCCGAGCCTGACGGACCCATAACGGCTACCATTTCGCCTTCAGAAACGGTAAAGTTTACATTTTTTAAAATGTTGTTCTGGCGTTTGTTTACGATATATGTTTTGCAGAGGTCTTTTACTTCTAAGATATTCATAATAGTTTCCTTTCTTATTTCTTACTCAATGTTAGCAGTGTCGGAGGACTTGATTTTTCTTGTGTAAAGTGAGGTCAGGAATGCACTTACGGCTGTTGTAATAAGAATTACAACAGGGAAGATAAGATACATTTCAACAGGATTGATAATGTAGTCAACTGCAAGCTCCATACCCATCATTTTAAAGATCGGGTCAATGCAGAGGTGCGTAAGAGGCATTGCGAAAATTTCGCCGATAATCACCGCAATAATTCCCACGAATAAAAATCTTAAAGTGTGGTACGCATAGATTTTTCCGTTTCGTGTGCCTACGGCTTTCATGAGTGCAATTTCGCCCTGCTCCTTTGCGATAAAAGAACGCTCCATAAGTACGGTTATGAGTGCGGCTAATACGATTGTAAGAACAACTACAAGGGATTTTACTGCGTCAAGAGTTCCCGCAACACCGACCATATCTGCTACTGCTTCGGCGCAGGTTTTTACATTTTCAAAATCGGGAAAAATCCTCTGAATTTCTTCCATTCTCTGTTCAATTTCCTTGCTGTCAGGATGATCCGTAAAGAAAATCTGCGTATTGATACCGCCCTGTGCCTGAACGTAATTTATGTACTCATCGCTGTGGAGTCTGATACCGCTGCCCTGCATATTCATAGACTGGAAAAACGCCGAAATGATATATTCCTTATCTCCGTCAATGGTTTTAATCGTAATGGTATCACCAATATTTGCGTTCAGCTTATCCGCAGCAATTCGTGTTATTGCAATTTCATCGGTATTCTGTGGTGCTATTCCTGCTGTATATTCGTACATATCCATTGCCACGCCTGTACCGTGATATATACAGATATTGCTCTCATTTTCTCCAAAGGATACGGGCAGGGTGAACATAATTTCCTGATAACATTTTGCAGGAATACCATTTTCCGCTAGAGTCTGTTCCATTTCTTCAAGATGCTTTTCAAGCTTTTCGTGTCCGTCTTCCAGCATACATTCCGCAAGTATTTTACTGTCCAAATATATATCGCAATCTGCCCATCCAAATGCTGTAGCAAGACTGTTGCTTTCCATAGTAGAAACAGTTGCTGAAAGTATAAACAAAAGAGCAAGACAGAGGAAGAATGTGAGTGTGATAATGCTGTAACGCCTGGGGCTGCTTACGATATCATTAAGTGCAAGGAAAGGCGTTACAGGAAACTTGGATTTACCTAAACTCATAAGACTCTTTTTACGGAAGCGTTCACCTGTCTGACCGTTTCTGATAGCGTCAATGGGCGTCAATTTCTTAACCTTGCCTGTACAGCCATAGCAGAACAGGTAAATCACGGCCATGACAAGAACAGCGCAAAGAATGTTTACCAAAATTGGACTCTGGTTTCCGACAATTATTGTCTGCGAGGAAACGCTCATAAGCATTTTACCGAAGGGGAAACTAAGGGCAAGACCGATAGCCGCACCGATTATAGAAAGTCCCATATATTTCACAAGGTATAAGCTCCGGATTTTGAAGTTGCCGATACCAATAGCCTTCATTACACCGATTTCACGGAATTCCTCGGAAAGTGTAAAGGAAATGGTAAAACGTAAAACCACAAATGCTATTATAATAAGAATAATGCTTACCACAAGCAGAATCCCTACCACTATCATATCAAAAATATAGCTAAATTTCATAACGGCTCTGTCCATTGTGAGCGCACTGTTATCTATAAGCGGTTTTATCTGCGTCAGAACCGTTTCAATATTGGAAGAATATATGTAAACAAGCGTACCGCCGTAATTTTCCTCCGTGTTTTCTGCGGAAAGGAAACACTCAAAATCCTCCTCGCTTATTATATAGCGGGTAACTGACATCTGATCTGAGCCAAAAAGTGCATCCTTTATTTTATCTGCAAGAACAAATTCACGGCTCACACCATTTAATTCTATGGTAAGCTTATCGCCCACATCAACACCGAGAGCGTCCGCCTTACCCTCCGCCATATAAAACTCGCCCTGTTCTACCGTTTCAAGGATACTGCCATCGGAAAGGAAATAGTTCATACAAATGTCGCTATGAACCAGATTTGTACCCACTTTGATAACTATATCCTTGTCCTCATAGATAAAATTTTCGGGCATTAAAAACAAGGTGTTTTCCGTTGCATAACGATCTACTGCACTTGCTGAGCTTACCGTTTCATCAAGGTCAACGGTAAGATTTTTATTCATAGTAACCGCAAAATAATCTGGCGCATTGGCCATTTCAAAATAACTGTCCAGTGCCGTGGTAACATTTATAATGTTGCTTACACTTGACGATACAAACATTGTGGCAAGAATCATAAATAATAGAAGAATAATATTCATTGCCCTTTTTCGTTTTAAGTCCTTTTTTAGTATGTTTTGATACATTCTTTTACTCCTTTCTCTTGCTTCCCAATTGATTCTACAAGAGAAATTAGAGGCTTCTGGCATGATGGTGGGTACTTGACCATGCCCAATTAACAACTGCA
>CAJUCT010000013.1 GCA_910585015.1 uncultured Acetatifactor sp.
CCCAAAAGGTTTCATTTATGGTGGTGTCAAGTGTGCAGGACATGGGAGTTTAGTTCCGCATGTCCCCTCCCGGCACACATGACCGGTGATCCTCATCCGGCCGCTTGGGCGTCCGACCGTGGTTCAGCGCGCCGTCCGGTCAGATGTTGTTTTGTAAATAAATAGCAGTACTGTATACACATAGATCGCCAGCAGACCGGTCAGCAGCACATGCGCCTCCGCCCTCCCGCCATAGAGAATCTTTCCTGCCTGGGCTTGTACTCCGTGAAGATCCGGAGTCAGCTTCAGCGCATATCTAATCAGTTCTCCTCCGAAGCCGCCCACCATATCCTTCAGCAGACCCAACAGACTGTGAAAAATCCCCGCAAGGGCAGCCCCGGCGGCAATGGCGCCCGCCGCGAATTTAGGGACAATGACACTGAGCAGGCTCGTCAGCATACTCACGGCAGCGACATTGATTCCCAGGATCAGGTAGGCTGGAAGCAGCCGCCACAGTTGATCCGCCCTCTGGTTCGCCAACATAAAAACGAACATGGCCGCGAAGAGAATCGCCTCCGAAACCAGCCCTGCCAGCACATTGGCAAGAGCCAGTTCGCCGTGATAGCGCCACTGGGGCACTTTCCGTATCCATACCAGATGACTTGTGCCACGCTCATATTCGTTGGGTATTGTGCCCAGGCTCGTGACCACAGTCAGCATACAGTTGACGGCGTTTACAACAGTGAGCATAATGGGACCCAGTACCTTGTAATCCGTGACGGCCACACCGTCTATGGACAGTGTACCCGACCCCGTTCCAAAGAGCAGAAGCACCAGAACGCCGATGGCCGAGACGATATATAAATCCTTGCGGCGCATTTTTTCTTTTAATGCTGTTACCATGATTGTCATATGTCTGTACCTCCTACCAATTCCAGAAAAATCTCCTCAAGGCTTTTGAAATTGTTATCCGCCTTGTTCCAGGTTCCCATCTGCACCCCCTTTTTAATGATAATCCCCCTGTCACAAATCCGCTCAATATCGCTCAAAATATGGGAGTTGATGAGAATTGTCCTGCCTCCGTTTCTCAGCTTTTCGATGAGCTGCATCATTTCCAGCCGCCCCAGGGCGTCCAGCCCCGCAGTGGGCTCGTCGAGAATCAGCAGATCCGGATCCCCCAGCAGCGCCTGCCCCAGAGCAAGTCTCTGCAGCATGCCCTTGGAATAGTTCTTCACTCTCGTCCTGCTGTTTTCAAGACCCACTGTGTCGAGCAACTCCGATATTTCCGCCCTGCGTTCGGGTTTGGGAATCCTCTGGATGCCCGCATAATAATCAAGCACCTCATAGCCGTTGAGAAAAGGAGGAAAATACGGCGTCTCAGGGGAATACCCAATCCGGATCCCCTCCGCAACCCTTATCTGGCCGCTGTCAATTCCCGTAAGTCCCAGGATCATTTTGATGGTGGTGGTTTTCCCTGCGCCATTGCTCCCCAGAAAGGCGAATATTTCCCCCCTCTCAACGCTAAAGCTCAAGTTGTTTACCACACATTTCTTTTTGTACGATTTTGTGAGATTGGTACATTCCAGCATATCTGACTCCTCCTGCCAATAGATTTTACCTTTGTCTCCCCCTGTAACGCTTACATCATACAACGCCAAGCTAAAATACAGTTAAGCGCAACCTTAAGATAGGCTTAAGTTTGGATGGGTACATCTAAATACGTATTAATGCAGTATCGCAGGAGAAACCGAAGTTTGGACAAACCAAACTCCAGATATGCATGTGGAGGAAAGAATGAAAATATTTGGTGTATTGTGGTAAAATGAGCAAAACGCTCTGCGTTTAGCTCTCTTGATTTGCGCGGCGATGGGGAGAGCGTTGCCCGGGGTCTTGACCGGGCCCATACGGAAGCGGTGTCCATCCTGACCTACAACGATGAAAATTCTCTCGCCTGTGCCATAGGACTTGCCTACTACAGCACGAGAAAGGATTACCGGCTTATCCGTGAACTGCCCACCGGTCATGGCTTTGCGGATATCGTGTTCCTGCCGCTGCCCTCTACAGACAGACCTGCTCTTGTGGTGTAACTCAAATATGACCGGACCGCCCATGCTGCCATACAGCAGCTCAAGGACAGACACTACACGCAGGCACTGGAAGGCTACACCGGCGAGATCCTGCCGGTTGGAATAGGCTATGACAGAGAGAACAAAAATAAGCCACACAGCTGTGTGATAGAGAGACTGGAAAACTATGATCCACAAAAACTATGCGGTAGAAGTTAAATACAACCTTCTACCGCATACCCTTTGTTTTCCATATACTTTGGAATCTACCCTGACCAGAATAACCAAAGTCAAGTCTATATGTCCATGTTTCACTGCACCACCAGATTCGAGTATCCCATTAAGCTCTCGTCCACGGCCCGGGCAGCCTCCCGGCCCTCCCGGATGGCCCACACCACCAGGGACTGTCCACGGTGCATGTCCCCGGCCACAAACACGTTCTCCACGCTGGTCCGGTACTGGCCCGGCGCTGTCTTCACGTTGGTGCGCTCATTTCTCTCCACGCCGAAAGCCTCCGCCACATAGTCCTGGCTGCCCAGAAAGCCTGCGGCGATGAGTACAATATCCGCCTCCAGGGTCTGCTCGCTGCCGGGAATCTCCTGCATGTTCATGCGGCCGCTCTCCGGATCTTTGCTCCAGGACAGCTTTACCACCTTCACTGCCTTCAGGTTTCCCTCCTTATCTTTCACAAACTCCTTCACGGTGGACTCATAGATCCGGGGATCATGGCCGTACAGGGCAATGGCCTCCTCCTGGCCGTAGTCGGTCTTGCAGACCTTGGGCCACTCTGGCCAGGGATTGTCCTGGGCCCTCTGATCCGGGGCCTTGGGCATCATCTCAATCTGGGTCACGGCCTTCGCCCCATGACGGATGGCCGTACCCACGCAATCGTTGCCTGTGTCCCCGCCGCCGATGATCACCACGGCTTTTCCCTTGGTTTCCACATACTTTTTGTCCGCAAAATCAGAGTCCAACAGACTCTTAGTATTGGCCGCCAGAAAGTCCACGGCAAAATAAATCCCCTTGGCATCCCTGCCGGGGGCCTTGATATCTCTGGGATTGGAAGCGCCGCAGGCCAACACCACCCGATCAAAGTCCTGCAAAATCTTATGTGCCTTCACATCCCGGCCCACATCCACGCCGGTGCGGAACGTGATGCCCTCCTCCTCCATGATCTTCACCTTGCGGTCTATGACATGCTTTTCCAGTTTCATATTGGGAATGCCGTACATAAGCAGTCCCCCCACCCTGTCGGAACGCTCAAACACAGTGACGCTGTGCCCCCGGCGGTTCAGCTGATCCGCCGCCGCCAGTCCCGAAGGGCCGCTGCCGATGACGGCTACTTTCTTCCCTGTGCGCACTTTGGGCGGATCAGCCACCGCATATCCCTGCCGGTAAGCATACTCAATAATAGCGTACTCATTTTCTTTGGTGGCCACCGGCTCCCCGTGAAGTCCGCAGGTACAGGCCGCCTCACACAGCGCGGGGCACACCCGGGAGGTAAATTCAGGAAAGCTGCTGGTCTTTTTCAGCCTCTTATATGCCTGCTCCCAGTTGCCGCGATACACCAGATCATTCCACTCCGGGATCAGATTGTGCAGCGGACAGCCGCTGGCCATGCCGCACAGCATCATCCCCGACTGACAGAAAGGCACACCGCACTCCATACACCTGGCTCCCTGGAGCTGCTGCTTTTCCCTGGGCAGATGCTCATGAAATTCCTCAAAATGCTTAATTCTCTCCAGGGGCGCCGCAGCAGCGGACACCTCCCTGTCATATTCCATAAAACCTGTAGGTTTTCCCATTTCTTTCTTACCTCCTATAAAAGTCGCTGCGCGACGGCACTGACGGGTGATATCCACCCAGCATAATACCTGGCTTTGCATATGCCCCAGGTTGAATCTGGTGGATACAAACACTGTGTCTGCCCTGAAGCCTCACTTCCGGGTGTTGGCGTAGAACGCCTCGATCTGCGCCTGCTCCGCGCTCAGCCCCTTCTCCTCCATCTGGACGATAGTCTTCAGCACCCGCTCGTAGTCGTGGGGAATGATCTTCTTGAACCTAGGCAAGTACTCCCCAAAATGTTCCAGCACCTCCCGGCCCTTGGCGGATCCCGTCATGGCCACATGCTCCCGGATCATCTCTTTCAATTCCTGCACATCATATTTGGAAGTGATCTCATAGGAGGAAACCATCTCCTTGTTCAGTCTCTTGTACAGATCGCTGCCCTCGTCCAGCACATAGGCCACGCCGCCGCTCATCCCGGCGGCGAAATTCTTGCCGGTGGGTCCCAGCACTGCCACACAGCCCCCGGTCATATACTCACAGCCGTGGTCGCCCACGCCCTCCACCACAGCCCGGGCCCCGGAGTTGCGCACACAGAACCGCTCGCCCGCCACGCCGTTTATAAAAGCCTTGCCGCTGGTGGCTCCATACAGGGCCACATTGCCGATGATAATATTTTCCTCCGCCTTAAAGCGGCTTCCCTTGGGCGGGTAGACCACCAGCTTGCCGCCGGAGAGGCCCTTGCCGAAATAATCGTTGGAATCCCCTACAAGTTCCAGGGTCAGCCCCTTAGGGATAAACGCTCCAAAAGACTGTCCCCCCGCGCCGCTGCACAGCACATGGAAAGTGTCCTCCTCCAGCGTATCCCCAAATTTTCTGGTGATCTCACTGCCCAGAATGGTGCCGAAAGCCCTGTCCGTGTTGCCCACATCCACGGAGACGCTGCGTTTCTGGCCTGTCTCCAGCGCCTTGGACAACTGCTTTAACAATACTTTCTCATCCAACGTCTTCTCCAGTGCAAAATCATACGCCTGCCCGGGATCAAACACCGCGCTGTTCTTCCTGCCCGCATAGGGGTTCTCCAGAATCCGGGACAGATCCACCTCCTGCTGCCGCCGGGTCAGGTCATCCCTCACCTTCAACAGATCCGTGCGACCCACCAGTTCATCCACGGTCTTTACTCCCAGCCGGGCCATATATTCCCGCAGTTCCTGGGCGATAAAGCGCATAAAATTCTCCACATACTCGGGCTTGCCCTTAAAGTTTTTACGCAGCTGCGGGTTCTGGGTAGCCACGCCCACCGGACAGGTGTCCAGATTGCACACCCGCATCATGACGCAGCCCATGGTCACCAGGGGCGCCGTGGCAAAGCCAAACTCCTCCGCTCCCAGAATGGCCGCTATGGCCACATCCCGGCCGCTCATGAGTTTGCCGTCGGTCTCGATGCGGACCCTGCCCCGCAGGCCGTTCATAATCAAAGTCTGATGCGTCTCCGCCAGCCCCAGTTCCCAGGGCAGACCCGCATTGTGGATGGAGCTTCTGGGGGCCGCTCCCGTGCCCCCGTCATAGCCGGACACCAGAATCACCTGGGCCCCGGCCTTGGCCACGCCCGCCGCCACGGTGCCCACCCCCGCCTCTGACACCAACTTCACGGAGATCCGAGCCCGGGTGTTGGCATTTTTCAAATCATAAATCAACTGAGCCAGATCCTCGATGGAGTAAATATCGTGGTGGGGCGGCGGGGAGATCAGGGACACGCCGGGGGTGGAGTGGCGGGTCTTGGCAATCCAGGGATATACCTTACCGCCGGGCAGATGCCCGCCCTCGCCGGGCTTTGCCCCCTGGGCCATCTTGATCTGAATCTCCTGGGCGCTGACCAGATAGCGGCTGGTCACGCCGAAGCGCCCGCTGGCCACCTGTTTGATGGCGGAACAACGGTTTACGCCGTCCGGCGATACGGACAGCCGCTCCGGCTCCTCGCCTCCCTCGCCGGAATTGCTCTTGCCGTGGAGACGGTTCATGGCGATGGCCATGGTCTCATGAGCTTCCTTTGAGATGGAGCCGTAGGACATGGCACCTGTCTTAAACCGGGTCACAATGCTCTCCACCGGCTCCACGGATTCCAGCGGGACGCCTTTTTTCGGGTAGGCAAAATCCATCAGTCCCCGCAGATTTTTCACGGATTCCTCGTCATTCACCAGAGCGGTGTACTGTTTGAACAATTCGTAGTCCCCCCGCCTGGTGGATTCCTGCAGCAGATGGATAGTAGCCGGATTGTACAGATGCTCCTCGCCGCCGCTGCGCAGCTTGTGGTGGCCCGGGCTGTCCAGGGTCAGATCATTGTAAAGCCCCAGCGGGTCAAAGGCCATGGAGTGCAGCCGGTCCATATCTTCCTCGATATCCTTTAAGGTAATGCCGCCCACCCGGCTCACGGTGCCTGCGAAATAGCGCTCAATCACCTCCGGATCAATGCCGATGGCTTCAAAAATTTTCGATCCCTGGTAGGATTGGATGGTGCTGATGCCCATCTTAGAGGCGATCTTCACGATGCCATGGAGTATGGCGTTATTGTAGTCGTCCACCGCCGCGTAGTAATCCTTATCCAGCATATTGTTGTCTATGAGTTCCCTGACGGACTCCTGGGCCAGATAGGGGTTGATGGCACAGGCCCCGTAGCCCAGCAGGGTGGCAAAATGATGCACTTCCCTGGGTTCGCCGGACTCCAGGATCAGCGCCACACGGGTGCGCTTCTTGGTGCGCACCAGGTATTGGTTCAGCGCCGACACCGCCAGCAGGGAGGGGATGGCCACATGGTTCTCGTCCACGCCCCGGTCCGAAAGAATCAGCACATTGGCGCCGTCCCGGTAGGCCCGGTCCGCCTCCACATACAGCCGATCGATGGCCCGCTCCAGGCTGGTATTTTTATAGTAGGTGATGGGAACCACTTCCACCCGGAAGCCCTCCACCTTCATCTCCTTGATCTTCAGCAGATCCGTGGTGGTCAGGATGGGATTGTTCACCTTAAGCACCTTGCAGTTCTCCGGGGACTCCTGCAGCAGGTTCCCCTCCGCGCCGATGTACACGGTGGTGGAGGTCACAATCTCCTCCCGGATGGCGTCTATGGGCGGATTGGTCACCTGGGCAAACAACTGCTTGAAATAGTGAAACAGCGGATGATGAGTCCTGCTCAGCACCGGCAGAGGTGTGTCCACCCCCATGGCGGCGATGGCCTCCCCGCCTTTCTCGGCCATGGGCAGGATACTGGTCTTAAGATCATCATAGGTATAGCCAAAGGCTTTCTGCATCCGCTGCCTCTCCTCGTACCCGTACTCGGGCACCCGCCGGTTGGGGATCTTTAAGTCATGGAGTTCCACCAGATTGCTGTCCAGCCATTCCCCGTAGGGCTGTCGGGAGGCATAGCTTTCCTTCAGCCGATCATCGTCTATGACCTCCCCCCTGACCGTGTCCACCAGCAGCATTTTACCGGGACGCAGTCGATCCTTTTTAATGATTTTGGCAGTGTCAATATCCAGCACCCCCACCTCCGAGGAAAGGATCAATTGATCGTCCTCGGTGATCATATACCGGGAGGGACGCAGGCCGTTTCGGTCCAGCACCGCCCCCATCACATCTCCGTCGGAAAAGAGAATGGAGGCCGGGCCGTCCCAGGGCTCCATCATAGTGGCATAATACTGGTAGAAGTCTCTCTTGCTCTGGGACATGGCCTTGTCGCCATTCCAGGGCTCCGGAATGGCGATCATCACCGCCAGGGGCAGTTCCACGCCGCTCATCACCAGAAATTCCAGCGTGTTATCCAGCATGGCGGAATCGGATCCCGTCTTGCTGATGGCGGGCAGTACCTTGTGCAGCTGTCCTTTCAGATACCCCGAGGACATATTTTCCTCTCTTGCCAGCATCTTGTCCGCATTGCCCCGAATGGTATTGATCTCCCCGTTATGTACGATAAAACGGTTGGGGTGAGCCCTCTCCCAGCTGGGGTTGGTGTTGGTGGAAAAGCGGGAGTGTACCATGGCGATGGCGGAGGCAAAGTCCGGGCTCTGGAGATCCGCAAAGAAAGTCCGAAGCTGTCCCACCAGGAACATGCCCTTGTACACGATGGTCCGGCTGGACAGGGACACCACGTAGGTGTCATCCGTGGACTGCTCGAATACCCTCCGGGCGATATAGAGCCTGCGGTCAAAGGCCAGACCCTTGGATACATCCGCCGGTTTTTCCACGAAAGCCTGCTGGATGCAGGGCATACACTCCACCGCCTTGTGGCCCAGCACATTCGGGAAAGTGGGCACCTCCCTCCAGCCCAGGAACTTCATCCCCTCTTTTTCCACAATGATCTCAAACATCTTTCTGGCCTGGTTGCGGCGCAGTTCCTCCTGGGGAAAGAAGAACATGCCCACGCCGTACTCCCTCTCCCCGCCGATCTGTATGTCCAGCGCCTGGGTCACTCTCTTGAAAAATCGATGAGGCACCTGGGTCAGGATGCCCACGCCGTCCCCGGTCTTGCCCTCGGCGTCCTTACCCGCCCTGTGCTCCAGATTCTCCACAATCTTCAGGGCGTTTTCCACCGTGGCATGGCTCTTCTCCCCCTTTATGTTCACGCAGGCTCCTATGCCACAGTTGTCATGCTCAAACTCCTCCCGGTACAGAGGCGCCTGGGGAAGCTTTTTTTTCACATCAAACATATTCTGTTCTCCCTTCTATATTAGAGTTCCGCATGTTCCCTCCAACCGCATACGACGGGTGATCCACATCAGGCCGCTTGAGGCGTCCTTATGTGCATCAATGCGCTTTCCGGGTACATGCTGTTTTGTTTGGACCTTGAGCTTTGCATGTTCCCTCACACAAAAAAGTCGCAATGGGGCCTTTATGCACCTCATTGCGACTTACTTAACGTATACTATACATCTTTTTTTCTAATCTGTAAATAAAAACTTTTTAAAGAATTGTCAGATTATTCGACAACAGGACCTTTTAGCTTCTTTTTGTCAAAATCCAAAAGCTTAATCCCCACTATTGTCACCGCCGCGCATACAATAGCGGCGGGCCAGCTACGGATAACGGTGGTTGACAGGCTGGTATTGCTCAGTATATAGGCCAGGCTGTTGGCCAGCATGTGTACCAACACCGGCCAGAGAAAGCTGCCGAAATACTCATACAGATAGGCAAGCAGCAGCCCCATGATAAATCCATAGCCGCCCTGGACCGGATTCATGTGGTACAGGCCAAACAGCAAGGCGGATATCAGCATGGCCAGAGGCAGCCTGTAGCTCCTTTTCAATTCATTATATACAATCCCGCGAAATACCAGTTCTTCCGCCAGAGGGGAAATGATGCCATAACAGATCAGCCCCACCGCCAGGGAGGCGGATAACTGGCCCGCCGCCACGGCCTGATACGCCGCGGAGTTGTCAATGATGCCTGTCAGGTCAAACAGTAAATTCAGCCCCAGCACGGCGCAGCAGCTGACCAACAGGGCGATGATATAGTTTCTGGGACGCTCCCTGCGCAGATGGCTCAAGGCCATGCGCTTTTTAGCCTCCCGCAGCACCGGACGGGCCGAGGGAAGCATGGCCAGCCCCGCCACCCCATAGGACAGCGCGCTCATAACAGCGCCCAGATTGCCTGTATACCCCAGTTCCCCGGTTGCCGCCTCCCGGTAATAGAGCCATTGCCACAGTCCCTGAGGCACCATGGGTTCCACCGTCACCGCCAGCCACATGGCCCCGTAGGAAGCCGCCTGCCGGATCATCAGAAACAGCAGAAAGGGAAACAGCATGGGTCCGAGGGTGCCCATAAAGCCCTTGGGACGCACCTCGCACAGTTCCCGCAGCAGAAACTCCCGCAGTTCCTCCACGCTCTCCACGATATAGTCCGCATGGGCCTCCCGCAGTTCCTCCATGCCGCCATAGCCATAAGTCACGCCCACACTCTCCACCTTCATGGCCCGGGCGCCCTCCACATCAAACCGGCGGTCTCCGATCATATATACCTCATGATAAAGGATGGGCTTTGCCCCAAAGAGCTGCCGCAGAGCCTCCATCACCACCTGGTCCTTGCTGGTACGGCTGCCGTCCAACTCACTGCCCACCACCACTTTAAAATATTGCCTGATGCCGAAATGCTCCAGAATTTTTTCCACAAACACTGTGGGTTTGCTGGAAGCCACAGCCAGGCGAAAACCTTTTTCGCTGAGCATCTGCAGCATGGGCGCTATGCCCGGATATATTTCATTCTCGTAAAGTCCCTTGTCGTTGAAGCGCTCCCGGTATTTCTTTACGGCAGCCTGGGCCTGCTCCTCATCCATTCCGTAAAACTCCATAAAGCTGTCT
The DNA here is from genome assembly GCA_910585015.1 of uncultured Acetatifactor sp. Taxonomy (GTDB): domain Bacteria; phylum Bacillota; class Clostridia; order Lachnospirales; family Lachnospiraceae; genus Acetatifactor. The sequence continues at coordinate 10,178 of CAJUCT010000013.1, forward strand.
TTCAGCGGCGGCCCGATAAAGGACTCCAGCCTGTCCAAATCCGGCTCCTCGATACCTAAACTATGTAGCGCATACTGCACACAGGTGGTAATCCCCTCCTTGGGATCCGTCAATGTGCCGTCCAAGTCAAACAAAAAATATTTTTTCATGCCTTTAAAAACTCCTCAGCTTTACGCTGTCATCGTCCTCTGTATTCTCAATCTCTCTGATTTTCACCTCATAGCCGATGGCATCATTCACCTGCACATGCACCACGTCCCCCACCTGATGCCCCAACAAGGCCCTGCCCAACGGAGACTCATTGCTGATCAAGCCCTCCAGGGAGTTTCCCCGGACCGTGGTAACAATCCGATACTTCTCCACACTGCCGTCATCCAGCATCTCCACCGTCACAGTATTGTTCATGCCCACCTCATCCTCCGCCGAGGCATCGGAGATCACCTGGGCCGTGCGGATCATTCGCTCCAGATACCGTATCCGACTCTCATTCTGATTCTTGGCTTTCTTGGCCGCATAATACTCAAAATTCTCACTGAGATCCCCGTGGGCCCTGGCCTCCTTCACATCCTCCAGCATTTTAGGCCGCACCACCAGCCGCCGGTGCTCAATCTCCTCCTCCATCTTCCGTATATCGCTCTCCGTCAATTTGTCGTACATACTTACCTCTTTCCTGCATAACACGGGTTGTCCCGTGTTGCTGCGATGAACAGGATTTGGATGCGCGGCATCCAAACTTACCTCTACATGCATATCGCGGGCTTTGCCTGTGATACTTAACTCACTGCTTATAATTTGTTCTTGTCTTTTCCCCTGCAGACTACTTTACCGCGTAAATCACCGCTGCCGCCAAAATAATCTGAATAATCGCAAACCGGAACACCGTCTGCGTATTTGACCAATCCCACACCTTCCGCACATGATCATGCAGCGGCGTCCGCACATGCGTCAGGATATGGATTTTCAGAAAGCGCAGCAGCGCCACCTTCAAAAGCCCCAGCCCGCCGTCCAGGATCAGCACCAACGCCACCGGAATATACAGGAAAGGACATCCCGTCTTCAGGATAGAGATGCTGATGAACAGCCCCATAGCCCTGGAACCCGCGTCTCCCATCAGCAGACGGCTGGGCGTGGCATTGTACCACAGATACCCCAGGATGCAGACCGCAAAGAGCAGAATCATAAAAGAAAACTCTCCTGCCAGAGCCTTCATCTGGTCAATGACATAGATAGACATCAGCGTAATGATTGTCAACGTGCCCGACAATCCATCCACACCGTCGGAACAGTTGGTTACATTCACCGAGGTCCACACCAGCACCACCGCCAGCAGGGCAAAAACCACCGGCGGCATCGTAAACTTCACGCCGAACATGGCCAGTTCCACCACGCTGGAATTGTAGTGCAGAAATGTGATGGCCACCAAAGCCGCCACACAGAGATCCAGAAATCCCTTCTTGTACTCCCCCCAAGGGCTCTTGGAGGCATCGTCCAGAAAACCCGTCATCATGCAGATTATCACCAGCACCAGATAAATGCCATTCTCCATGGAAAAAGGAACAAACAGCACCGCCGCCACCACGAAGGCCAGCACAAAGATAATGCCCGCCCCTCTGGGCTTGCCTGCGGAGAGTTTGCCGTCATGGGCAAAATCCCGCCCCGCGTCCTTGGGCAGATAGGCTCCCAGCCTGGATATGGCGACGATGGTCGCCAGAAACGCAAACAAGATTCCCACAAACGCGGCGAGGGAAGCATAGCCCTCCAGTATCAGCCTATGTATCATAATTCTTTTCCCCTTTTCCCATATACTTAAGTCAACTATAGTATAGCCTATTTTCCCTCATAATAAAAGAGCCAACTTGAAAATGTCGGCTCCCTTACATCGCCTTTTTTCTCGCCTGCGCCCACCGGAAAGCCCCGGCACGGGATTATATCAGCCCCTGGGCCTTCTTATGGTTGTACTTGCAGGCATACATCAGGTCATCCGCCTTTTTCAGGAAATAATCCAGGCTGTGCCCCTGGACACAGTCCGTGTAGGAACCAATGCTGGCCTGGAGTTCATATGCTTTGTTGGATACTTTATTATATTCATAGATCCCCTGTTCAATGCGGTCCACAATCTCCCGGGTGCGGCCCCCTATATCTTTCCCCGCAAAGGCTACCAGGAACTCGTCCCCACCGATCCTGGCCGCAAATTCCTGCTTCAGATTGCTTCGGATGATGCTGCCCAGGCTGTGCAGCGCTTCATCCCCCTCCGCATGACCATATGTATCGTTGATCCGTTTCAACCCGTCCATATCCAGGGAGATAATGGACAGATCCAGGTCCTCCGCCTTCTCCAGCAGCTGATTCACCTTAAGGTAAAATCCATTGCGGTTATACAGCCCTGTGAGCAGATCCTCCATATACATTTTCATCAGCTGGTTCTGGGAGCGCTGCAGTTCCATCAGATGTCGAAAGCTGGCCAAAAAGGCGGAATAACCTACAAACCAGAACCGATCTATATCCAAGGTTGCCACCGTGTATCCGATACTCCTGCCCTGCAAATGCATGGTATTGACCAGCAGGAAATCATTTTCCTCCAACCGGGCCTGGAGATCCGGCAGAATCCGCCCAAACTCCATGTCCTCCCAATAGTGAACCTCCGCCTGCCCAGCCTCCGCTCCGGCGCCGTCCGCGTTATGATAGTGCAATACCTTTACCACAGGAGTGTAGTCCGCCTCAATGCCTTCTTTTTTCTGTCTGCCAAAGCCTATGGCTTCGTTCTCCAGAAAGCCTTCGTTTGCACAGAACCAGAAATCCTTATACCACAGTAATCCCATGAACTCCGGCACCACCCGCAAAGCTTCCTCCAGCTGTTTCAGCGTACCGATATTCACAACCATCTGATTTAAATCTCCCTGGTATTTCAGCAGATGATGCAGTTCCCTTTTCAATGAAACCATCTCCACGGAAACGCTCTGGCTTTCCGGCCCCTTGCACCCGCAGGAATGTCCGATGCGCATCTCATTGTAAATGGGAATCTTTTCCTTCAGATAAGCCTCCGGACAGCCCTCGTCCATAATCCGAAACGCAGTCTCCACAAGCCCCTCCACGTTATAGATTCCCGTTGTCAGCCGGGGCTGGTGATAGCGTTCCATCTCCAGGCCGTCGAAACCGCTGACAGCGATATCCTCCGGAACCCGATATCCCCGCTCCCGCAGGCAATTGCATACCTCCAGCGCCATGGAATCGTTGGCACAGATGATGGCCTCGGGCACTTCCAGCCCCTCCTCAATCTCCTGAAACATCTGCTCCATGGCTTTGCGGCAGGGCTCCTCCCAGAAATATCCATGATAGATCCGGCATTGCTCTTTAGGCACCCCCACTGCCTGCATGGCATCCAGATATACCTGCTCTCTCTCCCCGGAAAAACTGTTGCCCGGCATACCTCCCATGAAATAAACCCTGCGATAGCCGTGGAACCCTATCATATGCTCCACAATCTTTTGAAAGCAGTCCCCGTAATCCATCACCAGGTTGACGCAGCCCTCAAAGCTCTTATCCACCGTAATCACCGGCACCCCGGCCTCATGGGCACGTCCCACCAGCGCCAGCTGCTCCTCGTCCAGCTTGAAAGACTCCGACATCAAAATGATGGCATCGAACTGCTCCACACTTACCGCCGCAAAGATTTTCTGCTCGCCCTTGTCATTGATATCGTTGAAGTAGAAATCCGCCAGCGTGGAAAAAAACACCACTTTACTGTTATGCAGGCGGCTTTTCTCCACCACCTGCTTCATGATCCGCTGCTCTTCGTCCTTGAAAAAATTGGCAAATATAAACGCAATCACCTTATAGGATTTACCGTCAGAATATTTTCCCTCCATGTCATGCTCCCTTCTGTCGTCTACTGTCGGCTTACATTTCATTTGCTCGCTTATTTATACTGCTTAACCGTTAAAATTGCCGAGTAACCTGACTACATAACGCCAGCCATATACGTTTAACCAGTGCAGTACGGTAAATTCTGGCGTTATGTAGTATAAGGTTCCGCATATTCCCTTCCAACAGGCATATCCGGGGATGAATGCCCGGCCGCTTCAGGCGCCCGCACATTTATCACCGTATTGTCCGGGAATATGCTGTTTGTATACAGTATAACAGATACAAAAGCATATGGAAAGTCCTAGTTGGCAAATTGCAGGGCTTCCAGATCAAAATTGCTGCCTGGCAGGAAAATCAATTCCAGCGTTCCTAACCCTGTCAGCGGCTCTATGGGGAATACCTGCGGGACATACTCCTGGGTTCCCGGCACCTCTAACACTCTGACTTCCACCGCTCCGTCCGGGCGGGTAAAATGGATATGGACGGTGTTTCCGGGAAGGGGGGAACGCCCCCACAGTGTCACCTGTCCGGCTCCCGTCTCACCGAAATCCATATTTTCATAGATAATGGTCACATTGTTGCCGATGCCGGTGACAGCCCGGCTCTCCACCCGGAAGCTGTCGCCGTACACCCGGCTGCACTCCGCGCCGTAAAGTTTCCCGTATGCCTTCTCATAGTAGGTGAAGGAAAAGCCCTTGATATGCACCTTGCTGTTTTTAAGCCGGAAGGCAATGGTGGTAAGGCCTTTGAGCCTGCAGGGCAGCTTCCAGGTCTCCTCCTGGTATACATTCCACCGGGAGGGCTTTTGATAGGGCGCGTTCAATAGCAGCCTGCTGCCTTCTGCCTCTGGCACACCCTGCCAGATCTCGATCTCATGAAGGGCATCGCTGAGGGCAAAAACCGGCACTGTTATCTGATCGGATCCGTACTCTCCGAAATCCAGATCCCGATAAATCACACCGCTGACGCCGTCTCTGGCTGTGGCAATTCCCTTCTCATTGCCATTGGTGACTTCTCCGAGGGTCTCGCTGAACAGTCCCGCGGAGATAAAAGTATAAGGGTTTAAAAATGCCTGCCCCAGCCCCCGGGCCGTAAGTTCCAGCTGGGAGATGATCCTGACCGGACTGCGTCCGGACTGGCAGCGCACATAGAAGGCTCCGTCTCCCATGGCCGTGATCTTGGCATGACATTCATCCAGCACCTCCACCTTGGCATAGCTGATGGGTATGCCGTTCTGGTTGACCACCTTCCAGTTCAGTTCCCGGTCCGATGCGTTCTTGGGACAAATTCCGGCCTCTATGGTGATGCTGCGCCGCCGGGCGTCCAGAACACTGCCCTCCGGGGTCAGCAGTTCTACTTTGCGGACAGGGATCGTATCCGGCAGCACGGATCCGTATCCTATTCGGGCGTCCATCCCGCCTGCCCCCAGAGAAATCCCTGCCGCCGCAGTCATATTGCCTGGCTGCCCGGTCTTACCTTCCTCCCCAGCCGGATCGCCTGGCTGCCCGGTCTTACCTTCCGCCCCAGCCGAATTGCCTGGCTGCCCGGTCTTACCTTCCGCCCCAGCCGGATTGCCTGGCTGCCCGGTCTTACCTTCCGCGAATTGTGCCGCATCGTCCGCCCTCCGGCTCACATCCTCACTGGCACAGCTGCCGGGACGGAGTCCCGCCGGCTTCACCCCAATCTCCAGACTGGCAGGCTCTACCCCCAGGCTCTCCACCATGATCCTGACACTGCCGACAATCGGCGAACCGACCGCTATATCCTCCGCTCTGGCTTCAAACCGCTCTGCTGACGCTTTTGCTGCTTCACTGTCTGCTGGAAACGGCTTAGATGCCACCACCGCCAGAAGCTTTCCGTTAAACAGCTTCCTCACACATCCCTTGTAGGGATCATAATCCGTGCTGTCCCCATTGTCCATGCCCAGCAGCCGCCCCTGGCCCTCCAGGGACAACCGCACATAATTCATGGCATTTTCCACCGGGTACCCATCCTCGTCCACCGCGCTGACAGTGACAAAACACATATCCTCCCCGTCCCCGGACAGCTGCATCTTGTCCGCCTGGAGCACCAATCTTATTGCCTCCCCAAAGGAGTGCCGGGACTCCCTTGCAATCTCCCTGCCCTCCCCGTCATAGGCCACGGCAGTGATCTCCCCCGGCTCATAGTGTACCTGCCAGTCCCCCTGCAGCTGTCGTCCCCGGGCATGGTCTATAAACTGCCTGCCCTGGGAGCGGCCGTTTACATAAAGTTCCACACTCTCCCCGTTGGTGCAGGCCCGCACGTCGATGAGTTGTCCCGGATTCCAGTCCCAATAGGGATAGAGATGCACCATGGGATGCTCCGCCGCCGGACGCCACTGCGCCTGAAACAGATAATAGGCGTCCTTGGGGAATCCGGCCGTGTCAATATAGCCGAAATAGGAATTTTTGGTGTGGTAGGGTGTAGGCTCCCCTATATAGTCAAAGCCTGTCCACAAAAACTGTCCAAAGGTAAAATCCGCGTCCCTATCATCCGCAATGCAGGCTTCCACGCTGCGCGCCCCCCAGCTGGTACTGGAATTGCCCAGGGCGGAACATTGTTCATCCTCGTCCGCCAGCACGGACTGCCGCAGAGGAAAACGATACACCCCCCGGCTCTGCACCACAGAGGCCGTCTCGCTGCCATAGATAATCCAGTCCGGATGCTTCAGATGATGCTCTTCATAGTATTTTTCCCCATAGTTATATCCGGCCACCTTCACAATGTCCGCACAGTTCTGAGCGCCCTCCCAGGGCATGAAATTGGAGCCTATGGTGATCAACGCGTTGCCTTTGGGATCGTGAGTACGCACGTAGTCCACCAGCCTGCGGGTGATCTCCTGGCCATGGGCATCCGCATGGGTGTCGTAGATTTCATTGCCGATGGACCACAGAAACAGGCTGGGGTGATTGCGATCCCTGCGGATCCAGGAGTACACGTCACGCTGGGCCCACTCCTTGAAAAACCGACCATAGTCATAGGGGGTTTTGCACCGCTCCCACATGTCAAAAGCCTCTGACAACACCAGAATGCCCATCTCGTCCGCCAGTTCCATCACCTCCTGGGCGGGCATGTTGTGACTGGTGCGCAGAGCATTGACGCCCATCTCTTTCAGTATCCTGAATTTCCGCCGCATGGCCTCCTTATGAAATGCCGCCCCCAGGCAGCCCAAGTCGTGATGCTCACAGACACCGTGGACTTTAACATATCTGCCGTTCAGGAAAAAGCCTCTGTCCGTGGTGAACTCCATCCTGCGCAGACCCACGGTGATCTCCCGGCTGTCTATAAGCGCCGCGCCAGCATCATACAATTCCACCCGCAGGCGATAACATGTGGGTTGATCCAGATTCCATTCCTCCAGATTCTCCAGCATCACCTGCAGAGCAAAGCAGTGCTGTCCGTCCTCTCTGATAAACCTTCTGCCCCAGCCCAGGTCGCGAACCCGGGCGCCATTCTGCCACAGGCTGTAGTGACACCGGGTACTCTCGCCCACGGTTCCTGCGTATTCCGTCTCTATCTCCATCTGGTAGCAGCCCTCTTTCTCCCCAATATGACAATCCATATCCCGAGAATCTGGCTCCTCTGTCTTATGGCAGGCTGGATTCCCAGCACAGCCCCCCGCCTTCTGCTGCCAGGAGGTATGCACATAAGTGCCGTCCAGGGGCAGGTACACTGCCGGACATACCTGCAGCCACACATTGCGGTAGATCCCTGCGCCGGAGTACCACCGGCTGTTGGGACTCTGGTGACGAACCTGCATCAGCAGTTCGTTTTCCCCTTGCTGCAGATATTCCGTGATATCATGATCAAAGGCAGAATAGCCATACTTCCAGTCCCCCACCTTCTGTCCGTTGACATAGAGTGTACTGTCCATGTACACGCCGTCAAAACGGAGTATGATCCGCTGATCCGGGGCACAGCGCAGCATACCCGCGCCGATGCTTTCCCGTAAATCTTTCTGCGGTACGGCCTTTTCCCTGCGGCAGACAGAGATGCATTTCCGATACCACCCTGTACTATTCTCATACAGATTACGAGTATCGTAGATCAGCCAGTCATGAGGCAGATCCACCGGCTGGAACTCTCCTCTGCGCACCTGAATGTCGGAAAGTTCCGTCCCAAGTTCCGTTTTCAGAAAACTCCAATTATCATTAAATAATATCCTGTTCTCCATCTTTGTTCCTCTCTATATAAAGTTCCGCATATTCCCTACAAGCACACCAGACCGGTGATTAACATACGCCCGCTCTGGCGTCCGTATGTTAATCAGTGCGCTTTCCGGGAATATGCTGATTTGAAGTTCTAAGGATCTTCCGTTCCGCATATTCCCTACAAGCACACCAGACCGGTGATTAACATACGCCCGCTCTGGCGTCCCGGTATCCCTATGTCAATAGCAAAAGGCTGCCGCCTGATCGCTCAAACGGCAGCCTTATAATTACTGCTTTTCTCTCAATATAGCATTTATTCCAGGCCGACGGCCTGTCGGCTCTATACTGTCTTATGCCAGCTTCACGATAAAGGTGATGCAATCCTTGCCTGTCAAGGCCCTGGTGCGGGCATCCGGCTGGCCTAATCCCACGCTGACGGTAAAGGTCTTGCCCTCCACCAGCCTCTCGCCCTCTTCATTCACCACGGTGAAGGCTTCCGCGCCAATGGGCACGGTGACAGAGGCTTCGCCCTCCGCCGGAACCCAGGTTCTGGCAAATCCGCACAGCTTTGCCGCAGGCGTGGCATCCGGGGCATCCTCCGCCCGGATGTAAACCTGTACCACCTCTCCTGTACCTACCTGCCCATGGTTGGTCAGCTTCACATGAAGCCGGAAAGCATCCGGGCTGTCCAGCGTAATCTCGCCGCCGTTCACTGCCGGGCTGCCGCAGCAACTCACTGCAGATACTTCCACATCTCCGTAGGTCAGACCATAGCCGAAGGGATACAGGGGCTCGGTCTCTATGTAGCGGTAGGTTCTGCCCTTCATGGAATAGTCCTCAAAAGCAGGCAGATCCTCCGTATTTTTATAGAAAGTCACCGGCAGCTTGCCGGAGGGAGACAACTCGCCAAACAGCAGCTGCGCCACTACTTTTCCGCCTCTGGCGCCGGGATACCACAGCTGCATGACGGCATCTGCCTGCTCCTGCTCCACGCGCAGGTCCATGGCACTGCCGGTCATGTTCAGTACAATGGTGGGCTTGCCGACTTTCAGCACCGCTTCCACCAGTTCCCTCTGGGTCTGAGGCAGCAGCAGATCCACTTTGTCACCGGAAGCATAGCTGTTGCCGGTATCGCCCTCCTCACCCTCCAGGGTCTCGTCCAATCCCACACACAAAATCACCACGTCACTGTTTTGGGCCACGCTGACCGCCTCCGTGACACGGTCGTGTCTGCGGCCCAGGCTCTCCGTCTTATCCTTGAACAGATGACAGCCCTCGGAGTAATAGACTCTCACATCGTCGCCCACTACATCCTGTATGCCTTCCAGCACCGTGATATACCGGGAGGAAGTTCCGTGATAGTTGCCCACCAGTGCCGCACGGCTGTTGGCATTGGGCCCCACCACACCGATGGTCTTCAGCTGCTCCTTTTTGAGGGGCAGTATGCCGTTGTTCTTCAGCAGTACAACGCCCTCCGCCGTAGCCCTGTCAGCCAGCGCCAGATGTTCTTTGCACTCAATCTTGTCATACCCGATTTGATCATACTCTGTCTCGTCAAACAGCCCCAGCAGGAACCGGGTGGTGAACAGTCTCTCCGCCGCCAGCGTGATCTCTTCCTCCGTCACCAGACCGTCCTGATAAGCCTTCACCATATGTAAATAAGTGTTGCCGCAGTTCACATCGCATCCGGCTTTCAGGGCCATGGCCGCGGACTCCTCCGCCGTGTCCGTCACCATATGATGCTCATGGAAATCCCGGATGGCCCAGCAGTCGGACACAAAGTGCCCTTGAAAATCCCATTCTCCCCTTAAAATATCCTGCATCAGGGTCTTGCTGCCGCAGCAGGGTTCTCCGTTGGTGCGGTTGTAAGCGCCCATGACGGCCTCCACCCCCGCTTCCTTTACCAGTTTTTCAAAGGCGGGCAGATAAGTCTCCCACATATCCTTCTTGGTGGCCTTGGCGTCAAACTTGTGCCGAACCGCCTCCGGCCCCGAATGAACCGCAAAATGCTTGGCGCAGGCCGCCGCCTGCATCACCTCGCCGTCCCCCTGCAAGCCCTCCACGAAAGCCTTGCCCAGTTCCCCTGTCAGATAGGGATCCTCGCCGTAGGTCTCATGCCCTCTGCCCCATCTGGGGTCACGGAATATATTCACGTTGGGAGACCAGAATGTTAATCCCTTGTAAATGTCCCTGTCCTCCTGGGCGCTGTAAGCATTGTACTTGGCGCGGCCCTCCACGCCGATCACCTGGCCCACCTGGCCCATCAGTTCCGTGTCAAAAGCTGCCGCCATACCGATGGCCTGGGGAAAACTGGTCGCCACGCCTGCGCGCGCCACACCGTGCAGCCCCTCATTCCACCAGTTGTATGCGGGAACATTCAGACGAGGGATGGCAGGTGCATCATGCTTAAGCTGCGATGCCTTCTCCTCCAGGGTCATCTGGCTCACCAGCTCCTGTGCCCTTTTTCTTGCGCTTGCTCTGTCTCTCACAATCATTTCCTCCATCTCCATTTAGAGTTCCGCATCCGCTCCATCTGTACCATTCCCGGCAAAATGGCGCCTGGCCAGGACGGACATTATTCCGGGCAGATGCTGTTTTCATTCCGTATCCGCCCTATCGTTACCAATCGCTGCAGAAGGGTATCTGCCGCTCTCTGATATAGGATGCTATACTCCTTTATATTTTAACAAAAATGGACTTTGCTTTCTCGTCAAATGATGCTAATTTCTAGTCATTTATTGCGGCTTGTCGCTCTCATAGCTAATCTCAAAATCCGTAAACCCGGCGGGCTCTTCTCCCCTGCCCGTCAGGGATTCATCCTGGGCATATAAAGCTATCATGACGCCGGTGAAACCGCAGGCAACCTCTGAGGAAAGATATCTGGTCTGCAGCTTACCCAGGGGACACGGACTCTCCTGCCCTTCCCGGATAAACAGTGCGGAAAAACCGTATTCTGTGGGTTCTAAATCAATCTGCAGTGTAATCTCCGTATCCGCAGTGACTATACTTTCCCCCGCCACATGGCTGATGCCGCCTACCACGCTGCGGACCATGACCCGACAAATGTCCCCCGCGCCCATGGCAGCAGCCATTCGTCTCACAGCCAAATCATAGTGATGCTCATGGTTCATATACAGACTGATGCCTGCTTCCCCGGCGGGAACATATATTTTGCAGCGTATATGCCCCTGCATCTGCCGCTGACGGATGGCCACAAAGGTGGGAGAATCCTGTTTTTCCTCCAGGGTCCGATTAGTGGGATACAACCTGATTCCATGTCCCGCAAATGTATACCGCTGTATGGCCTCAGAAGACAGCTCCCTCTGCATGTCTGCCGGAAAAGAATAGTTTTCCAGGTGGGGCCTGCGCAGGAAACACCAGTCCACACCCACACAGGTATCGGCAAAGGTATCCTTAAGCTTCAGCCGCTGCCGCACACTGCCGTCAATGCGGTCCGTCTCCACACAGACAGGGGTAATCCCCCCCACCCCGGCGGTAAACCAGCCGTCCTCCCCGAAGGTCACCGGCGCCAGACATACCTCTCTGCCCGTGATATGAAAAGGCAACCATCGGTCAATCTGCCGGAAGGCCAGATGCACCATCCAGAAATTCCCCTTTTCATCCTCCACCAGATCCCCGTGGCCGCAGCCCTGGATCACGTAGCCCCCCAGATTCCGGTTGGTCAGCACCGGATTGCCGGGATAATTGGTAAAAGGCCCATTCACGGTGGGCCCCTTGGCGTAGACCACCATATGCCCGTACTCTGTGCCGCCCTCCGCCGCCATCAGATAGTACTGTCCCTTTATCTTGTACAGGTGGGGAGATTCCAGGTATCGGCCGCCTGCCCCCTGCCATATGCATACGGAGGGACTTACTTTGGTGCCGGTCTCTATGTCGATCTCGCACTGAGTCACGCCGGATATGCCCCGGTCGTCGTCCCCATTGCTCATAAAATAGGTTTTCCCGTCCTCAAAATACAGGGAGGGGTCAATGCCGCCCTGCTGCACCTGGATGGGATCCGACCATTCCCCGTGGATGTCGTCGGTCCACACATAGAAATTCCCCAGGCTGGTGACATTGGTGGTCACCATATAGAAACGCCCCTCGTGATAGCGGATGGTGGGCGCATAGATGCCCCCGCTGCAATCCGCCCCTTCTAAGGGCAGCTGGCTCTCCCGGGTCAGCACATGGCCGATCTGGCGCCAGTTTACCAGGTCCTGGCTCTCAAACAGGGGCACTCCCGGAAAATACTGGAAAGAACTGCACACCATGTAGTATTTGCCATCCGCTTTGCAGATACTGGGATCCGGATAAAAACCGGGGATGACTGGATTGGTATATTTCATAAAATGCTCCGTTCCGTCATCTAAGCAGAGCCGGGACTGTCTGTATCCCGGCCCCCTGATGACTTTAAATATTGATCATCACCTTCACATACTCTTCTTTTTTGTCCCGCATGATCTCCAGTCCCCGGGGCAGCTGTTCAAAGGGAAACTGATGCGTAATCAGGCGCTCCGGCTGTATCCGCCCCTGGGCCAGACGTTCCAGCACATAATGCCAGTCGTCTGTCTCCTCCTGTGTGAAGGATGAGTTCCAACAGCCTCTGACAGTCAGCTGGTTTCTCAGTATCTTCCAGTACACCGCCTTATCCAGACTCACGTTCCCATAGGGATTTCCCACCAGCACCACTGTGCCCATGGGCGCGGTCAGTTCTATAGCCGCACTGATGGTATCGCTTTTGCCGATACATTCAAAGAAGATATCCGCACCCGCTCCGTCCGTTCTCTCCGCCAGCCAAGCCCCCAGTTCCTGGTTTCTGGTATCGCAAAAATCCTCCTCGGCTATACCCACATCCAGGGCCGAACGTTTTTGCTGGTCCTTGTTCCCTATGACCAGCACACGCTCTATGCCGGCCTCCTTCAGAAACATGGACAGCAGCAGTCCTATGGTTCCCTGTCCGTACACCGCCGCCGTCTGTCCCGGACCCACCTGTGCCCGGCGCAGGGCGTGAACCGCCACCGCCATGGGCTCCAGCATGGCGGCCGCCTCAAAGCTGACGCCCTCCGGCAGCGCAATCAGGCACTCCCGGGGCGCCAGCACATATTCCGCAAAACCGCCGTCCGTGCGGGAACCCAGATAACTATAGTTCCTGCACAATTCATAATGCTTTTGAAGACAGGGAGAGCACTTCCGGCAAGGGATCAGCGGAAAAACGCCCACTCTCCGGCCTGCCCATTCCGATTCGGCTCCGGCCCCCACAGCCGCCACCACACCGGAAAACTCATGTCCCGGCACGGTAGGAAAGGAATAGGTTCCCGTCTGAAATATTCTGGGGATATCCGAGCCACAGATCCCGACGGCCTTCACCTGCACCAGCACCTGATTCTCCCCCGGCGAAGGCACGGCTCTCTCCTCCATGCGCAAATCATTTATTCCATATAATGCATACGCTTTCATCCTTACCTCTTTCCGCACGGCAGGAGTTTGACCTAAGCCATACTCCTGCTATGCCCACGATATCACACCAATAGATATATGGAACGCGCGTCCCCGCGCCCAGCTTAGCGGCTGCCTCCGTTTTCCCGCTCAAAACGCCGCAGATCGTCCATTGTCGTGATCTTGTAGTTGCACTCCTCCCCGGGAATCATGGCGATATCCAGCCCCGCCAGAATCGCCGGCTCCGTGGAGCCGTTGATCTCCAGAATCCTCTCCGGCAGCAGCGCCCGGTTGGCCTCCAGGTAGACCCCCAATCGAAACGTCTCCGGAGCCTGCCCCGCATAGATACATTCTCTCTTGAGCAGCCGATCCACATTCTGTCCGGTCCCGCTGTAATAGACCGTATCTTTCATGGGCAGCACCGGCAGCACCCCGTCATGCCCACGAAGGGCCTCCAGGCTGCGCTCCAGCAGCCCCCGGGTGACGGCGGGCCTGGCTGCGTCATGGACAATCACCGCCGCATCGGGATCCGCATATCGACTTATGTCCTCCAGACCGTTCAAAATCGACTGCTGTCGGTTTGCCCCCGGTCTGGAAAAACCCTTGCATTTATGGGTGAGCCCTGCCCGGCTCACGCATTCCCATGCCACGTCATGCCACTCCTGATCCGCCACGATCTGCACGGTATCTATGTATTCGCTCTCTGCCAAGGGCAGCAGACAGTATTCCAGCAGGATCCTGCCCCCCACCTCCAGATATTGCTTGGGCGTATCCAATCCCATCCTGCTGCCGGTTCCACCGGACAAAATCAGTGCTGCATTCATACCTCTTTTACCTGCCTGATCTCACTTAAAATATCCCCATAGGGCCTGTTTTTCCCAAACAGCAGGGTTGTTCCCAGAACAAACCCGTCCACCCCCTTGGGGGCAAACTGGGTAATCCTGTCCATGCTGCAGGCCCCGTCCCAGTATACTTTGAACTTCATCTCGTCCTTCAACTGTAAAAGTCTGTCTATTTTCTTTCCCACATAGGGAAGGTACATCTGGCCAGCGTTGCCGGGATTGACCGACATTACCAGCACTTTTTTCACAATGCGCAGCATCTCGTATACCGTCTCGATGCTGGTGCCCGGATTGATGGCAATGCCCGGAACCATGCCCGCGTCAATAATCTTCTGCAATGTGGTTGACGGGTGGTATTCTGCCTCCGGATGAATATATACCGTGTCCCCTCTCCTTAACTTTTTCAAAAATATGTGGATATTGTTGTTGGGATGTTCAATCATCAGATGTACGTCCAGGGGTTTTTCCGTCGCCGACGAAATATATGCCATATCGTTTAATGACATGGCAAAATTCGGCACATACCGCCCATCCATAATATCTATGTGAAAGGAATCTATTCCTCCCGCCTCCAGCTCCCTGACTTCCTTTTCCAGATTGCCGTAACCTGCGCACATCATGGACGCTGTCAACTCAAAATTCATTGATTTATTCCTCCGTGAAATATTGCTGCCGCTTTCCCTGCGGCGATTCTTTTCTAATTCTATCATTGAAACGGTATCTTGTAAAGCGTGGGAAAATCACGTCCGCACCTTGCTTCCAAACACAATTCCCCGCCTCAGCTGCGCCTCCAGATAAGCTTCCAGCGTCCAGTTCGGGCACATATATCCCTGGGAGGTGTCCGTGGTAAATCCGTGGTTTTGAAGGGTGCGGCGAATGCTGTCCTCATCCTCCCTGCAGTGGTAGGAGCAGATTGCGCAGCGTATGTTCCCGCACCGCTCCAGCAGCTTGTCCGCTCCCTCCAGTGCCGCCTTTTCCGCACCCTCGATATCCATTTTAATATAACCTATCTCTTCCGACTCAAACAGCCCGTCCAAACTCACATGGCTGCCCTCATGAAAACGATCCAGGAAACCGTTTATAATCCGCACTTTGTCCCTGTCCCCGCAAAAGGTCTGCTCCAGGGCCTCTATCCATTCGGGGTCCGCCTCTATAAGATAAACTCCGGCTGCCCGATCCACACAGTCCAGCGCAAAAATACCCTCTGCGGCCCCGGCGTCCACCACGATATCCCCCTCTTTTACCCCATAGGGTTCCTTGTCATAGCAATGCGGCGAGCGTCCGTCCTGCTCCATCACCACCGAGCGGTAGTAGCTGACAATCCTGTTCTCGTCCCAGGTCCTGGGAAAAAACATTTTTCTCCCCTTATAGGGCACATACCTCATGCCGGTGGCGCCGTCCACCTCCACCGCCACCGGCAGATTCTGATATTCCTCCACAAAATCATAGCTAATCAGATCTATCCGCCCTCTTTTATCAATATAATCTATAATCTCCGCAACCTCTGGATCGTCCTTGTCCGCCCGGTGCTTGTAGTTCCAGTACTCCCGGTTGGCCAAAGTATAGACAGATTGGGACAGCATATCCACGCAGAGAATAAAGGCGTCCATGAGCAGCAAAATCTTGCCTCTGTCCGTCTCCCCTTCTGTGATATTAGTACACAGTATTTCAAAACGGTTCAAAACATCTGCGTATTGACGCTCTGTAAAGGTGCTGCGGTTCACCTGCAGCTCCGCATAGACGCACTGCCTGATATCCGCCAGCGGAACATTTTCCACCGGCAGAGCGCCATTTTGGATGACATCTCTGAGTTTTAACAGTAATTCCCTTGTGTGATTCATGGTTACCTCTTTCCTTCCGCCAGTCTGCTTTTTGGCTTGTACGGCTCCCCGCTTTGTGATAAAATTAATATAATCTTTAATGTATACTTCAAAGACAGGTGGTATGTTTATGCGAACTATACAGATTTTACTCCAACTTGTCAACTCCATAACAGCCAATCCCTCCATCCTTCCCCTTTTGCCCTGGGAGGACATCCGGCTGTGTCTGCTTATGGAACTGGAATACCGCGATCATCTCTATACCAGAGAACAGATCAAGCATAGAAATGCATTGTTTCTGGAATTGATAGCGGAAACCCGGCAATACGCGTCTTTAGGGGATGCCGAAGCCGTAGTCTTCCGGCTTCAGCAGATGGTCTTTACCCTGCAGACCCTGCCGGAATCGGAGCACACGAAACGCTTGTCGGAACAGGCCAATTTTGACCACGCATGCTTAAATCATTATAAAAACAACACTATTGTTATACTTGGCGATTCCCATGTAAACTTTTTCAGCGGCAATGAAGAACTCTCTTTTCTTCCCATAGGACAGGATATCAATGTCTGCTTAGACAATTCGCCCTATCCTTTTACCTCATTGCACCTTGGACCCTGCCTGGCCTACAGCAGCAACCGCTATAATACCACCTTTTCTTTCAGGGAAAAGCTGGAATATCTATGTCAAAACTTTATAAAAGCAAAGGCCCGGATCGTTTGCTGTCTCGGAGAAATTGATATCCGCGTACATGTGTTCAAACAGGCCGCTCTGCAAAACAGAAGCTATCAGGATATTGTAGACGATATACTTGCACAGTATTTTGCGTTTCTTCTCCGCCTGCAGGGGCTTGGCTATCAAGTCTCCTGCTGGGGGCCCGTGGCTTCTCAGAGCGAGGCATGCCCGGTAGACCCCCGTTTCCCGCGCAACGGAACCGAGATACAGCGCAACATGGCCACCGCATATTTTAACCAGGAGTTATCCCTGTTCTGCCAGCAGAATAGTATGCCCTTTTTGTCCATTTTTCAGGAACTGGTTACGCCGGATTACCATACGCTGGATCAATATTATTCCCCGGACCACTGTCATTTGGGGCAGGCTGCGCTGCCCCTGGCCCTGCCCCAGTGGCAGAAGCTATTGTAGAGAATCTTCTCATGCTGCCGCCAATCTGCCCG
Organism: uncultured Acetatifactor sp.; assembly: GCA_910585015.1. Classification (GTDB taxonomy): domain Bacteria; phylum Bacillota; class Clostridia; order Lachnospirales; family Lachnospiraceae; genus Acetatifactor. The sequence continues at coordinate 27,482 of CAJUCT010000013.1, forward strand.
CTTCATCAAAATGCCCTATTCCCATACCTCTATATAGCTGTCCTTGAACTCCTCCTGGGCAATCTCCAGCATCCGGCGGGCGGACAGCTTGCTCTGATACTCTTTATTGTCAAACAGATTCCGGTGATCGGGGCGCACGGTGTGCCCCTTTTCAAAGGACAGCGCGAAAAAGTCCCTTCCCAGCCATTCGTAATCCTCGTCATCCAGTGTATGGGGATCCAGAAATTCTCCCGCATAGCGGAAGGAGTTCCAATTGCGCAGCCTGTAGGCTGTGGGATGGCGGAAAGCCACATAGGTCCCATAGGTCTCAAACTCACTGAAGCTGTTGCTGGTCAATTGCTTTGGATCAATTGCGTGAAGCACCTTCTCATAAAAGCGCTCACCCGGTATCTGCTCATTGGCCTGTATGTCCCTGATCAACTCCCGCATAATCTCACAGTTAATCAACATATGTTCGGCGATAAATGATTTTTCAATACATTTGCGCATCCCCGGCAGCAGTTTCTCCAATGTGCGAAAATATTCCTCATGGCACTCATGCTTCAGATCCAGATAGGGTATGCCGCTTTCCTCCTGAAACATGGAAAAAGGTTTACAGGGCACGGTATCCCCGTCCCACACCAGGTAGTAGGCATCCCCGCACTGCGCATGATACTGCATCTTAAGAAACTGCTGGTAGTACCAGCCGGTTATCCCCCGGGGCACGTCCTCCCTGCCCAGCACCTCCTGCATCACACCATGCACGGCGGCAAAGGGAATAATATCATCCTCCGCCAAAAATCCTACCCTCTCGCCCAGACCGCTCTCCGCCACCAGCCGCCCCACTTCCTCGTTTCCTACAAACAGAAGCCGCCTGCCGGGCATGTTTTGAATTAAGCGCGGATAATTGCACTGCAGCCGCAGGTAGTCTTTGGCTGTGGTGACGATCAGTACGTCGTAGTTTTCCTGCATGTCAGTTTCCTTTCCGAGATGCCTCCAGTTCTGCCGCCATTGTATAGTACAGATAATAATCCGAATAGTAGTCGTAGTATATTGGTATGTTATCTATATCTATCCTGTCCGAACTCTCCCGTTCTTCCTGCACTTTTTTCTTTATCTCTTCGTATTCCTGATTGTTCACATAACCGCAGACCGCATCCCTCTCATCCGGGCTGATAATAAATGAATCAAAATATGTCTCCCATTCCATTTCACTTTTTATTGTCTCATATTGTCCTTTATCATATTGTCGGAGTTTCTGTTTGAGGTAGCTTTCCACAAGATCCTTCTCGGGCCTCTTTTCAATCGAAAAACTTTGACATATAAGAACCCTCAGATAGCAGGCCGTCTTCTCAATTTCTCCCTTGCCTTCCAATAACTCTGCTTTCTTAATACATCCCAGCAGCTGCCCCCAAAGAGCCAGGCAATAATAGAAATGAAACTTTTTCCAAATATACGCAAGCCCTGCGCCTTTCTCACTCGAGTCCGATTTCTTTTGAGTTCCACTCTTCCCAATTTGGTCTATCCACTTCTCAAGTTCTTTACGATCTTCCTCACAGCTTGTTTTGAATGCGTCCGCCGCCATCCGGTTCATTATTGGTTCAAAACATTTCTTCTGGTTTTCAAATCCATTTATATTTAGTTCACCCTTAAATTCGTCTAAGTACTTTTTATATGACAGGCTTTCTCCATAAGTTCCAAACCAATCAGCGACAATCTCCGCCTTAAGCATAATAGGATTGCTGCTGACAAAAAACTCCAGGAAGGTTTCTGGAAAGTCCGGCTGTTCTCTCAACATCTTCTTAATCTCCCGCATACCTTCAGCCCGTTTAAGCGCATAGTTCGGGCTATAGGCCGCCAGCTGAAGCAATTTACTTTTGTCATACCGCACCAGAATGGTCAGGTTTTCTTTTTGGGATTTTTTACTTTGGGAAAGCGGTGTTATACATAGTTCAGAGCAGGCGTCCACATTAAATAAGCGTCGATACGCAAAAGTCGTGGTGTTAATCCCCCTTCTTTCACCGCACCAACAGGAATATTCCCTTTCTCCTTGCCCTACCCTTCTCTTGTCGTAGATAAGAGGCATATAACACTCCCCGCAGACAAAAAAATTACTTTGCGTACTGATTTCAAAATAACTCCTGTTCCACTCCTGTAGATCGTCGCACAGCCTAAACAAGTAGGACATAGGATTGTCCCGAAATACATTTTTATAGTGATGGCTCTTTTTTGCCCCCATGTCTATAAACTTCATTGTATGGTTATAAATCATTACGGCACTCAATTCTATCACCGCCTTTTTGATCGGGGGCAGACTCGCAATTTTGCCGTTATCATAATACTTGTACAACAAAACCACAGCAGACAGCGCACCATGATCCCGCTTTTCCACCTGCTTTGCCACCTCCTTCTGTCCCACAATCCGATAAAGCAAACTGTCCTGAAGAACAGAATGAAGCGTTGCAAGCGTCTCCACTTCCTCTATGAATAAATTGGTGAAGGGTAGGAAACTGCCTAACTCACGCACAGTTTTTCCTATGTATCTTATCGGATATCCAATGTCATGTAGCAGGGATGCCATAATCGCTGACGCATGGAACAGATAACTATATAGAATTTTCTCCCTCTCGTCCCCCCGGATATTAAGAATTTCCCATATCTTCCTCTCCACGCCAGACATGTTTTCAATCTCTTCCACAATGCTCTTTCTTATCATCCGTCCGACTTCATTGTCCAGTCTCTGATATATTTTCCTGCATCTATCTTCAAAATTCAACTCGTCCAAAAATGTGAACATTTCATACATATTCCGCACCTGATGTACATAATGATCCCGATAATAGGTATATTCATGACTGTCTTTGTTATATTCAAGGTGCATCATCCACTCAAAATAGAAGTAAGATGATTTAAACAACTGGCAGGCTCCTTCTATATCCACATATGCACTCAGGAACTTTTCTGTAGCGCCCTCAATCACTTCACAGAGTTCATCATTCCCTTCGCCATATACTTTCTTTACCGTCAGATAAGTGTCCTCTATCTCTTCTAAATTCCACCGTTCCTCCGGTTCTATCCGCTGTAATTCATCCAAATATTTCCTTAACATTTCCTCTTTCTCCAAGGAGTCAATGCCCTTTAGATATCTCTCACGAACTGGTTCAAAGTCCAAAACAAATTTTCTCAATTCCTCATAATTGCACTTAATATCCATTTACGTCCCCCAGTGTGGATTTTCTATACTTCCAATGGCAAAAGCTGATAGGGAAAATTTTCTCTCGGCTTTTCCCGGCAGAATTCGTAATACTCCTTTTGAAAACAGTTTTTTATAAATGCGACTTTGGCTCCTGTTTTTCTGTTTATTTCATCCATATACTTTTGAACGGCTGCGTCTTCAAACTCTCCTTCACGGTTCTCGCTGAAAACCACATATATCCTGTCATAATTCCCGTATACAGGATCTGTTTCCACCGCTTTAAACACATCTTCTCGCATGGCATCCAAATGGCTCCTGTCAGCAGTGGATACCGTGTAATAGAATATCTTCCCCTTACTTTCCTCACGGCAGAAGTCCCGCAAGACCTCTATCACCACATCAGAATATTCATCATATCCCGCCGGCATGTCAATCACTACATCCTGATACTGCTCTCTGTCACATATTTCCCTTAACAGAGTTTTCATTTTGACCCTAAATCGACCTACACTTAACGCCGGCTGGTTTTTCCCCTGATAGCCGAAACGTTTTCGCTCCTGAAGTTCAGACGAACAGAAAACGAAATCCAGATACCCATTAAACGCCTCCACATTCTCCACCTTGTCAAGAATCATTCCTGCTTTTTTAACAACTACGCCGCTTTCTGTCACTATTTCCGATAGAGCGCTACACTTTCCGGACAAAAAATCATTTAAACTATTATGTTGATAATCCTTTCTAAAAAGGAAATAATTTTGACTAGGATTTACCCCCAACCCCTTCCCCTCTTCTTCAATTTGTCCTAACCTTATATCCTCATTCTTGCAGAATGTTTCCTTGTCCTTAGTGTAGACCAGCACCTGCAATCCCGTGCCCTTAAAATCTGCATCCAGCAGCAGAACATGAGCCTTGTCATCCGCCCGGCCTGCGCTTTTCGCTATTTCCGCCGCAAATTCCAATGACTTAAAAAGAGAAAATGCGGTTTTACCGCATCCTCCCTTTATAGAATGAACCACATGAAATGTTTTCCCCATCACACATATCCCTCCGTATTTCTTCTATTCGCTATGGTTATAAAGTCTGCTGTCAACATAACCCAGATTCTCGCAGGAGTTGTGTATAGCCCTCAACAGATTTATAAAAACCGTCTCAGATAAATTGGGACAATATCTATTCCTGAATTCATAGAGTAAATACTCCTCTTTCCTCTCATAATCCCGTATCCACGCCATATTCAAATTGCTCATCACTGACAAGATCGTGCGTCTCGGCTCAAAAAGCTGTGAACTAATATAGGTATCATCCTCATTATCCGAATCCGCCTTCTCAACAAAGCCTCCCCAGGAAACCCGGGAATCAAAGAAACCATCCCTGAGCAGATACCCTATAAGGATCCCCTCTACATCCATCGCCCTGGAACTGACAGCATTGCCAAGCAGCCTGTGCAGATACTTTTTCACACAAGTATGCTTTACCTCTAAGAATCCCTTTTTCAGCACCTCCTGCACGAAGTTACCGATTTGATCGTAATAACTCTCATCCCCTCTTTTTTCGATTTTAAAGTCCAGTTTTGAATTGGCAGTAAATTTATCCGGCCACGATATAACCAGCCGGATATCCCTCAGCAGCCGAATTCCCTGATTTTCATCTTCTATGCCAACATTGCTGAAAAATTTAATATAAAATTCATTGCTGATGCTTTTCACAATTTTCCACAAGTCAATTATAACCTTTTTATCCTTAGAATACTTGATGAATCCAGCAACTTCGCTGCTTATATCCTTGCTCTGAGAGGGCATCTTATAGACCGCCAGTTCCCTACCGTCATAATTCTCATCGTTACATACATCCCGATTATACAAATTCTGAACCGGTATCCGTTTCCCATAGCTGACATACAGATATACCTCAAATTGAGGTGTCATGACGCTTTGAATAGCTTTAAAGAGCTTCTCACTAAACTGCATTCGCGCCGTGGCACCACTGTTAAAGCTGTTTAGCCATTCTCCGACTGTCTTGTATGCCTGCTTATAGTACAAGAGCTTATTTTCTTTCTTGGTCTCATTCTTGGCCGTCTGCCAAATCCATTCCAGCTGAGGCTGCACCATCCTCTCTTCTATGGACTTACCTTCCTGCCCCTGACAGTAAAAACAACCCTCGTCCATAAAAAGGACAATATTATATTGTCTGAACAGCATTTCCAGATCAGAAAGTTTCAACAGATTAAACATTCTGCGATCTGAATCTCTATTGGCCTCTTTCGGATAACTATCCGTAACAGAAAATATCAAACCGCCGCTGTCTGCATCCCGTTTCAGTTGAATTAGCTGCACCTGATACGCGAAACCCGACATTGTCCTATAATAATCAACTAATTTCTCGGGGGCAGCCACCTCTCCCAGGCATGCTACCCGCACACAATCCTCTGGCTTGATTTCTTTTCTGGTGTTAATATAATGCTCTACTTTTTCAATTAGACGAACCGATGAGATAACTGTCAGATTCTCCGCCTCAATGAAAGGAATCCCCTTCATTGTATCTCTCATTACCTTCCGATCTGCATCAGGTTTATTGGCGCGCAGATAGACTTGATCCGTACTGTATACTATATATCTTGAACGCCGCCTTTTCTGACTCTCAAGAATTTCATATGTGAGAGAATCCGTCTCGCACTGTCCCTCTGAAATCCAACGGTCAAATGTCCTGACCGCCAACTCCATCGGATGAGATCTGGGGATCATAAGCCAGTCTTCCCGGCTCACCGTACAACACTTCCATTTCAGCATGGCATCCAACTGCTGTAGGAACCGTCCCCGCTGACTGGTATCTTTAATGCTTGAGAAGACAGCTATCAGGTGGATCAGCAACCCAATATAGTTATCCATATACGCATCAAAAATATCCTGCTTCGGTACCCCATCTGAGTTTTGTTCTATAGCGGAAACATCTACGTCACTCTTTTCCAGCGCATCCATCATGTCCTCAAGTTCCGGCGTGACGGAAACAGGCTCCCATTGTAACCTGTCCTCCAGGAAATCAGCAAAAGTATCCGCTCTCGCCTGCCGATAAGGTTCACCCGTGAATACAGACGCCACTTGATGTTCCGTAATTAGTTTTTCATCCCTGTATTGCATCAATTTTTATACTCGCTTTCTCCTCTTCACTACCATTCTATTCTTCGCTCGCCCGCAAAAAACTTGTATGGTAGTATTTGTCAGGGAAAATTTGCGTTTTTTCAAATGTGTAGGAAATTGCAAGCCTACACGTCTCATATTAGCAAATAGGCTTGTCCTTGTCAAGAAAACAGCTAAAATATCTTACGTTTGTTGTCCAATATATGCAAAGTCTTTCCGTGTATCACATTCCGCTTATGCAATCTGCCAATATTCTGCATCTGATTTCTACCCGATCAGCACCTTTTTCCCGCAAAAGGCAAAACCATACTTCCGTATGCGTTCCTCTGGAATCCCTTTGGTCATGAGGGCAGCTTGATAGCTCCGCTCCTCAATCTGCCGCAGCGCCTCCCGCACTGTGTCGGACAGTTCCTTCTCCTCATCCTCATCCTGTACCCTAAATTCCAGGATAATGGCGTCATTGCTGTCTATATTCCGGGGCTCCAGCATCACATCATATCTGCCAAAACCACTCTCCCGGTTGGAGGTGACCACATATCTGTCCGCCAGTTCCACCATCAGGCCCAGCACGAAACCATGGTAGAAGCGTTCCGGCTCCCTTTGCGGGCCTTTGCCCGTGTCAAAATAGCTGAACATCTCCAGGGTAACCCTGTTCATATAAGTGTTCATTGCTTTTACGTCGCCCAAGAGCAGAGCCTTGATAAAATCGTTGTAATAGGACGATGGGCTGTCAAACCAGTCACGTACCATACTGCGGAACATAACCCGAACCTCAAAATTTGTCAACTCCAACTCATAGACCTCCCGCCACTCCCCATACTCAGTCTCATATGTCTCGTAGCTTTTCACTTTCAAATAACCACCTGCAAGTAAAAAACTCCAGACGGCATTCCTCTTTGCAGACAGCTGATTAAAAACAATCTGCTCATCAATCTCCACCCGGGCGCTCTCTCCCTGTAATAGACTTTCAAAAGTTTTCTTAATATCCGCGCTTCCCTCACGAATCAGTTTGTTCACCAGAGCGTTGGAACTGGTATTAGTCCAGTAGGCCCCTACCTTTCCTTTGTCAAGGAAGTTGAGGATAGACCATGGATTATAGATATCCCGCCTGCTGCCAAAGGTAAATCCATCATACCAGTCCCTAACCTGCTGTTTCCTATCTGACAAACCATATTCTTCTAACGCCGCATACACTTCCGTCTCCGTGAACCCGAAACAGTCCGCGTACTTTTCTGATGTAGTTGTCACCACCTCCAGATTGTTCAAACCTGAAAACATAGATTCCTTGCTAATTCTTGTGATTCCAGTCATAATGGCACGTTCCAAATATGGATTCGCCTTAAATGTCTCATTGAACAGACTCCTGGTAAAAGCCGCCAGTTCGTCCCAATACCCATCCACATAAGCTTCCTGCATGGGGGTGTCGTATTCGTCCAAAAGAATAATCACTCGTTTGCCATAGTGTTTCATCAAGTAATAAGCCAAAGTCTTGAGAGAACTTGTCTCAGACCCACCTTCCACACCAGCCGCATTCCGTCGGAATGACATTCTTTCATTATCATTAAGCTGCTTACTGTCCGCCAGATAGTCTAATTGATTGTATATATCCGTGATAATCTCACATATTTTTTTTCTGGTCGCCTGATAAGACGTCTCCTTTACGTTGGCAAAACTGAGCGCAATCACAGGATATGTCCCCTGCAGCCGGCGGTATTTTTCCTCCTGCCAGATGGAAAGCCCCTGAAACAGGTCACTGCGCCCCGCATATTTTACAGAGAAGAACTGCTCCAGCATACTCATGTTCAAGGTTTTGCCAAAGCGCCGGGGGCGGGTAATCAATGTCACATCGTCCCCCGTCTCCCACCATTGTCTGATAAAATCCGTTTTGTCCACGTAGAAATTGTTATTTATTATGATTTTTTCAAAATCCTGACGCCCGATACCTATTACTCTCGCCATAAGCCGCTTTTCCTCCCGACAGAATCCCTCTTTACTGGTCTTCCCGCATCACCAAACACTCCTTGCGATGAAAACATACACCATACACTGTCCTGGTCACCTTCAATTCAAGGATAAATGCCTTCCCTTGCACCGAAGGAGCCCGCAACACAGTATCTGGTCTCCCCTTTCCACTCTCTCGGTTAGAAAGGGCACGATACTTCCCGGTCCCTTTTAACAGCCCCAGCAGGAAACCGTGGTAATAACTCTCCATTCCGTATGCGGCAGGCGTTGCACGTACTTCCTCCTCGGTAAACCCAAAAGCCTGCGCACAGTCATCCCGCGATGTGGACATCATCTTCAAGTTATTCAGTCCTGTGAAAATCCTCTCCCTGCTGATGCGCAGACACCCGGTGAGCACCGCCAGTTCATAGTCGGGCTGTCTGGTTGATTTCATTGTCAGGTTGATCCAGAATATCTTTGATCAACATCGTCTTATCAACATAACAGTAACCCCCGTCAACCATCTCTTTATAAAATTCTACGCCTATCGGAATCGGTCTTCTCATGCCGCAGTTCCCCTTCTTGAGCAATGCCACTGTTCTTATATTCTCAGTATAGCCATTCTTTCGGGCAAAAGCAATAGGGGTGTATAAAAAAGCGATGACTGTTCCCCATGTCACCGCTCCCCAATTATATCCGCAATGCCTCTACAATCCTCTTACAGTTATCACCATCCCCATATCGATGCATCTTTTTCTTTAACTCTTTCCTCTTTTCCATAGTAGAGTCTATATCCTCTCCGATCTCCCTGACAAAGGAACAAAAATCCTCAAAAGAAAACAATTCTTTACCAGGCAGCCAATCCCTGATATTGGGAAATACAAACCCTCTGCTTTCCGCATATTCCTCCACATCATCCAGCGTAAATCCCATGGGCCGGTCCAGCACCAGATAGTCCACAGCAGCCGATGAATAATCACTGATCATGGCATCTGCATTCCCCAGCAGCTGATTGATCTGTATATCCAGATCCGCTAGCTGTTCATTGTCCAGCACTACTATATTTTCCATATCGACACTGCCGATGCTCTTTCTGTCCTGGAATGGGTGCGGCTTTATAACAAGCACCATATCAAAACTCTGTAAAAGCCTATCCAGCTGCGCCAATTCCTCATATGTACGGACTATGGGAAACCCAGTCTGGCCATTGAGGTCATACTCATTCAGATTATCAAGCCCTGCTTTCGCCGTGCGAAACGTAGGCAGCCAGAAAATATATTTCCGCGCTCTTGTAACTCCCAGTTTCTCCTGCCAATCCTCAGTGGGGCAGAAAAGCCAGTCCTGTTTTGCATATCCTGTCACAAGCACCTGATCAGCCCGAAGCCCATATATTTCCTGGTGAATCCTTGAATATACATCACTGATTACTGTCGTATATTCATACCTTTTTTCACAGCGCACAAAGTTCACCCTTGTTTTAAAACCGCAGCCATGCCACAGCTGAATACGGGTCTGATCCGGACGGCAGTTTCTTGCAAAACCGTATGCGTCTGTAAAAAATATATATTTTGCAAGACATAACGCTCTGTAATAACGGCTGCGCTCCTCCTCGTTTTCTGAAACACACCAGTCAAAAGGCAAAAACGCAACATTCGTATAATCTCGCCACTTAGTAAATTCCTGCGGGTTCTTTACCAGCCAGATCAATTGATACCGCTCGTTATAACCCTCTGCAAGCATATATTCAAATAACGCCCGTGCATTATCCGAAAAATCCATTCCCTTCACATAGGTGGAAGCATGAGGACCGCTTCGAAATACAATTATATTTTCCAGCGCATGATCCAGATAATGTTCACGATAGCCAAACTCGTATTGCGTTTCCCGGTTTACGTAATAATATATCGTATCTGTATTTTCTGTTACATAACGATTTTGGCATAAAGCCTCATAACTCTCCCTGTAATAGTCGCTGGTGATCAAAATGATGCTTTTTCCCCAATCAATCCTTGAAAGACAGGAAGAATCCATTATCGGCAGCCTTCTGCCGCAGAACAGCAGTTCCCCCTGGCTACGCTTATTGTCATCTATGATCCCCTGAAGCTTATCCTGCACCGGGAGCTCGGCACATAATTCCCTGAGATAAGATTCGGATTTCTCATAACAGACAATGTTCTTGCCCGCGATGCTTTCGAAATTTGACTGCTCTAACCGTTCCAGTTTCATGCAAACCACCCGTTCACCTTCGCATATTTCCAGAAAATCTCTTTCTGCTCGTACCAGCGGATCTTTTTCTCTGAAACCCCCGCCTCCACCAACTCTTTTTTGATAGCCGCCGCTTTTTCAGGGTTTTTGACCGTAATCAGCACAAGATCATATTCCCACTGCCTAAGTTTCTCCGGACTATATACCGTAAAATCACTATATCTCATGCTTTCGTATGCGGGATCTACACAACCAGCCAGTTCCAGATCTTTTCTTCCCATAAGCTGCCTTCTATAAGCACAACCAAGATCTCCGCCCCCATAAAGAGCAATTCTTGCGCCTTGGGGAATATCACCCAGGTAATAGGGGTCAAGCCAGAATAAACTGCTGTTCACAAAACCGAGGCGGGAATTAATTCCCTTGTACAACTGCTCCGTAATATAAAGCTCCGCCTGCACACGCATGGACCTTGTAAAAGCAGGATGTTCATACAGCTTTACAAAACTCTGATATATTTCGTTTACACTGGCCAGATAATTTGTGTCCGCAGCATGAACCATGGATGAGGGATGCGCAATATAATGGTAAAACGCCTGCTTCAGCACATATACCCGGCTGCATTGCAAAACATAGGAGAGGACACATACCTTATCCTCCGAAAAAGAAAGCTTTTCCGATATTTCCTGCTGCACTGTCCTAAACAGCTCTGTGCGAAAAAGCTTGCAGCACAGGGATCCTCGAAGACCAACATCCTCCGCAGCCGAATCATAAATCGCGTTTTCACGGAGATAGTCCATACGGCTTTCATCATATAACCCTTCCCCGACACCGTCATAGTGCTCCGTGATATAGTTCCCTTCAAAAAAATAGCCACTGCTGACCAGGTCCGCATGATTCTCTACAGCGGTCCGATATAGGACCTGATACATTTTCGGTTCAATCCAATCGTCACTGTCTACATAGCCTACATACTGCCCTGACGCAAGCGCTATCCCCGCTTTCCTGGCAGACACAAGCCCTCCGTTTTCTTTGTGAATGACTTTAAACCGGCTGTCCTGCCGTGCATACCTGTTTATAATCTCCAGGCTCCCATCAGTAGAACCGTCATCCACGCAGATAATCTCAATGTCCTGCAAAATTTGATTTTTAACACTGTCCAAGCATTTTTCCAAATATTCCTCCCCATTATATACAGGGATAATAACACTAACTTTAATTTTCCTGCTGCCCTGATCCAATTTCTATCCCTTCCTCTATCTTGTCTACTGCCGCCTTTGACGTTTCCCCATTGTCTGCTGCCCAAACGTATATCATCCCGATATCTCTCCCCTCACATAATGGACTAATTGCATGTAGTCTTCCTTATCGCCGGGGCAGAAATAGTCCACCTTTCTGTTTTGCAATATTTTCTCAATCTCGCCATGAAATTTAGGCATCATTGCCACTATGACACCCTCACCGCCGCCCTGCACACCAAATTTTGAAAAGGGCATGACAGGAAGCGTACAAATCTCCTCTTCCTGTATTTTCTGACCGTCAGAGACAATAAACGCGTCTAACGAGACGGATTTTGACCTCAAAAACCGATACCACTCTCGTCCGATTTCTCCTGCGCCATATAGAGCAATTTTCTCATGCGCGGCAGCAAACTCCAGCAAGGCCCCTGCGGCATTGTTCTCCGCCAAGGAATCGTTCTCAGATAAATATTCAGGAAGCCCACACGGTGTTACAAAGCTGTTCCCCTCATCCTCCAGATAGGCCATAACCTTCTCATTTCTTTCAAAATCTTCTTCCGTCCAAAAACTCGGATGCCCTTGAATGACCATATAGGGAAACGCCTTCAACGCAGAATAGTTTTTTTTCAGAAAATCAAGATCTATTTTTCCCGTAGTAACTTCCATGTCACAACGGACAAGCAATTGGCGGGCATTAGATACAGAAGTGCCATCAACCGCAAACAAAAAATTTCGAATCTCCGGAGCAACGTCTTTTAAAGCGCGGATCGTAGTTTCCGTGCTGTTGTTATGGGGCGATCCAAAGGTTGCCGCAGGCTGTCCCAGTTCTGATTTCATAAGCTTCTGCGTATTCAATATCGACTGGCACTGCTGTTCATAGGATGCGGAGGAAAACTCTTCCGATGTATGAAAATAGCCATGGTTCCATATTTCTATGCCGTCTTCTCTCCACTTTATTAATCGGTTTTTATATAACGCGCCGCCCTCTGCTAAACTGCGCCCGATTATCCCCATAGATACAGGCCGCCCGGTATTCAGAGAAAAATCTGCCACACGGGTAAAGTCTTTAAAACTCTCAACCGACAGATCATCATATTTCATAATAATATAGGACATTATTTCTATCGTTCCTTTCCTGTAGCGAATACCCTCCTATGTCACCTCCGACTCAAAAACAAAACCGGAATGTATCCCTCACCCACCTTGGCTTTTTCCAATACAGCTTGTCCTCCGGTATCTCGCGTTCCATAAGCGACCGTTTAATGGACCGCGCGGTTCCCTCATTCTCCACTGCAATTAGAATCTTGTCATAATCCTCTGGATGAAGCTCTGCTGGCCCTTTAACGCTTTCCGATATACAATTGGAGTCAAACAGATCCACCTTTTTAAAATAACCCGTTCCATACACTTGGGTATGATAGCAACTTCCCACATTTCCGGCTCCATAAAGAGCAACAGAGAGGCCCTGCCTAAAATCTTCAAAAGGAAATAGCCAATATTTCTCGCTCTTTACTCCTAATCCTATTCGCAGCATATCACGCAAAGCTGTCACAGAATAATACCTTACCTGGTCATAAATTTTATCTGAGCGTTTAGCCAAATCCAATAATTCGCATATCAACTGTTGATAAGAATCAATGGCTCTAACATCCTTTTTGGATGATATAGAAGCACCATGAATTCTATAATGATACAGGCATTTTTCCAGAATCCCTATTCTATTTGAAAGCATAACGCACTTCACAACGCTAAGCGCATCCTCTCCCCAATATACATGCTCGTTTATCTCTGACAATGCTTTGGTTATAATCTCTTTTCTGATTAACTTATCCACCAGATGAGGTTCTATTTCCCTGTCCGTTGAATAATCTGTTCCAAACGCCAATGCTCTGGGCAGTATTTTCTTCTGCACTTCCTCGTAATCATACACTCCCGGGGCCGCCTCATTATATCTCTCAACCGCCAATCCACCCTTTTCATAAATCAGCCCACAACAAACCATATCCAGTGAATTCTCCACGGCATACTCCAGCATCTCCCCATACATATTGCCCTCGATCCAATCATCACTGTCCACAAATCCTACATATTCACCCTTCGCACAGATAACCCCGGTTCTTCTCGCATAACTCTGCCCATGGTTCTCAATGTGGAACACCCTGATAAAATCATATCCTGCCGCATACTCATCGCAGATAGAACTGCTGGCATCCGTGGAGCCGTCGTCCACCAGTAAAATCTCCATATCCTCTATCGTCTGAGCCATTACACTATTCAGACATTCCCTCAAATATTCTGCCGTATTATAAACAGGAATTATGATTGATAGCCGCTTCTCATATTCTTTATGTCCCACACTCTATCACCCCCAAAATTCTTTTGGCTGCTTTCTCTGACGCAGTCCCTTTGTCATATGGATGATATTTTACAAAAAATTCGTCTAAATCAGAGAGGTACCCGCTCTCATCATAATTCATCAGTGCCGCCGCCAGTTCATCGTTGGAACATACCTCTATGTATGGGTACTCCGAAAAGGTCAGATAAAATCCACGTTCCTTTTCGTAGGCATTCACATCTGTGTGATAGAGGTAAACCGGCTTTCGCTGCAGCGAAAAGTCCCACATTATAGACGAATAATCCGTGATCAAAATGTCTGAAGTCCAAAGCAGTTCCTGAACATCATCATATCGCGACACGTCAAGGATCGTTTCCGATACCCTTCTATCTCCACCACAAACACATATATCCGGGTGTTGTCTTACCAGCAGAACATATTCTTCTCCATCCCTCTCTTGGAGCACCTGGAGTACCCTTTCAAAATCCAGACCATCTTCGACAGCTTCAAGGTTGTTCCGAAAAGTCGGCGCATATAATACAATTCCCTTCCTGCCGTCTATGCCCAGCTTTTTCATGACCGCATCCCGACTCCCGCCTTTAAAAAATATGTCATTCCTGGGACAGCCATATTCCGCTATTTCGCCCTTATAGTGGAACGCCCTCCTGTACTGCTTTGTGGTAAAGCACATTCCCGACAGGCACAAATCAACCATGTCCATGTCATGATCCAGCGTTTCCCTATAGCTGACAGGCAGGATGCCCATGTCATATTCTATTTTTTTTAAAGGACCACACCCGTGCCAAGTCTGTATATAATATTGCCCTGCCCTTTTCCTGGCCAGGTACCCCTTGTGCTGGTTATCGACCCATACCCGCGCTGTCGCCAACTCCCGATAATGTTCATAAGAACCATACTGCACCGTCCTCACGCCTTCAGGAAAGCCCTCTTCCCTGTCCGCAGCCCATACAATGTCCACCCCGCCACGTTTACGCAACTCCTCCGCTATATATTTGGGGTTGCAGCCATATCCCCTGCCGTGGAAATTGGATAAAAGAACTTTGTTATTGACAATCGGCTGTACATACAACTCCCTATAGATACATTCCATCACATCATCAATGGTATAAACCCGCCTGAAGCCAAGACTTTTAAGCGTAACTCTTATTTCCTTTTGGTAGGATGGTGTTGTCGCAATAATCACAACAGCCTCCTCACGGTAACCTTCCAGTTCCTCTATCCCATAAATCCTGAAACCAAGCAGATCGCGCCCTTCGGACGGCCTTTCAGATACCGCAATCCTACAGTCTGCCAATCTCCCGGCAAGCAGCTTGATAAGCTGGACGGCCACCCCACCGGCGCCATAGATGATCGCTGCATTCCCCTTCAACATATCCAATGAAAACATTCAAAATCTCCCATGCTTAACTAATCCTTGCAAAGACGGAATATTGTGAAATACCCATTTCAATTAAAGATTTAATTATTTCAAATTGCAGTTCAGCCCTTACGGAAATAAGTATCTGATGGGTATTCTCACTATAATATTCTCTTAACTCTTCCAGTCCCCATACAGGCAATCCACATTTTTGCCCGCCAGCCTTCAAAGGGTTGGAATCCGCAAAGGCAGCAACCTGGTCTTTCAAAAGCTCATATGCCTTTTCACCATTTTGTCCGGCTCCAAAAATAATAGCCTTTTTCCTGCTATCTATTTCCTTTTCCCCTGTTAGTTCCGGAAGCATTTCCTCAAAACATTTTCTCTTTACCTTATCAACGCAGTTATCCGCCAGTAACTCATTATACAAAAACATTATAAATTCAGGCTTATTCTGTATGCCTGCCATGCTCCAATCAAAATATTTGCAGCGCAGTTTACTGTTCATGTGCCGTATCCGTTCAGCTTTCTCTATTGTCAAACTATTCTTCTGACGCCGATAAAGATAAAAAATATTGGGAATATATCCAATAGAACCATATTTTATTAAGATCCGAATCCAGTACTCATAATCCTCTACACAAAAAAACTCTTTAGAGTATTCTCCAACCTCTGCCAGTACTTCCCTTCTATACATAAAACATGCCCCTACCGTATCCTGTACACGCATTTGAACTGCATTATAGGGCATAAATTCTTTCACATATTGCATATTTTCATTCATAAATAACATGCCTGTGCATACCATGGGAACTTCTTCATGCTCATCCAAATATCGACTCATTTCTTCCAATGCGCGGGATAAATACATATTGTCATCAGAAGTCCACGTCAAATACGCACCAGCTGCATGTCGGAATCCAATATTTAAAGCTTCCGGCAGCTTCTGATTCTCCTCATTATGAATCACCCGGATGCGTTCTTCCCATCCGGCATATTCCTCCGCAATATGTAATGTGCTGTCTGATGAACAATCATCGACAATAATAAGTTCCCAGTCAGTAAATGTCTGATTTATGACACTCTCAATGGACTCTCTTATGTATCTCTCTCCATTGTAGGAGGGCAATACTATTGATACTTTCGGCATATTATTCCACCTTTCCAATCCATGCGTAAAACAACCCATTGGCCGGTTCCTCATATCCTACATCCTTTACCACAGAAACCTGTCTGCAATACTTCCGCATGATACCACAAAGCTCCCGCTCGTCAAACCACTGTTCCCATTCTCCGATTTCAAAGTATCCAAGCATATCCTTATTTTTATCAATAATCGCTACCATTCCGCCTGGTTTTGTCACTCTCGCCATCTCCCTGACAGCGTTTTCAATATCAACCGCATGTTCCAGCGCTTCACAAGTATAGACAAAATCAAAGCTATTATCTTCGTATGGGATATCGGTAAGCGTTCCCTGCTTTGTCTCAATTTCCTGACATCCAATGTAGCCCATCACTGTTTCTGACAAATCAACTGCAGCATACTGACCTTGGGGATATTTCCTGATCAGGTTTTTTAAATAGGCCCCTTTCCCACATCCGATATCTGCAATTTTGATTGGCGCGGCATTTTGTTCTTCCTCATCTATCAATTTCCCCACAACATGCTCAATGATCAAATACCGTCCATCCGAATCGCTTAAAGTATTTTTAAACATATACGCCTGTTTTTCAAATTCCGATTTGTTCTTCCAGTACAATGCATCGAGAAAATACTTTACTGCCCAGCTAATCTCGCTATTGGGAAAATACGTATTGACCTCATTTGGCTCTTCATCTGATAAGCAGCTTCCAAACCACCCCCCTGACGCGTTTTGCAGCTTACAGGCATGCGAAAAAGCCCTGTTGCCCCTTTCAAGTTCCCCAAGCCGAAACCATACCAACGCCAGTTGAAACAACCCCGTTGAGCATACCCAGTTCACATCACGGTATGCCGGAACGGCCCCGCTTTCCTTCTGGAGACGTGAAATCCCTTCCATTGCTTCCCTGACCAGTTTTTCTTCTCCCATGTCCAGCAAGCCTTCCATAACATACGCATAAAAATGCGACAAAAGGCTAAATTGCATAATCTGGTTATATTCATGTTCCTTATAATATGCCAGAATACAATAAGCTTTTTCTATATACTCCGGCATATTTAATATTTTCCCCGCTTCCACCAGCGGCGACAAACAATAGATATGAATAATTTCAGAATAAGTCTTTCCATCGCCAAAATCATTCTCTCTGGGAGATGGCAGACGCCCGCCCTCACTCATATTACTTAGTATCCAGTCGCACCCCCGACGTATATTCTTGTCTACGTCAGGATATAGATGGCGAATGGATAACAAGCCCTTTAATATTTGCGCTGAGTCAAAAATATAAGGTTCCTTATCCTCCGTATCATACCATGACCCATCCGGCTTCTGGATTTCACACAACCATTTGGCAAAGGAAATGGCCATATCTCTGTAGCCCCATCGAAGAAGCGAAGGGATAAAATACCCTGTTACCTCCGGATATGGTTTTTTCACTCCTGAATTATTTATAATTCCCTTATTCTCTACAATATTGGATTTCAGCCATTCAATTGCCTTATCATATATCTTAATATAATCTACCCGGCTTTCTATTTTCTCTCTTGTGATTTTTCTTCTGACATCCTCATAATACATAATAGATTTCACATTGTTCTGCTCTAGCTGACCCATTATTTCATCTTTTTTATCTCTGCCAACTGTCACTATCACACAATGCTCTTCTAATTGATCTTTTACATCATTGAGAGACAAGACCTGAACTCCCATTATCTTTTTCCCGACTTTTTGCGGGCTGTTATCCACAAAGCACAAAACCTTTTCCCGACCAATAACATCTATAAAGGAACTTCCTATTTCCCCTGCTCCGAACAAAATATAGCCTTCACCCTGCATTAGTGTCCTCCAACCTTTCTCTTTCCCAATACTTTTCTCTATCTGCCACACCCTGCACAATATATTCACCCCATCTGTCAATAAAGAGCTTTCTGTTCTTTTTATAGCTTTCATATCCCAGTGAATTGGCAGAATATGATGAACCATGAAAATGTGTCACTTCAAATTCCGGGCAATATCGAATTTTATAGCCTTCTCTGATTATTTTCATCATCATGTCATTATCTTCCCAATATACCGGAAGAAATGCTTCATCATACCCTCCCACGGCGTCCCACACATCTTTCTTGATCATAACGGCTACCGGCATGATTTCCTCTACATTTTGTTCGACATCTTCCTCCACCGAAACAAAACTGTCAACATCCTCGAAGTTTCTCCCTACAACATATTTGTCCTTCATTGGTACCCATATTTTTCCTCCCAGGATACCGATTTTTTCATCCGTTTGCATTTTGCTCAACATCCGGTCAATATATCTTTTTTGATTCAGCACTACATCGTTCGCCATCAACAAAATATATTTTCCCCTTGCCAAGCCGGCAATTCTGTTCACATTGCGGAGATATTGCATATTAGTAGAGTTACGGACAACTTTCACTCCAGGGAAACACTCTTTCGCATGTATTGTTTCATCTGTAGAGCAATCATCCCCCAATATTACCTCAAACTCACACTGATTTTCATTCTCGTAAAGGGATTTCATACAGGTATATGTATAATCCCAACCATTATAAGCTGTTATCAGCACGGAAACTATGGGATGTGAAACCTCCCTGAAATTAAGCTGTTCTTTTGTGCCGATATACGGCATTGCCAAATGGCGCATATTCATTATATTTTTTATCCCATATTCCTGCAGCTGCTTTCTGACACTGCTCTCATGCTCACATGTAATGACAACCCATATGTCGTCTTTGTGCGGATTGTCATACAAGACCTTCAACGGAAGTATCAAAGTATCTTCTTTTTTTCCTCCGTCGGGATATGCATTATCAAATATTCCTTTATACCTGATACCTACCAGGCTTAGACTTTTTGAGACTTCTTTTCCATGCTCCCCCGCCCCAAACAGGTACACATTTTTCCCGTCATTTTCGATCAGCTTTTTCAGATATGTGATCATCAGAAAATACCTCCTTCTTGCGCCTGATATAAAATATGGCTTGATCTCCCTGCCTTTTTTTATTCAGCGCTTTGGCTTTTTCATTATATGCTCTGCGCCTTCCCAGCTGATAACCATCCTCCAGTTCACTACAACTCTTATCTGTTCTCATATAACCTTCACTCAAATAAAACTGAGATCCTTCGGAATCATATACCACCCTGTAAATCTCCAGTCCAGCCTTCTTGCACATATACTTTATTGCCTTTTCAGAATAAATGTATAAATGTCTGGGGGCATCAATCTGATACCAATCTGTTCCATACTGTTTCCATGCCGCCTTCCCCATCACAGGAATCCTTATGATCGCCCTGCCCTCTACAGCCAATAAATTTTTAATTTTTCCCAATATTTCCAGCGGGTTTTCCATATGCTCAAACGAATGATGTAAAGTAATCAAATCATATCCGCCTACATTTTCTGCACTGTAAATATCTCCCTGAATGAAATGAAACTTTTTACTTGTGAAATCCGGCGCAAACTTATCAATTCCATATAATCTGCTATATCCTAACTCATTCAAACGCTCCAGCCATGCCCCGCTGCCACATCCAACATCCAGTATTTTGCTGTTTTTTCTAAGCCGCATCCCCTTTATTGGATATAAGCATTGTGCGTCTGACCAAAAAAAACTATTATCCGCTTTTTCCGGACTGACAAAATTTAAGTATGCCCAGGCTTTCAATCGCTTCCTGAATATGCCTCTATCCCTCTCATCCGCCTTCCGTTTATAAGCATAATAGTTATTCCTGTAATACTGTCCCATATTGTCTATGCTATCAACGAGTTGCAAGGTGCCACATCGAGAACACAACAAATAATTAAATTGTTCCCCCCTGTTCAGCATCCTTTCCTTAACCCGATATATCCTGTTGTTTTCCCTATTCCCGCAGATTGTACAGTTTCTATCAAGCATAAATCGAGCCTCCACACTATTTTCGCCAATTCATAACCTTTTGAGCAATTTCATATATTTCCCATTCTGGCGTTCCCTGCTATATATACTACAATCAAATTTTCTGTTTTCCCACTCTATAAACCTGCCGTTTTTCTGCCATAAATCATATAACCACACCAACTTCTTCTCAATCGTAGTTCTCTGATTCTCACAAAAAAATCCCACACCCTCCCTTTTTACGAAACGGCTCAATGCGCTCTCTGCTCTACCAATATTTAAAACTACTTTGCCGCTACGCAGATAATCAAAAAGTTTTGCGCTTAAAATATACTTGTCCGACTGATTTCCCGCATCATGTATTGAAATCAAAATATCTCCCTCTGTCATCTGCCTTAATGATTCCGACACTGTCACCGGGGAACAGAATGAGATTTTGTGTTTACTTTTTTGTTCCACCATCCGCATCTCCCGGGTCAACTGCCCTACTCCGATAAACTGTAGTTCCACATCCCTGTCCTTACAGATATTTAAAAAAGCATCTATTAAATCTTTCGGGTTTCTGAAATCACCCTTCCCAGCCGGGAAGCTAATATCACCTATATATTTGAACACCATTCGATTATGTTCTGTGGGTTTTATTTCTATTCCATTCCATGTTTTCTCACAAAATCCATTATAGACCACCTCATATTTCCCCTTTTGCGCGGGAAACCTTTTTTGCATGTCCCTCCTAAAATCCTCAGAAAAACATACCACCTTATCGCACTTTCTGATATTCCTATGCTCAAGGATATTCGCGATGCCATGTGCATTATTCCATAAATTCCATGGATCCCTATAATCCAGAACCACCTTTACATTCCTGTATCTCTGTTTTATCTTTCCGCAAAGCCCAAATACAGAAAAATAGGGGCCGCTTATAATCACTGTCTGAATCTTCTTTTTCCTTATATACCCAAGAATTTCCCCTGTATTTGCCACGCGCCAGAGGTAATGCTGAAACGCCGTCTTTTCATATATTTCATTAAATATTTGTCCGGAAATTTTTTTAGCTATTCCTGTGTTCAAAATCCCGGTGTCAAAACACGGCTTTCCCTCCAGCCAATAGCTTTCATATTTCCTTTCCATGGCATTGAGCTCCGCATTCACCTTTCCCGTCTTCTCAGCCATGACCGTAACATGAAACCCTTTTTCCGCCAAATAATTAGCCAGATAATAAATTCTTTGGCTGCTGCCAAAACTACTTGTATAAGGCAACATAACCTTTGCTATGATCAATATATTGCCCTTTTCCCCCATGCACGACCTCCCTAACTGCACACATCCATTATCACCTGGACTATCTTTTCCGAGGCATGTCCATCCCCATACGGATTTATGGCACATGACATCTTCATATATTGCTCTTTGTCATTTAATAGATCCATACAGGCTTTGTAAATATCTTCTTCACCTGTGCCCACCAGCCTCAATGTGCCAGCCCTCACGCCTTCCGGCCGCTCTGTGGTATCTCGCATTACCAGCACCGGTTTTCCAAGGGATGGGGCCTCTTCCTGCACACCTCCGCTGTCGGTCAAAATAAGATAACTATTTGCCATAAAGTTGTGGAAATCAATAACATCCAACGGTTCTATCAGCCGGATCCTGTCACAGTCTCCAAGATACTTATCCGCCATTTCCCTGACTGCGGGGTTTAAATGGACCGGATAGACTACCTTAATATCTCTTACCTGATCCACCGTCCTCCTGATAGCCCGGAACATATTCGCCATGGGACTTCCCAAATTCTCCCTCCGATGCGCTGTCACCAACACCAGTCTGCTTCCATCAGCCCATTTCAGATGGTCATGTTGATAGTCCGGGTCTACCGTTGTCCTAAGCGCATCAATCACCGTATTCCCCGTCACAAAAATCCTATCCTCGTTCTTATTCTCTCTGATAAGATTCTGTCTCGTGTCTTCAGTGGGCGCAAACAGTAATTGTGAGACACTGTCTATTGACTGTCTGTTGTATTCTTCCGGAAATGGCGAAGCCACATTATATGTGCGCAGCCCGGCTTCCACATGTCCCACAGGTATATGCAAATAAAAAGAAGCCAATGCAGCTGCGTAAGCTGTCGTGGTATCCCCATGTACCAGTACCAGATCCGGGTTTTCCCGCTCCAGTACCGCCTTCATCCTTTCCAATACCAATATGGTAATATCAAATAAAGTCTGTTGGGACTTCATTACTTCCAGATTATATTGCGGAACCACCTCAAATACATTTAAAACCTGCTGAAGCATTTCTTTATGCTGCCCGGAAACACATACTACCGTCTGTATATCTTCATGTTTCCGCAATTCCTTGACAACCGGACACATTTTGATAGCTTCCGGTCTGGTTCCAAATACAATCATTACTTTCATTATCCTTACACCTCGTATACCATATCCTCTAAGGAAATTATAGGACAATTCACTTTGTCTGCTAATTCCTCTGCAATCTCATCGAAGAAGAACACTGCGGTTACCACGATTGCATCAACCTCCGGCAAATCATCAGATAAATTCATAACCTCCACAGATGAGTAAATATTATCGGCATTTTTATCTATGCCATACTGCACTTTGACATCCGAAGCTTGTAATTCTCTGACAAGGCTTTCCCCCAAATAACTCATTCCGTATATGGCAATGTTTTTATAGCCCCGCTTTTCAAAATATTGAACCAGACTCCTGCCATCCTGCCTCACCTTAAGCCACTCATCGTAAACCTTCACCATTGCCAAATGCTTATCCGCAAGCTGCTGTTTCTTACTAATCGTCTTATTCTGCTCTTTTCCCACCGTTGCGGCACTCACCGCCACGCCTGCCGCTGCTCCTGCTGCCATTGACAAAATAGATAAAATACTCTTTTTCATAATAATCCTCCCTAGTTAAACATTATAATTTGTATACATTTGCAAGTTGGCACACATTTCTGGTGTCTAATACGGTTTTATCGCTTAAACTCTCCATATTCTCAATAATCTGTCTATGCCCCACCATGATGACCACCAAATCAACCGCCTGCAGAAATTCGTCAAAGTCTTGATACTGGCTCTCCACAATATTTTCATGAACAAACGGATCATAAACTTTAATACCGCGCGCCAGATGCTTCCTCATGCACTCTAACAGCTGTAATGTGGGGCTTTCCCGTATATCATCCACATTCTCCTTATAAGTCAGGCCATACAGCCCAACCCTTGACACATCCGTTATTCCCTTCATTTCCATGATTTCAGATATCCGCTCCAATACAAATTCAGGCATGGAATCGTTAATCTTCCTGGCCGCAAGAATGATGTTAGCCAGGCCCGGATAGTCTCCTACCAGAAACCATGGATCAACGGATATGCAGTGGCCTCCCACTCCCGGTCCCGGAGTCAGTATATTTACCCTGGGATGCATATTGGCAATATTGATTATCTCATAGACATTCATATTGTCGCTCCTGCATATCTTGGCCAGTTCATTGGCAAACGCTATGTTGATATCTCGATAAGTGTTCTCCACCACCTTTGTCATTTCTGCTGTTTTGATATCCGTTACCGCTATTTCGCCTTTGCAAAAAGTTTTATACAGCGCTTTTACTTTATTTCCAACCTCAACATCATCTGCCCCGATTGTTCTGTTATTGTTTTCCAGTTCTTTTATCATACTTCCCGGGATGATGCGCTCCGGCGCGTGTACCAGATGTAAATCTTCCCCGCATCTCAGTCCTTTTTCCGCAATCAGCGGAC
Source organism: uncultured Acetatifactor sp. (assembly GCA_910585015.1). Classification (GTDB taxonomy): domain Bacteria; phylum Bacillota; class Clostridia; order Lachnospirales; family Lachnospiraceae; genus Acetatifactor. The sequence continues at coordinate 51,686 of CAJUCT010000013.1, forward strand.
GAACGAATTTATTTATTGTTCCGGGTGATACCGTAGACTCTATCACTATAACCGCACCCTTACCACATACTTCCAACACTTCTTTAACGGCACTTATAACATAGGAGGCATTCACCTTTTTGTCTCGCTTTATATAGGGAGTCGGCACTGCGACAATGTATATGTCTGCTTTCTGATATTCTGTTGTAAACTTTATCTGATTATTCACCGCCTGTTGAAAAAGCCCTTGCAGCCCTTCCTCATCAAAGCTGACAATCCCGCCATTCAATTTTTCCACTACGGCTAAATTTTTATCCGTCCCAATAACAGTTGTTCCATGAGCTGCCAGGATCAGAGCTGTAGGAAGCCCTATGTAGCCTAGACCGATTACATTGACCTTCATTAATTCATCTCCATTTTTGATATTATAAAATTTCTCAGACTATATTCTATACAAAGCATTCTTCTAATTTACATAGCTACATTCCAGCGCCCTCTTTGCCGCCTTATAATATTCAATCATCCATTCCATATATTCTGTAAATGTTACCATCCTCGCTCCGTCCACCAAATACATTTGAAGCAAAGATCCATCATTTACAAATTCAAGGTTCAATATTTGCGCTGTACTGGGATATATTGGAGCTTCATTAATGTCAAAGTACTTTTTCAAATCCAAAGCGTCAATTTCCTGTCTTTGTTCTGGTTCCCCTAAACTTTTTAACAAACGCGTCAAATACACCTTCAGCACATCCTCGCCAAAATGCCCGCGATCGTAAAACAATCTCTTTTTGTTATAATTCTCCTCAATATAATCTGTTATCTTGACTTCCGACAATCTATCTTGAAAGTATCCCCTCTTCAAGGTTTGCTGATGATTATTAATGACTTCCTCTCTAGAGAAAAAATTATCATCTGATATATATTTTATAATTTCAGCTGTGGTTTTCCCCTCATCAATATATTTTTCAATTACATAATCCCTCTCAACATAAGCCGGTATTTTAATATTTTTATGTGTGACATAATATTTGGCAATTGCACTTTCTTTTCCTCTATCCTGCGGCCAATAGCTTTCCAGCATTGGTAGAGAAAAAGATATAATACGACATTTCTTCGGCAAACACTCCTCAAAATATTCAAAATCTTTGATCCTGCTAGATGTAACAACAGAGGGCTTCAAAAGAATATCCGCCTGCCTCAAAATATCAACGCATTCCCTTACCTTAAAATAATCAAACATATCACCGCTGACACATACTTCTCTCTCATTAAAAAACCAAACCGCATACCTTTCACTGACAGAAAGGTTTCCGAAAGCCTGACGTATCCGATCTAAGTGACATTGCCCAATAACCGCCATAATTATTTTATGGCCGCTTTCCGCGTCATATCGTTTGATAAACTTATCATGGCAAAGATAATTTACTCCTTCCTCCCATCCCTCAAATGATAGTCTATTCGTTATTTCCTGGTGGTAAATACTACAAATAATTACAAAATCAGTCTCCTTCTTCAATTCTGCGCGCTCAATACCGTCTAACCCTTCAATCGGATTTATTATCTTATCACTGCTGGTACATAACTTTAAATCCAATTTTAGTCGATTAGTTTGGTAAAAATTTGTTCCCGTGTTGCCAGTACCATATATAATGAGCCTTTTACCCTTAATTCGTTCCATCAATCCCATGACTATACACTCCTTAGCACAGATGTTATTTACATCCTATCCCCACCCGTTAAATTCAGATTAATCCCATTAATATAGCCTGCCCCCTCACCCATTAAAAACATTATTCCGTCTGCAACTTCCTCAACCCGTATATTTCTTTTCATTGCCGATTCTTTCGCAGTAATTTCCACTATCCGGTTGTCAATATTGGATAGCAGATCCGTTTCCATCATGTTTGGTGAAATTGCATTAATATTAATTCCTTTCCCGGAATATTCACAAGCAGCACTCTTAATCAATGCAATCAACGCATATTTGGTCAGGACATAATGACACATATATTTAGGCGGGACACCTTCGGTACAGGCAGAGGCTACCGCAAGAATTTTCCCAAAATGATTCTTTTCCATAGATGGCAAAAACACTTTTAAAAGCTGTGCCAATGAATTGATTTGTAGTTTTAGTTCCTTCTCTGCAATTTCCCACCTAAACTCTTTTATTCTCATATATTCTAATTTTGATGCCGGAGTATGCAATATATGTGTAGGTTTATATTTTAATTCCTGAAGCTTACTAATCCATTGAGCAACCGCTGTCTCATCAGTTAAATCGCATTGGAACAAAACCAGCTTTACATAGTTGAATTCAGCCTTCAGCTTCTCAACTTCCTCTAATCTGCTATAGTATTGACCAATTACATATACCTCTTCCTGCTGCTTTTCCAATCTTTTCAATACTTCCCGGCCAATAGAAGAACTTATTCCTGTTATGATCCAAGTTTTCATGCAGTTCCCTCTCCAGTAAACCCTACTGTCAGTATTGCCCTTGATATTTTCTTACCCTGTTGATTTGCTATGTATGCTTTTATTGTTATCCGGGAAAACAGTGAATTAACATCAGAAACTCGCCCAAAAACAGTCAGCTTGTCCCCTATATAGCAAGGCGATGGCCATGATACATCACATTTTTCAAATAAAGCGTATTTTCCCGGCAAATACATTCCTACCAGCGTGGAGTAAAACGAGGCTGTCAGCATTCCGTAAACAATCCTGTCTTTCATTCCGCCATACTTTTGCGCATAATCTATATCAACATGCATAGGATTAATATCCCCTGTCAGTTCTCCAAATCCATTCATCATTTCTTCTGTTATAATAACCTCAAACTGTTCCTCTAAACCAACACTGACATCCTGAAATTTATATTCATTCATAATGTATGCCCCATATCTATTATATCTTGTTTTCAATCAGTCGAATAAACTCACCAACATTACTTGTCTTTAGAACTTCCTCGGTTGTAAATTTAATTGAGAAGACTTTTTCTATCTCAAGAATTAAGTCAATATGCATCAATGAATCCCAATCCTCTATATCATCCGCCGTCATCTCATCAAACAAAAGAATACTGTCATCATCAAAAATACGTCTGAAAATATCCTGTAAATTTTCTTTAACATCCATCATCATTTCTCCTCAAATTTTTGTTATATTATATGCTCCCGTAAATTTAAAATCTGTCAGCCGGTACATTATACTTTTGGCCTCTTCGTCACTGCTTATTTGCAGAAAACCAAATTGATCATATAAATGTCTCACCAGCGCATTTTTATTTGTCTCTATATATTCCGCATAAAGTGTTTCACACCCCCACTTTTTTATCTCTTCCAATACTTGTTCAAACATCATTTCTTCAACGCCGCGTTTCAAGACACGACAACTCATCACCCATGTATCTATAAAAGCATCAGCACCCTCCCGCCTCAGGATAACGCATGAGATAAGGCCATGATTTCCAAATTTATCCTCCAACTCGCTATACAAACATTTATAATTCTGATCGTGTATGTACTTCAATATGTCCGTTTCTGAATACCGTATTGTTCTCACATTAAACTGATTGGATTTATTTATCAGCTGCGTAAATCTCTGTACATATTCAGTACTTAATACACATACCCTACCTTTCATCTCTAATGCTCTCAGATATACATCATAGTCAACTATGCTCTCCCTTAACTTCTCTCTCTTTTCATTACTGTTGTAGTCCGTATTACGGATTACATCTTCCTGCGTAAGCTGCTGCCACTCAAACGGCGACTCCTTTTCTATCTGAATTGCATAATATGCGGGGTCTTCCGGAACATCAACTACATGAACCATTGGAAGAAAGTCATGCACAAGCTTTCTTTCTGCGGGATTGTCATCAAAAAACACCATACTGTCAAGACCTATATTCAGTTTTTCAGCTATTCTCCTAAGATTCTGTACTTTATCATCCCAGTTCGCAACAAAGCAGGCAATATCATCTAATTTGAGAATCATATTTTTGTTCTTTTCAAATGGCGTTTTGGCAATAGACTCCTCATTTTTACTGCATACAGCCAAAATCACGCCTCTATTCTTTAAGGATAAAATATATTTTTGAAAAAAACGATACGCTTCTCCCACTGCGTCATTGGGATCTAGTCGTATTCCCTCGCATCCGTCATCTCCTATAATGCCTCCCCACACAGTATTGTCCAAGTCAAGCACTAAACACTTTCTTGTTTTCCCTTGCATTACCAGAATCTGCCTTACAAGCAATTTACAGACTTCTGGCAAATAATCCATCTTAAATCCCAACTTATATAAGAAATATGCCGAATAATCAAACCAGTTATATTTTCCTACATCTGAAGCAAATTCATCCAAATCAACAATCGTCACATTAGCCGGGCACTCCATAAGAATTCTTTGATTCAGTACTGTCAGGAAACTACTTGCTGAATACCACAGTTTTTTCTCCATATTGCCATACTGTCTTAATGGCGGAATCACAAAATTGGTCTGTATAATATGTACACCTTCATTTTCAGACAGATTACTCCATATCTTCTTATAGTAGTCTACTTCTAAATTAATTCTGCGTTCAACCTTATCCTGCGTTTCCAGCACATCAGGATATGCATGAATATCTTCATGGTACGGAAAAACAATGACTATATCCGGCTTGAACATATATAAATCGGAGGACTTATCCAGTACATCCATCGCAATTCCATTATATTGCCCCTCATAAATATCCGTCTCAATACACTCCTCATGAAGCAGATACTTAAGAACCATAGAAATATGCTGGGTTGAGTAAGAACCTATTACCGCAATTCTCAAATTCTTCGAATTTGCGACAGACTTATGCTTTGCATATTTTCTAGCTTGTCGAATTATAAGACTATTGTTTTCCATAAGTTGTCTCCTAAAGAAATCTGCTATTAACCTTAATCACTCGAACCATCTATATTATTTAAATAATACGCTTTCCAAAAAGAAACCGAGGTTTTCTTTTAGAGACTCTGATCTTGGTTCATTCCAATAATCATCCAGAAATTCTCTCAAACTGGCGTCTTTCATACTCCACTTTTCCACGCTGTATTGTGTTGTTGTGTTATCAACGCAATATATAACCCGATTTTTATGTGAATATATACGAATATATCTTTCCTCATCAATTCCCATAAATGAAAACTTGTACCCTTCTCTGCCTTGCATAGTATATGTATCTTCATTTTCATTTGGCAATTCTATAATTTGCAGAACCCCCGTATCCTTATCTACACATAAAATACTATCTGATAGTGCTGGAAGAATCCAAATATACTTTCCATCAAAATCACAATCCCAACAAAAGCGATAATTTCGAATTCTATCCTCTTCATAGGAATACCATTTTACTATTTTATCATTTCCTGCAATAATAAACTCCTTAAAATCTTTGGGTAAACTAATGTTTTGCACAATTTTCATTGTTTCAGAATCCCATTTTACTATTTCTCCCGCAAATCCTATTAACCAAAAGAAAATGCCATCATATATAATATTTGAGTAACCACTTGCCACGCTCTCTAAAAGGCACTCTCTAAAAACATCATCGCTAATTTGGTAAATAATTATTTTATTTCCCTCACATAACGGAATATATATATTTCCTTTCTGCAATATTGGCTTAGAATATATAAGGTTTACGGGCTCTGAAGTCTCTATTTTTCTGCACGACGCAATGCATCTTTTATCCAAGTCTATTATCACAATTCTTGCATCTTCGTAGTCCATTAAATATAATTTATCATGTTCTATTCCCACAAAAACATAAAACACATGTTTTCCTTGTATTTTTACTTCAATCTCTCTAAATATTCTCGCTGCAGCATCATAAATAAGTATCTTGTCAGCATACCCAGGAATTAAAATTATTTGATTTTTGTACTTAACAATATTCGAATAACTACGGTATCCAATCAGTTGTTCTCCAGGTAACCTCTCAACTATCTCTATAATTTTTTCGGAAATGTCCATGCAAAATAGATAATTAAATGTTTTGCCAACAAACCATACTCTATTGCCGTCAACACACGAACAGTCAATCTCTATCAAATCGACAACTAAATCAGTAAGCTCAGCCATTTTCTTTTTCCTCATTGCTTTCTAATATTCAAATCTATTGCTTCAGCCTGCATCCACACATATTCATAAACCTTCTGTACCTGTTCTTGTAATCCAATTCAAATAAATCTTCATGCCTTTGTGGAATATAGCCTTCTCTATCCATCCAAAGCCTCAAAAAATCAGACAAATCTTCAAAGAGCTTTACATCACTAAAAGAAGATATATCAAATAAGTCAGTGGTTGGACCCTTAAAACAAAATACTATTTTTTTTGCATAGAGGGCTTCATAGCATACTGTACTGCCATCAGCAATCACATATTTACAAATTGACATATAATAATCCAGGTCTCTCTCATCTGCAAATATGAAGTTAGAATATTTGTTTAAACTGGCATATTTAACAGTATTTTTCCACATGGGATGCTGTCTAAAATATACTGTTACACCTTCGCTGACAGGATTAGATAAAAAGGCGCTTAAAAACAAAAAATAGCGTTCATGATCCGTTGATGCCGCAAACAAAATACTATCCTTTTGAACCACATTCCTGATAATAGTTTTTTTACATCCCACGGTGTATAGCTTTTCAGGTACCTTTATCTGCTGATTCCAATATTTTCCCATTGTAAGAAGATAGTCAGGAAACACCATTCTACATTTAGGATCACTTATAATATAATCACTAAAATAATACTGAAGATGCTTCTTTCCGATCCATGCATGCTGTATCTCTGCCGTTACGATTTTTCGCTTTTTACACGCAATGATTAAGGCCGCTCCATATAAGTCTATATAATTTGCGCATGACACAATGACTAATTTGGGACGTATAATGCCCAGATACAGAGAAAACCTTTTTATTAATATATCAAGATATTTTGAGCATCCCATAAGAATTTCATGCATAGTCTTTTTAATTTGATTGTCAATCTTCCATGGAAAGCGCATTTCTATATAATGTATAATACTTTTTATAGACACTACATCTTCTTGGGGTACTGTCGATTTCTTCAAATAATTTCTAAAGAAAAAATCTGATTTCAAACTGGGATATTCTCTCTTTAGCTTAATACCATCCGAAATCTTTCCGTTCATCAGTGCAACAGACTTTCTTAAATTCTCCTGCATAAATGGCATAATTGTTGTGTCGTTAGAATGCCCATCAACATCTATTTTTAAAATCTCATATGTCCAAAAGGCATATACAATATCCTTATGAAGTTCCAGAAAAGGATTTTCTTTTATAACTTCATCAAACAATCTGTTTTTTACGTTTACATTCTTTTTTGAATGTGTATGTGGTTCATCCGCTCTAACAGCCTTAAATACTAAGAAAGTTCGAATAAATAACCACATGGGGATTCCTGTATTTTTGAAACAATATTTAAATAAATCACTTTTGTTCTCAAACTCATTTATTTTACGGTATATATCAAGTTCTTGATTTCCCACATTTCCATCCCCCTTCAATCAAAATTGTTATCATATAAGTAATTTACAGAACTTATGTCTGTCTAAATCCACGAAAATTTGCATCTTTATTCAAATATAAGTCCTTACAAATTTTTTCATAACTATTTCTCTGATTTCTTATATAGTTATCAATAAGCCGCATGTTGGCCTCATACAATTTGTTATATACTTCTTCATCTGTATATTGGGTAAAGTTTACGGCCATAAGATCAGAATTAACATGTTTATTCTCATAGAAATCCTCTGGTCCTTCAAGCAGCCCTTTATCTATGGCGTATTGATACAACTCACAACCTGGATATGGAGTGACAGGTCTGATTGTCCTTAACTGCGCGTGGTCATCATATTTTAACAAAAATTCCACCGCCTCATCAATTGCAGACAACGGTTCATTAATATTCCCATATATAATATTTAATCCCGGACTAATGCCAACAGCCAAGGTATTTTCTACACCCCTTATAATCATTTCCTTGGTAAGTCCTTTATGCATTACCCTCAGAGTAGGCTCATCTAATGATTCAATACCATAATTAATAAACGTACACCCTGCTTCTTTCATTTTCTTTAATACATCTAGGTCTGCAAAATTAAGCCGCCCATTACAGTTCCATCTTATGTTAAGATCCGCATCAATAAATGCCTGACACAATTCTAATGTTCTCTTTTGAGAACTCATCAGTAATTCATCAGAAAATTCTATATAGCTAACATTATACTTATCCTTCACAAATCGAATCTCTTCTATTATACTTTTCGCGCTGCGTGGCCTAAACCCTTTATCCATTCTATAACAAAAATTACACGCAAATATGCACCCCCGCCCTGATAACATCGGAATTGATTTTTCATTTGCCCTAATATTTGGCATCCGCAGCATCGTATAATATGTCATATCAAACAAATCATATGCGGGCATCGAAATGCTGTCTATATCTTCTATTAGTTCTCTCGCTTCTGTTCTCACATAGCAATCATTTTCGTCTATATATGCAATCCCTTTTACAGTTCTTCTATCTCTTTTCCCTTCAATAGCCTCAAATAATTCTACAATTGTAATTTCACCTTCTCCGATTCCACAATAATCAGCCTTTGTTTTTCTTAAAAAATACTCTGGCTCTGCTGCCGGCCCATGTCCTCCAATCAAGTATTTGAACTTATGCCTATTTCTTGAATTGTTTATGGCATCAGACAGTTTTAGCAACTTTCTATATTGATAATATCCTCCTATGACACTCACTTGCACAACATCAAAACTATTATTATCCAAATATTCCGTTAAGTGTTCATCTGGCCAGTGATAAATGTCCTGCTGATAAATTGTTATCTCGTGACCTTTTTCCCTTTCAGCAGAAGCCAAATATGCCAATCCTTGGGGAAAATAGCTTGTAAAGGAATCATTATCGTACACCACCATAAGTACTTTCATTGCGTTCTCTTCTCCTATTCTATTGCCAAATATTTTTCAATTCTCTTTTCAAGAAAAAACTTTTGAATACATATCACTAAATTTTTCAAAGCTCATACTATTATCAAAATCTTCACTCTTCCTTAATATAAACATCCATTCATAAAACCTATCGGGTAATTCGCTTTGATAAATATTCTTAGAGAAATCACCTCTTCTTAAAAAAAACCTCTGTTCTTCAATCGTTACTCCTCTTTTGGGGAACTGCAATATAAGATTATGTATATCAGAAAAATAATTAGGATGACCTTTCTTTCTCGCATTTATTTCAGCAACGTATGCCGCCTCATCATCCTCAAAATATGTATTATTTTTCCCTGTTATAAGTATTTTCCCATTTGGTTTTATAACTCTAAAAAGTTCTAGCAGAATTTCCTCCTGCCGACATGCATCAAAAACTCCCCAACATACTACTTTATCAAAATAGCCATCTTTAAACGGAAGATTTAGTCCGTCAAATTCATACAAGTCTCTGCCTATCTGTAAATCCTCATTATTTCTTTGTGCATGTTCAAGGGTGGTCCCTGAAACGTCAGCACCAATATATATACTATTTTCATATTGCTTTCTGAAATACGGATACAGTCGAGCTGTCCCACATCCAAAATCCAATAGTTTTTCCCCCTTCTGAATCTGCAACAATTCCACATAATTTACAAAGAGTAAATCACTCATTGTCTTGTCACAAGATTCCGATTTTGAGTTAGCTTCTATGACTTTATTCTCCCAGTATTCAACATAATTATTCCAAAACTCTTTACTATTTGTGTTATCCATAACCAATTCCTCCTTATGAATTTAAAACTTTTCTCTGTATAGCACCTGTCCTAATTTCTATGACAATAATATCCGTTACTCCGCTTGTACTATTTGCCGCAATTCCTATTTTCTCAATTTGATCAAGTTCAACCGAATCTCGGTCAAAAGAAAATGACCATTTATTATCATCAATAAAATCCAAATTACTCCAAACGTAGCGCCCTCCAAACAATTTCACGCAGAAAAACGGCTGCGTACCAAAGATATTTTTATCCGCCGTTATACTCATGCACTTTCTCTCATTTTGTAATTCTACACTTAAATTGCAGCTTGCCGCTTCTAAATTAAAATATTTACGCATTCCCTCAAGCGCATTGCAAAACTCGAACTGTACCTCCGGATATTTATAAATAACCTCTGTCAGCATTTTTCGCATTAAATCTACATCGTAACAAATATCCCTAAAGTCATGATCCGTAAACGACACCAACTGCGATTTTCCTGATTCTGCTTCTGCAAACGCTTGTTCAAAATCTTCAGGAGTAATGTTACGCATTCTTGTATTCATATTTAAACATCTTGCAATAACTCTTTTACAATCTCCTTTCTTTCTATAATCTGCATAATCTGGATGGTAAGGTTCCCATGACGTCGGTGCGCCAACCCAGTTCCCCAATCTCCCATTTTTCATATCACGCTGCTCATACTGAACATTCTCCAAAACAGATTGATTGGCATAATCGAAAGGAATCCATTGTTCTAATAGCCAATGTGAGTCCGGTCTTTCAGTATGAAATCCGGGTCTGTATATAGCCGGAAAAAATTGTCTGTCTATCACGTTTCTCGCTAATATTTCAAATACATTTCCGGATCCGACATAATTAACACCGCATGCATTGTAATCCCCATTTACCGGCAATGGGTGATAATGCCATCCAACAATATCTCCCAAGGAGTATTCTATTTTATTTACATACCAGTCATAGATTGAATGCCATCCCGCCACTCTCATACGCGGGTTTTCTCCTTGAAAGCCCACGTGCTCCATACAAAACCAACTGCATACCCATCCCTTTCCGCTGCTGTCCAAAAGTTCTTCCCGAAATGCTTTACTATTAAGCTTTTGCAACATTTTTTCTATATCAGAAAAATTTCTAAATGTCGATAGCAGAGAATTATCAAGCGCCTTTGACACTTCTTTCTCTTTTCCGCCCAGACTTATTCTTTCTTCCTGCAATTTTCTTAGGTTTTCCTCTGTGGGTTCTATTTCTATTTCAAATATATTCCTTAGCCTCTCAAAAGTAGCTTCCAGCGTTTCATATAAAGGTCCTTCTGTATCAATGCAGTGAACAATATACACTTTTCCCATAATATTTCACCCTCTGTTTCCACCAATGAAAACTCCTCAATTTCATTGATTGTAATTTAGCAGCATTTTGGCAAGAAAAAAATCAAACTCGTCATCTATGTCTATAGATTTCATTTTATTCATGATATATGCATAGGAATTTTCACCATATAAATTTCCATGTCTCATTAATAACTCTGTTGTCTGTATATATATTGCACCATTTATTCGATAATACTGCTGCATTTCCTGTCTGCGTCCCACCCTGTTTAAATCGATAAAATTATTTAAAGAAGAATTATCCGGCAAAATATTGCACAGCCACGGTGAGTATTCCGTCTCACATACACTGACAACAGAATCCGCTTTTTTTTCCCTAAAAACCCTAAAGGCACACACTATATCTTCACTTGTTCTCAATGGCGATGTAGGCTGTAATATCGTGACGGTTTCAAACGTCTGCCCCAAATTTATATATTCATTCACCACAAATCTAACTGCATCCATTGTTCCCGCCGCATCCGTCGATAGCGCTGCACTTCTTAAAAAGGGTACGTCTACACCTAATTTTCTAGCGATATCAGCATATAAAGCACTGTCAGTTGATACATGTATGCAGTCAAAAATATTTGTATTCTGTGCCGCCTCAATTGTATAAGCCATAAGCGGCTTTCCATTTAAGTCTTTAATATTTTTATCACTAATACCTTTAGAACCACTTCTGGCCGGTATTACTGCTAGATTTTTCATTTATATACTCCCATACTACAGTTACAATATTTTTCTTTGCAATCCCACAAATCAACACTCCAGCCGCGCCTTCATTTTTTCCATTTCATCCATCTGCCCCATATCAAGCCATGCATTTTCGCCAATTGGATATACGCCAACTTTCCTTCCTTCCTCCAAATATTCACTGATAATATTGGGGAAATCAACAAATTCATTATATGTCAACCTTTCTACTACTTCTGATTCTACAAAATAGCATCCTGTATTCGTATAAAAAGACATTTCCGGCTTTTCCTGAATAGAGTTGATATTTCCATTCTGCCCAATATTCACAATTCCATAAGGAAGAATATAATTCTTCAGTGAACATATCATTGTAATTTCGTTTCCCTGTTCTTTATGGTGCCTATATGCTTTCCCCAAATCCTCATCAATCAAAATATCACAATTTGTTAATATGAAAGTCCCTTGAATAGACCCTTTTAACAAACTCAATCCGCCCCCCGTTCCAAGTGGTTTTTCCTCGGATACAAACGTCAGGGAGTAATCTTTTTCCAGTTCGTTAAAATACGCTTTTATCATATTTCTTTTGTAATTGACTATCATTCTAAAGTCGTCACATCCAAATTTTTTGAATTGATTAATAATATGCTCAACTATCGGAAGTTCTCCTATGGGAATCAATGGCTTGGGTAATATATTGGTATATGGCAAAAGCCTGCTTCCTGTTCCGCCAGCCATTATTATCACTGGTATATGTTCCGGAAATCTATCGTACTCTTTATCAAATTTATTCAGAAAAACTATTTCCTTTATTTGTCCGTCTTCGTTTATTATCGGCAAAGCGTCTATTGTATTTTTTTTCATTATCCGCTCTGCCTGATAGCGCTTATCTTCTTTAATAAATATTGGCTGATAGTTTGCCGCGTTCTTTATGGACTCATTTAACTTTCCGCCCTTTAATATCCAACGCCTAATATCTCCATCTGAAACCGCAGCCAGCAATTTCCCATCACTATGCACAAATAGAATTTTACGTGTCGATTTATCAATCTGTTCCATAGCCTGTAATATAGTTGCATCCTCAGTAATAATAAATTCAGATGTCTCTGTGCAATTCATTTACTCTTTTCCTTCTTCTATATATTATAAATATTTGTCTTATAGCAATTCATATTTTGGCTTATCCACTCAATTGTCTCCCCCAATCCCCGGGAAAGAGTATATCTCGGTCTCCAGTCCGTCAACTGCTTAATCTTATTGTTAGAGCCAAGCAGTCTGTTAACTTCACTTTTATCCGGCCTGAGTCTTTGTTCTTCACATATAATTTTTGCCATGGGATTAATCTGTTTTATTATTTCATCAGCCAAATCACCAATGGATATTTCCTTTTGTGATGCTATATTGATTTCTTCTCCCACCGTCTTGTCTGATTCCGCAATAGCTATAAAGCCCGCCGCCGTGTCCTTTACATAGTTAAAATCTCTGGTCGGTGTGATCGCTCCCAGCTTGATTTCCGTCTTTCCCGCCAGCAGCTGCGTTATAATTGTGGGAATCACCGCTCTCGCGGACTGTCTCGGACCATATGTATTAAAGGGTCTGACTATAGCTACCGGCAGTTCAAAACTTCTGTAAAAACTCTCCGCAAGCCTGTCCGCCCCGATTTTGGTCGCTGAGTATGGAGACTGTCCTTGAAAAGGATGTTTTTCATCGATCGGGACATATTGCGCTGTTCCATAGACCTCCGATGTAGAGGTAATCATTATCTTTTCTGTCTCCAACTCTCTGGCCGCCTGTAGTATATTGAGCGTACCCTTAATATTGGTATCAACATAAGAGTCCGGAGAGTGATAACTGAACGGGATGGCAATCAGCGCCGCGAGATGAAAAACCATATCTACTCCTCTCATAGCTTCCCGCACCCCGTTGGGATCCCTTATATCGCCGCTGAATATATTGATTTCAGACAGTTTACCTTCCGGTAAAGTATCAAGCCATCCCCAGTTATTAAAGGAATTATAAAAGGTAAATGCCTTCACATCATACCCTTTTTCCAGAAGCATCTCCGTTAAATGGCTTCCGATAAAGCCATCCGCACCTGTAACCAGAACTGTTTTCGCCATCGTTATCCCTTCCTGCCTCTATACCATCAAAACAGCATTCATCTCTATGCCCTTTTATTGTATTTCCTTTATTATTTTAAACGCCTCGGCATACATACATCCCGCCATTCCCCCCCGTAGCGTTCCCAACGCTTTCACCGCATCCATATTTCTTGGAAACGGTCTTTCCCTAATCTCTGTATCATATATTGCCAAAGCCTCTAATTTCTTATCTATGTAATCAGATATATCTACAAACATGTTTGGAACAAATGGATTATCCGGCTTTCCAAAGTCAGTTTCAGATAGAATTTCCATTGTTGTAACACGTTTGATATATGGGTGACGAAACACTTTTGAGCAAGCCATACAACATTCATATACCACTTTATGATCCGAATGTGCATCATTACCATCAGGTAATATGATCCATTCCGGCTGAAATTCATCAAAATATTTTCCTATTTTCTCAATCAGTTCGTTTCTGTTCACAGAATCAAGACCTGTTGGTTCATATTTCAGATCAATAAATTTATCAAAGCAATAGAATTCACATATGGCAATAATTTGCCTTTGCCTTTTTTCGACAAACGATTTTGACCATCTGCCGTTTCCCTCTACATTCGTAATATTAAGCCAATATATTTGATGCCCTTCAGATTTATATCTTAACAATGTCCCTCCTGCACCCAGCGTTTCATCATCAGGATGAGGAGATATTACCATAATTTTCATATTATAGATAATCTCCTGCTTGCAAATCAATATTGTCACACTCAACAACTTCTATTAGTCCGTCATATACTTTAATCATAAAATGATTCAAACCAAATACTTCGATGATCTTTCCGCATTCAATATTATCATAAGAATCTGTTTCAATTTCCTTTACTTTCCAGACCTTATATTCTCTTCCCTTGTATTCAAAGTGTGCCCCAACATACGGTTTCGTCAGCGCCCGCACCAGATTATAAATTGCCCGGCTTGACATTCTCCAGTCAATCTTCCCGTCCGTTATCCCTCTTTTTCTCCAACTGTTTCCGTCAGAAACGGTTTGCCTCAACGGCATAAGCTTCCCATTATTTAAACCATTCACTATTTCTTCAAGCTGTGTGCATCCGGCTTTTAATACCTTCGCATATAAAGTTGCTGCATCATCTTCATAATTAATGGGAATTTTTTTCTGTGATATGATGTCTCCTGTATCGGCCCCCTCATTCATCAGA
This sequence comes from uncultured Acetatifactor sp., assembly GCA_910585015.1. GTDB lineage: Bacteria > Bacillota > Clostridia > Lachnospirales > Lachnospiraceae > Acetatifactor. The sequence goes on from CAJUCT010000013.1 coordinate 66,870, forward strand.
AAGAAAGTTGATGCTGTTTCCTGTAAGCCTAATGCCAGCGCCCATATAAGCGGATGCCTTCCTCTATTGTAAGGCAACGCTGCCGGATGAAATCCCACAGTACCCAACCTGGGAATTTCAAGGATTTGTTGCTTGAGTAACCGTGACCATCCCAAGCAGAATATAATGTCTGGTTTCTTATTCATTATATAGCTAACACTATCCTTATCATTAATGTCTTCTACAAAAATGCAATCTATTGCATTCTCCTTACATAAAGTGCTTAAGTCTACAAAATCTGAATTAAAATTCGATTGCGCTTTTGTAATCACACCAACTATATTTATGTCCAATTCACACAATTTTCTAAAAAATACTTCTGATGATTTAACACATCCTATAAATACCGCATCCATATCCATTATCCCATATCCAAGTCATAAAATTTCTTTTTTATATTTATTCCATCCTGCAAATGCTGTTTTATGATACTGACAATCTCTGAAGATGTATTTTCTCCTTCATAAGGATTTTTTACGTTTTTAATACTCTGTCTAAAATCGGCCTGCATTGCTTTATAAAGCGCATTATTAATGTCATCCACACCCGTTCCGCAATGTATGACGCTGCCGGATGCCACTCTTCCCCTCTGTCTGTCTCCTATGTCCACTGTCGGAATGTGAAAGGAAGGCACTTCTATAATCCCGCTTGAAGAATTTCCAATAACCATACTGCAATATTTTAAAAGGCTCAAATATCTGATTTGCCCCAAAGACGTATGCGCCACACTTCTGCCTCTGTTTTCCGCAACAAAATCATCTATCATCTGGTTAATAATTCTGCCATCTGTATCAGAATTTGCCTTTGTAAAGATCATGTCCAACTCTGTTTTGCTCTTAAGTACACTCAACAGATTGCGAAACTGCTCGACACTGCTTCGATTTTCCAAAGTTACAGGGTGATATGTAACCATAACCGTATTTCCACCGATTTGAAAATCAATACTCTTTTCCAAGTCCTCTTTATCCAGCAACTTCACCGTTTTAATATTTTCAACTCCCAAGGCGCCCACATTAAATACCCGCTCAGGACTTTCTCCAAGCTGAATAACTCTATTGCGGTAAGCTGCTGTAGCCACAAAATGTAAATAGCTCATCTTGGTAATCGCATGTCTAACAGCCTCGTCAATCAGCCCTTCCGTTGTCTCACCGCCATGAATATGCGCTATCGGTATCCTATGCACCATGGCTGCGGAAGCCGCCGCCAACATCTCATATCTGTCCCCGAGTATCACCACCATATCCGGGCATCCATCCGCAAAAGCATCGGCGAACCCAATCATCCCTACTCCCATGGACTTCACGACACTGCTTGGGGTGTCCGCAGAAAGCAGCATCTCTATTTTCTTATTTATAATATAGCCATCATCTTCTATCTCCTTATAAGTTAATCCAAATTCGGGAGATAAATGCGCCCCGGTTGCAATAAGGTATAACTCCAGTTCTTCGTCCTTGTTTATTCTCTCAATAACTGGTTTTAACAGACCATATTCTGCTCTGGTACCTGTGACAACACATATCTTCTTCATAACTCTATCAACTCGTCTTCTTCGTATTTGCGCTTCGCCACTGTGCCCACCACATTATCCCAAAGCATGGGGGATATCCCTATTCCCGGTCTTTTTGTTGTAATATTATCCTCAGAAAACATTTCGCCCGCCTCAATTTGCCTTTTTGCAACAATGCTCTTACGCACAACAGCTATATTATCCTTCTCAGAGCGCGTCGGTTTCTTTTCTATATCACCTACCGCCATCTCTATGTTCCGAATAGCCTGTACCATTGCCTTTAATCCGTCCGGTTCCAGACTCGCCTTGTGATCAGGTCCCGCCATGGTCTTATCTAAGGTGAAATGCTTTTCTATAATTTCCGCCCCCATGGCCACGGCGGCGATTGGCACCTCAATTCCTTCTGTGTGATCGGAATAGCCGACACTTACTCCTATCTCATTCCGTATGGTATTCATAACATTTAAATTTACATCCTGCATGGGAGTAGGATATTGCGTGTTGCAATGAAGCACTGCCACGTTGGCCGCTCCACTTTCTCTTAATACTTTTACGGCTTCCTTTACCTCCCCAATTGTACTCATACCTGATGACAGAATCACAGGTTTTCTCAGGCTGCCAATCTTCCTCAGATATGGGAGATTCGTGATTTCTCCCGAGGGAATCTTGTACAAATTCATACCGACGCTTTCTAACAAATCAATACTGCCCAAGTCAAATGGGGTGGACAAAAAATCTATCCCAACCTCTCTGCAATACTGAAGCAATTCCACATGCATCTCATAGGTAAGTTCCAGTTTCTTCAGCATTTCCCTTTGGGTTTCCTTCTCATCAGTTGATTGAAGCTGGTACTTTGCCTTCTGCGCGTATTTAGAAACAAGACTGTCCGCCTGAAAGGTCTGGAACTTCACTACGTCCGCGCCGGCCTCCTGCGCTGCATCCACCAGCCTTTTTGCTATGTTGATGTCGCCGTTATGGTTGACGCCGGCCTCTGCAATAATATATACCCTTTTCACTATGCACACTCCGTTCTTAGACCACTTCACAGTCAGACTTTTTCCAAATTCCATAAACTGTGTAATTGTCTTTAACATCCGAAAGCACCACTGACCCCGCTCCAATCGTCACACAATTTCCCACATCCACACATTGAATAACTGTCGCGTTTGCTCCCACAAAGCTTTGTTCTCCTATCCGCGACATTCCGCATACAACCGCTCCCACCGCCACATGCGCAAAATCCTCTACGCTGCAGTCATGCTCTATAATCGCTCCGTCATTGATAATACACATTCTTCCAATTTTGGCGTCTGCATTGACCACCACATTCTTACCAATAAAAGTTCCTTCTTCTATATATACGTTTTCTGCCACTGCTGCCGTTGGATCTATAATCACCGGTAACTGATAACCTATCCGTTTAAGTTTTTCATACAACTCTGCTCTAACCCGAGAATTGCCCATATAGCCGATAGATATAAAAGCTTTTTTTACTCGGTCCCTGGAGAAAATGGTCTCTAAATCGGCATCATCTCCAATAACCTCATACCCCTTATACTTTTTTGGTTCGCTGATCTTGTCTACAAAACCAACAATATGGTATTTATTCTGTTTCTCTATTGTATCTACAATTCCCTTCGCATGTCCGCCAATGCCAATTAAGACAATATTTTCCATACCCTACAGTATCTCCTTCACGGCCATAACCACACTCTCCAGCTGCTTCTCCGTCAAGCATGTAGATACAGGTAAAGTCAAAATATGCCGCCATATTTTTTCCGTCACATCCATGTCGGACTTTTCCACATGTAAATATGGCTTCTGCATATAAACTGGTTTCCAGAACGGTTTCGTCTGTATCTCTTTGTCCGCCAGACGATCACATACTTCCCTGACATTTCGCGTATCATCCAGAACAAGACCCGTAAACCAACAGACGCTTTCTCCCCAGTCTGTCTCCGGGAAAAATGCTATTCCCGGGATTCCTTTCAGATGTTCCTTGTAATAGTCACTTATATAATGCTTCTTTATAACAAATTCTTCTAATCTCTCTATCTGTGCGCAGCCCACCGCAGCCTGTAAATTGGTCATCCGATAATTATAGCCGACCATATCGTGGTCATAGTCCTGCCCGACACGGGCCGTAGTCGCTATATGCTTTGCCCGTTCAATAATCCTTTCATTGTCCCCGACAATAGCCCCGCCGCCGCCGCAGGTGATTGTCTTGTTTCCATTAAAGGAGAAAACCGTAGCGTCCGCCAGGTTTCCTATATTTCGCCCTTTGTATTTTGCCCCTATTGCGGCGGCAGCATCTGCCACCAACGGTAGGTGGTACTTATCCGTGACATCCCTGATCCTGTCCATGTCCGCGGGCATTCCCATTGTGTATACCGGCATGACAGCCGCTATCCGTTTTCCGCTCCCCCTATGAAAGAGTTTACCATCTTTCTCATATGCTTTTTCAGCCAACTCTCTCTCCAGAAGTTCCGGATCCATGGTCCAGGATTTCTCGTCAATATCAATCAGCCAGGGCTCTGCTCCGCAGTGTACAACTGCGTTGGCCGTTGCGATAAAGGTAAACGCCGGAATACAGACCAACTCGTTCCTTCCCACGCCGCAGGCCGTCAAAGCCATGTGGAGTCCGTCAGTTCCGGAAGAAACTACCGTTCCATAAGCGGCGCCCGCCTTCCTGGCAACTTCCTTTTCAAACCGCTTTACAAATTCACCGACAGTTGATACAAAAGTAGTGTCAATACATTCATTTAAGTATTTTCTTTCGTTTCCTGACAAATCCGGAATCGCTAATTCTATCAATATACTCACCTCTCTCAATCCTTCAACATGCGCTTTCCCTTATTCGATCCTACCCCGGAAGTATTCTCTTACCTCCGGCCAGCGGATATTCACGCTCTGGTTCTTCCTTGCGTCCCGCAAAAAAATGTCGTTGCACCCAAAATGCAACGACATTCCCTCGTCTATTCTTTGTGCCTCCATGCAACCCAATATTCAATATTCTTCGCAGAATGAACCATTCTGCGAAAACAAAAAGCAAAAATGCCCTCTATACCATTATTAATTATATCGGCTTTATTTTACACTATTTAAGACAGACTTGCAATAAATTAAAACAAATTCCGTATTTTTCCACATTATATAACGGTTTGGAGTATTTATGTGAGTCGGAAAGTGCTTTTTTCTGTAAAAATGGAAGCAAAAAAGGCGGGAATTGATAATTTGCAGTCAGGTTTAGGGTCAAAATCTTGGCGGGTATATGCCGCTACACGAAAGGAGAAAAATATGGCAAGACATGGAGAAAATATCCGGAAAAGGGCAGACGGAAGATGGGAAGGACGCTATAAGACGTGGGATGAGCATAGGGGAAGGGAGTTTTACCGCTCTGTATATGGCAGAACTTATGAGGAAGTAAAGGAAAAAATGTCCCGGGCCAGATTCGAGCATACGCAAACGGCTGTAGGAGAAAACCAAGCGCAGGGGGGGACAGGATGCGGAAGGAGCAGCGGCGGTTTGGACATGGCAGTTTTGTACTCACAGGTTGCGGGGGAATGGCTTATAGATATCGCTGGCAGGCGAAAGTATTCTACCTATATAAAATATGAAACGGTGTACAAGACCCATCTTGACGGAATTATCGGATCCTGCAGACTTTCTGATACCACTGCCCCGGAGATACAGGCAAAGATTTATGAACACCTTTCGGCGGCAATGCTTTCCGAAAGCCTGCAAAAAAGCATCTGCTGCATCGCAAACCAGATATTGCTCTTTGCGGGCAGAAAATACGCAGTCAACATTTCCCAGCTGGAGAAACCGGACATAAGGCATAGAACTAAGCCCATCGAGGTGCTTTCCAGGGCAGAACAGGCCCGGCTTCTTTCCGGTATCTATGGAGAACTGGATCCATTCAAAATTGCATTGCTGCTTTGTCTGTACACTGGTCTGCGGCTTGGGGAGCTATGCGCGCTTAAATGGACGGACATTGATCTCAAGAATATGTCTATAACTGTAAACAGCACGGTACAGCGAATTGCCGTGCAGGGCCGCATGACCAGAACCCTTCTGCTGGAGGCTGCCCCCAAAAGCGAAAGTTCCAGGAGAACCATTCCCCTGACAGCTGAAATTATTAAGCTGCTTACTCAGTTGAAAGAGAACCGGCCTTATGTATTTGGCGGCGATACCCCGCTGGAGCCGAGAACCATGCAGTACCGATATAAAAAACTGCTGAAAGAGGCGGATGTGGATGACCGAAATTTTCATATCCTTCGCCATACTTTTGCCACGAACTGCATCGAAAACGGTATGGATGTAAAGGCTCTGAGTGAAATTCTGGGACATTCTGACGTCAAAATCACCCTGAACCGCTATGTACATCCTACAATGGAATCCAAAAGGAAACAGATTGGACTGCTGCCGGACTTTTATGGTCAGATTCTTGGTCATGTGTTCTGATATTGCTGTTTTTGCCCGCTCTAAACGGTTTTCGCAGAATGGTTCATTCTGCGAAAACTCGCTGCTACTGGTTCTGTACATAGTATGCCAATCTGGCAGGGCTGCTATAAGAGCGGGCAGCAAGAAATATATGAATATTGGGTTGCATGGAGGCACAAAGAATAGGCGAGGGACTGTCGTTGCATTTTGTGTGCAACGGCAGTTTTTTATAATATATATTTCAAACAAAAATACAATTATGGAGGCTAGGCATGGATTTGGGCAAAAAGAAATATGAGTTAACAACTGAATGTGTGACGTGTAAGAATAATGTTCTCTACAGTGTAGGTCGCGAGATGAATGTTTTATTTTCTATAGACTTAAAAACAAACAAGGTTGAAGCCATGTCAAATATGCCTGACGAGAGTAACTTGGTTGAACGCCTCTATAACGGAATTTGTATAGAAAACGACAATTTGATTTTAGTTCCCTTTAACGCAAAAAAGCTGTGGATATATAAGTTTAGCATCAGAAAATGGTATGCTGTGGATATTAGTTCGTATGTAGCGCCTGATGTGAAGGGGAAATTTGCCGGCGGAGTATTAAGGCATAACATAGCATATCTGTTTGGGTACAAATACTGTGGAATACTTACAGTGAATATTGATACAAAAGAGGTTCGGGAACTTTTGACCGGGGAAGATCAGGGAAACCATGTGTTCTGGGGGCAAAGCGTAGCTGAATGCAACGAAAAAATATTCCTTGTGAGTTCACTGGCCAATGTTGCCATCTGCATTAATTCGAAAGAAAGTACTTATGACGTGATCAAACTGGATGACAGTCTAGTTTCCAGCGGTATCTGTAATGACGCCGTTACCTATAGTAACAATACCTTTTTTATTAAGAAACTTCGCGGAAATACTTTCTATAAGTGGATACCTTTTGAAAAAACCCAAGCGCTACAGATCGATTCTTTTTATAACTCAAGCGAAAGCTTTTTCAACGGAATTGTCGCCGCAGGTAAATACTTAATATTTTATAGTCCCAAGGGGAAAAGCTACATATACGATTGCGAAAATCCTCAGGATTCATATATTTTGGAAGAAAAACTATTCTTTGCAAAATATATTCCTGACGTTGGAACGATTCTTTGTAAAAAGGGCCACATAATTGTTTGTGACAGCCTTTTGCAAAAAAAAGCAGATTTTGAAACCAGCGTGGATGAACGAACACACAAGGAATATATAAACAATTCTCGGCTTACATCAGAAATACTCAAAGAAAACAATTATATCAATGTAAAAGATTTTATAGACCTTATTTCGACAGTGTAAGAAGGAGGCTTAATGATCATGAAAAAAATTATTATTTTTGGCGGTGGCCAATCAGGAACCGTAGCTCTATCGGCAGTGGGCGAAGAATATGTAGAATTCTTCTGTGATAACCAGAAAAGCATGGTTGGTAAGAAAAAATATGGGAAGACAGTAATAAGTGTTGACCAAATGAAAGAACGGATGGACGACTACATTATCTTGATTGCCGCAAATGACGGCAATGCTCTGGAGATGTCCGAGCAACTCGAAACACAGGGAATAAGTGATTACGTATTTTATTATCGGGGGGTTAAGGACAGATTTGCTTTATATGGAAAAGAGGAAACCGTTAATTATTTAAATCTATATGAGAACAGAGCTTTTTGTAAGGCTGAGTTTTTCAGAAAACTGACCGAGATTCATTTACGTCAGCTGGCATATATGAGGAAAGAAATCGATCCATATAAACTGCATAAGGCAACTGGTTTCATCCGCAAAGAACAAATAAAGAATACCAGATATGCAATGCAAATACTAAATGAAATATCCGGACTGGAATTGAAACCATTTATTATAGGAGGAACATTGATCGGAGCCAGACGTCATGCCGGGTTTGTACCTTGGGACGACGATATTGATTTTGGTGTTTTGCGCAGTGACTATGATAAATTATATGATTTTGCCGCATCAAATTGGCATATGTCTGTAAGAGAAGGTTTTGGAGTAAAAAATTACAAGCAGTTAAATGAACTTATGAAAAAATATCCAAACGAGTATATTTTTTCTGTAAATCCATACTGTACAAGCATTTATTGCGGAACCTCAATAATAGACTATTCCGTTATCGATTTCTTTATTTTTGATTGCTTTGACGACAATTATCGCTTTGACGAATATAAAAAATGTATATATGATGTCAAGGAAAAACTTGAGAGAAACGGAAATGAAGTAGAACGGCTCCAGTTGGAACAGGATGCGGTTAAGAATAATGAAGGTATTGTGGAAATCTCTGACAATATAGGCTTTGCTCTGGACACAATGATACCGTATGAGTGTCCCCATGTAAATAATTGGCTTGATCGAAACGCTATTTTCCCGACCCAGGAGGTTGTATTCGAGGATGTAAAACTCCCGGCGCCAAATGATATCGTCAAGTATTTATCATACGAGGTACCTGGTTTTGACGGCGCACCGTCGGATATTGGAATTTCTAAAAGACTGACCCAGCGTGCTAATGCCGTTGATAATTTACTGCCTATCGTAGAAATATATTTAACCGTTGAGGAGGAAATCGATAAATTCTCAAAACTATATGAAGAATTGAGAGATAACGGAATTTTTGCGTTGTACATTATTGAGAATAAATATAGCAATGCCGGGCTCAATGTAAATTCTAAAAAAATAGAACAAGCGCTGATAGAGAAGATGTATGAATACAGAACCGTAATCAATCAAAACGCTGACGTTGCGATTACATCCATCGACAGCACAGTTTTGAGAAAATATAATACGGGCCGCAAGATGGTGGTCAAAGACAATGTGGACAGTGTTATATCGGAAATAATCATGATGTGTGGAAAAGAGTAAAAATGAAAAAAATCGTACTTATTGGCAGTGGAGCTTATGGGATAAGGGGGCTGGAATATTTTAAAAAAGAAAATGTTTTTGCATTCTGTGACAATGCCTGTAAAGAAAACGGTTATAAATATGGCGTGCGCTATATAACGTATGAGAAATTGTTGAAAATACACAAATCATATGTGCTCCTTATTTCTATGAATGAAAACAATTCACAAGAAGTTGCCAGGCAATTGCTGGGTTATGGAATCACTGATTTTGTCATTCTAAATAAAAATATGATAGATTTGATGGCAAAACATTCCCCTGAGGCTCTTTTGAACCTGCTAAATAATGATTTGGAAAGATTGAAATTGGAAACTCAGCAATATATAGAAATGAACAAGAATCTTGAATCCCAAATTCAATATTTAAAATCCGTTTCAGATATTAAATTGTTGCGGAAAGCAAATGGATATTTGAGCTATATTCAGGAGGATACTATTCGAGTAGTAAAAAAAATATTTGAAGAAATTAAAGATTTAAGAATCAAGCCATTTCTTATAGCAGGTTCACTATTGGGTTATTATAGACATAATGGCTTTATCCCATGGGATGATGATGTGGATTTTGGCTTGTTCAGAGATGATTATTTGAGGCTCATCGAGTACGGAAAAAACAGCTTTATTTATTTGGAAATAAAAGCATCCTATGACCGAGAGGATGATTTAAACATTAAGGAAATATTGAAAAAACATCCCAATGAATTTTTGATGTTAGTTTCACCAAACTGTACTCAGATATGTCTGGGCCCCTCTGAAATTGAAATGAGAAAAATAGATTTTTTTGTATATGATTTTTTTAAAAACGATTTTAGTTTCACGCGTCACAAAAAAGTAATATCAAGATATGCGGATATGAGATATACAGAACGCGGCAATGCGCATTTGATTGAGGCCATAACAAAGGAGGACGCAACTTGCAAAGAAAGCGACCATGTATATTTTGGTCTGGATAATATGGATTCTTATATTTATGAGAAGGAATACTGGATACCAAGAGATATTTTTCTGCCCTTAAGAAACGCTGTTTTTGAGGGAATTGAATGTTTTGTTCCAAACAATGTCTTAAAAGCATTGCAATTATTTTATAGTGATTTTGAATCATACCCTAAAGAACTAACCTGTAGACACCTGGCAGAACATAATTTGAAGTTAAAAAATGAATATACATACGTTGGAATAATTGCAAGTTGTCCTGAGTTTGTTGAAGAAAGCTTGGAGTTGTACCAATTTTTAAGAACGAGCGGCATTTACTGTGTATATATGATTGATAATACTATTAAAAAAAATCCAGGATTACATGAAAAAGTAAATTCAAAGCTGATGAATACAAGAGTGGAATTTGTATGTAATCCGGATGAAAAAATAGATATTCTGATAACTGATACAGCAGACAGTGTGCAGATGCTTACAACAGATACTGTCATAAATTTCAAAGAAATTAAGCAATTAAAAGATGGTGAACTATTAAAACTTTTTGATAAGACGGGGTGTGAAAAAGATGCGTAAAGTGATAACATACGGAACATATGACCTTTTGCATTATGGACACATCAACTTGTTGCAACGAGCAAAGGAATTAGGAGACTATCTCATTGTTGGGATTACTTCCGAAGACTTTGATAGAAACAGAGGCAAGATAAATGTAAAACAGTCTTTGATGGAAAGAATCGAAGCTGTTAGAGCGCTTGGCATCGCCGATGAAATTATAGTTGAAGAATATGAGGGGCAAAAGATCGATGATATCAGACGTTACAATGTCAGTGTCTTTACTGTCGGAAGTGACTGGATAGGAAAATTTGATTATCTGCGGGAATATTGTGAAGTAACCTATCTGGACAGAACCGAAGGCATCTCGAGCAGTGATATCAGAAGTGAAAACAGGAAAATAAATATCGGACTTATTGGTGATGACGAATACCTGATCAAGTTTTATAGAGAAAGTCAATATGTTAATGGACTAAAAGTCGTTTCATTATATAAAGAGTTAGCTGACGAGACAAAATCTGAATTTAAAGGAGTCGAATATATAACAAATGATTATGAAGAAATGCTGCAGCATGTAGATGCAGTATATATCCACTCCTATCCAGAAAGACATTATGAACTGATTAAAGGGGCATTGCTTGCCAAAAAGCATGTTTTGTGTGAAGCTCCATTGGTAATACAGGCAGAGCAAATAAACGAAATAGAAAGTTTAGCTATACAAAACAATTGCATTTTGATGACTGCACTGCGCACGGCATTTTCAACAGCATATATGAGGCTGCTATTATTGCTCAAGAGCGGGGTGATTGGTAATATCAAATCTGTTGAAGCCACATGTACATCATTAAAAAGAAAAGAATTTTTGGACGGGGGAAATCTGGAGGGACAATGGAATTCTATTTGTGAATGGGGTCCAACAGCAATGTTGCCTGTATTTCACATCTTGGGAATTGATTATAAGCAAAAAATAATATCCAGCAATTTGCTGAAGGATCATCCAAGGTTTGATCTGTTTACGAAAATAGATTTTCTGTATACGGACGCCGTTGCCTCAATAAAGATTGGACAAGGCGTAAAATCCGAAGGCCATCTAATCATTTCAGGTACAAAGGGATACATATACGTTCCTGCTCCGTGGTGGAAAACTGATTATTTTGAGGTCAGATTTGAAAATGCAGAGGATAGCCGCAGATATTTTTATCAGTTAGACGGGGAAGGTATTCGTTACCTGCTGGTTGCCTTCTGCAAGGCAGTTGAGAGTGGTAAGGATCCCGGCTATATCAGCAATGAAATCTCAAATGAAATAGTGAAGGTGGTTAATGATTTCTATTTGAAAAAAGATTTATATGAAATATAAGGAGTGATTACATGATAAGATTTGCTGATTTTAAGGATGTAGAACAAATTGCCAGACTGCATGTCGAAAATGTCAGAAGAACCCATGAAGGATATAGCGAAGTCTATCTTAATCGTTTTAATGAAGAACGGCAAAAAAAAGCTTGGACCAAGTATATTAACAGGCGTGATTGCAGGACTATTGTTTATGAGTGCGAAGGAGCAATCATAGGTTTTGCCGCAATTTGCCTATTTTACAATCAGGAATATCCTGGAATGTTGGATTTCCTGCACGTTTCAGAGTTGTTCGAAGGGAAAGGTATTGGAACGCAACTAGTAAAATCCGCATGTACGTTGTTTGCGTCAGAAGGTTTCAAGAGGATGCTGATCTTCTGTAAGGAAGAGAATCACCGCGCAAGACAATTTTATCAGAAATTTGGAACGGTATATGTAGGTTCAGCTCCTTTTAGAGAAGATGGAAATGCTCATTTTTCAAATAAACTGCTGATAAAAGATATTGGTTCCATTCAGGATAAAAAATGTGGCCTAACTCTTGGTTTGTCCGAAGAGTATAAAAAATTGTGCGATTATATGAACGAAGACTATGTTCTCTGGGGAGCGGGAAAATACTACAATTTATTTTGCGAGCAGTTTGGAGATTTAAGGAAACCAAAATATATTTTTGACAATAATCAAGAATTTCACGGGTTGACAGCCAATGGGGTAAAAATTGTTGCGCCACACCAAACGCAGTATCCGGTCATTATCACCTGTTCAAAATCTCAAGAGGTGGAAAAGGATTTATTTGATCTGAACTGTGATAAAATGGTGGCTTTTCATCCTTGGCACGATTATTTAAAATCGCTATAAGCCAATTACATTTGACAGCCTAGTACATTAATGGGGAGATTTTTATGTATTACACAAACAAAAACTTAGTTGATTTAGTAAGAGTATTTGATCAAAATGAGCGCAAAGAGTTTTTACGTCTGGACTTGAACGAAAATCCCGGAGGACTACCGCAGCAATTTGTTGACGCGGTGCTATCCAAAGTCACAAATCAGCTGGTGGCGCAATATCCTGAGACGCTGCGTTTCACCGAGGTATTGGCGGAATACATCGGCACTGATAAAGAACACATATGTCTTGTAAATGGCTCTGCTGAGGGCATCAGGTACATTATTCAGGCATTTACCTCGGAAGAAGGTAAAATAGTCGGAGTGACTCCGTCATATTTTATGTTCCAAGTGTATGCAGAAATGTATGGAAGGTCCTTTGTAAAGATTCCCTATAATGAGGATCTCACGATGGATGTGGACAATATAATCGCTCAGTTATTAGAGGATACGCAACTGCTGGTTTTACTAAATCCAAATAATCCAATGGGAAACACATATACGGAAGATGAATTTGAGGAGATAATGAAGGTCTGCAGGCAAAAGGAGATAACTGTGTTGATCGATGAGGCATATCATTATTTTTATCCTAAAACATTTATGAAATATGCGCTGTCCGAACGCAGAGTGCTAATTACCAGAACATTTTCTAAAATGTTTTCCATGGCCGGATGTAGGTTAGGATATGTTGTCGGCCATCCTGATGATATAAAATTGGTGCAGAAACTGTGTACTCCTCATAACACAAATGCTTTTGCTTTGCTGTTTGCAGAGCAAATGATAGAAAATCCAATTATTTTGGCATCTCTCATAGACAATTTCAACAAAGGCAGAGATTACCTGATCCAGAGATTGGACGAAAACGGTTATAGGCATAAAGGTGACGCAGGAAATTTTATCTTTATAGAACCTAAGACCAGCGCAAATGAGATTGTAAAAAGAATGAAACTGGAAAAAAAGATATTGATTAAGTCCTATGACAACGTTGGCGAATTTGGGGATTGTCTAAGAGTATCTATCGGTGAGGAAAAATATATGAAACAATTTGTGGATGCACTGTTGGAAATAGATAAACAAATCCGCTTTGAAGAGGCAGAGTAATTATGGACTATGCAATTTTCGGTGCTCAGAGCATCGCATTGGGTACATATAAAGCATTTCATAACTTATATTCACAAAAGAATATATGCTGTTTTCTAGTATCCAAAATGGGAAAGAATGCCTCTGTTTTAGATGGAATACCGGTAGTGGAACTCCCTGCATTTGCCGCCACCCTGTCCCAGGAAGAAAAAAATAAGATAGAAATCCTGATTGCCACCCCAGAGAATGTGATGGATGAGATCGAGACCGACTTAAAAAGATATGGATTTTGTTATTATACTCGCCTCACTTCCTCAAGATGGGCGTTGCTTATGGGATACCATTATATATGTGAAAGGAAATTTATGCCATTATCAGCGTTGCCAGTTGGATGTCATAAGCCTGATATTATTACTTTTATGGTAAAATTTTATAGAGATACGCTCTTGAAGGAAACGTATCCTATGCCCCCATGGATTACTCCGATTCAAGTTGGCGCTGCACTCTGTAAGGAGCGAGTGGCGGATATTTTAGATTGTGACGGTGAAAATATTTCCACAAAAAATGTGAACTATTCGGAACTGACTGCACTCTACTGGATTTGGAAAAATCGTTTATCGGGCTCAAACATTGGCAATGCGAAGTATTATGGTTTATCCCATTACCGACGGATTCTGGAATTATCAGAAGATGATATTTTGAGACTGGAAGATAATGATGTAGATGTGGTTTTACCATATCCAATGCCCTATGAGCCCAATATTGAGACCCACCATAAACAGTATTTGTCTGTCAGTGACTGGGAAATGTTGCTTGTTGCCCTGCAAGAAATACATCCGGAATATGCCTGTGCTTTTCCGGATATTTTACAACAGCAGTATTTGTATAACTACAATATCATCTTGGCTAAAAAAGAGGTTCTTCTCAATTATTGTATCTGGCTGTTTCCTATCTTGGAACGAGTCGAGGAATTGAGTTGTCCCAAGGGCTGGGAACGGCACGATCGATATATCGGCTATATGGGAGAAACTCTGGAAACGCTTTATTTTATGTACAATCAAGACAAATTAAATATTGTCCATGCCGGATGCAGATTTCTGCTTTGACAAAGCAATTTCCAACTGTATGCCACATGCCTGTGGGCATAAGTGGCCGCATTGCAAAGATAGCTACGTTTTCCTGAAAAAGATGGAAATCCATCATTTTGCGGGGAGTTGACTATAACTCCCCTCTCATCCCTCCCCAGCGCCAATCAGAACCTTTTTACCGCAAAACGCAAACCCATATTTCCGTATGTGTTCCCTGGGCACTCCTTTTGCGATCAGGGATGCTTGGTAATTCTTCTCCTCAATCTGGCGTAGCGCCTCGGACACGGTATCGGCCAATTCTCTCTCCTCTTCCTCGTCCTGTACCTTGAACTCCAGGATGATGGCGTTATCTCCGCCGCCTTCAGATGCCGCCATGGGTATCCGCCGGGGTTCCAGCATCACATCATACCGGCCAAATCCGCTCTCCCGATTGGAAGTGACCACATATCTGTCCGCCAGTTCCACCATCAGTCCCAGCACAAATCCGTGATAGAATCTCTCCGGCTCGCTCCGGTTACTTTTGCCCGTGTCGAAATAGCTGAACATCTCCTGCGTCACCCTGTTCATATAGGTGTTCATGGCTTTTACGTCTCCCAGCAGCAGAGCTTTGATAAAGTCATTGTAATTGGAGGAGGGGCTGTCAAACCAACTGCGCACCATGGCCCGGAACATAACCCGAACCTCATAATTAGTCAGTTCCAGTTCATATTCTTCCCGCCAATCTCCATACGCAGTAATATATGCCTTATAGCTTTTCACTTTTAGATAGCCGCTGGCCAGCAGAAGACTCCAGACAGCGTTCTTTTCCATGGATAACTGGTTATATACAATCTGCTCGTCTATCTCTACCTTGATGCTCTCCCCCTGCAGCAGGCACTCAAACGTCTTTTTTACCTCCGGATTTCCCTCCCGAAGCAGCTTGCCCACCAGCCTGTTGGAACTGGTGTTAGCCCAGTACACGCCTACCTTTTTTTGTTCAGAAAGCTTATGATAGACCACGGATTATAAATATCTTTTCTATTGCCAAAGGTAAAACCATCATACCAATCTTTGATCAATTGCTTCTGTTCCGACAGCCCATATTCCTCCAGAGCCGCAAATACTTCCCCTTCTGTGAAACCAAAACAGTCCGCATATTTTTCAGAGGTCGTTGTCACCACTTCCAGATTGTTCAGGTCAGAGAAAATGGATTCCTTGCTCACCCTGGTGATCCCTGTCATAATAGCGCGCTCCAGGTACGGATTCGTCTTGAAAGCCGCATTGAAGAGATTCCGCGTAAAGGCCACCAATTCATCCCAATACCCGTCTATATAAGCCTCCTGCATGGGTGTGTCGTATTCGTCCAGCAGGATGATCACTTTTTTGCCGTAATGCCGCATTAAAAGGCTCGACAAGGCATTCAACGATTCCGCCGCAACATAGTCCTCCATATCAACCGAGACGCTCTGATACAATTCCTTATCTTTTTCGCTCAGCTTCTCACTGTCTAACAGGAAGTCAAACTGTCTGTACAGGTCCGCAATAATCCTGCATATCCTCTTTCTGGCGTTCTGATAGGAATTCTCCTTTACCTTTGCGAAACTGAGCGCAATCACAGGATAGGTTCCCTGTATTCGGCGGTACTTTTCCTCCTGCCAGATGGAAAGTCCCTCAAACAGTTCACCTCGTCCGGCGTAATTCACCGAGAAGAACTGTTCCACCATACTCATGTTCAGGGTCTTGCCAAGGCGCCTGGGCCGGGTGATCAGGGTTACACTGTCTCCGCTCTCCCACCACTCCTGTATGAAAGCTGTTTTATCTATATAAAAATATCCCTCTCTTCGAATCGTCTCATAATCCTGATTGCCGATTCCCACTGTCCTGGCCATATTTCACCTCACTTCGTGCCGATCAGCACCTTTTTTCCGCAAAACGCAAACCCGTATTTCCGTATACATTCCCCGGGGATTCCTTTTGCAATAAGGGATGCCTGGTAATCTTTCTCTTCAATCTGCTTTAGTGCCTCTGTCACGGTGTCGGTCAACTCCCTTTCCTCCTCCTCGTCCTGTACCTTAAACTCCAGGATGATGGCGTTATCTTTGCCGCCTTCAGATGCCGCCATGGGTATCCGCCGGGGTTCCAGCATCACATCATACCGGCCAAATCCGCTCTCCCGATTGGAAGTGACCACATATCTGTCCGCCAGTTCCACCATCAGTCCCAGCACAAATCCGTGATAGAATCTCTCCGGCTCGCTCCGGTTACTTTTGCCCGTGTCGAAATAGCTGAACATCTCCTGCGTCACCCTGTTCATATAGGTGTTCATGGCTTTTACGTCTCCCAGCAGCAGGGCCTTAATAAAGTCATTGTAATTGGAGGAAGGGCTGTCAAACCAGCTGCGCACCATGGCCCGGAACATAACCCGAACCTCAAAATTAGTCAGTTCCAGTTCATAGTCCTCCCTCCAATCCCCATACGCAGTAATATATGCCTTATAGCTTTTCACTTTCAGATAGCCGCTGGCCAGCAGGAGACTCCAGACAGCGTTCTTTTCCAGGGATAACTGGTTATACACAATCTGCTCATCTATCTCTACCTTGATGCTCTCCCCCTGCAACAGGCGCTCAAATGTCTTTTTTACATCCGGATTTCCCTCCCGAAGCAACTTGCCCACCAGCCTGTTGGAACTGGTGTTGGCCCAGTAGACACCCACCTTTTTATCGTCCAGAAAGTTAATAATAGACCATGGATTATAAATATCTTTCTTACTGCCAAAAATAAATCCATCGTACCAATCCTTAACCAATTGCTTCTGATCCGACAGCCCATATTCCTCCAGAGCCGCAAATACTTCCCCTCCGTGAACCCAAAGCAATCCGCATAATTTTCCGAGGTTGCTGTCACTACTTTCAGGTTATTCAGGTCGGAGAAAATGGATTCCTTGCTCACTCTGGTGATACCCGTCATAATAGCCCGCTCCAGGTACGGATTCGTCTTGAAAGTCGCATTGAACAGATTCCGCGTAAAAGCTACCAGTTCGTCCCAATACCCGTCTATATAAGCCTCCTGCATAGGTGTGTCGTATTCGTCCAACAGAATAATCACCTTCTTGCCATAGTAACGCATAAGGTAATTGGACAGCGCTCTCAGGGAATCCGCCGCAATATATTCCTCCATATCGGCCGTGACCTTCTCATATTGCGCTCTTTCCTTTTCATTCAATATTCCGCTGTCTACCAAAAAGTCATACTGGTTATATAAATCCGTGATAATCTGGCATATCCTTTTTTGCGCGTTCCGATAGGAAGTCTCCTTGACGTTTGCAAAGCTGAGTGCAATCACAGGATATGTCCCCTGCATCCGACGGTACTTTTCCTCCCGCCAGATGGACAATCCCTCGAACAAATCACTGCGTCCGGCGTAATTCACCGAGAAGAACTGTTCCACCATGCTCATGTTCAGCGTCTTGCCAAAGCGCCTGGGCCGGGTGATCAGCGTCACACTGTCCCCGCTCTCCCACCACTCCCGTATGAAAGCTGTTTTATCTATATAAAAGTATCCCTCTCTTCGAATCGTCTCATAATCCTGATTACCGATTCCCACCGTCCTGCCCATCTTTCACCTCACTTCGCGCCGATCAGCACCTTTTTACCGCAAAACGCAAACCCGTATTTCCGTATACATTCCCTGGGGATTCCTTTTGCAATCAGGGATGCTTGGTAATTCTTCTCCTCGATCTGCCGCAGCGCCTGGGACACGGTGTCGGCCAGTTCTCTCTCCTCTTCCTCGTCCTGTACCTTAAACTCCAGGATGATGGCATTATCTCCGCCTTCAGATGCCGCCATGGGTATCCGCCGGGGTTCCAGCATCACATCATACCGGCCAAATCCGCTCTCCCGATTGGAAGTGACCACATATCTGTCCGCCAGTTCCACCATCAGTCCCAGCACAAATCCGTGATAGAATCTCTCCGGCTCGCTCCGGTTACTTTTGCCCGTGTCGAAATAGCTGAACATCTCCTGCGTCACCCTGTTCATATAGGTGTTCATGGCTTTTACGTCTCCCAGCAGCAGGGCCTTGATAAAGTCATTGTAGTTACAGGAGAGACTGTCAAACCAACTGCGCACCATGGCCCGGAACATGACCCGAACCTCATAATTGGTCAACTCCAGTTCATAGTCTTCCCTCCACTCCCCATACTCCGTGATATATGCCCTATAGCTTTTCACTTTCAAATAACCGCTTGCCAGCAGAAGGCTCCAGATTGCGTTATTTTCCATAGATAACTGGTTATATACAATCTGTTCGTCTATCTCTACCTTGATGCTCTCCCCCTGGATCAAGCGCTCAAATGTTTTCTTTACCTCTGGATTCCCCTCCCGAAGCAGCTTGCCCACCAGTCTGTTAGAACTGGTGTTGGCCCAGTACACGCCTACCTTTTTATCGTCCAGAAAGTTTATGATAGACCAGGGATTATAAATATCCTTCTTGCTGCCAAAGATAAAACCATCGTACCAGTCCTTGACCAATTGCTTCTGATCTGACAGACCATATTCCTCCAGCGCCGCAAACACTTCCCCTTCCGTGAAACCGAAGCAGTCCGCATAATTTTCAGAGGTCGTTGTCACCACTTTCAGATTGTTCAGGTCAGAGAAAATAGATTCCTTGCTCACCCTGGTGATCCCCGTCATAATGGCGCGTTCCAGATACGGGTTCGTCTTAAAAGCCGCATTGAACAGGTTCCGTATAAAGGCCACTAATTCTTCCCAATACCCGTCTATATAGGCTTCCTGCATGGGTGTGTCGTATTCGTCCAGCAGGATAATAACCTTTTTGCCGTAATGCCGCATCAAAAGACTCGACAGTGCATTCAGCGACTCCGCCGCAACATAGTCCTCCATGTCCGCCGAGACGATCCGATATAATTCCCTATCTCTTTCGTTAAGCTTCTCACTGTCTAGCAGAAAGTCAAACTTTCTGTACAGATCGGCAATAATCCGGCATATCCTCTTTCTGGCATTCTGATAGGTATTCTCCTTTACCTTTGCAAAGCTGAGCGCAATCACAGGATAGGTTCCCTGTATTCGGCGGTACTTTTCCTCCCGCCAGATGGACAATCCCTCAAACAGTTCACCTCGTCCGGCGTAATTCACCGAGAAGAACTGTTCCACCATACTCATATTCAGGGTCTTGCCAAAGCGCCTGGGACGGGTGATCAGGGTTACACTGTCTCCGCTCTCCCACCACTCCCGTATGAAAGCTGTTTTGTCAATATAAAAATATCCCTCTCTTCGAATCGTCTCATAATCCTGATTACCGATTCCCACTGTCCTGCCCATCTTTCACCTCACTTCGTGCCGATCAACACCTTTTTACCACAAAACGCAAACCCGTATTTTCGTATACATTCCCTGGGGATTCCCTTTGCGATCAGGGATGCCTGGTAATTCTTCTCCTCAATCTGCCGCAGCGCCTGGGACACGGTATCGGCCAGTTCTCTCTCCTCTTCCTCGTCCTGTACCTTAAACTCCAGGATGATGGCATTATCTCCGCCTTCAGATGCCGCCATGGGTATCCGCCGGGGTTCCAGCATCACATCATACCGGCCAAATCCGCTCTCCCGATTGGAAGTGACCACATATCTGTCCGCCAGTTCCACCATCAGTCCCAGCACAAATCCGTGATAGAATCTCTCCGGCTCGCTCCGGTTACTTTTGCCCGTGTCGAAATAGCTGAACATCTCCTGCGTCACCCTGTTCATATAGGTGTTCATGGCTTTTACGTCTCCCAGCAGCAGGGCCTTGATAAAGTCATTGTAATCATCATTTCCGGAAAACCAATCCAAAATCATGCTCTCAAACATTATATGGACTTCTCGGTTGGTCAGCGTCAGTTTATAATATGTCCTGCCCAATCTTTCTACAAATGTAGTATCGAGCACTTTCAGATAGCCGCTGGCCAGCAGGAGGCTCCAGACCGCGTTTTTCTTTACAAGCAATTGGCTGTATATAATCTGTTCGTCGATCTCCATCTCCAATGTTCCGCCGCTCAATAGTATTTCAAACGTCTTTTTTACACTGGCGCTCCCCTCCCTGATCAGCTTGCCCACCAGCCTGTTGGAACTGGTGTTGGCCCAGTATACGCCTACCTTTTTATCGTCCAGAAAGTTTATGATAGACCAGGGATTATAAATATCCTTCTTGCTGCCAAAGATAAAACCATCGTACCAGTCCTTGACCAATTGCTTCTGATCTGACAGACCATATTCCTCCAGCGCCGCAAACACTTCCCCTTCCGTGAAACCGAAGCAGTCCGCATAATTTTCAGAGGTCGTTGTCACCACTTTCAGATTGTTCAGGTCAGAGAAAATAGATTCCTTGCTCACCCTGGTGATCCCCGTCATAATGGCGCGTTCCAGATACGGGTTCGTCTTAAAAGCCGCATTGAACAGGTTCCGTATAAAGGCCACTAATTCTTCCCAATACCCGTCTATATAGGCTTCCTGCATGGGTGTGTCGTATTCGTCCAGCAGGATAATAACCTTTTTGCCGTAATGCCGCATCAAAAGACTCGACAGTGCATTCAGCGACTCCGCCGCAACATAGTCCTCCATGTCCGCCGAGACGATCCGATATAATTCCCTATCTCTTTCGTTAAGCTTCTCACTGTCTAGCAGAAAGTCAAACTGTCTGTAAAGATCGGCAATAATCCGGCATATCCTCTTTCTGGCATTCTGATAGGAATTCTCCTTTACCTTTGCGAAACTGAGTGCAATCACCGGATACGTCCCCTGTATCCGGCGGTACTTTTCCTCCTGCCAGATGGACAATCCCTCGAACAAGTCACTGCGTCCGGCGTAATTCACCGAGAAGAACTGTTCCACCATGCTCATGTTCAGCGTCTTGCCAAAGCGCCTGGGCCGGGTGATCAGCGTCACACTGTCCCCGCTCTCCCACCACTCCCGTATGAAAGCTGTTTTATCTATATAAAAGTATCCCTCTCTTCGAATCGTCTCATAATCCTGATTACCGATTCCCACTGTCCTGCCCATATTTCACCTCTTTCCAGTGTACACCGTTCCCTATAGTTATAATATATCCTTTTTCTATACTGAAATCAATAAATTTATGAAAATCCTTCTCTGGCCATTTACAGCCTTCGACAATTTTTATGCTTTTGTTTGCCCATGTTTTAATTAATATATAATTGCAATCGTGGAACACAGGTTTTTGTTGTAGTCAATGTCGAAATATGTTAAAATATAGAAAATATTAATAATGTCAAGGTCGATTGCATTAAAGAATTATAAGTGTTTTCGTAATAATAACTATACTATTTCTCTCATAAGATTGTTGTAAAATCTTTAAGAATATCAATTTCCTGTATTTGGTTATTTAAGATTACACTTTTATAACTTACATTTCTATTGTAATTCCGACCTACTTATTATATAATAATCAAGTAGACAATAGGGGAAACACTTATGGAAGAAACAAAGGATTTAGCCGATTGTATACCTAAGGAACTCGTTGAAGAAATAAGGAAAAATGGTAAAGAACAAGAGGCTCAACATGTATATCGTGTTGCCAAACATGGAATTATTAATGATGAAGCATTTATGGGAAGTTATGAAGAAGCTCTTTCTGAAGGCAGATCCTTTAATAAGGATTTAACGGACATTGGATCATATTCTACTTCCTGCTACCTTACTACAAAATGTCCGGAAAAATTTTTAAAACTCCTTAAAGCCAGACATTTTGACAAATATCCACAGCCCAAAATTATACAAGGTTATACGATATGTGGCTTGTCTCAATTAACAAAGGAACGAAACCCAAATTCAGAGGAAGATCATATTGACTGGTGGATCTATAAGGGCTGTTTTGACAAGTTAACACAAGTATTCACATACTATGAATTATGTGAGAAAGGTGGTTCATAATGAAAAGCAATATATACTTTGATAATGTTCCTACTATTGGGACTTTATTTATGGAACAAATACTTTTTTCTTTTGAGAGCATTCCTATGATATTTGTTTGTACCGACGATATAAAAAATCGGTTTCCCTGTGTGTGCGATGATATAATTGATGAAGAGTCTTGGCTCATTGTTAAAATCAGTACTTCAAAGTTACTAGATATTTTAAATGATGTTTCTACTGTTCTTACCGCTTTTAAAGGTGAAAAAGTTATCATTGCCAACAGAGGTTTTAAGCGCGGCATTGAATATTCTATTATGAAATATGAAGATATAAACAAAGACGATCTGCCGGTATGTGATCAATTTCTTGAAATGAAGGATCATTTAAAGACTTATATAGAAAAAATTGAAAGCGAATTTATATCAATAAATTTTAAATTACCCATTTCCTCTTATGAAGTCTTTAATGATCAACTGAATATTTCTATATCTCAATCATCTACGTTTGAAGAAAGAATAAGAACTGTATTATGTATCAATACAAGCAGAAAAATTGAAATTGATGAAATAATAGAGTGTTTCTCCGATAATTCTTTTTCAGTACAGCTAGATTGTAAAGTTTCCCGCGAAGTATCAAATAATCTTGATAACAGTAGCGAGGAGATTCTCGTTTTTGCGGCATAAGGAGAAGAGGATGCAAAAAAGTGAATTCAGATTTTCAAACCCCAAGTTAGTCAAACTGAACTTTCAGTTAAATGATTGCCCAAAAATCCAAGATGCCCCTGAACTAGGCTTGGATATATCTATTAAAACCAATATTGACAAAAAAAGCGATGTTGAGGCTACCGTAGAATTGGTTATAGAAATAGGCGAAATATCAGATTCATTTCCATTCTTTATTAATCTAGTGTTGTGTACCGTTCAAATTTAGCCTATCTGACTCTCTTTACAGAGAGTCA
>CAJUCT010000014.1:0-34905 GCA_910585015.1 uncultured Acetatifactor sp.
CCGGTGATAATAATCCGCGTCCAGGCGGTGATGTGAAAGTGCAAATCAATAAACAATCACCGGAACTGGTTGCCGTGCTGACAAAAGCACTGAAACAAAACGCTATTAGCAGCTAAAACCTGCTAATTTTGCAATTAGCAGACTATTAGCATCAGCTCTGAAAGTGAAATTTATTGTTCGATTCCCTATTAGCAACACGGCTGATAATAAATATTCAAAAAATCGAGTCCTCTGATTTTGAGTTTCTTGTTGGGGCAAAAAAGGAAAGCATTGAAAAATCCAGTGTTTTCAATGCTTTCCAGCGTCCCCGAGACGACTTGAACGTCCGACCCCACGCTTAGGAGGCGTGTGCTCTATCCAACTGAGCTACGAGGACTTGTATGAAAAACTTGCTCATAAGCAAGTCATTCAGCTATGAGATTGTTGATGTTGCACTTGGCGTTACTATTCCGTATAATCGGGAAAATTGATAAATCCCTGCAGCCAGATAGTTCCCTTAAACCTTCTTCCTACCCGGGGTTCTCCCAACATATCTATTATATTGATTGCGACATCAAATGTCAATTCATTACAGCAAATTTTTAATAAAAAAATTTCTTCACCTGTGATATTGTTCCGGACCTTACTGTACTCCATAATCTCGCCCAACACGGAATAATGGTCACACTCCACACCGTAGGGCATAAAGTAAGTGTCCACAATACTGAATACGTCTTCCTTCTGTATCTTTTTAGATATAGTACTGTACATATCCATATCTTCCATTGTCAGCATCTCTATGGCATCTTCATCCCCTTTGCGGGCAGCGGCAATCAGGTTAGTGCGATTGGCGGAATCCTGTTTGATCCGCTGTTTCTGCTCTTCATCCTTTTCAATGGGCAGCAATATACTGCCCTGGGTGGACAGACCAGACAGGGTCAGGCTGGTTCCCCGGATGGGAAGCTCCCCACAAAAATGGGCCTTCACATAGGGAATCCTGTTCTGCAGATAGAAAATCAAAGAAATACCTACCTTGATATCGTCACACACGCCCGCATAGGATTCCCTGGAGGCATGACGCTCCACAGAGACATCCTCCAGACTGGTAATGCCTCTGCCCCTAAGATAAGGATAATAATATTCATATGTGAATTTGTCTTCCTCGTCAAATTCACCACAGACTGTAATGCCCATATTTTCAGCAAAACCTTTGCTAAATTCACCCAGCATTATATCTTCGTCGTTAATGGTATAAGCCCGTTGATCGGCTGTAAGGATTACCTTTTTCAGCAGTTCCTTTAATTTATTTCGATCCGTATATTCACTGAATCCTATGGCCCTCATGAATCTATGCAAAGGTTTCACCTTCTTTCCTGCTGTCTGTTTTAATCTATTTTCCCTTAGGATAAATTACCTCTTTACCTCCCATGTACATGCGCAGTGCTTGAGGAATCTTAATACTGCCGTCCTCCTGCACATTGTTTTCCAAAAACGCAATCAATCCTCTGGGAGTTGCCAAAACCGTATTATTCAAAGTGTGTATATAATAGTTGCCGCTCTCGCCTTTTGTGCGGATACCCAGACGTCTGGCTTGAGCGTCGCCCAAAGTAGAACAGGAACCCACCTCAAAATATTTCTGCTGCCTGGGACTCCAAGCTTCTATATCACAGGACTTCACTTTTAAATCTGCCAGATCACCGCTGCAGCACTCCAATGTACGCACAGGAATATCCAGGCTGCGGAAAAACTCCACCGTATAACTCCACATTTTGTTATACCAATCCATAGAGTCTTCCGGCTCACACAGCACTACCATCTCCTGCTTTTCAAACTGATGTACCCTGTACACGCCTCTCTCCTCGATACCATGGGAACCAACCTCCTTGCGAAAACAGGGAGAATAGGAAGTCATGGTAATGGGCAGATCTTTTTTTTGTATCATTTCACCCTTAAATTTTCCAATCATAGAATGTTCGGATGTACCGATCAGGAACAAATCTTCATTTTCTATCTTGTACATCATTGCTTCCATCTCAGCAAAGCTCATAACGCCATTCACTACATTGCTGCGAATCATAAAGGGAGGTATGCAATAGGTGAAACCTTTGTCAATCATAAAATCCCTGGCATAGCTAATCATTGCGGAATGTATCCGGGCCGCGTCACCCATCAAATAGTAAAAACCATTGCCGCTGGTGCGCCCTGCGGACTCTTTGTCCAGGCCGTTAATGCTGTTCAATATATCGGCATGATAAGGAACCTCAAAATCAGGCACTATTGGTTCGCCATATTTCTGAATTTCCACA
Organism: uncultured Acetatifactor sp.; assembly: GCA_910585015.1. Lineage (GTDB taxonomy): Bacteria > Bacillota > Clostridia > Lachnospirales > Lachnospiraceae > Acetatifactor. The sequence continues at coordinate 2,286 of CAJUCT010000014.1, forward strand.
TTTTCGCTGTCGTCCTTGCCCACGGGAACAGAAACATCTATAATATTAGGGATCACCATCATAATCTTGGTGACTTTTTCCTGCAATTCTTCTTTAAGTGTTTCCAGTTCCGCCAGACGTTTTGCCCCTGCAGCCACCTCGGCTTTTTTCGCCTCGGCCTCTTCCTTTTTTCCCTGGGCCATCAATGCGCCGATTTCTTTTGAAAGCTTGTTGCGCTTTGCTCTCAGATCATCACCTTCCTGTTGGGTTTTCCTGTTCTCCGCATCCAACGCAATTACCTCATCCACCAGAGGCAGCTTCTCATCCTGAAATTTTTTACGAATATTTTCTTTCACAATTTCAGGATTTTCTCTAAGAAATTTAATGTCTATCATAATACCTATCTCCTTTCCCTTCAACCTATTACTTTCTCTATAAAAAGATTCTGAACCTTTACCAGGTTCTTGATAATCTCTTTTTTCACCTTGCTGCCGTCTCTATTTTGAATAATCCGCAGTATAGGGCGATCCTGAAAATCCTTATTTTGACCCACAACCACGCCAATCTCCCCCTCGCTGGTGAGCACATGGGTGCCCACTGGATAGACGGCAGTAAAATTCAAAAATACATCCACCACTCTTCCATCAAATTTTTTATCTTTATAAAATTTCAAAAATTCAATAGCTTCATGTACTTTAATCCTCTTACAGTTGATACCGCATATCATCTCGTCAAAGACATCGCAGACGCTTACAATCAGGCATTCCAGAGGAATATCTTTCGTTTTAAGAGGATAGCCTGATCCGTTTATCCTTTCATGATGAAGTAAAATGATTAACTTACTGGCTTCTGACAGCCAATTTTCATCCTTCAATGCGGAATACCCGTATATCGGGTGCTTTTTATACTCTGCTATTTCGTATTCAGACAACTCATCTAAGTTCTTATTGAAAAAATCATGGGGCAGATACCGCAGACCAATATCGTGAAGCAAACAGGCCACACCGATGTCATGAATCTTTTCAGATGGAAGTTCCATTTTCAGCGCCGTTAAAATAGCTAAAGAACAGATGCTGATAGAATGCTCATATATATCCGCATTCCTCTGTTTGATATCATATACCCTTTCAATTACTTGATCCTTCTCCAATATATTGCTGATAATATTGTCTGCTGTTTTACTCAGTTCCACCAGATTTCCATTGTGTTTGTAAGTGTGTTTTTCAAGGATCTCTTTTACTTTTTTCTTAGCTGAATGCTCTATATCTGTCTTAAGAATCAGGCATTCATGACTCTCTTCCTCCTCATGGATGCATACCTCCTTGATTCCCAATTCTTTCAGCTTTTCAATATAATCCACACGGATAACTGCCTCTTCCGGCAAAATAGTCTGATAATCCCAGGTAGTCAGATCTCTGGCTAAAACTTCGTTTCCTACCAATTCCTCTACTTTTCTGACAATCATTTTTACCCCTACCTACATATTGCAGGCTGGCCTGCGATGCTGTGGTTTTACTTCTTATCCTCACCCATGGCAATGGATAATGCTTTTTGTTCTTCTTTTCCTAAAGTAATAGAACATTCACCTGAGATTATTTCTTTTGTATAAGAATAACATCCATCCGTACTATGAACGGAATTAATGATAAATCCATCGTTATTTTCATTGAGCAGAGCCAGGCTGAAACTCAATTTTCCGCCCATTTGCTGGAAGGCGTCATATTTGACCAGGCCCATTTTTTGATAGGCAGTCTCCATCCGTTTATATAAAGTACGAATATCCGCTTTATTCTTATCTGTATTGATTTTAAGAAATTTATTATCTTCAAAAAGAGCGATGATATCCTGTTCCAAGCTGACGCCATCCTTACCCAGAACAAATTTATCCAGACGTCGCTTCAGCTTCTGTGTCTTCACAATCAGACAGATTACAAGTATTAGTAATATGACTAATAACACCGCTAAGCCAATAAAGAAATATCCTATATCTATATTGCCCAAACCAATGGTATTTAGTAATTTGCTGTATCCTGTGTTGTTCATATTTTCCTCTTCCCAGCATATCACAGTCCCAGACTGTGATATAGCGCCAATCGGTATTTGAAACGCCGATTCCAAAATTACCATATTTCTGCATAACATGAGCCGTGCCTGTGTTATTGCGTCAATCAGTATTTGAAAGTACAGCATTCAAACTTTCCATAAATTTAACCTTGTTTTCCAATCATCTCCAGAATTCGTTCCAGATCTTCATGACTATAAAATTCAATCTCTATTTTTCCCGTTCCCTCACCTTTGGAAGTGACTGCTACCTTGGTACTCAGCTTTTGTTTTAACTTATCCTCAATGTCCAGATATATTGCCTGTAATGCTTTGTCGTCCAATTTCTTTACCTTGACAGGTTTGTGAAGGTTCTTCACCATCTTTTCAATATCTCTGACACTGAGTTTTTCGTCAAAAATCTTCTGAGCCAGATTATACTGTTCCTCCTCATCTTCCACAGCCAAAAGAGCCCGGGCATGGCCGGTACTTATCATATCATCAATAACCATCTGCTGTACCCTATCCCCCAGCTTCAACAGACGGATTGAATTGGTTACTGCCGCCCGACTCTTGGACACTCTTTCTGCTACTTCATCCTGTTTCAGATTAAATTCTTCCAGAAGGCGCTTATAAGCCTGGGCTTCCTCAATGGGATTTAAGTCCTCTCTCTGGATATTTTCGATCAGTGCAATCTCCACGATCTCCTGATCCGAATAATTCTTAATGATAACCGGCACTTCTTTAAGTCCGGCAAGTCTGGCAGCTCTCCATCTCCTTTCACCTGCAATTATTTCATAGTAATCTTTTCTATCCTGTACCAGAATAGGTTGTAACAGACCAAACTGTTTGATAGAGTCCGCCAATTCCTGAAGCTTGTCCTCATCAAAAAATTTGCGGGGCTGTTTTCTGTTTGGTTCCACTTTTGTTATTGCTATAGTGGTTTCCGGAGATTCTTCCTTTACTGCTTCTCTCTGCTTTTTAACTTTTGTTTCCCCGACAATATTTGGAATCATTACATCCAAACCTTTACCCAATCCTCGCGATGCTGCCATAGCTTCATTCCTTTCTTATTAGAGTTCCGTATATCCCCTTCCTGTGCACAGGACTCTTGAACATAATCATGCCGCTTCGGCGGCCTGCTTTTGTTCAGTGCACATTCCGGGGATATACTGTCTTAGAGTTCCGTATATCCCCTTCCTGTACACAGGACTCTTGAACATAATCATGCCGCTTCGGCGGCCTGCTTTTGTTCAGTGCACATTCCGGGGATATACTGTCTTAGAGTTCCGTATATCCCCTTCCTGTACACAGGACTCTTGAACATAATCATGCCGCTTCGGCGGCCTGCTTTTGTTCAGTGTACATTCCGGGAATATGTTATTTTATTGTTCCGAATTTTTACGAATCAATTCTTCAGCCAAATCAATATATGCTTCTGCTCCGGCTGATTTTGGATCATATACAGTAATAGGTTGTCCATAGCTTGGAGCTTCTGCCAGGCGAATATTTCTGGGAATAAGTGTTTTAAATATGTACTGTGTCAAGTTGCTCCTGACATTTTCCACTACCTGTGTAGACAAGTTTGTACGGGAATCATACATAGTAAAAATTACTCCTTCCATTTCCAACTCCGGATTCAGCCTCTCCTTTACCAGATTTATTGTATGAATCAACTGGCTGAGTCCTTCCAGCGCATAATATTCACATTGAATAGGAACCAACACTGAATCAGCCGTGGTCATGGAATTGATGGTGAGCATATTCAATGAAGGTGGGCAATCAATAATAATGTAGTCGTATTTATCCACTACAAAATCCACTGCATTTCTCAGAATAAACTCCTTACGATCCACACCAATCAATTCTATCTCTGCAGCCGCTAAGTTTACATTGGAAGGTATAACAGATACATTAGGAATGACATCTGTTATAATGCAGTCGTTAATTGTGCATTCCTCCAGAATCAATTCATAGATGGTTTCCTCCAGGTTATTCTTATCAATGCCAAATCCGCTGGTGGTATTCCCCTGTGGATCTGTATCAATCACCAAAACCTTCTTATCTTTTGCTGCCAGCGCAGCTGACAGATTGATCGATGTCGTTGTCTTTCCCACGCCACCCTTTTGATTTGCGACTGCAATAATTCTTCCCATAGATTTGTATACCTTTCTCATTTCGTAGCTTTTTTGTAGTGCTTTTCCATTATATCACTAATGGAGATATATAGCTATAGGTAATTTGAAGTTTTTTAAATGTATATTGGAAAGGCTGAAATTTTATTTAAAATTCTAAGTTCTACCATGTTTCATATGAAACATATATGACTTTTTCTTTCCACAAAGCCCATTTGTTTATAATCTGCATTATCAAAATACATTTTCTACATATTTTAATTTCTGCAAAGAAAGTCCAGGAAGGAAATAATTTATCCTTGGGTTTGTCTACAACTGATGAGTAATTTCATTTATCAAGCCTTTAGTTTTTATGGTCTGTTCCTTAGTAAAGTTTTTCCAAGAAAGCCTTTTTAAACCAGGGATATGGTTTTCATTTTTACAAATATTTTCTTAAGAACCTTATTATATCTAATGAAGTCTCGGCTCATTCGGTGGCTTGCCCCGCCCCTGTAAGGGGCTATTACTGGTAAAGTAAAAAGATAAAAACTCCATTTCTATTTCTTTTCTGAGGTTGGAGGCCAGGCAGAAATTAAAAGAATTTCGGCCCGCAAGACCTGCTCCGCGACATAGCGGGTAATTAATTTCTATAGTAATCTTAATTTTTCAAGCCTTCACTTGTCAACTTTTCATATTCCATGCTGCAATTTTATTTGCTCACATGATTCAAACCCTTTGTTCAAAGTAGGTTGACTAACCAGTATTCTCGTAATATTGGTGCTTTTTGTTATAAGCTAAAGTGTCTTTTATCAGACCTGCAAGTAAATGGGTTTAAGAGTGCTATCATTTTTTTCACCTTTTCTCCTGGAAAATTTTTAAAAGTCATTTTAACAAAACTACAATTACATACTCACCAGAGGGTCCTTCTGCCATTATAGAATGTTTCACATTCTATATCCAGATGTTTCACACATTTTATCACAAAATCTTGTGTCAAAATGTTTCACGTGAAACATTATCTTGTGTTTTCTAATTTAAAATAGGAGAATGTTTCACGTGAAACATTCTCCTATTCTCTGGAACACTTAATATAACTTAATTAAATCATTCTTAATTGCAAATACTGCGGCCTGCGTCCTATCATTTACATCTATCTTTTTAAAAATATTAGATATATGATTTTTAACTGTCCTCTCACTAATCTTTAACTCATTGGCAATTTCCTTATTAAGTTTTCCGTTGGCAACCTCGATCAAAACCTCCAATTCTCTCTTTGTAAGTTCATCTATCTTATCCTTATCTTTATCTCGAGAAATCATTCTGCTATTTAAAATAGGTATCAGATTGGGCTGAATATATGTCTCATCAGCCATAACAGCATTAATAGCTCTTTTCAGTTCAGAGAATTCTGACTCCTTTAATATATACCCATCAACACCTATATCCATAGCTTTTAATAAATACTCAATCTCATTATGAACAGTCAAGATTAAAACCTTAACATTCAGCTTTTTGCTGCGTATTTCTTGAAGAACCTCTATGCCATTTTTTATAGGCATGTTAATATCCAAAAGCAAAACATGTGGTTTCGCTTTATAGATTGCTTCTATACACTGCTCACCATTACTTACCTCACCTACTATTTCAATGGAACTATCACACTCCAATAAATGTCTAATGCCTTCCCTCATTAAGATATGGTCATCAGCTAACATCACCCTTATACTCATAACTATGCTCCTTTTCGGAAAAATACCGATGCATAACCTCTAGCTACTCTATTCTCTTAAAGATCACGAAAACATCATCCTTACTCAATCCTACCTTTTTGCAAAACACTTCATTACCTCCGATTATCTATTACAGAATAACAAACAATTCTGAAACAAAGAAATTTTCTTTTGCACTGTTTGTTTTAACTTATTCTATCAAAAACTATTTTAGAGGAATCACAATTGAAATTTTTGTACCCTTATCTATTTCTGAAGAAATAGTAATTTCTCCACCCAGAATCATGACTCTCTCTTTCATCACGGAAAGACCGAAATGTTTCTGACCATCCTCTCCACTTTTTCCGTCAACAAATCCTTTTCCATTATCCGATATATCAATATAACATGTTTTATTTTCTGAGCAGCATCTTAAATATATTTCATCACCGCCGGAATGCTTAATAGCATTAGAAATACACTCCTGTATAATTCTATATATACTCGCCATGATAATATAATAAGATGTATCAATATTCCCGATTTCTGTATGTATCTTAAAGGAATGATCTTTATTTACATATTGAATATATCTCTGGATCGTTTCCTCAATTCCTAAATCATCAAAAGACATGGGCCGGAGATCAAAAATTGTATTTCTTATCTCCTCAATTACCATTTTAATATTCTGCTTAACTTCAGCCAATTCCAGTTTAGACTTCACAATATCCTTATCCATATATATACCAGCCAGGTCCACCTGATGAATCACATGAGCAAGAGTTTGTAAAGAAGTATCATGTAATTCCATGGCAATTCGCTGGCGCTCTTCCTCTTGTATATTAAGGATGCTGAGTCCACTTATAGAAGATATATCTTTAATATCATTATTTATTGTATTTTTAACGTATGATTTATCAGTCTTTTCCATAAAATATACCATTCAAAATATTGTAAACCTATATATATCATATACTATTTTTCAAACAAATAAAAGCCTTTTCACATAAATTTAAGTATTATTTTAAAGGTTCTTTTGTGGGAATTCCTGCTTTACGAGGAAATCTCTTTGATGTAGGCTGTACTTTTTCGATAGATATCAGACTACGAAAAATATCACTGTGCGGCAATAAAAATTCTTCATTTTTACTAATTTTCCCTCCAAGCAAAAAAACAGCATTTTTGGACACTGCCATCTCTTCTTTTACTTTGTCTGATTTATAAGATACAAAATATCCACCCACCTTCACAAAAGGCAGACAATATTCGGACAGACTGGCCAAATTAGCCACCGCTCTTGACACACACAAGTCAAAATGTTCCCTGAGTTGTCCCTGTCTGGCATAATCCTCCGCACGCCCATGCAAAGTATTTACACCCTTCAGACCCAAATCAGCAATCACAGCATCCAGAAATTGAATTCTCTTATGTAAACTGTCCAAAAGTGTAATATTCATCCAAGGAAAAGCAATCTTAAGAGCCAAACCCGGAAAACCTGCGCCTGTGCCCACATCAATCACATCACATTCTCTGGTGGAATCAAAAACTTTAACCAAGGAAAGACTGTCGATAAAATGTTTTTTCAACACTTCCTCATATTCTGTTATACCGGTCAAATTCATAAAACTATTCCACTCTACAAGCATCTCATAATACCGAATAAACTGATCAATCTGTTCATCAGTCAATGGTATTTTTAATAATTCCAAATCTTTTCTAAATTGTTTTGTACCACATGCATTCATAAAAATCTCCATTACATTGTGTTAATCAGGCTGCGATTTCTATGTTCCAAATAGATCAAAAGAACCGATATATCCGCCGGTGAAACGCCGGATATCCGGGAAGCCTGTCCAACAGAAACGGGCCGAAATTCTTTTAATTTCTGCCTGGCCTCCAACCTCAGGGAAGAAATGTCATCATATTCTATGTCCTGAGGAATCATTTTATTTTCCATTTTCTTATACTGTTCTACCTGCCGAAGCTGACGCAGAATATATCCCTCATATTTGACTTCAATTTCTACCTGTTTGGTCACATCCTCCGGCAAGGGTTTTCTGGCAGGATCAATTTCGGCGATCTCATCATAAGTCAACTCCGGCCTACAGAGCAGTTCCGCCAAAGAAGCCGCTGTTTTCAATCCACTGCTCCCATGGGCCTGTAAAAATGCCTGTATATCCTGATTTGCTCCCACAATACAGGATTTTAGACGATGTATTTCTTGTTGAATGGACTCCTCCTTAACCAGCAGCTGCCTATACACTTCTTCTGAGATCAAACCGACCTCATACCCTTTCTTCCTGAGACGCAGATCCGCATTATCCTGACGAAGCAACAACCTGTATTCCGCCCGGGAAGTCATCATCCGATAAGGTTCCCTGTTATCTTTTGTCACCAAATCATCAATCAACACGCCAATATAACTTTCCGAGCGATCCAGCAACAGAGGTTCCCTTCCCAATAAGAGCATAGCAGCATTGATTCCCGCAATCAAACCCTGGGCCGCCGCCTCTTCATACCCGCTGCTGCCATTAAACTGCCCGCCGCTGAACAACCCCTTTACCTCCTTAAACTCCAAGGATGGATATAACTGTTTGGCATCAATACAGTCATATTCAATGGCATATGCGTTTCTCACAATTTTACAATGCTCCAGTCCGGGAACAGTCCTATACATGGCCAACTGCACATCCTCCGGCAAAGAAGAAGACATACCACCAACATACATTTCATTGGTATGTAATCCTTCCGGCTCAATAAAAACCTGATGTCTGTCCTTGTCTGAAAATTTTACCACCTTATCTTCAATAGACGGGCAATACCTGGGACCGGTTCCTTCTATAATACCGGCATATATAGGAGATCTGTCCAGATTACCGCGGATAATCTCATGGGTCTGCTCATTGGTATAAGTAAGCCAGCAGGATACCTGGGGCTTTTGCACCGACTCCGGATCCGTGGAAAAAGAAAAAGGCACAATCCTTTCATCCCCAAACTGCTCCTCCATCCTGGAATAGTCGATACTCCTCCCATCCATCCTTGCGGGAGTGCCAGTCTTAAAACGGCGTAATTCAATCCCCATCTCCCTAAGAGAATCCGTGAGATAATTGGCAGCCTGTAAACCATTGGGACCTGTGTAAGTAATAGACTCTCCGCAAAGACATCTGGCCTTCAGATAAGTGCCCGTACAGAGAATCACTGCACTACACTCATAGACTGCTCCGGTAAAAGTCTTTACACCTGTCACTCTTTTTTTACCATCCTCCTGCATCCAGAGAAGTTCACAGACTTCCGCCTGCTTGATAGTCAGATGCTCCTGACTCTCCAACACATTTCTCATCTCTCTGGAATAATCCGCCTTATCCGCCTGGGCACGAAGGGAATGAACCGCCGGACCTTTTGAAACATTTAACATTTTAGACTGAATAAACGTTTTGTCAATATTCTTTCCCATCTCACCGCCCAGAGCATCCACTTCCCTCACCAGATGTCCCTTGGAGGAACCGCCTATATTAGGATTACAAGGCATTAACGCAATACTGTCCACACTGACCGTAAAAACCACCGTCTCAAGTCCCAGTCTGGCACAGGCAAGGGCCGCCTCACATCCGGCATGTCCCGCACCTACTACGCACACATCTACTTTTTCCCTAATACCAGTAACCATATCAATACCTTTCTAAAATAGCTTTGAAACTATTTACCCATACAAAATTTGGAGAAAATCTCTTGTACAAGATCATCTCCCACTTCCTCTCCCACAATATACCCCAAAGCAGTGTAAGCACCCATCATGTCAATAGAATAAAAATCCTCCGGCATATGATTCTCAAGACTCTGTCTTACCAGCAACAAACTTTTATAAGCATCCTCCAAAGCTTCCCTATGTCTCATATTGGTGATCACTGCCTCTTGATTCTCTTTTATAACACCGCTGAAAAATAACTCTTCTATCTGTTTTTCCAACTGATCCAGACCAATTCCTTCGCTTGCGGAAATTCTCGCAATTTTAAGATCTTCCTTATCCGAAAAAAGAGATTTTATCTGTTCATCCGTCACAATTGACGGTAAATCTGTCTTATTGATAACAGCAATTACATGTTTCTGTTCAATCAGAGAAATAATATCCCTCTCTCTCTCATCCGGCATTGCACTGCCGTCTATAACAAAGAGAACAAGATCCGCCTTATCCGCATACTCTCTGGCTTTATCCACACCGATCTGTTCAACTATATCCTCTGTATGGCGGATTCCCGCAGTGTCAACCATATGAAGAGTGATCCCTCTTAACCTGACTGTCTCCTGCAGAATGTCTCTTGTAGTACCTGGCACTTGTGTCACAATCGCCCTCTCCTCACCCAAAACAGCATTAAGCAAAGAAGATTTTCCCGCATTTGGCCTTCCCAGAATCACCGTCTTTATTCCCTCTCTGATTAACTTTCCGTTATCGGCAGAAGCAATCAATTTTTCAATTCGGTGAATAAATGCATTACATCTTTCATTCAACCTTTCCTCATAACCTTCCAGACTGATATGTTCCGGATCATCCAGGGCAGACTCAATAAAAGCAATCTCATAAAGAATCTCTTCCCTGAGATCCCTTATTACAGCGGCTAGTTTTCCCGTCAATTGCTCCATGGAAGAGGACAGAGCCATCTCACTCTGGGAATGTATCACATCCATCACGGCTTCCGCCTGAGACAAATCCATCCTGCCATTCAAAAAGGCTCTTTTGGTAAATTCCCCCGGCTCAGCCAGCCTGGCCCCTGACCTGAGGACCAACTGTAAAACTTTCTGTAAAAGCAGCACACCACCATGGCAATTAATTTCCACCGTATCCTCCATAGTATAACTGTGAGGCGCTTTCATCAACACAACCATGACCTCATCCACTATCCCTTTTTTCCAATCTTCCCCAAACCCGGGCGCAGCAATATACCCATGGGAAACCGTATGACTGGATTTTTCGGACAATACTCTTCTGCCGGCCTTATTATAAAAAATACAATCCACCGCCGATATAGCCTCCGGACCGGATACCCGGATAATCCCGATCCCCGCATCGGACAAAGCCGTAGCTATGGCTGCTATAGTATCTGTACTCATACAAAATCTCCATATCTATAAAGGAAAAGGCAAATTTTATAATAATGAAAAGAATAGGGGCTGACAGCCCCTATTCCAGTCTCTTACGAATTGCGTTTTAAGGTAACTACCACTCTCCTGAAAGGTTCATCGCCCTCGCTGTGGGTTGTCACATACTTGTCATTCTGCAATGCAGAATGAATAATACGCCTCTCATAAGGATTCATAGGTTCCAAAGATACAGGTCTCTTGTTCCGCTTAACCTTATAGGCAATATTTCTTGCAAGATTTTCCAGAGTTTCTTTCCTTCTCTCCCTGTAATTCTCTGTGTCAACCTTAACCCGAATATACTCCTCCACATTCTTGTTCACTACCAGAGAAACCAGGTATTGCAGAGAGTCCAAAGTCTGTCCCCTCTTGCCAATCAGAACGCCCATGTCATCGCCGTTCAATTCTATATCCATGGATTTTTCTTCCTCGTTGTACTGCACATCCACAGCCACAATCATATCCATGGCAGCAAAAACATCCTTCAGAAATTTCTTGGCGTCATCCCCGACGGAACATTTTACCCAAGCTTTAATAACAGCCGGTTTTGCACCTATTCCCAAAAATCCGGCAGAACCCTCTTCCAAAACTTCATGTTCCAACTTATCACTGGCAACGCCAAGCTTCTGGCAAGCTTCAATAATGGCATCATTTACAGTTTTAGCTGACACTTCAATATAATCCATTTTCCTTTCCCCCTGCTTCTATTTGTTATTTTTTTCGTTAAATTCCTTTACCATATTGGCCTTAGCAGCGATACTGCCCGGCTTGGATTTACTGCTGTACTCCACATTTGGTATTTTCTTATCCGGCATACTCTTTGTGGAAGAACCTCCCTCGGATCCGGTATTCATGTTTGCCTTAGTGGCAATATTTCTGGTATTCATATTGGCATAAGCATTCATCATTTCCTGACGCTTCTGCATTTTTTCCATCTTCTTAGTACTCTTTATGGAATTTTTCTTTACTATATCGTCAAAGCTCATCTTATCCAGACGTTTATTTATAATGATCATCAGGATAGTTCTGACTACGGCGCTGGCTATCCAATAAAGACCCAGACCGGAAGGCAGTGTAAAACAAAACCATGCAGAGAATATGGGCATAATCATATTCATCATCTTCATGGAAGAAGCCATACTGTTTTCGGATCCCTTATTTTCCGGCTGAGGCATCAACTTTATACTGATGAGCTGTGTTATGGCAGATAAAACAGGAATCATTACCGCGCCAATTAACAGTCCCCATGCTCCCAGCTGGTAAGCATTAGAAATAATATGCTGAGGAGAATTAGCAATGTTAAGACCAAAAAAATTATTATATGAATCCAATAAACCTCTGGTACTCTCATTGCTTAAAATCAAACTTCCATTATAGGTAAGATTAGATAAATTATAATGTTCTGCAACAACACTCATGTCGCTGCTGGACAGTTTGTTCAGCACATCTATCAGGCTGTTGATACTGGTTTCTCCCATATCAATGATATTTCTGCCATACATGGACACCGTACTCTTGATGGTACTGATCTCTGAACTTTTTATAAATTCAGCGCCGTCCATGCTCATGATCTGATCAGCCAGCACCCTAAAGGTATTGCCTATCTTACTCACGTAGGCGGGCATGGCATAGATTACACGATACAGAGCCAGCAAAATAGGCATCTGTATCAAAAGCTGCACACAGCTGCCGGAAGCGGACACTCCATATTTGGCATAGATGGCCTGAATCTCCTGATTCTGGGCCATCATGGACTCATTGTCCTTTTTATTTTTATACTTCTCCTGTATCGCCTGAATCTCCGGCTGCATCTTATTGGACAGTTTGGAAAATTTCTGCTGTTTGACTGTCAAAGGCAAAAGGAGCAGGTTCACTACCACTGTGAACAGAATGATCGCCAATCCTATATTTGGAATGCCTATGAAATCAATAACAGTAAATATACCTTCCATAATCATGCCGAGCAATCTTGCTACCCATCCGATAATGAAGGTATTGTCCTTGGTCAATAAAATAACGTTCATTTTTACCTCGTTCCTGCATATCGCATCAATCAACGGTTCATATATCAGGGCACAGGATCAAAGCCTCCTTTTGAGAAAGGATTACAGCGGAGTATCCTCCATGCCGCCAAAAGTGATCCTTTAAAAGCGCCGTACTTCTGAACCGCCTCAAGTCCATATTGAGAACATGTAGGGATATAGGGACATTTTGTGCGCTTCATGGGAGATATATATTTTTGGTAAAACCGTATCATGGCAATCAAAATTTTCTTCATCATTTTCTAATTCAATCAAAATAAAAATAGACCTTAATAAGCTTATGAAGTTTGGCAAGATGCAGCAGAGCACTTTCCACTTCATAGTAACCCGCACTGGCTGCGGCCGGTCTTGCGACGATTACCATATCCAAACCACTATTGAATATGTTTTCATGTAATCGGTAACTCTCTCTCACCAGCCTTGTAACACGATGCCTTACAACGCTGTTTCCAACTTTCTTACTTACGCTTATTCCAATACGGTTCCTATCCGTGCCATTTTCCTTAACATACATGATCAGATACTTGTTCGCATAGGACTTGCCGTTTTTATATACAAATTGGAATTGCGTATTCTTTTTTAACGACTCTGAAAATCTCATAACACTTATTCCTCATTTTTCAGAGAAAAAAAGGTCACATTGCTGTGACCTATGCTGATAATCTCTTTCTTCCCTTTGCACGTCTTGCTGCCAGCACTTTTCTTCCGCCGGGAGTACTCATCCTTGCCCTGAAACCGTGAACCTTAGACCTGGATCTCTTCTTAGGCTGAAATGTCATCTTCATGAAAATGCACCTCCTTCTCTGACCTTAATTTATGATAAGGCTTGTATTAATTCCTATGGAAAATAGCATTTTGATTGTAAAGGAAAAGTGCCTCAATGTCAAGTAAATATCGGATTTTTTTCTATTTATTTTAGAAACTATTCCCATGAAAAATTTTTTTCAGAGTTATCCACAACTATATACACCGTTTTTTATTAACAAAGAGTTATCCACAGGCTGTTGATAATTTGTGGATAACTCTTTTCACCAATCACTACATCTTGTTTTATCTTGGAAATATTAAATCAATATGCTGTATTTATGCCGCCTTTTTGGTATCCACAAAAGACGCTATTTATACACCATATTGTCCACATATGAAATTTTTCGCCCTACTTATACCCCGACTTATCAACAACATGTGGATAACTTTATTCAAGTCCTGTTCAAAACTAGTATTTGAAATATTTCCAACTTTATATTAATATAAGATTAGAAATATAGCAGGAAGGGCATGTAAACATGGACAATATTAAAGAAAAATGGGGAGAAATCAAGGACATTGTCAAAAGGGAATACAATTTGTCAGGCATTTCCTTCTCGACCTGGGTGGAACCTCTGCAGTTTTATAAAATAGAGGATGACATGGTGTACATAGTCATTCCCTCTGACCAGGCACAAGCTCTAAGTTATATTTCGAGCAAATATAAAAGCTTTTTCCAGGTTACGATCTCGGAGATGTACGATCATATCTATGATGTGGAATTTATTCTGGAATCGGACATCCCCGCAAGTGATCCCATGGAAAGTGAATCTTCTTATTATAATGAAGCAGGAAACGGAAACACTACTTTGAATCCAAAGTATAAATTTGATACCTTCGTGGTGGGCAGCAACAATAAATTTGCCCATTCCGCTTCACTGGCCGTTGCCGAATCTCCGGGAAAAACCTACAATCCCCTGTACCTCTACGGAGGAGCCGGACTGGGCAAGACACACTTGATGCATTCCATCGGACACTTTATTTTGGAGCAGAATCCCAATACCAAGGTGCTCTATGTGACCAGTGAGGAATTTACCAACGAAGTGATTGAGTCCATCCGAAACGGTAATGCCGCCGTCATGACTAAACTTCGTGAAAAATACCGGACTGTGGATGTATTGATGGTAGATGATGTACAGTTTATTATAGGTAAAGAAAGTACACAGGAAGAATTTTTCCACACCTTCAACGTGCTCCATTCCGCCGGTAAACAGATTATTTTATCATCGGACAAGCCGCCAAAAGAGATGGAAACTTTGGAAGAACGCTTCCGTTCCCGTTTTGAATGGGGACTGATTGCTGACATTCAGCCTCCCGATTATGAGACCCGTGTGGCAATTCTTCGAAAAAACGCGGAAATGAGCCACCGGCAGATCAACGAAGAAATCATTGATTACATCGCTTCCAATATTAAATCCAATATAAGAGAATTGGAAGGCGCATTTAACAAGATTCTCGCCTTTGCCAGATCCAACAAAACGGAATTGAATCTGGCCGCCGCCGAAGAGGCCCTGAAAGACGTTATCTATCCAAACAAAGCCAGGGATATTACTCCCACACTGATCATTAACACAGTATCTGAATACTTTAACGTAAAGCCGGAGGACGTAATATCCAAAAAAAGAAATTCCGAGTATGTGCTTCCAAGACAGGTAGCCATGTATCTGTGCCATATTTTGACGGATTCATCTTACGCCGTGATTGGAAAAGCCCTGGGTAAGAAAGATCACACCACTGTCCTGCATGGCTGCAACAAAATTGAGGACGAACTTAAAAATAATGAAGAACTTCAGAGCAAGATTGATGCAATATTAAAAAAATTAAACCCAAACTAATCCACAGAGAAATGTGGATTACCCGGGAAAAAAGGACAAAGTATGTTGATAACCCGGAACCCTTTTGAGATATCTTTAAAGATACATGTGAATAATTCTTAACTTATACATAATAAAAAGTTTCATTATTCACAAGATATCCATTCCATTTTTATCAGAAAAATAGTATAATAGAAATAGTTTTGCACATATCAACACCCATTAAGAAGGATATTAAGAAAATATATATAATTATATAAGCCTTGCGCAGGCGCCCTAAAAAGGTTTTTGCATTGTGCACAGGAAAGGAGTTCATAAATTATGAAACTTATTTGCTCTAAGACTAATCTGCTGAACGGTGTACAGATCGTATCCAAAGCGGTTCCCAACAAAACCACCATGTCAATTCTGGAATGTATTTTAGTGGATACCACCAAGGGTATGATAACTCTCACAGCCAATGATATGGAGATGGGTATAGAGACTACTATTGAGGGAGAGATCGTGGAAAAAGGTATCATTGCCCTGGATGCCAAGATTTTTCTGGAGATAGTGCGCAAACTGCCGGATAATGATATAACCATTTATACAGACGAGACATACAAGACCACCATCACTTGTGAAAAGGCCAAGTTCAGTATCATGGGCAAATCAGGAGAAGATTTTTCCTATCTTCCCGTGGTTGAGAGGGAGGAAAGCATCTCCGTGTCACAGTTTACCCTGAAGGAAGTGGTTCGTCAGACTATTTTTTCTATATCTGACAATGATAACAATAAATTAATGAGTGGCGAACTTTTTGATATACAGGGAAATGAGTTGAAGGTGGTTTCCCTGGATGGTCACCGCATATCCATCCGCAAGCTTGCATTGAGGGAGGAATACAACCGAAGAAAAGTGGTTGTGCCGGGTAAGACTTTGAATGAGATCAGCAAAATACTTTCCGGTGATACGGACAAGTATGTTAATATTTTCTTTACATCCAAACATATTATTTTTGAATTTGAGAATACGACAGTGGTTTCCAGACTTATCGAGGGAGAGTACTTCAGAATTGAGCAGATGCTTTCCAGCGACTATGAGACCAAAGTCAAAGTCAATAAAAAAGAGCTGCTGAGTTGTATAGACCGTGCCACCCTGTTGGTAAAGGAGGGGGACAAGAAGCCCATTATAATTAATATTACCGATGAGGGCATGGAACTGAAGATTAATTCCGCTCTGGGCAGTATGAATGAGGATATAGACATTAGCAAAGAGGGTAAAGATCTGATGATTGGCTTTAATCCTAAATTTTTGATCGATGCCCTGCGGGTGATTGACGATGAACAGGTGGATCTGTATATGGTCAACCCCAAAGCCCCCTGTCTTATCAAGGATGAAGAAGAAAACTATATTTACCTGATTCTGCCGGTGAATTTTACTACAGTTAATTGATGGCAGGGATGGAGATAGAAAAACATGTTGAAATTGGAAATAAAAGATAAATTTATAAAGCTGGGACAGGCCATGAAACTGGCTGACCTGGTGGATTCCGGGGTGGAGGCAAAGCTGATGATTCAGGACGGACAGGTATCCGTGAATGGCGAAGTGGAATTTCAGCGAGGGAAAAAGCTCCACAATGGGGATATTTTTGAATTTGACGGGGCACAGGTTCAGATTGTGGCCCAGGAAGTATAAGGGTATTGGAGCAAACTATGATTATTAAATCACTGGAGCTTCAGGATTATCGCAATTATGATTCACTTAACTTAGCGTTTGACAGGGGTACAAATATCCTTTATGGTGATAATGCGCAGGGTAAGACTAATATTCTGGAAGCAATCTATGTATCGGCTACTACCAAATCGCACAAGGGCAGCAAAGACAGGGATATTGTGAATTTTCATAAAGAGGAGGCGCATATCCGCACTTTTTTGGAGAAGGACGGGGTGGAAACCCGGGTAGATATGCATCTGCGGAAGAGCAAGTCCAAGGGAATTGCTATAGATGGCCAGAAGATCAAGAAAGCAGCGGATCTGCTGGGGATTTGTAATGTAGTTTTTTTCTCCCCGGAGGATTTGGGCATTATAAAGGACGGTCCTGCGGAGCGCAGACGGTTTGTGGATATGGAACTGTGTCAGCTGGACAGTTTTTATCTGTATAATCTGAACCATTATAACAAGATTGTAAA
Organism: uncultured Acetatifactor sp.; assembly: GCA_910585015.1. Taxonomy (GTDB): domain Bacteria; phylum Bacillota; class Clostridia; order Lachnospirales; family Lachnospiraceae; genus Acetatifactor. The sequence goes on from CAJUCT010000014.1 coordinate 20,091, forward strand.
TCAACGAAACAAGCTGCTGAAAGATCTTTATTTTAACCCTGATTTAAAGGACACTTTGAATATATGGGATTCTCAGCTGGTTTCCTTTGGCAGTAAGGTCATTGAGAGAAGGAAAATTTTTGTGGATCAGCTCAATGAGATTATATATGATATCCATAAACGTCTGTCCGGGGATAAGGAAGAGATCCGGATTCAGTATGAGCCGGATGTACAGATTGAAGAATTCGAAAATAAACTGCGGTATGGACAGGAAAAGGATATAAAAATTAAGCAGACTACGGTAGGACCTCACAGGGATGATTTTTCCTTTCTGGTTGGGGATGTGGATATACGTAAATTCGGTTCCCAGGGCCAACAGCGCACCGCAGCACTGTCTCTGAAATTATCAGAAATTGAATTGGTAAAAAAGATCACCAAGGATACACCTATTCTCTTGTTGGATGATGTGTTGTCAGAGCTTGACAGCAATCGGCAGAATTATCTTCTTAGCAGCATAGGGGATATACAGACCATCATTACCTGTACCGGCTTGGAGGAGTTTGTCAATAACCGGTTTGAGATTGATAAGGTATATAAAGTTACCAACGGGGTGGTGGAAACCCCTTCTCCTAATCATTTATAGGACTGTTAATCCAAATACGTATTAATGTAATATCGCATGTATAGTAGGAGTTTGGTCTAAGCCGGACCCCGGATATGCAGGAAAGAGGAAAAATGAGCGAAGAGACCATGAATAATACGGCTGTGAACCATGAATACGGCGCAGACCAGATTCAGATTCTGGAGGGGTTGGAGGCAGTCCGCAAAAGACCCGGTATGTATATTGGAACTACTTCCAGCAGGGGACTGCATCATCTGGTATATGAGATTGTTGATAACTCCGTGGACGAGGCCCTTGCCGGTTTCTGCGATACTATTGATGTAACAATTAATGAAGATAATTCTATCACTGTTATAGACAATGGCAGAGGAATACCCATAGGGATTAACCACAAGGCAGGCATTCCCGCTGTGGAAGTAGTTTTCACAATCCTCCACGCCGGGGGAAAGTTTGGCGGCGGGGGATATAAGGTGTCCGGCGGCCTGCACGGTGTGGGCGCTTCCGTGGTAAATGCCCTGTCCGACTGGCTGGAAGTGGAAATATGCCAGGACGGAAAAGTTTATAAGCAGCGCTACGAGAGAGGACATGTTGCTTATTCCCTGAAGGAGATAGGAACATGTCCCAAGGAAAAGACAGGTACAAAGGTATCTTTTCTTCCGGATAGAACCATTTTTACGGAGACTACAGTTTTTGATTTTGACATATTGAGAAGCAGATTGCGGGAGATGGCTTTTCTGACCAAGAATCTGCGTATCATTTTAAGGGACAGCCGCGTTGAAGAGGAACAGGTTCTCACAGATAAGGATGTGGAAAATGCCCAAATAAGCCAGCTGCTGGAGAGAGCTGCGGAAGATCAGAAATTGCAGATTGCCGAAAAGAAAGAGGATTCTGCAGAGGAAAATACAAAAGCCTCCAAAGTAGGTGTGATTAGAACAGTTCGTCTGGAAAATGGGAAGAAACAGAAGGTTGTTGAATTTCATTATGAAGGCGGTATAAAGGAATTTGTAACATATTTGAATAAGAGCAAGACTCCATTGTATGAGAATATCCTATATTTTGAAGGAGAGAGAAATCATGTTTATGTGGAAGTTTCCTTCCAACACAATGATTCTTACAACGAGAGTGTGTTTAGTTTTGTAAACAATATAAATACGCCGGAGGGAGGAACCCATCTGCAGGGTTTCCGTAATGCGGTTACCAAGACTTTCAATGACTATGCCCGAAACGCCAAGCTGCTGAAGGACAGTGAGCCCAATCTGTCGGGAGAGGATATCCGCGAGGGACTGACTGCCATCATCAGTGTAAAGATAGAAGATCCCCAGTTTGAGGGACAGACCAAGCAGAAGCTGGGCAACAGCGAAGCCAGGGGAGCTGTGGACAATATTGTGTCGGAACAGCTGACTTATTTTCTGGAACAGAATCCGGTTGTGGCTAAAATCATCTGTGAGAAATCCATTCTTGCCCAGCGCGCCAGGGAGGCGGCTCGTAAGGCAAGGGATCTGACCAGAAGAAAGACAGCCTTGGACGGCATGGCTTTGCCCGGCAAACTGGCGGACTGTTCAGACAAAGATCCCAAGAACTGTGAGATTTATATCGTGGAGGGAGATTCCGCGGGGGGCAGCGCCAAGACTGCCCGGGACAGAGCTACCCAGGCGATTCTGCCGCTGCGGGGTAAGATTTTGAATGTGGAGAAGGCCAGACTGGATAAGATTTATGCCAATGCGGAGATTAAGGCTATGATTACCGCTTTTGGTACGGGTATCCATGAGGATTTTGATATTTCCAAGCTTCGCTATAATAAGATTATTCTTATGACGGATGCGGATGTGGACGGAGCGCATATAAGCACACTGCTGCTCACCTTCATATACCGGTTTATGCCGGAATTGATTAAGCAGGGGCATGTTTTTCTGGCAAAACCTCCTCTCTTTAAGCTGGAGAAGAATAAAAAAGTATGGTATGCCTACAGCGACGAGGAACTTGACAAAATATTGCAGGAGGTTGGAAGGGATCAGAACAATAAGATTCAGCGGTACAAGGGTCTGGGCGAGATGGATGCAGAACAACTTTGGGAGACTACCATGGATCCTGCTCAGAGAATATTGATGCGTGTGAATTATGACGAGGAGATGGAGTCTGAACTTGATCTGACCTTCACTACTTTGATGGGGGATAAGGTTGAGCCCAGGAAAGAATTTATCGAGCAAAATGCAAAGTTTGTGACTAATCTGGATATCACATAAATATATCAAACAGTGATTGTTGCAATATTGCAAGAAAGAGGAAAACATGCAAGACGATATTTTTGACAATGTCCAGGAAGTTGACAAAATACAGGAAGTGGACCTGAAGGAAAAGATGGAGACTTTTTATATTGATTATGCCATGAGTGTAATCGCCTCCAGAGCTCTTCCTGATGTAAGAGACGGTCTGAAGCCGGTACAGAGAAGGGTCCTTTATTCCATGATTGAATTGAATAATGGACCTGACAAGCCTCATCGTAAATGCGCTCGTATAGTAGGTGACACCATGGGTAAATATCATCCCCACGGCGATAGTTCCATCTACGGGGCCTTAGTAAATATGGCCCAGGACTGGAACATGAGGTATACTTTGGTGGACGGTCACGGCAACTTTGGATCCATGGACGGAGACGGAGCTGCCGCCATGCGTTACACGGAAGCCAGGCTGTCCAAGATTTCCATGGAATTGTTAGCTGATATCAATAAGGACACTGTGGATTTTGCTCCCAACTTTGATGATACGGAGAAAGAACCTGTGGTACTGCCCAGCCGTTATCCAAATCTGCTGGTAAATGGTACTACGGGTATTGCGGTAGGCATGGCTACCAATATACCTCCCCACAATCTGCGGGAGGTGGTAAAAGCAGTGCTTCGGATTATTGACAACCGGGTTGAGGAAAACAGGGAAACCAATATAGAGGAAGTGCTGGATATTATAAAGGCACCGGATTTCCCCACCGGCGGATTGATACTTGGCACCAGGGGGTGTGACGAGGCATACCGCACCGGACGTGGGAAAATCCGTGTCCGTGCGGTGACAGATATAGAGACCCTTCCCAGCGGCAAAAGTCAGATTATTGTAACTGAATTACCTTATATGGTAAATAAGGCCAATCTCATCGTAAAGATTGCGGAATTGGTTAAGCTGAAAAAGATAGACGGTATCACGGATATCAGAGATGAATCCAACAGAGAAGGCATTCGAGTGGTGATTGAACTGCGCCGGGATGCCAATGCCAATGTGATTTTGAATCAGCTGTATAAGCATACCCAGCTGCAGGATACCTTCGGTGTGATTATGCTGGCTCTTGTAAACAATGAGCCAAAGGTTATGAATCTTTTGGAGATGCTGACCTATTATTTGGCACACCAGGAGGAAGTGGTCACCCGCAGGACCAAGTATGATTTAAACAAGGCTGAGGAGAGGGATCATATCTTACAGGGCCTGCTGAAAGCGCTTGATTTTATTGATGAAGTGATATCTATCATCCGCAGCAGCCAGAATACCCAGATTGCCAAGGAGCGTCTGATCCAGCGATTTGAGTTGTCGGATGTACAGGCCCAGGCCATTGTGGACATGCGTCTGCGGGCATTGACAGGTTTGGAAAGGGAAAAGCTGGAGGCCGAACATGCGGAGCTTCAGCAGAAGATACAGGAGTATAAGGCAATATTGGCGGATGAAAAGCTGCTGCTTGGCGTAATCAAACAGGAAATTACTGTAATAGCTGATAAGTATGGAGATGACAGGAGAAGTAAAATCACCTATGATATCACGGATATTTCCATGGAGGATATGATTCCCCATGACAATACCATAATAGCCATGACCAGTCTGGGCTATATAAAACGTATGACGGTGGACAATTTTAAATCCCAGAACCGTGGCGGCAAGGGTATTAAGGGAATGCAGACTATAGAGGATGATTATATCGAGGATCTGTTAATAACCAGTACTCACCATTACCTGCATTTCTTCACCAATCTTGGAAGGGTGTATCGTCTGAAAGCTTATGAGATTCCGGAGGCCAGCAGAACTGCCAGGGGTACGGCCATTGTAAACCTGCTGCAGCTGTTTCCGGGAGAGAAGATAACCGCCATGATTCCCATCCGGGAATACAGCCAGGAGAAGAATCTTTTCATGGTTACAAAGGGCGGCATTGTGAAGAAAACCTCTTTGGATGAATTTTCCAATATCCGCAAAAATGGTCTTGTGGCTATTAATCTGCGGGAGGAGGACGAACTGATTGAGGTCAAGACCACAGATGCATCCAGTGAGATCTTTTTGGTCACCAGACAGGGTATGTGTATCCGCTTTAAGGAGACAGATGTAAGAAATACCGGACGATCTTCCATGGGTGTTATAGGTATGAATCTGTCCGATCAGGATGAAATTGTGGGTATGCAGCTTCAAAGTCAGGGTGATTCCCTGTTGATTGTCTCTGAAAACGGCATGGGTAAGAGGACTTATCTCGATGAGTTCAATGTCCAGCACCGCGGCGGTAAAGGTATCAAATGTTATAAAATAACGGAGAAAACAGGGGATGTGATAGGTGTAAAAGCTGTTAAAGACGACAATGAAATTATGCTTATCACCACTGCCGGTATCATCATTCAGCTGCGCATGGAGGATGTATCCACTTTGAGCAGGATTACTTCCGGTGTAAAGCTGATTCAGCTGGAAAAGAATAATAAAGTGGCTCAAATCGCCAAGGTCAGGGAAAAAATCTCCAATGGGGATCAGGAATTCAGCGATGTAAATGATGCTTTGGAGGGGATTGAGGAAGAATATTCAGAAAATCCTGAGGATAGTATAAATTCTGAAGAAACAGAACAATAAATTATAAAGATAAATTAAGATGCCATGAACTTGATTATAAACAGTTTGTGGCATTTTAATTCTTTTTATTAGGATTAAGGCTGCAATTGAAATCAAGATAATTTGTTTCCGATTCTGTAAAATTATCATAGAGCGATCAAAAGTGAGGCGATGAGAGATGGGCGAATGGGAAAGACTGGTGCAAGTAATTGTGGAGGAAGTCGATGAGTGTATTAAAAAGCGCAATGATGAAGCGTTGACACTTTCTACACTTACTCAAAAGCTGGGTTACTCTGAGTTTTATGTTTCTCGTAAATTCAAGGAAATCTCTGGAATGAACTTTCGAGATTACCTGCGGCAGCGTAAGCTTGCTTTTGCATTGAAAGAAATTCGGGATACATCACGAGGCTTTCTGGAAATTGCGCTTGATTACGGCTTTTCCAGTCATGAAGCGTTTTCACGATCTTTTAAAGCAGCATACGGTATAACACCGAGCGAGTACCGCAGCACTCCCATTCCCGTTATCCTTCGCACTATCATTAAGCCATTAGATTGCTACTTAGTAAATATTGGAGGAACAAATATGGCAAACACTGAAAATGATGTAAAAGTTTATTTTGTGACAATACCTGCACACAAGTATCTGCACATCAGAAATTATGAGAGCGTTGGTTATTGGGATTTTTGGCAAAAGCAAAGTCAGATTCCGGGACAGGACTGCGAGACAATATGCGGACTGCTGGACAGTATCAAGGGGAAACTGGACGATATGGGTGATACCGATGCCAACAGCGGAAGCGGTCAAATCATGGCCTATATCAACGAGCCCACAGGCAGAATTTGCAGTTGGGGAATCCCGCTGGCGGAGAGTTATGGGGTGCGACTTCCTGCTGACTATCACGGGAAGGTTCCGAAACAGATGCAGATAATGGATGTTCCGGAGGGGGAGTATATTGTGTTTGAACACGGTCCCTTTGATTTTCAGACTCAAAATTGTGCTGTTGAGAAAAAAATCGAAGATGCGATGAAAAATTTTGATTATGCTACGTCTGGTTATTGCCTTGACACCACGCAGGAAAGGGTATTCTATTTTTATCATGACCCCGAAAGATTTTGGAAGTATGTCAGGCCGGTTAAAAAACTGTAATTTTTATTTTATATATTTTATAGAAAATACTTTCCTTTTTATGCAGATGTGCTATAATCTGTGTTTGGTATAAATAATTTATAAAAGAGGTAAGGTTATGGAAGCTTATAATGTATTTAAGGATCTGGCAATCATTATTATATTTGCCAAAATATTCGGCATTCTTGCCCGCAAGCTGAAGGCTCCCCAGGTGGTTGGGGAGATCATTGCGGGGCTGATCATAGGTCCCAGTATACTGGGGCTGGTACAGCAGACGGACTTTCTGGTGCAGATGGCGGAGATTGGCGTAGTGCTGCTGATGTTCTCTGCGGGTCTGGAAACGGATCTTAAGGAACTGATGAAAACGGGTCCTATTGCTCTTTTGATTGCCTGCTGCGGTGTGTTTGTGCCCCTGGTAGGCGGTACTTTGCTGTATATGGGCTTTTACGGCATGGCGCCCTGGGGCAGTGAGAATTTTTATAAGGCTGTATTTATAGGCGTTATTATGACGGCTACCAGCGTCAGCATCACGGTGGAATCTCTGCGGGAGATGGGAAAGCTAAAGGGAAAAGTAGGTACTACTATTCTCAGCGCTGCTATTATAGACGATGTGATTGGTATTATTGTACTGACCTTTGTCATTGGTTTTAAGAATCCGGAATCCAATCCCGGAAAAGTAGTGCTTTCCACGATACTTTTCTTTATATTTGCTTTTATCGTGGGATTGCTGTTTTATAAGTTGTTTGCGTACATAGACAACAAATATCCTCATACCAGAAGAATCCCCATCATGAGTCTCGCTCTCTGCTTCTTCTTTGCCTATGCGGCGGAGAATTTCTTTGGGATTGCGGATATTACCGGCGCCTATGTGGCGGGCATTGTGCTCTGCTCTGTCCGGGATTCCAAGTATATAGAGGAGAAGATGGAAGTCAATTCTTACATATTGTTTGGACCGGTATTTTTTGCCAGCATTGGTTTGAAAACTAATATAGAGAATATAGACGGCAGCATCCTGTTGTTTTCTTTGATATTTGTAATTGTTGCCTTGATTACAAAAATTATAGGCTGTGGTTTGATGGCAAAAATATGCAAATTCGGCAATATGGATTCTTTGAAAATCGGGGTGGGTATGATGACCCGTGGGGAAGTAGCGCTGATCGTTGCACAAAAAGGTCTGTCTGTGGGACTTTTGACACCAGTGTATTTTACGGCGGTAATCCTATTGATTATAGTGTCCAGTATTGCTACACCGATTATTCTGAAAATATTATATGCTAAAGATAAAAGTGATGTAATTGCAAAGGCATGAGACAGACAGAGGCAGGCATGGATACACAGAAGCAGAGATTCCGGGAAGTCAAGGAAAAGATGTTGGGAGAAGAAAGGCTTCGTGCCAGTATTGGAACACTGTCCGAAAAAACCACCCACATGATTCTGAAAAATTATTATGAGCCGGATGTGGATAAGCAGGAGATCCCCATCGGAAATTATGTGGCGGATATCTTTACCGGACAGGAGATCATAGAGATCCAGTCAGCAGGATTTGGCAAAATGCGGGATAAGCTGGAAGCTTTTTTGCCGGAATACCCTGTGACCATTGTACACCCTATCCCTCATATCAAGCGTTTGATTTGGATTGATCAGGAGACGGGCGCACTCAGCGCGCCCCATAGATCTCCCAAAAAAGGAAATGCTTATGACGCATTTTTGGAATTGTATCGGATTAGGGATTATCTGGCGGATCGCCATCTGACAGTAAAATTATTGTTGATGGAACTGGAGGAATACAAACTTTTAAACGGCTATGGGAAAAACAAAAAGATCCGTGCTTCCAAATATGATCGCATTCCTTTAGACATCATAGAAGAAATAGTAATTGAGAGACCGGAGGATCTGATGCAGTTTGTGCCTCTGGAACTGGAAGAACCTTTTACAGTAAAGCAGTTTGCCAAAGCTGCCCATATAAACGACCGCATGGCCAGCCTGGCCATCAAACTCTATCAGTATTATGGAATGATGGAGCATACCGGCAAAAAAGGTCAGGCATATTTATATGAGACACGGGAAAGAATCAAGTGATGGCATTTAATTATTTAATATTGCAATTATTTGATAAATGTGATACACTTTCCAGTGCATAAAGGAAATAAAGAAACATTACAGGTGTCGGATTTAAGCGCTTTATTGCTTAAGATTCGGTGAAAAGGGAAGCAGGTGCAAATCCTGCACGAACTCGTCGCTGTAAGGAAGGAGCTTTTCTCCCCGGTTGATTCCCGTCTTTATGCATGGGGAATTATCAGGAAAGTCATTGAAGTTACTGCATACTTTGAGAAGATGGAGAAAAGCAGAGATATCCAAGTCAGAAGACCTGCCTGTGGTGGTACTGTAAGACCACGAGTAATTGGTTAGTACATAAGATAATGTGGATATTTTATCCGCATATGTTTTTTGTACGCACAGACCTGTTGCCGAAGGACAAACCTTTCTGCAGCAGGTTTTTTGTCTCTTTTTATGCAAAATACTATATAAAAAGGAGTCAGAAAAATGACGGACACAAAGAAAACAAACAGGAAACTTATCATTGGGATTACAGCGCTGGTGTTGCTGATAGTAGTATTCGCAGCAGTCTTTTTGCTGTTCCGTCCTAAGACAGTGCAAGGGGCCAAGTCCATTACTATTGAAGTAGTGGATAACAATGCTGCATCTACCATATATGATTTACACACGGATGCGGAATATCTTCGTCAGGCCATGGAGCAGGCTGAGGGACTGGAATTTTCAGGAACTGAAAGCGAGTATGGCATGATGGTGGAGACAGTAAACGGCGTCACGGCAGACTGGAATGTGGATCAATCTTATTGGGGTTTTTATGTCAATGGGGATTATTGCAATTATGGGATAGATACCCAGCCTGTAGTGGACGGCGATGCTTTTAAAATCGTCTATAGCAAGTAAGATGGCAGCGGGAAATAAACTGAAAAAAAGCACATATGATATTGCCATGACAGGAGTGGCGATTGCTATAATCGAAGTATGCAAAACGGCCTTGATGGGAGCGCCCAATATAGAATTGACCAGTTTTTGGGTTATTATGTTTACTCTTTTTTTTGGAAGGAAAATTCTTTTTGTGATACCGGCTTTTATCTTGATTGAGGGATGTATGTTTGGTTTTGGTATCTGGTGGGTTATGTACTTGTATGCCTGGCCGCTGTTGGCGCTGTTAACAGGAATTTTTCGTAAACAGGAGAATGTAGTATTTTGGGCTGTATTATCCGGGCTTTACGGATTGTTTTTTGGCGCGTTATGTGCCGTTCCCTATATAGTAAACGCTTCATTTAACGGCGGTATCAGATCCGGTCTTTATGCAGGATTTACCTGGTGGGTAGCAGGCATTCCCTATGATTTGCTGCACTGCGCAGGCAATTTTGTGTTGATGATGGTGTTGTATAAACCTGTAAATATGGTATTTTCCTATATAAAGAAGCAATATTCATAATGAAATATCCATGTGTAAAAATGACGGGGAAGTTAATCTTCCTCGTCATTTTCTTCTGACAGGGGCAGGCTGAAAATAAACTCGCTGCCCTCCCCCGGTGTACTGATAACATTGATATGCTCGTTGTGGGAGTGAATGATTTCTCTGGTGATGGACAATCCCAGTCCGGTGCCCTTTTTATCTTTTCCCCGGGACAAATCTGATTTGTAGAAGCGGTCCCAGATCAGTTTTAAGTCCTCTTTGGGAATGCCGATGCCTGTATCTTTCACAGAGATAAAGATTTTGTTTTTTCTCTCCGTGGTTTCTACTTTGATAACAGAATTGTGATGGCTGAATTTAATGGCATTGTCAATCAAATTATACAAAACCTGCTGAATCTTACTCATATCCGCAGTGACATACATAACATCATCGGTGAGAACCAGTTCGATGGCAATACTTTTTTTCAGGCAGGTACCCTCGAAGGACGCGGCGGTGGAGCGGATTACCTGATTAATGTCAAAGTCGGTTATATCCAGCAGCATCCCCTTTGTATTCAGGTTGTTCAGAGTCAGCAGGCCGTTGGTGAGTTTGGTAAGTCTCTGGGTCTCATTTAAAACGATGTTTAAGTATTTTTCATGAAGCTTTGGCGGTATAGTGCCGTCCAACATGGCGTCCAGATACCCTTGGATAGAGGTCAGAGGAGAGCGGAAGTCGTGGGATACATTGGCCACGAATTTCTTCTGGTCATCCTCCGACCGGGCGATTTCGCTGGCCATATAGGACAGGCAGGCGGCCAGGTAGCCTATTTCATCCTCGCTGTCTATGGAAAATTCATAATGCATATTGCCGGTTGCGTACTGCTCCGTGGCATAGGTGATCTTCCGCAGAGGAAGATATACAATCTCTGTAAAAAAGATCAGGATGATCAGTGACAGCAAAAAAAGGATGATCAACGTAATATAGGATATTGTAAGCAAACCGTTGCAGGATTCATTGATGGAAGACATATCCATGTGAATCACCACATATCCCTTGACCATATAATTGTTAGTGATGGGGGCAATCACTGACAACACATCCTGGGGATACACATCAAAAAAATTGTCTATCACATAGTAGGAGGTGCCGGTTACAGTGGGATCAAATTCTTCAATGATCAATTCATTTTCTACGTCAATAGGCATATCAGTATCCAGAATCAAGCGGCCCGAGGGATTGATGATCTGTATGTTGGAATCCAGATATACTGCCAATGCATCCAGTTGATCTTTTACTGCTTCCAGGGATATCTCACTATTGTACAGATTTCTGGCATAAGTGTTGGCGATGAGGGTGGCCTCGGAGTACAGAGAATTAGCCCTCTCCCGGATCAGATGCTCCATAGTCATGCTGGGCACGAAGGTAGCCAGGATCACCAGGCCGAATATACCGAATATCAAATAGGCAAGCAAAAATTTCAGGTACAAGGTTTTTTTCATCTGGGATCACATCCTTACTTTTTTACTTCAAACTTGTAACCGATGCCCCAGATAGTACTGATTTTCCAGTTTTCATGATCCTTGATCTTTTCCCTGAGTCGTTTGATATGGACATCCACCGTGCGGGTATCCCCCATGTACTCATAACCCCAGATCTGGTCCAGCAGCTGTTCCCTGGTAAACACATGGTTGGGGGAGGAGGCTAGAAAATACAAAAGTTCCAACTCTTTGGGAGGCATATCCACGTTTTTCCCCATATAGGTTACGGAATAATTGGTGCGGTTGATGGTGAGATCCGCGTATTCCACGGATTCGTCGCGGGACTGAGGTTTCGGATCGGCAGCAGGCTTATATCTGCGCAGCACCGCCTTTACCCGGGCCACCAGTTCCTTGGTGTCAAAGGGTTTTTCCATATAATCATCCGCACCCAATTCCAGGCCCAGTACCTTGTCAAAAATTTCCCCCTTGGCTGAAAGCATAATGATGGGTGTGGAGTACTTTGCCCTCACCTCCCGGCAGACCTGGTAACCGTCTATGCCGGGCAGCATCAGATCCAGCAGAATCAGATTTGGGTCGAAGGAGGCAATGGTGCCCATGACGGATTCTCCGTCATAGACGATCATTGTCTCAAAACACTCCTTGGTGAGATATAGGGAAATCAGCTCCGCAATATTGTCGTCGTCGTCCACAATCAGGACTTTTTGCTTATTTACCATAAATACTCCTATTTTTCATACATACTATTTGAATTTGACGATAGTAACGCCTGCGTCTCCCTCGCCGTACTCACCAAGACGAAATTCTTTCACATATTTCAGGCGTTTTAAATGGTTATGGACCGCGCTTCGCAGAGCGCCGGTACCTTTGCCGTGTACTACTCTGACGGAAGAGAGATGGGCTATATAGGCATCGTCCAGATATTTGTCCAATACTGATATGGCTTCATCCACTGTTTTGCCAAGCAGATTAATCTCCGTGGACACGGACAGGGACTTGCTCATCTTGATTTTTCCGGTGCTGGTGCGCTGCAGGGTGGGAGTGGTGATAGTGGTCTCCTCCGTCAAAGCCAAATCCCGTACATTAACCTGGGTGCGCATGATGCCGCACTGGACAAAGAGATTGCCCTTGTTGTCCGGCAAAGTGCTGACTGTGCCGGTAAGGCCCATGGATAATATTCTGACACCGTCTCCCTTTTTCAGCTTGGCGGGATCCAGAGTATTCTTTTTATTCTGCCTGGGTTCGGATTTCAAAGAGAGCTTTTCATTTTTCTCGTTGATCTTATCCCTGACTTTCTGCCGCTTTTTCTCCAGATCCTTGATATCTGCGCCGGATCCCAAATTATTGAAATCCCGGATGGTTTCATCCGCCACATCCTTGGCCTCCTGCAGAATCTCCCTGGCCTTCTCGTGAGCCTCTTTTAAAATCTTATCCTTTGCGCTGTCCAGCTTTTCATTCTTGGCCTGCAGCTGATCCTGCAAGGTTTTGATGCGGGCTTTATAGGAAGCGATCTCCTGGCGTTCCTTCTCGATGGTGATACGGCTTTTTTCCAGATCGGAGATCACATCCTCAAAACTTTCGTCTTCTTTGCTGATCTGCTCCCGAGCGGCTGCTATGATATCCTCCGGCAGTCCCAGCTTGGAAGAAATGGCGAAGGCATTGCTCTTGCCGGGGATGCCGATGAGCAGTCTGTAGGTGGGCTGTAAGGTCTCCACGCTGAACTCACAGCAGGCATTTTCCACGAAATCTGTGGACAGGGCGTAGATCTTCAGTTCGCTGTAGTGGGTGGTGGCCATGGTGCGGATGCCTCTGTCGTGCAGGTAATTGAGGATGGCAATGGCCAGGGCGGCTCCTTCCGTGGGATCCGTTCCCGCTCCCAGTTCGTCAAACAGACACAGAGAATTTTCATCCGCATGTTTCAAAATCCGCACGATGCTGGTCATATGGGAGGAAAAGGTACTCAGGCTTTGTTCAATGCTCTGTTCATCGCCTATATCTGCGTATACTTTGGTAAAGATGGACAGTTCCGACCGATCCAGGGCCGGAATATGCAGTCCTGCCTGGCCCATCAAAGTGAACAGACCCACTGTCTTTAGGGATACCGTCTTGCCGCCGGTGTTGGGACCGGTGATAATCAACAGATCAAAATCTTTTCCCAGATGGATGTCGATGGGTACCACTTTGTCCTTGGGCAGCAGAGGATGGCGGCCTTTGCGCAGATGGATATAATGATCTGTGTTAAAGACAGGCCGGGTGGCATTCTGATCCAGAGCCAGTTTTGCCTTGGCAAAGACAAAGTCCAGATGGGTCATGATCTTCTGGTTTTCTGCCAGTTCCTGCACATGTTCCGCCGCCTGGCCGCTCAGATCCGCCAGTACTTTTTCGATCTCTACCTTTTCCTGGATCTCCAGTTCCCGAAGCTGGTTGTTCAGTTCCACCACGGCGGCAGGCTCGATGAAGAAAGTGGATCCTGTGGAGGACTGGTCGTGTACCATACCGTGTACCTGTCCTTTGTATTCAGATTTTACGGGGATACAGTATCTGTTGTCCCGCATGGTGATCACGGCGTCCTGCAGATAGGTGCGGTAGGAACCGGTAATCATGGAATTTAACTGATTATGCACCTTTTCATTAGTCAGCAATATGGAGCGGCGCACATGCTTCAGCCCCGGGCTGGCATCGTCCGCCATCTCATCCTCAGAGAGAATGCATCGTCCGATTTCCCCGGACAACTGGGTTAGAGGGGTTAGCTGTTCAAAATAGGGATCCAGGCTGTCCTCGGGGGTATCCTCCCTGTCCTTTCGGCCGTAAGTTTTAATCCGGTTTACATTGTCCAGAAGCTTTGCGATGCGGAGCAGTTCCGGCATGGACAGGGTGCTGCCGATCTCCAGAGATTTCAGGGCAAAGCCAATTTCCTGGTTGCTGCCGAAGGAGGTGCTGCCCAGCTTGAAAATCCGGGCCAGGGCATCCTCCGTCTCCGTCTGGGCAGTGTTGATTTCCTGAAGATCCGTCATGGGCTGTAATTCCTGACAGCATTTTTTGCCGGGTGCGGAATCCGCTTTTTCCGACAACATCTGAATGATTTTATCATATTCTAATATTTTTAGTCCTTTTTCGTTCATATCCTTTATTTCCTTATATAGAGTTCCGCATATTTCCAAGCTGTACACAATGCAGGAGATCAATATCCGGCCACTTAGGTGTCCGTATATTGATCTGTGTACAGCTTTGAAATATGCTGTATAGAGTTCCGCATATTTCCAAGCTGTACACAATGCAGGAGATCAATATCCGGC
>CAJUCT010000014.1:35005-88226 GCA_910585015.1 uncultured Acetatifactor sp.
GTATATTGATCTGTGTACAGCTTTGAAATATGCTGTATAGAGTTCCGCATATTTCAATGTGCAGCGTGCTGATATCTGTATGCCGTATTGTCAGCCTTGTGGGAAGGAGGATGTGCGGCACACAAGAGTAAGTACACAGGTTTACTCTCCACAAGTATAGCACAATTCCGCTGGATAGGATACCCCCGGATTTACTTTACATTTAAAAAGGGATATTATATACTGTTTGAGTAACAAGTATTAATGCAGAGGTGAGAATATGCCGGACCGCCAGGAGACAAATCAGGACAATTTTATGATAGAAAAGATAAAGCAGAGGCCGATTAATAAGCCCAGGCTGATCCGCAGAACTTTGATTACAGTCTCCATGGCTGTCATCTTCGGTTTAATCGCCTGTTTTACTTTTCTGGTGCTGGAGCCGGTGATCAGCAACTGGCTGTACCCGGAAGAGGAATCGGAAGCCATTATTTTTCCGGAGGAGCCGGAGGAGATGCTGCCGGAGGAGATGCTGGAGGAATATATTCAACCCAGCCCCAGTCCAAGTCCCACACCTGCTTTGGAAGAACAGCTGCAACCGGAAAAAGTGGAACTGGATGAGAATCAAATTCAGGATATACTGAACAGGGTAGTATTGGATATGGGGGATTACCGGCAGATTTACAATGTTCTTTCGGATTATGTGAAGCAACTCAACCAATATATGGTGGTTGTAACGGGGACAAAGTCGGATAAGGACTGGTTTGCCAATGAGTATGAGAGTAAAAACGAAACTACAGGCGTGGTTATTGGCAATAATGGAAGGGAACTGTTGATTTTGACAGATTACAGTTCCGTGAAAAAGGCGGATCACCTGACAGTGACATTTTCCAATGGTGTGCAGGCGGAAGCCCTGATGATGCAGTATTTTTATGACGGTAATCTGGCGGTGCTGTGTATCAGTTTAGATATGTTGAGTCAGGATATGCAGATGGAAGATTTGTATGTTGCTCCCCTGGGTTCTTCCCTGCAGAGAAATCTGGTGGGAAGTCCAGTGATCGCTATAGGAAGTCCTATGGGCAGCAGTGGTTCTGTGGGTTATGGGATCATAACCACAGCAGGAAACCAGGTGACATTGGCTGATATGAATTATCAGCTGCTGACCACAGATATCTATGGAAGTCAGTCTGCCAGCGGTGTGCTGTTCAATACCAGCGGTCAGTTGATAGGTTTTATCACTACGGGTAAGACAGGCACCGATATGCGCAATATGATCAGCGCTTACGGAATCAGTGATTTGAAACAGATGATCAGCAGGCTGACGAAGGGAGACCTTATCCCCTATCTGGGCATTCTCGGTGTAGATGTGCCCAAGGAAGCCAACGAGCAGTCTCAGGTGCCCTTTGGCGCATATGTGTGGGAGGTAGAGATGGATTCTCCTGCCATGCTGGCAGGCATCCAGAGCGGTGATGTCATCATAGGAATTGATCAGCAGAGTGTGACGAAGATGGGTGACTATACCAATTATTTGCTTAAAATCAATGTGGAGGATACAGTGACACTGCGTGTGATGCGGCAGACCCAGGGGGAATACAAGGAATTGAACTTTGAAGTTACTGTGGGCGAGGCCAATTGATCAGGGTAGATATGGAATAAAATAATATAAATTAGGCGTTTGCGGAACGCCTCTTTTCTGGAACAGGGAATGGGCAATATATACAAAATAAGGGCGACTTGCCACTGCATCGGAGCCCGTTTTTGTATATATTGACCAGTCCCGTCACTTGCGGAAATAGTTTCGCAATCGCCTAATAATATAAATTGAAGAGAGGAGATAGACTATGAAATTTATCAAAGAGTATAAGGACGGTGACAGGGTATTTGATATTTACCTCTGCAAACATAAACAGTCTATGGTGACCAAGAATGGAAAAGCCTATGAAAGCGTTATCTTGCAGGACAAAACCGGCACGTTGGACGCCAAGGTGTGGGAACCGAATAATCCCGGGATAGGGGATTATGATACGCTGGATTACATAGAGGTATATGGGGAAATCACCAGTTTCCAGGGGTCATTGCAGGTCAACGTGAAGCGTATCCGTAAATGCCAGGAAGGTGAGTACCAGCCTGCAGACTATCTGCCGGTAAGCAGCAAGAACATAGACGATATGTACCGGGAACTGACAGGGTTGATTGCCAGTATTCACAATACCTACTTAAAGCAGTTGTTGGAAAACTTTTTTGTAAAGGATGAAGCATTTAAGAAGGCATTTTGCAATTCTTCTGCTGCCAAGACAGTACATCACGGTTTTGTGGGCGGTTTATTGGAACATACGCTGAGTGTGACAAAACTCTGTGACTACTATTGCAGTGCTTATCCGATTTTGAAAAGAGATTTACTGTTGACGGCAGCCATGTGTCATGATATCGGTAAGATCAGGGAAATTTCTCCTTTTCCCGAGAATGATTATACCAACGACGGACAACTGCTGGGGCATATCGTCATGGGATCCCAGATGATAGGGGAGAGAGCAGCCGAGATTGCGGGATTTCCCCATGAACTTTTAGCCCAGGTGCAGCATTGTATCCTGGCCCATCACGGTAAATATGAGTTTGGATCGCCTAAGATTCCTGCTATTATAGAGGCTTTGGCTCTGAACCATGCGGATGATACGGATGCCAAGCTGGAGACTTTTAAGGAAATCCTGGACAATGCCAAGGATCCGGGCTGGCTGGGATATAATAGACTGTTTGAGTCCAATCTTAGAGCCAGCAGGATTGATTTCTGATTTCATTGCAGTGTTTTATATGGAGAAATGTATGTGTCAGCATTATAAAAAGAACGATATAGTGACGGTATCTATAGAGGATATCGGTACAGACGGAGAGGGAATCGGCAAGACGGATGGATTTATCCTTTTTGTGAAAGATGCCGTGGTCGGGGATGTGGTGGAAGCGCGGATCACGAAAGCCAAAAAGCAGTATGCTTACGCCAGATTGGAGAAGCTTTTGACAGCTTCTCCTTTTCGTACCGATCCCAGATGCCCCCATTACCGGCAGTGCGGCGGCTGCCAGATCCAGGCTCTTAATTATGAAAAGCAGCTGGAGTATAAGCAGCAGAAAGTCAGAAATAATCTGATCCGAATCGGCGGCTTCAAGGAATCGGAGATTGACAGGGTGATGGATCCCATCATAGGCATGGAGGAACCTTACCGATATCGGAACAAGGCTCAATACCCGGTGGGCACGGATAGGGAAGGCCATGTGGTGACAGGATTCTATGCTGGGCGTACCCACACCATCATCCCCAGCACGGAATGTTATCTGGGGGTTGCGGAAAATAAGGAAATATTGGAAATTTTGATTGCTCATATGGAAAAGTATAATATTCCTGCCTATGACGAGGCAGCAGGGAAGGGGCTGGTGCGCCACATCCTGATCCGCAAAGGCTTTGCCACCGGGGAGATCATGGTGTGTGTGGTGATAAACGGGGGATGTCAGGGACAGGGATTTTCTCAAAAGGAAGATTATATCCCCTACCAGTCTGCATTATTGTCTGATTTGTCTAAGATTAGCGGTATGACATCTGTTTCGGTCAGCATCAATACAGAGAGAACCAATGTAATCATGGGAAAAGAGATTCACACTATATGGGGAAGTCCGGTGATCCATGATGTGATCCATGTGCGGGACATGGGGCAGGAGGGATTTCCCTGTACGGGGCAGAAATTGATTTTTGCCATTTCTCCTCTTTCTTTTTATCAGGTGAATCCGGTCCAGACCGAGAAACTCTACAGCCTGGCTTTAGAATATGCGGGCCTGACGGGGCGGGAAGTGTTGTGGGATCTATACTGTGGCATCGGTACAATCTCTCTGTTTCTTGCTGCCAAAGCCCGGCAGGTCTGCGGCGTGGAAATAATTCCCCAGGCTATAGAGGACGCCCGGGCTAATGCCCGCAGCAACGGAATTGACAATGCTTCCTTTTATGTGGGGAAAGCGGAGGAGATACTGCCGGCTTTTTACGGGAAAAGCCAGGAGGATGAGCAGGAGGATCTGCGTCACCCGGATGTGATCGTGGTGGACCCGCCCCGAAAAGGCTGCGACGGCGCCTGTCTTGATACCATGATCCGGATGCAGCCAATCCGCATTGTCTATGTCAGCTGCGACAGCGCCACTCTGGCCAGAGACCTGCGGATTCTCTGTGATGGAGGGTACGAGATTAAGAAGGTGCGGGCTGTGGACCAGTTTGGACATACTGTGCATGTGGAAACTATTATACTTTTGTCCCACAAATCACCAGATAGTGTCATTAATGTTACGGTGGAATTTGGAGAAGGTGAAGGGAAAGTACCTTTAGATGCAATAGCAGAGAGGGCAAAGAAATATCAGCCGAAACCGAAAATTACATATAAAATGATACAGGAATATGTTGAAAAGAAATATGGATTTAAAGTACATACTGCGTATATTGCAGAGGTGAAAAGGTCTCTGGGATTGACGATGTATGGTGCGCCTAATGCAGTAGAAGAATTAAAGTATCCGAGGAAGCGTCCACCGAAAGAGAAGGTAGAAGCGATAACGGACGCACTTAAATATTTTGAGGTAATTTAATGGATGAGAGGATTTATCAGATTGCAGAGCAGATAGTTGAAATACATCAAAAAGCCTATGAGTTATATTTGCCGTTGGTTGAAGATGTGTGCAGCAGAATTGTGTCAGAAGATGAATTGTCGCATTTGTTGGAGTATCTACTGGATTTTGCATGTGATGAAAAAATATTGAAATTATATAAAAGGGTGTGTAGAAGATATTTGTATGTATATCCTGGCTGTATTAAGTTTTATATTGAAGAATATCGGGAGATGTGGGAAGATGAAAACAAATGACTATTTGGCAGAATATATCTAAGAGAAGAAACAGTTACAATACTTGAGAAAGTTTGTGATATTATTAAAGGAGGAGCGATGGGAAAAATAATTTAAGGATACAATTCATGCAAATGGAATAGATATTGGAATTTATACGCAGGATTTTGAAAATGAATTTATTTCATTAACGGATATTGCCCGGTATAAGAGCGATGACCCAACGGCGGTTATTCAAAACTGGATGAGAAATAGAGATGTGATAGAATTTCTGGGATTATGGGAAAGACTTCATAATCCAGATTTTAAACCCCTCGAATTCGAGGGGTTTAGAAAACAAGCAGGAGCGAATGCATTTACAATGTCACCAAAAAAATGGGTAGAGGCTACGGATGCTATTGGTATTGTTTCAAAAGCAGGACGATATGGCGGGACATATGCCCATAGTGATATTGCGATGTCCTTTGCAACATGGATTTCTCCTGAATTTCAGTTATATATTATGAAAGATTACAGACAGATGAAAATAGTCGATTATCTCTAAATTGGAACCTAAATAGAGAGATTTCCAAGTTAAATTATAGGATACATACAGATGCAATTAAGGACAATTTGATTCCACCAGAACTAACTCCTGCACAGGTATCTTATACATACGCCAATGAAGCAGATATGTTGAACGTTGTTTTGTTCGGAAAAACAGCGAAACAGTGGAAGGACGAAAATCCAACCGTAAAAGGAAATATGCGGGATGTGGCAACTTTGAATCAATTACTTGTGCTTGCGAATTTGGAAAGTTATAATGCAGTATTGATTAATCAGGGAAAGATTCAGAAAGAGCGGATGAGATTGTTGCGCCAATTAGCAGTACAACAGCTACAGACGTTGGAGGCAGTAAGCTTGAATAATCTTCCCCAATTAACAGAACGGACATAATTGTAAAAGTTGTATTGTGTGATAATGTAATGAGAAGGAGATAAAAATGAGAGGAAAAACAATACGACAATTTTTAATTGATGGACAGGCAGATGGTAGATGGGCCAGTGAGCTTTCTAATTGGACAGGTAAGGCATATAAAATTCCACGTACATATATTAATCAATGTATGGATAGAGATGATTTGAGTAATACGGGGGTGTATTTTTTATTCGGGCGTAATGATGAAACAGATGAAGAGCAAGTTTATATAGGAGAGGCTGAAAATATTTTTAACAGACTTAAACAACATCTTTCTGAAAAGATTTCTGGACAGAGTGTATAGTGTTTATTAGTAAAGATAATAATTTGAACAAAGCACATATAAAATATTTGGAAAATCATCTTTATATTTTGGCGAAAGAATCTAAAAGATATGAGGTAGTAAACAGCAATGTGCCTACAGAAGCATCAATATCTGAGATGGATCGTGCAGAAACGGATGAGTTCATTGATAATATGCGGTTGATTTTAGGAGTGTTGGGACATAAAATTTTAGAACCGTCTATAAAGAGAAAAAGTGATGAGAAAGAGAATCTTTACATTTTACAAGACCGTACTGGAATCAAGGCGAGTGGTAAACCGATTTCAGAAGGTTTCGCGGTGTTGAAAGGTTCTAAGATTGCTGATAATGTAGCGACATCTTTATCAAAGTCTGTTATCAATAAACGACAGCTGTTATTTGATAAAGGCATTGTTGATGAGAACTTTACTTTTACTCAGGATTGGGCATTTACGAGTCCTTCACTTGCGGCAGCAATAGTTGTAGGGTATAGTATTAACGGTAGGAATGCATGGAAGAATAGAAAAGGAATATCATTAAAAGAAATAGAAGCGGGATAAAAGATGATTTTTCTGGGAATATGGTAATACCGTTGCGTGTGTGGTCTTGATGTCAAAAGTGAAGGAGTAAGCAATCCGCCAAAGCTTGAAATCAAAGGATTCCGAGGATATTTCATGTATGCGGCATTTCCGGCCTCTGAGGGGCTGCGGTCTGGTTCTGCTTATCAGTATTGGCACAATTGGGCGGTTTTTTGAATAAAACTTTGCTTAAATGCCTGTTTAAGGTTTGTACTCATATATTCCAAAAAAGCGTTATTACATAGTCGAAATATGTTGAAATAAAGAAAAAAGAGATATAGAATTGTAGAAAAAATACATATATCAGGAGAAAAGTAATGAAAAAGACATTGATTATTTTATTATTGACTACACTGTTTCTTACATCCTGCGGTGTCCCACAGCAGGGTTCTGCTCAGCCGTCTGAGCCTGGGCAAAGTTCGGAAGCCGCGCCGACTCCCGAACAAACCCCAGAGCCGACTCCCGAACCTACGGCTGAGCCGCATAATCAAGCAGGCGACACCGTTATGCTGGGTGATTGGGAGATTACCCTGTTGGGATGTGAAATCACCGAAAAAGTTTCCGTTAATCAGTATCTTAGTTTTAAGGCGGATGATGGTAATAAGTATGTCATAGTTACGTTGACCGTAAAGAATACCGCTACTACAGCGGATAACTTTTTACCCTCCTTCTCTATGGGAAACGATGTGAGTGCCAAGCTGCTGTATCAGGGCGAATATGAATTTTCGGCCACTAATTTGCTTGGCCATTCGGATGAACTGCATGACAAAACTCTGAATCCGCTGAGTACCGCCGAGGGATTAATTGCTTTTAAAGTTGCTGATGAGGCGGCGGTTTTGGAGGAATTGGAACTGAAGTTGTCTCAAGGGAAGGAGAGCGTGGTGTATCGCCTGGACGGCGAAGCGGTATCTGACACGGCCATGAACTCTGTGGAACCGGAATAACTCCCTGTTCAGGATACTGATTTGCCCCAAAGTACAGAACAGACACCGGTTTCTGATCAGGGTGCAGAGCCGACAATGGCTTCTAACCAGGATTCCGAATTGCCCCAGGACGTGAACTCGATGTTTTCCGCTTCTAAGGAGCCCGAACCATCAGAACCGGCTGTCCTTCCCACACCGGAACCGGTCGTTCAACCGGAGGCGCAGACCGCACAGACTGGGGAAAATTTACCGGCCAATTTCACAGAGTGGGTACCATACAGTACTTCTGATTTACAGCTGCTTTTGGATAATATTGCAAAAGGGAATGTAATAATGTACAACGGAATATACTGGGCCTCTCCTACATATGCCAATTCCCTGGCCAATGAAGTGATTGTATATCAAAACGACATAGCAGGAGATATTGAAGTTTCAAACAGGTTTAACCTTGCTGATATTGATATATCTTATTAACTTGCAGTGAGTTTCCCGCCCCCTCCTGCCAGAGGGGGCGGTTTTATCGTTTTGAAATAGGTGAGCCTTCGGCAGTCAATAAAACTGCCGAAGGCTTTTTCTGTGTCTGCATAAATGATCGGGACAATGATCTGATCGCCTACGGCGAATGTTTTTGGGCAGGTCCTTCCAATGTTATGGTAGGGGATTTCTCCTGTCTGCCAAACTGTGGATATCCGCTGGAGGATATGCAGGAAATAATTGATCCCGGCCATGACCAATATGAAGAACTGGATTTTGAATGCTGGGACAGGGGAAAACTCTGGCTAAAATGTGGAAAAATGTCTGTGTCCGTAGAAATTAACAATATAAAAAGTAAAATGCTAAATAGTTCTAATTAATTTTCTGACAGGTATATCTATATAGGCAAAAATGTGTTACAATAGATAAAATAACTTAAAAAGCACAGAAAGAAAAAGGCAAAATTATGAATATTGAAGTACAATGCTGCGGCGTCGTGATTTTAGCGTTAATATGGTATTTCTCATTGAGGCAAAAGACATTGAAGCTGGCATCGGAAAAACTGTTTTTGATTACAATGGGTGTGAACTCCTTTTGCCTGTTCATGGACATTCTTTCTGTCATAGCTATCAATAACCAGGATCTGATCCCGGGATTTTTGCTGGCACTGATCTGTAAGACATATATCGTCTCCCTGATCTGGGTGGGTTATTTTGGATTGATCTATTCTCACTTTGATTTCAGGGGGACAAAAGAGGAGCAGATCAGAGAGAACAGGATGTATACTGTCATCGTTCTGGCTGGTACGCTGCTCATCTACATTCTGCCAATCCAATATTATCTGGAAGGCGATGTGGTCTATACATATGGTCCCAGTTGTACAGCGACTTATATTTTTGCACTTCTCTTTGTGTTGGTGACTTTGTATAAGGTCGGAGTAAAGGGAAGGGAGATGAACCCCAAGAGAAGAAGGGCCATCATCATGTGGATGTGCATCTGGATTGTCGCAGCGGTAATACAGTTTCTCAATGCCAATCTGCTGTTAGTGGGTTTTGCCTCTGTGCTGGGTATGATTATCCTGTTTTTTGAACTGGAAAACCCGGAGGCCAACCTGGACAGGGAGACCGGCGCATACAATGCCCATGCGCTGGGAGAGTATACAAAGCAGTTATATGAGAAGCAGGAGGGGTTCAGCGCAATATTAGTGGCGCTGGGAAATAATACGGCTGCCGAGAACGACGGCAGTTCCCAGAAGACAGACAGAATGCTGCGGAATATTGCGCGTTATGCCGATAAAATCAAAAATGTCAAAGTCTTTAAGACAATGGAAAGAGAACTGGCTCTTCTTACGGATGACGAAAAAAAAATGTGGGAAGTTTTCCATGACTTGAAAAGCCATATTAACTACCTATGGGCGGAAGCAACTCCTTTTTATGTGATATTGCCGGATTCCCTGCTGCTTAGAAATGTGGGAGAACTTTTTTTGATGCTGCGGCATTTCAGGATTGGAAGGAGAAAAGATTCTGCTGAGAACAGCATAATATTGGATGAAACCCAGATTGGACAATATAAAGAGAGGGAAAGGACGGAGGCCATGCTCCGATCTGCCCTGGAAGAAGACAGAATAGAAGTTTTCTATCAGCCTATTTATTCCACAAAGCTGAACCGGTTTGTTTCCGCCGAGGCTCTGGTCCGCATCCGGGATCAGGAGGGGGCAATCATACCGCCGGATAAATTTATACCTATAGCGGAGAGAAACGGCATTATCTCCCAGATCGGCCAGTGTGTGTTTGACAAAACCTGTGCTTTTATCCGGAAAAATCAGCTGAAGGAGCGGTACGGAATAGAGTATGTGGAAGTCAATCTCTCTGTGAGACAGTGCGAGGATATAACACTGGCAGATACCTATATCCAGATCATGAAAAAATACCGGCTGGATCCTTCCTGCATCAGTCTGGAAATCACGGAATCCGCTTCCATAAAGGTCAGAGATAATCTGCTGAAAAATATGCGCCAGTTGATGGATTATGGGGTAAGATTTGCTCTGGATGATTTTGGCAACGGGGAGAGCAATTTGAATTATATTGTGGATATGCCCGTGTCTATAGTGAAGTTTGATAGAGATATGACCCAGTCCTATTTTTCCAGTTACAAGGCGAAATTTGTCATGGAGGCGGCCATGCATATGATTCAGGATATGAAGCTGGAGATCGTGTCCGAGGGGGTGGAGACCAGGGAACAGGCGGAGGCTATAGGGGCGCTTGGTATAGAATATATACAGGGATACTATTTTTCCAGGCCGCTGCCCGGAGAGGAATTTTTAGAGTTTGTGGCAGGAAAGACATATTGAGTTTTGGAAAAAGTACGTTCTGATGAATATAAGAATATAGAAGAGTTTATACCACAGGTTGATTGAAATACTCTTATACATCTGTTAAATTTATTATGTTGACAGATGAAAAAAAAGTTTAGCCGGCGGTGGCGGAAATGGAAGACGCGGCGGCAATGTATAATGTTTCATGCTCGTGAAACAGACAGCAGACAATTGCCAAGGGGGCCGTTATGTTACAGGTTCGAATCCTGTCCGCCGGTTATGGGTGAGGTAGTTCAGAGGTAGAGCGCGAAAAAAGGGAATCATGCTCGTGGTTCCTGCAGCAATCTATAAACCACAGATAATGGCGATGTCAACGGTTCGATTCCGTTCCTCACCCGTATTATTTATAATCGACAGAAATGTAATGACAGATTTATCAGATTACATATGCCGAACAATAGATTACTAATAGAATACTTAACCGGCGGTGGCGGAAATGGGAGACGCGCGATAAGAGCAAAATGTTTCATGTCTGTGGAACTTTCAGCAATTATTGTTCACCAGGGGTATCGTACATTACAGGTTCGAATCCGACCCTCACTCCTATTTTAGAAAATGTAAGTTATGTTTGTGAGATAGCGCGGAAAGGTCTGCGCTATGGGGGAATTGTCATGAGTTTTGCAGATGTATTAAGAAATGCGGGTAGATTTACCCACACGGAGAACGGGGCCGTGGCTCTGTGTACCACCAGGGATGCCAGACTGGATTTTTTCAGCACCGTGGGTTCTCTGCGGGAAGCGGATGAAAACAGAATGTGTACGCTGTTTGCTGAATCCTACAGCCAGGATGCGCTGTTTACCATGAAGATTTTGTTCTATGCCAGGGATATCAGGGGAGGGCTGGGCGAGAGGAAGACTTTCCGGACTTTGCTGCGCTATGCCGCGGATCATCATCCTCAGGCGGTAAAGCCCAATCTGGATCTGGTGGGGGTATTTGGCCGCTATGACGATCTGTACGCTCTGATTGGGACACGGCTGGAGGAAGATATGTGGGCGGTTATGAAGGAGCAGTTTCAGGAGGATCTGGAGAATCTGCGCCAGGGCAATGCCGTCTCACTGCTGGCAAAGTGGATCAAAACCGCCGATTCCAGTTCCAGTAAGACCCGCAGGCTGGGCATTCTGACAGCCCAGAAGCTGGGTTATTCCGTGTATGAATTTAAGAGGCTGGTCCGCAGCATGAGAAAGCGTATCGGCATCGTGGAAGCATTGATGACAGCAGGCCGCTGGGAGGAGATCACATACAGCGCTGTTCCCAGCAGGGCCATGAAGATATACCACAAGACTTTTCATAGGCATGATCCGAAGGGTTTTGCCGCATATCTGGGCAGTGTGGAAAAGGGTGAGGCGAAGATCCATGCGGATGCTCTGTACCCTTATGATATCGTGAGTGAGTACATGAGGGGCCGGGGGGAGGATCGCACACTGGAAGCCCAGTGGAAGGCCCTTCCCAACTATGTGAAAGAAGGATCCAATGTGCTGGTGATGGCGGATACTTCCGGTTCCATGACCTGCGCCGGAGGCAGACCAATGGCCTCTTCTGTGGGATTGGCAATCTATTTTGCGGAGAGAAACGCAGGCGCCTATCACAATATGTTTATGACCTTCAGCGCCAGCCCTTCTATCATAGAACTGTGTGGGGAAACCCTGTACCAGAAGGTACAGAATACCATGAAAGCCCCCTGGGGAAATAACACCAACCTGCGGGCCGCGTTTGAACAAGTGCTGAATATTGCCGTAAATGCGCATATACCTCAGGAAGAGATGCCCAAGGCCATAGTTGTGGTCTCCGACATGGAGATCGATCATTGCGGTGACAGGGAGTGGAGTTTCTATGACAATATGGAAGACCGTTTTAGACGGGCGGGCTATCATATTCCCAATATCATTTTCTGGAATGTGAACAGCCGCCACGACATCTTCCATGCGGACAAGAGCCGCCGGGGCGTCCAGCTGGCCAGCGGTCAGTCCGTCACTGTGTTTAAGCAGATCCTGGAGTCCCTGGACTGCACACCGGTGGAAGCCATGGAGAAAACCATTGGCGCAGAGCGGTATGACTGCGTGACCATAGGATAAAATGCATATTGTATCATTCAAAATGCCGGAGCAATCCGGCATTTTTGCTATTTATTTTGACGGTCACTAAAAGCTGCCAAGTAACCCGACTCACGGGCGAAAGATTTCAGGGACATCACGGCAAAATCTCATCGCTGGTGAGTATAATCGCTGACAAAATAGTATACTTTCACTGACAAATCAGTTATAATATAAACATCCGAATTAAATGTATTTTGTATACATCGGATAGGCGTTTTTTACAATCGGTTTGAGTATGATTTTAAATATGAAGGCGGTATCCCGGAGGCGGAGCATGAAGGAGTTCATCTATACTTTTTGGGATATGCAGGATATGATATAAATGCGGAATAATAATAAATAGGAGGAGAATTGTCATGGAAATACCCAAAATTTTAAAACCATATGAGGAATTTTTAATGTCAACCGTTAAGCCTTCCAACCAGATTGTTTTTACGTTGGAGGAGACAAAGCCCTGGGAGAGCAAGCTGGGGGGATGCCCTTATCTGGAGGATATTGGACAATATCCTATGGGACTAAATGGGAGCCCTATGATGTTTTTTGCGCAGATCAACCTTGCCGAGATGCCGTCTCTGCCGGATTTCCCGCAGGAAGGATTGCTTCAGTTCTATGTGGAGGATGAAGATTGCTATGGATTAGACGCCCCCTGTGTGGTGAAATATATTCCTGCGTATACAACGGATGAATCCGCTCTGGTAAGGGAGAACCCCTATAGTGATGCTTATGAGGAAAATCTGCCTTTTACCGAGGATTGTAAAATAACTTTTGTCAGGCAGGAAATGTTCGTCGGAACAGAATGTCCTGAATACCAGGATAAGTTTGGTGATGTGTCTGAGGAAGAGTCGGATGCTCTATATGATCTCTGTGATGCCAGTGACAGCCGTGTGGGAGGATACCCGATCTTTGTTCAGAGCGCTCCGGCGTATTACAACAGCGAGGAATATGTGCTGCTTCTGCAACTGGACCTGGACGATACCAGCGGTCTGATGTTTGGCGATTCCGGCAACTGCGATTTTTTCATCTCCCGCAAGGATCTGCTGGCAAAGAATTTCTCCAATGTGGAGTATGACTGGCAGTGCTGTTAAGGATATTAAAGGAATAATATAAATTATTGACGGAGGTATTAAGAATGGGACTATTTTCAAATTTTAAGAAAAAGAAGCCGGAAGACACCCGGCAGGAAGCCAAGGAAGAGTTGGAGAAGTTTGATTCTACCATACGTCCGGGTGGTGTTTTCATGGTGCAGCTGCTTATGAAAGAGAAGTGTGATGTGCCGACTGCCGAGGGGATGACAGAGATCTTGTCAAAACATCTTGGAAAAGTGGAAGCTTTTGGCGACCAGAATAAGGAGAAGGGATTTTTCAGTTTTGCGGCATGGGACTATCAGTCGGAGTTCAGTGATGCGAAAGTGCCAGTGCAATTGTCCATCATGGGTTGTGAACCCTTTCAGGCGGACCGGATAGATGAGATGAAGCGCAGCCAGATGTGGAATTGCCAGGAAGACCGGGATCGCATTTTATCCGAGTGCAAATATGCTGTCACATCCGTGGATATGCTTGGCGGCGGCCTGAAGGCCCAGATCAGAGCCAATATGCTGATGGATTATCTGGAGGCATTGCTGGAGTTGTACCCCACCTGTGAAGCGGTATATTCCCTTAATTCCGGCAAGCTGATTCTGGCGGATACCATCCGCAGCGGGCAGGTAAAGGGCCTCGACCGCTTTATCCAGTATTGCGTCAATGCCCGGTTTTTCAATATCAATGGGACCAATGACCATGTGGTTGACACGCTGGGACTCAGCCTGCTCTACATAGAAGATCTGCAATATCATTTTCATGATATGGATCCTAACTGGGTGGTGGGGCATGCCTATAGTATGGCTTCCTATATTTTGTCCAATGACTGCCCCATCAAGAATGGCGATACCATTGACGGAATCGCTGACGGACGGATAGTTCAGGATATCCAGTGGAAATGTTGTTTTGAGGACGCATTAATTGGGCCTAAACGGCCGGTTTTGGATGTATGCATGGGAGAGTATGCTGCCGGTGAGCGCCAGTGAAAGTTTCTATAAAAGGCCAAATGTGCGAAACAGCCTCATTGCATGAAACAGGAAAACATACTATGCTTAAAAGCAGGAGGTGGTAAACATGGCCAATGAGGATAAAAAGGATTTCAACGCCATGCTGCAGGACAGCAAGGATATGCCAAAAATCCAGACAATTACAGACCGGAAAAGTATCGAAAAATATGGTGGAGACAGAATGTATTTTGCGCCGCCCATGGACTACGACAGGATTATGAAACAAGTCCCCTATGGAAAGGTTATCACAATAGAAAAAATCCGCGAACATTTTGCAAAGATTAGCAAAGCGGATTTTACGGAGCCGATTACGGCAGGAATTTTTGTATCTATTGCGGCTTGGGCGAGTTATCAACGTTTGAAGGACAAAACCCCCTATTGGAGGACATTGAAGGCAAACGGCGAATTGAATCCCAAGTATCCGGGCGGCATTGCCGCTCAGAAAGAAAAACTGGAGGAGGAAGGGCATACAATTATCCAGAAGGGCAGGACGAATATCCGGTATTTCGTTAAAGATTATATGGACTCCCTTTTTATATTGTGATAAATTTCTCTTTAAAAGTGCCGATATATCCCGCAGGGAGGAATTGTCACAGGTGATGCTTTTGTATGAAGGGCAGGAATTATTCTCCTCAGAATTGTCAAAATATAAGGAGAGCAGAGCTATAAACTAATTATACGAGGAGGAACGAATATGTTAAAAGCAGGAACAAAAGCTCCGGCATTTTCTTTACCGGATCAGAACGGAAAAGTACACACCCTGGAGGAGTACCGGGGTAAAAAGGTGATTCTGTATTTCTATCCCAAAGACAATACTCCCGGCTGTACTAAGCAGGCGTGCAATTTCGGGGAACTTTATCCACAGTTCCGGGAGAAGGGCGCAGTGGTGCTGGGGGTCAGCAAGGACAGCGTGACATCCCATAAGAAGTTCGAAGAAAAATATGGTCTGCCGTTTACGCTGCTCTCAGATCCCGAACTTTCCTGCATCCAGGCTTATGATGTGTGGCAGGAAAAGAAAAATTACGGTAAAGTAAGCATGGGCGTGGTGCGTACCACTTATCTGATCGACGAAGAAGGCATAATTATCAAAGCCTTTGGCAAGGTAAAAGCCGCTGAAAACCCTGCCCAGATGCTGGAAGAATTGCAGGAGTGAATACAGAATGTTTCAGATTATTATCTCTCCAGCCAAAAAAATGAATGTGGATACAGACTCCTTTGCCGTCAGAGGTATGCCCCGTTTTTTGAAGGACACAGAAATCCTGATGCGCAGGATACAGTCCCTGTCCTTGGCTGAGGCCAGGGCGTTGTGGAAGTGCAATGACGCTCTGGCAGAGCTAAATTTCCAGCGTTTTCGCGATATGGATCTGGAACACCGGCTGACTCCGGCGGTGATGGCCTATGAGGGACTGCAATACAGGCATATGGCTCCCGGGGTGCTCACCCAGGGAGCTCTGTCTTACATAGCAGGGCATCTCCGCATCCTGTCAGGCTTCTACGGCCTGCTCAAACCCTTTGACGGCGTGACGCCCTACCGCCTGGAGATGCAGGCCAGGCTGGCCGTGGATACATGCCGGGATCTCTATGAATTTTGGGGCAATCGCCTGTACAAAAGCCTGACGGAAGAGAGTGGTACTGTTATCAATTTGGCTTCGAAGGAATATTCCCGGTGCATTGAAAAATATATCACAGCCAAGGACAGATGGATTACTGTGGAGTTTGGGGAGTTGGATGCAGGGAAAATCAAACAGAAAGGTACTCTGGCGAAAATGGCAAGAGGTGAGATGGTGCGTTTTCTGGCGGAGAACGGCATCTGTGATCCGAAGGACATCAAGGAGTTTCATGAGTTGGGATTCAGCTATTGCGGGCAGTTGTCCAGCCCGGAGAAATATGTATTTATAAAAAGGGATTAAAACGAGAATATCATACAATAACCTGCCCTATTATGCAGGTTACCCGCTTTGAAAAGCAGCTTACCGCAATTATGTTGCGGCAGGCTGCTTCTTTGTCTATGATATATACAGGACCGTCCGGACGGCGAGGAGGATGAGATCATTGTCCGATGCCGTCATCTGGATGACAGGATGTTAAAAATGATATACGCCCTGAAGGAGGGGCAGGAGAAAATCACAGTTCTCAGGGAGGGAAGATTTGTTCAGATCCTCCCAAAGGATATTTACTATTTTGAGGCGGTGGACAATAAAGTGTTTGTCTATCTGGAGAAGGATGTCTACGAGTGTAAGCTTAAACTGTACGAGTTGGAACAGCGGTTTGCGGAGATGGACTTTTTCAGAGCAACCAAGTCTACCATCGTCAATCTCTCCAGAGTAAAGAGTCTCAGTCCTGCTTTTAACGGGCGATTTGAACTGCTGATGAAAAACGAGGAGAAACTGATTGTGTCCAGACAGTATGTGCCTGGTTTGAAGGCAAAGCTGGGACTGTAGGGGGATGCCGGGTATGAGGAAAATACGTTTTTTAATGTGAATATTTACGATGGTCATGACAGGTGTGGTATTTGCGGTGGGGGTGTTTACCATGGTGCTTTCCATTGCCCTTATTTTTGCAGCGCTCTCTTTGATCACATGGAGAAAGTCGGCGGCGGACGCAGCTCGAATGAATAAGAAACTGGAAGAGTACCGGAAAAAGATAGGAGAGGGCAATTCGGAGGAGTAACGTTAATAAATGGAAACGGCCGGCAAAACCCAGGAATAAACCAACGGATCGAAACAGTAAAACCGCCGTTATAGGGTTACCCATAATCGGCGGCATACATAAGCGGTTTATATCCCATCATTTTTATTCATTTTTGCTATCCCGCTGTTTATCTAAAGTCTCATTCATTTTTCTGACATTCTGTTTGGCTCTGATATACTGTGCGATCCATACAACGGCAAAAATGAAAGCGAAAATGCCGAAATAGCTTATAACGCCTTTTAAGCTGTGCTCCATCCAATACGTAACATACGCTATCGGCATCATGATTACCGAAGCGATCAGAAAATAAATACCTGTCTGTTTTACAAGTCCCCACTGCTCTATCTCCCATATGACAGAACTTGCGGCAAATCCCATACCCAGTATCCCGCATAACAGCGCTTGCACCAAAACGGCATTTATTTCGCTTCCCATCATAACAACCAATTCAGGCACACACGGAGAATAAAAGCCATTTGCCCATATCAGAGAAGTAATGATCGATATAGAATATCCAATTGCCAGTCCAAGTGGAAAACCTAGTACACAGCGTAAAAAAAACTTCTTTTTCATGTTTTTTACCTCACATTCCCAATATTTTTTTGATTTTTGAGACATATCGTCTTGATACATAAGTTGTCGTGCCATTCATCAGTTCCACGTAAATAGTACCGGTCAAGCTTAAATCAAAATTTTTGACCTTTTTCAAGTTGATGATTTCCGAATTAGAGATGCGGACAAACTGCGATGGATTTAATCTCCCCTCTGCTTCATAGAGTCTAAGCCGTAAAATATATTCCCCAGTATTGGTTACCGCAAACACTTTGCCATTGCCGGAATATACTCTGACCAAATCACTTTGCTCTAAAACTTCTATCTTTCCGTTTCTGCTGCCGGAGATAATTCGAGGATTATCATCGGATAGC
Organism: uncultured Acetatifactor sp.; assembly: GCA_910585015.1. Classification (GTDB taxonomy): domain Bacteria; phylum Bacillota; class Clostridia; order Lachnospirales; family Lachnospiraceae; genus Acetatifactor. The sequence continues at coordinate 53,247 of CAJUCT010000014.1, forward strand.
TTTTGCATAAGATTATTAATATCTTCTGTCATGGAAGCAGTCAGGATGATTATTTTAGGCTCGGTATACGAGTCGTCGATTTTTATTTCAACCTGCATTTTACTCTCTCCTTTCTGTGATGTCATTATAGGCGATTGCAAAATGCCCTTTCTGGTAACAGTGACTGGGCAATATATACAGAATAAGGGCGACTTGCCACTGCGTCGGAGCCCGTTTTTGTATATATTGCCCATCCACGTCCCTTGCAGAGAAGCTTTCGCAATTGCCTAATGTCATTATATGAAAAGCAGATATCTCTTTCAATAGATTTTCGATAGTCGGTTGATTATAGTACACAGGTGGTTCAAATAGCATTGTTGGAACGGAAAAAGGGAATATTACGATAATTATGAAAACAGACCGATGCCTAAATCTCGCTTTAGGCTCGGTCTGTGTTGGTTACCACCGATCAGCACTTCTTTCCCGCAAAAGGCAACCCCATATTTTCCTGTAAAAAATAGATGATGGACAAGAGAGTGTCTTGAAGGCAGCATCAAACAGGCTGCCGCCGCCTGGCCAGCCTCAAATCCCATAAGAATCCCGCAGATCAATGGATATATGATCCAGATCGGGATAAACCGTGCTCTCAGTGATGCCAAATACCCGCAGGCTGTCGATGAAATACTTCTTCCTGTCACAGGGAATAATAATCTTATAAAGCATGTTTTCATCACAGATATCTTCCAGCCTTTGCAGGGAATTGTGAACCGTAAAGTTGGAGTGCTGGGAGTACATCCGCAGGTCGTTTTCTGTGGAACTGCAGGCTAGAATCCGGTCCACCAGTTCCATATTGTGGTGGTTGTGCTTGAAGGCGGGCAGCAGCATCTCCTGGGTGGTATCCGCGTCTATGGGATAGATGCAGCGGCCGAAGCCCTCCATCTCATTTAACAGATCAGGGGCCAGCACCCATACACCGGCGTCAATATCCGGCGTGGACCGATAAGTTTCCGTGGCAAAAAAGGCGGCGATCAAAGGTGACTCGCTCCAGTCCAACATCCTGGTGGGCAGGCCGTAGTGCTGCATCAGAGACACCCAGGCCGCATAATTGTGCTTCCTGGGTGGATTGTCCAGAATCTGTCTGGCGCGGATGTAAAAATCGTTGGTAATATACCGCTCCACCTGCAGCCGTCTCTCACTGCGCTGGATGGAGGGAATCAGGGTCAGGTTGGCATTCTCCTCGCCTCTGTACCACAACCGGGACCCATGCTTTTCAAACAGCCCGTTCATAAAATGCAGCAGTTCATCAATAGTGCGAATCTCTTGGATAATCATGTTTTTTCTCCCGTTTTTCCTACTCCATTATAATAGGATTCGGGCAAAAAGTCATCAGGTATTACCGCTAAATATCATGTGTACCTTTTGCTTCTATTTCTACCATTTCATCAATTGCCCCACAGAGGAAGAGCGGCGCACGGAGAAGAAAAGTTATGGCTGTTGCAAACGGAAATTTTATCTCTCAGCAACAGAATAGCCGCTGAAATAACAACGTCGGACAAAACAATACACCAGCCAAGTTTTTTCTTATCCATTTTCCGCTACCTCACTAATCAGTCATAATTACCATTTTGCCTATATTATGTTTTAGCTAATAGGGGTAACGACAGGCTTACCATCCTGATCCACCATAACGGTCATCCCAGTGCCTGTTCGCAAATCATGGGATCCCAACAAATAATTCACGCCGGTTTCCTTATCAACAATAATCTTTACCACATTAACGGCTCCCTGGGAGTAGACTTCCACAAAGCGATCCTTCTTCATACACTCACCTCCCTTTCATTCTCCGCTTGCAAACGCAAATATACCACATAGAAAAGGCTATATGGTTTAAATTTCCTGAATGAACAGAAAAATTTCCTAAATGGAATGGGAGAAAACCTCACTGGCTTCCTCCCAGAGTTTTGCGCAGCTTTGCTTTCCAGGCGCGGGAAAGCATGCACTCGTGGCCGCCGGCCCACAGCTTATTCTGTTTTAAATCTACTGTCTCAATCTTATCTGCCGCTACCAGATATGCCCGGTGTGTGCGGATAAATTGATGCCCCAGCTGAGTTTCCAATTCATTGAGGCTGCCTAGAAAATCAATCCGGCTATTGGATGTATGGAGAAAGACATGATGTGGTGTGGGGGCGGTTTCAAAAAAGAGGATATCGCACAAAGGTATATGACGGACCATTTCTCCTGCCCGCAGGGTGAAGGTCTCCGCCGGAGCCTGGCGCTCTGCTAACAGACGCGCCTGTATCTCGTCCAGGCACCGTGACACTGACGGTCCAATCGGCTCCGCCCCCTTAACAATGTAGTCAAACGCTTCCAAATGATATTGGAATGTACGCCAGGCCAAATCTCCATAGCTGGTGATATAAACCAGTATGCCGTGAGGATCCCGCCGCCGCAGCTCACGCCCCAGCCGGAAACCGTCCCATTCCCTGTCCTTCAGTTCTACATCCAGAAAGTATATGCCTCGTTTACCATTTTCTGCCGCGTCCAGCAGTTCCTGCGCATTGGCTGCGCTGCACACGACCTTCATATCGTAGTTTTCTACAAGGATCTTCCACTCCAGAGCAGTTCGGATCTGGTGGCGGACTGTGTCCTCATCATCGCAAATAAAAATTTCGATCATAGTCTGCCCTCCACTGTCAACTCCTGAACAAACACACCGTTCTCCCAGCCGGTGCAGGGGGAGGCATTGGGATGGCGCCCTAAAATACGCTGATAGCTATGCAGTCCCACTCCCCGTCCCGTCCCCTTGGTGGACCAGCCATCGTTCCACATTTTTTCAGGTTCAATATTGTTTTCGTAGGGATTGGATATCCGAAAAAATACTTGTCCGTCCTGAGCCAGCAGCAGGATTTCCACCCAGGGTTTATCCGCGTCCATGGCGGCCTCCATAGCGTTGTCTATCAGTATGCCCAGACAGCGGACAAAATCCCATACATCCATACCAACAGCCACTACGGGATAAAGCACCTCCAGGCGGCACTCAACCCCCTTCTCCTGCATGGCGGCGAGTTTGTTTAAAAGTAGACTTCTGACTTCCGGGATCTGCAAATTCCCTATTTGGGTGGATGACTGAATTTTCTTTCCAAGCCGCAGGTCAAACCCGAGATCCAACGCAGACAGGGTACGGCGCAGATCCTCCAGTTCTCCTGCCCCCGCCTGCTGGGACAAACCTGCCAGAAGATTTTTGTAGTCGTGGCGGAAAGCGCGCACCTCACGGCGTATGGTTTCCAGATCTTGTTCATAGAGCCGCTGCTGGGCGATGATGTCCTGCTGCGCCTGCATTTTCCGGGCAGCATCAAACCTTTGAGCCAGGTAGACTATCAGCGCTGTCATCAGGACTACCATGAATGCCAGCAGCAGATAGTAGAGTAACAGGTATTGGGGCCGGACGCCATTTACCATAAAATAGAACATTTCCACGGTAGCATCCAAAGCAAACAGCAGGAGAGCCGTCCTCCAAATGGCGGATTCGTTGTCCAGCAGCAGGCAAAACCACATCCCAAACCGGAGTTTATACAGCAGTAGGGTGGCAGCAATGCTGATGATTACATGCAGTCCCATTAACAACACTGCGGGTAGGTTCCTTTCGCCCAACAGAACTATCCAGAACAGCATCGCACACAGGGCGGTGGTGGCTACCTGAAAGATGCTGGCCATACAGGTGGCGGCAAAGGCCCGCCAGAATCCGAACTGCCATGCCCACCGCACCCAAACGGTACACATGACAAGGATGGCAAAGGAAAAGATGAAATATTGAAAAGTTTCCAGTTCTGGCACAGCATTAAGTCCAACGGTAAGCAGAACGGCAGCCAGTGGAGACAGAAGCAGAGGCGGCAATTTTTTCAGCCGCCTCCACACCGCCTGTTCATCTGTCACAGCCAACAGATAGGCCGTCAGCGCCAGATGCCCTGCCAGGCCGTCCAAAAATCCAAATAAAAGATCATATAATGGAGGCATGATGTTATGCTCTCTTTCCACATAGTTTCTTTTTTCAAACGAAATTATTATAGCATTGTCGGTATAAGATGGCAAGAATAAAGCCGGAAGGCTCGTTTCCCGGGTGTAAAAGATGTTGATTCTTAAGTAATAAAAAAAAGAAAAGACATATAAATAATTTACGTGCGTAATCCGATATAAGTTGTGATAGTACATAATATGCCAAAAGGAGTTGGCGCAGAGAAAGGAAAGGGATTTCTTATGAAGGTAAATAATGTAAGCATTTTTGTAGGGGGGGATCCTCAGAGCGGTCGCAGCCAGTTACTGGGTCTGAGCCAGGAGGAGAGCAATAGCAGCACTTTTTTTGCCGGGTCGTTGAATAACAATATTGACCCCATTGCCCGGAAAAAGCAGATGGCTCAGAAAAAAGCCCTGAAAGTGGTGGGGGATGCTTTTGCCGCGGATCGCAAGATCGATAAAGAGGTGGCGGAGCGAGAGGCCAAGATGAAGGAGCTGCGGGCCGAAAATCTGGAGACTAAGAAGGCGCTGAAGGATTTGGAAGCCCAAAAGCAGGAGATTGGCAAGGAATATGGTCTGGGAGAAGAAGGGCTGTCTGATGAGGACTGGAATATTCTGAAGAAGGGCAGCGAGATGCCTTCTGATATGAGCGACGAGGAGAAGGCCCGTTACCAGGAGATGAAGGACCGGGGGCTGACGGACTACTATGATTACTGCAAGGATATAGTTGACCGGATAGAGACCAATCAGCAGGCTATTAATGATAATACTGCGATGATCAAGAGTTATGAAGCGGCAAACAAGGCGGTGCATAAGGCCCGTCTGGATCTGCGCAAGGGCAATCCCATGATAGCCGCCCAGGAGGAGGCGGAGGCCATTATGGATGCCGCCCGCAAGGAGATCATCAGCATGATCAAGGATCAGGGCATGGACCACATCGACGAGGAGATGCAGGAGAAGGTAGATAAGGCCCAGGAGGAAAAAGAGAAGAAGGAAGAAGAGGAAGAGAAGCTGGAGGCCATCCGGGAGGACAAAGCGCAGATTGAAGATCAGATGGATGCTTCCCGGGAGAAGGCACATGAAAACGAGAAACGAACCGAAGATTTGATCGAAGCTCTTCCCACGGAAGAATTGCTGCAGATGACAGGTGGTACATCTGACTTCCAGCAGGAACTCAAGGATATCATGAACAAGATGAATCTTATGGAAGAGGATCTGAAGGGCGCGGCAGTGGATACCGCTCTGTAAATGATGACTATCCGTAAATATGCTATTCCCCCTTGAAAATATATAATGAGATGAAAACGCCCGGCGAAAGCCGGGTGTTTTCGTCTCTGGCGGATTCACTGCCAGTTTCTTCCAGACAGATGTATTATCCTCCGAATCCTGTAATCTAATATGCCTGTACTCATGCTGCAGCATATACTCCATTTTCTCTTCCTCCAGCTGCTCCAACTGTACATATTTCCTTATACTTCGTCAAATTCCGCTCAGAATTATACTATCAGTAGAGTTAAAAAGTCCCGTTTTATCCAACTCTACCGTTGGTAAGTGTTCATTTTTATGCCGGATTTATATAATTTACCGCAAGCAGGAGGGCTGAATGATGAATCAAATTAAGATTGGAGCTTTTATTTCCGAACGCCGGAAAGCAAAAGGCTGGACGCAAAGCCAGTTGGCAGAAAAACTGGAAATAACCGATAAGGCTATTTCAAAATGGGAAACAGGACGGTCTATGTCGGATTTGTCTTTGTTTATGCCTTTATGCACTCTTTTAGATGTTACTTTGAATGAACTATTTGCGGGCGAGTGCATTGCAGAAGAAAAATTGAAAGAAAAAGCAGATAAGGTACTTATGGACGTGATTACAAATTGGTTAGGACATGATAAATGGGAATCAAAAGAAAGTGATACAACCCCCGAAAATGTTTTGGAAGTTGAAAATGTTTCCAAACTCTATGAAACAGAAAATAATTCAGTGTTAGCTGTAAATGATGTAAGTTTTCAGATACCACACGGCAGCTTTGTTGGAATCATGGGGGCTTCCGGTTCTGGGAAAACAACATTGCTTAATTTAATAGCCACAATAGACAAGCCGACAAATGGGTCGATACGAATAAGCGGACAGAATATAGTGGATATACCAGACGAAGCTACCGCAGAATTTCGCCGCAGACATTTAGGCTTTGTTTTCCAAGAATACAATTTACTTGAAACTTTGACTATCTATGAAAATATTGCACTTGCTTTGACAATTAAAGAGGTTTCCAAAGAAAGCATTCGCCCAACGATTCAAAGTTTGTCTGAAAAGCTGGATATATCAGCAATATTAGATAAATTTCCGTATGAGGTATCGGGAGGTCAACGGCAACGCTGCGCCTGCGCCCGTGCTATTGTGGTAAATCCAGATATTATACTTGCGGACGAGCCTACCGGGGCATTAGATTCCCACGCTGCCAGACAGCTTTTAGACACCCTTGCTATGCTTTGTAGAGAGTACGGCGCAACAATATTGATGGTCACGCATGATGTCATGGCAGCCAGCTATTGTGACAGGATTTTGTTTATGAAAGACGGCGAAATAAAAGCTGCTTTAAACCGGGAACAGGAAAACAAACAGACCTTTTTCGCAGATATTTTGAAGAAAATAGAATGGATAGAGGGAGAAAGCCATGATGTACTTGAAGTTGTCAATCCGTAATGCCAAGCGGTCTTTTATAAATTATCTTTTATATGTTGTTACCATGACCGTCCTTTTGGCGATTATAGAAGTATCTAATTGTATAACCATTATAGGAGAATCAGCCGGTTTTCAAGTGATTTCTCTGCCATTGTTGATAGCAGCCATTCAAATAGTTTTAGTTGGATATATAGATACTTTCATGTTAAAGCAGCGGGCAAAAGAACTTGCAAGCTATTTATTATTGGGTATGGGAAAGAAGAGATTAACCCGGCTGTTCCTATGCGAAGTCTTGCTGATTGGTTTTTTCTGCTATATAGCAGGAACAACAATAGGCTTTTCCATATATGGATTTTGGTATTTCCGTGAGCCGCTGCATGAAATGAAATATTGCGGATTCCTTTATGGTAAAAGTATGTTCTATACATTTCTGTTTTTTGGCCTTATTGAAACAGTGTGTACTTTTCGGTTGAAACAGCGCTTGAACAAACTGCAGATAAGAGAACTGATGTATGAAAGAAACCGCAATCAGGGCGTAAAAAATACAGAAAACTATAAAAAATGGGGCATAATTTTCTTTTTGTGCTTCGTGTGCTTCATTGGTTGCATTTGTGGCATTGTTTTCCTGCCGGAAGTTTATATTGTATATCCCGTATCTGTTACGGCAATCCCTTTGCTAATATCTGTTTTTGCTTTTTACAAATGGGTATTTGGCTATTTATATGCGTACAGGCGAATGAAATCCGTTAAGATATATCAAAAAGACAGGCTATATATTACAGCAAACGTAACATCAGATTTCAAAACCTCCACTATGGTTAATACTGTTTTTTGCATATGCTTTTTGTTTTCAGGGTGTTCTTTTGTAACGGGAATATTGATATTGCAGCCGGAACTTCAGCTTTTTGATACGGCTATGCGCCAGTGGATGGGAACGTCACAAATAAGTATCTGCATCGTGTTTTTGACTATTTATTTTTCAATACTATCATTGCATCAGATTATAGATATTAGGCAAAATTCAAAAAGCAATCAGATAATGCGCTGTATGGGAAAAAGCGATAAACAGATAGCAAGACTTGTGAATCAGCAGATAGCAATTAAATTATCCTCTCCAATGTTAATGGCTTTATTGATTGTTTTATTCTGCATACCGTTACTGAATGGAAAATTGAACTTAACATTGCCAGCTTCTTTGAATAATATTCTGCTCAAATTAGCTGGTGAGTTTGGGGTGTGTAATGTGGTTTTTTATATTTGCTATTTCGGGATTGTAAGTGCTATGAGCAGACGTTATTTATATCCCTCTGATTAAGAGATCCGGCTCAACGGCGAATCCTTATATGCCGGAATGCCTTGGGCTGCCGCTGGAAAAGGCGAAATCTTTTATATCAAGGCTTATCGTTCAAGTTGATGGTGGAAATTTATCCTGGCGTATTTCCACACGGCGAATCTGGCTCACAGCACATTGTCCGTCACAACCAGTTTTCTGGCGGTGTACCTGACCTTTCGGAGAAGCCCCCTTTTTGCTCTGGCCTATGCCGCAAATGACGGGGTTTTGATTCTGCTGTGGATATTGGCGGCCCAAGGCAATCTGACTTACTTGTCGGTGGTGGTATGCTTTTTGGTCTTTTTAGCCAATGATATTTATGGTTATATCAATTGGAGCAAGATGGAAAAAAGGCAGCAGACGGAACATTAAGGTATATTTGCGGCATGCAGTACAGGTCCGAATTATAAGGATTCCCGAAATGAGTCATAACATTCATAAGCCCTTTTATACATGTTTTGAAATTTCTGGCGTAATTCTATGGGAGTAAGGATAACGGCATCTTCCCCAAATTTAAAAAAATAAAATTCAATCTGGTTAAGGCTGCAATTAAAAGTGTACACATGTCCATCATCGCTGATAGATACATAATTGGGGCGAAGGTGCAGCAATCGTTTATATTTCAGGATTCCCTGATCCGATAACGCAATCCTGACGGTTGTTATGGCGCCGCTCATAAACTGGGCCCCCTTTTGGATTAGCTCCTGATCCAGTATTTTTTTATTTCCGCTGCTTATAAAAGAGTGTTCCTCGAGGACTTTGACCTTCTTCAAATGAGATACTCTGCATGAAAAGCTTTGAAGCTGCGTTTTGGGAGTATGGCTGACAGTATATCCAATAAGGTAATGATACATATTCAGTGAGTCCGTAACAATTTTATATGGCCGTATGCGGGTGTAATCCTCCAGAAGAAATTGTATGGATAGGACCCGATCAGTGTCTATGGCGCTGTCTATGGCGGAAAAGGTTTCCTTCAAAATGATCTGTTCTCTCTCCAGATAGCTTTTTTGGCAGTATTCTTCCACAATGGCTTTGATATAGCAGCCCATATTGGGATAATAAGCGTCCTCTTTGCATTCCTGTGTGAAGTACTCCATATTTTCTTTGTCTATTCTGATTTTGAACCCGTGATACCGGGTATAGGAGGCATTTCTCGCAAGTATGCCGTTTATATAATCCTCAACCAGTAAATTGATTATCTTGCCGCATTCATCCGGGGAAAATGCATTCTTTGACACGGATATGCGGTCAATCAGTGAGGCTTGATAGCGCTGGGAAGAAAGAGTAACAGTCGCCTCTGCGTCATATCTGTAATTTCTGATTATCCGATTCAGTATTGTAGACCTGGCAGGTATCTGAAACGCAAGCATATCGTTCTCAATTATTGCCACGGCATGCAGGCTGAGATTGAGATGCTGTTTCTGTTCTCCGTTTAACTCAAAGAATGGCATGGTACCGTAACCTCCTGTTTGTGCATAAGACTGTCTTCTCAAAAGCAGTTCCCCTAATAGGAACCATTATACTTGGAAAATATAGAAAAATCAATGAATTTAGTAACATCTGCAGGAATATATTATTCATCTTTTCGTTCCTGGAAAAACAGGTATAATAAGTATTATAAAAAAATAAGTAATACGGATTCACACAAAAACCCGGGCACAGCCTGCGTTATGAAGGAGGAGGAAAGTATGCTGGAAAAGATTGTTAAGGTTGTCGGAGGCGCCGCGTTAGAGCTTTTAGGCAGGAAGGGGTAATTCCATGAAGAGGCCCAAGTATGTAAGGATTATGGATATGCATTTGAATCTGGATGAAGGAAAGCTTATCCGTAAAGAGACGCTTGCTCTCGCGTATGATATTGATATGCGTACCGTGCAGAGGGACATTGATGATCTCAGGGCGTATTATGCCGAGCGCACGGCGCTGGTTGGGGAAAAGGAGCGGCAGATTATCTACGACAGGAAAGAAAGGGGATATCGGGCGGCATAAGAAGTAATATATTGCTTTTGGGTGTGCATTTGCTATAATAATAAATATGGGATTTTGCGCTCTGCCAAAGAATAAGGATATCTGCCAGGGCGGAAAATCCAGAAAATAAGCATATGCATGGAGAAGAATAATGATTACTTACACGACAAAATTCCCGGTCTCCGAAAACTTTTTACAGGAGGAATTTATTGCTACGGTAGTAAAGTGGAACCAGGGAAGCCGATATGACAGGATCGAGAATGTTCACTGGGACGGAGGGGAGCATGAATGCAGATGGGAACAGGACGGGATTTCATTGGAAATCCAGGAGATTGCGTCTCAAAAAATTATAGCTTCCCGGCTGAAGAAGGAGGATGCCCATGGTGTCTGGATGACGGACTTTGTGCTGAACTACAAAGAGCGATATATAGCCGTCTCGGTGACATTAGAGACAACGGAATTTACAACGGATTTCTATCCCACATATTACCCGCCGTTTTTTGTTAAAATGGTGATATATGGGGGATACGCCGGGGAGGATGGGGGTCTGCCGGTACAACAGACGCCGCACCTGCTTGACGGCTACATGGATTTTTTCAGGAAAATAGCCCATAAAGAGATTAAAACAAGGCTTCCGGTAGTTTTTGTGGCCAGGACATCCGACGGGCAGGATCCGGTCGAGCCGGGCAAGCTGGCATTTAGATTACAGGGAGTCGCCCATGTGCTGTGTGAACCCGCCCATGGGGTTGAACTGCAGGGTGTCTCGGACATATTGGACAACCGGGAGGCCAGGGCCGGGAAGGTTTTCATTTTCTATCCCAGCAGCAATAAAAGGGGTCGTATCCTCAATCTTTCCGGAACGGCACAAAATCCGGACAGCCTGGAAGACCGGATTGTGAATGACGTATATAATTATATGAACCAGCGTATGCGGCAGAGCATAGATACATGGGAGGGCATAGAAACCGAAAAGGTTCATATTCTGAACAGGCGCTTGCTGTCGGATCAGACTGCGGTTGAAGAAGAAAACAGGAGTTTATATGAAATATTCGGCGAACAGCTGGAAAAGATGGAGGAATCAAATAATAAGCTGAGCAAAGAGATCCAACGTCTTACCGCGGAACTTCAGGGAATGCGTATGAAGTATTTGGACAGGGAACAAACGCCCGCCCTGTATATGGGCGACGAAAGGGATTTGTATGAAGGGGAAATCAAAGAGATAATCCTGGAAATTATCTACGAGTACCAGAAGAACTGCAAAGATAATTCCAGAAGGGATCATATCATTTCGGATCTGTTGGAATCCAACGAGTATAGGCAGCTGCCGGAGCAGAGACGGGAACGGCTTAAGACTGCCTTAAAGGGGTACAGGACTCTGAACGGATCGCTGAAAGCTCTTCTGGAATCAATGGGTTTTGAGATCAGTGACGACGGAAAACATTACAAGTGGACATATTTTGGGGACCACAGGTACGTAGCTACCGTCGCCAAGACCAGCAGTGACGGCAGGGCAGGGCTCAATATTTATTCGACCATTGAAAAATTAATGCTCTGAATAGACAGAGTGACAGATAGTGTCGTTGTGCCGGAGTATAATAAATGCGTCCGGTAAACATAAAGGGGAGGAAAATCCCTGATTTCATCATTGAAGGAGGACATAAAAATGGCATTTAACCCTAACAATTACAAAGCGCCGGAGCCCCGGAAACTGCAGGTAATCCTTGTACTGGATGTGAGCGGAAGTATGAGCGGTGATAAGATTGACAGTCTGTATGACGCCACAACGGATATGATTGAGAGCTTTGCGGCAGCGCAGGCCAAGGAACAGAGTATTGATGTGGCCATCATTACCTTTGGAAGCAGTGTGGAATTGCATACCCCCTATACCGCTGTGAAGGATTTACAGAACAGGGGCATCAGCAGGTTCCACGCGGACGGGATGACCCCCATGGGAACGGCGCTGAGAATGGCAAAGGATATGATTGAGGATAAGGATCTCACTCCCTCCAGGAGTTACCGTCCCGCGGTGGTACTGGTTTCGGACGGAGAGCCCAACGATGAATGGAAAGGACCCATGAACGCGTTTATTAGCAGCGGTAGATCCATGAAATGTCAGCGCTTTGCGGTGGCCATCGGCAATGATGCGGACAGGGATGTGCTGGAGCAGTTTACCCAGAATAAGGACGCGGTATTCTTTGCGGAGGATGCAAAGGATCTTTCCGAGCACTTTAAGACGATTACCATGACGGCCACATCCTGTACAGAATTAAGCCAGCCTGCGCAGGGGAGCCCCGGCGGGACAGCTGTTTCGTCGTCGCTGAAATTTGACAACAGTACCGCAAGTGATCCTGACGATGACGATTTATATTAGGGACATATTTTGATGATCCCAGGAGGGCAGACATATGGCGCAGGCAATAGGAGATCCGGAGGAAATCAGGAGTTTTGCAAATTCTCTGGAATATTTTTTAAATACAATAAAAGAAGAATCGGGAAGGCTCAGCCAGTCCTTTGGACGGCTGGGAGAATCATGGCAGGATCAGCAGCGCTCAAGCTTTGAGGAGACATACCGTCAGCTGTTAAATGCCCTTCAGGCTTTTGAGGAGAACGCCTCCGAGCAGATTCCGCACCTGAGAACAATGGCGGAGGATTTGAGCACGTATCTGGGAAGGTAGCGTATCATTTTCATTCTTGTTATACTCACTAACGATTAGATTTTCCTTTCCGCACAGTGCATGTTGCCCGATTATGCGACATGTGCTGTGCGGAAATTGGAAAATCTTAACGTTAGTCAGTATAAAGCTGCCGCAAAGCAGTGATATGGAAAGAAGGAGGCGGAAATGGCGTTACCTGTGTGTGTATACGGAGTGCAGGCAATCAATGATGCCATGCGAAACCTCGGACAGACGCGGGAGGAGATCTTCCGTATCTGTGCGGAAGGCGTTGTCAGCGCCGGGGAAGTACTGGAGGAAACCCGGCAGGAGGAGCAGGTCAGTGGATCCATGCTGCAGGCGGCTGTTGCGGTGGAGCAGGCAAGGCATGCTCTGGTGATTGAACTTGAGATGGAACTGGCGGCGGCTGCGGCGGAATTGGCCGCGGCCACACCGGCCAATCCGGCGGCCATGGCGGCAGCAGGGATTAAAATTGCCGAGTTGACTCCACGCCTCACCCAGGCCCAGGAAGAATACCGTATAGCGGTGCGCCATCGGGAGGCGCTGGATCACAGGTACGAATTGGCGGTAAAGTGTGTTCATATGGCCCAGGAGCGGTTAGACACATTGCGGATGAAATATGAGGCGGGGAAAAGAAACATTGATACTATTGCGGATAAGGGAATTGCCCGGCTGCGTTGTGCGTATTGCGATTTGAACGGTTATATTTCCAGAATGGCTCCCGGTGTCAGGAAGGAAATTGAAAATTGGGAGAGATATAAGCCCGCTGAAAAGGCTCCCGTAAAGCCTGGAGAAATCCATGATCGTTTGGATGTCAGCAACTCGGTGGTAAATGCCGTTCTGGAATATTTGTATGCCACAGATATGGGATTCAGGGCAAATGTGGATCGTTATTGCCTGGAGATGAAAAACGGTCTGTCTGCGGGCACAGAGATTAAGATCAAGAAAAATATGGTTGGGAGATTGTGCGAGGAGATTGTCATCCGTGCATTCGAACCGATGAGTACCAGGATTGTGACCCAGGAGCGGGAAACCCTGCCGGACGGAAGCTACACAAAGGTGGATCTGCTGGTATACGGGCTGACTAATCCGGTGATTCTGGGTAGGGGGGAAGGCATGGGAGCCAGAGAGGGCGGCAGTCTTGGAATAGAAGTAAAGTCGGGACATGGCGTCTATTTATACGCACAGCTGGAGCATATGGAAAAACAGGCCATAGGGCACAGCCGATGTGACGCGTCCTGTGTAATCTGTACCCGGGATATAAAGGACATTTCACCCCAGCGCCAGGAGGAACTCAGGAACAGGCTAAAGGCCGCCGGATCGCCGATTGTGGGGATGCTGCCGCGAAAGGACAATCTGGACGCGGCATGTATAGGCTTTGTAAAGGGGAAGCTTAAAAATGTTCGATGATATCAGGAAGGGGCTGACTGCGGATAAGGAAGCCTTCGCGGAACAGGTAAAGGACTCTTTTGGGCAGTCCGTCGTCTCTCAGGTCTATGAGCCCTGCCAGAGGGAGACAGCCCTTTTGGCAGGGGCCTGGGAGGAGGCCGAAATGCAAAGGCGTGAGATCATGGCTTTGACATTTGAACTGAGGACAGTGGTGTGAGAAGAACTTCTAATTGCTCATGCCAGAGGGCATTTCGCAAAGAAGTTCTAAGTCTCACACCGAAAAATGCCTGAAGGGCGGCATTTTTCATCCAGATTTGAGTTGCGGCGCAGCTGCGATATGGAAGTTCACGTGAGAAGGGATTTTTGCCAAAGCGGGCAGATGGGAGTTAGTGTAAAATGGGGTATCGGAGCGTGGGAAAGGATCAGGAAACAATAGAGGGATTGCTGGCATGCCTTGACGAAGCGGTTTCTTCCCGGGACAGGAGATATGAAAGTCTGGATAAGCAGTATAGATCGGATAACGGTCATATATTGTCCAAGGATTATGACGAATACATGGGACGAAAGGAATCCGTGGAGAGGAGGTTCCGGGAGGAGGAATCAGACTGCCTGCGGAAACTGGACAGGTTATGCAAAAGGATCAGGAAAGCGCAGCCGGCTCTATCTGACCTGGGCGAAGATAATTTGCGTCTGAAGGGAAGGTTCCCGAGATATATTGCGCTGGGGAGATTACATATCCGGTATGAGAATAGGGATTTTCATGTGCCGAGGACGTTCCGTTTCCCGCTTGATCAGCCCATGTATATCTGCGGCGACGGCAGGGAGGTACTGCTGCACAAGGTGCTGCTGCGACTCCTCTATACGCTGCCCATTGACAAACAACAATATTATATATTCGACCCGATAGGTTTGGGAAAAACGGTATATAAGCTTAACAGCCTTTTTTTATGTGAAACTCTTTCTCCCATGAAAAAAATTTTGGGTACCACAGCGGAACTTAAAGCCGTCCTGAAGGATGTGCTCAAGTATATTCTGGACTTGCAAAGCAGGGTATTTAATCTGGATACGGATTGCCCCGATTGGGATACCTATAACAGGAGGCTGTATACCCAGGACCGTTCGGAGAATATGCTCCCGTATAAAGTATTCCTCTTTGGGGCTGTTCCGGAGGGAATGGACGAGGAATGCTTCCAGATGTTTAAAACACTTATTGAACATAGCCGGCAATGCGGTCTGCTGGTTCTGTTTTCCTTTGACGCGGCCCTGTTGGATGCGGAAGAAGGGAAGATGAGGAAAGCCGAATTGGAACTGCTCTCATGTGTCGAGAAAAGCCGACAGCTGCACACAGTGTTTGAGGATGACGGGCATATCCCGGGCTATTGCAGGCTGTCCGTAACCAGTGTGGGGGAGAAATTTCCGGATGATAAAAAGCTGGGAGAGTTGCTGGATACTTTATTGCGCACGGCCGATGCCTGTTTTAGGCGGGGAAATTCCTTTGAGGGAGTTATTGATTTTGGGGCCTTGTTTACCGGCAGTTCCCGGGACGGACTGGCGGTGCCCATTGGATATGACGCACTGGGAAAGGGCAGAATGGAACTGCGGATTGACGATGAAACCCCCCATTATTTCATTGGCGGTACAACCGGTTCCGGAAAGTCGAACCTGCTCCATACGCTTATTGTAAGCGCCTGCTGCAGATACAGTCCCCAGGAACTGAGGGTATATCTGCTGGATTTTAAGGATGGGGTTGAGTTCAGCCAGTATGCGGATCCTGTGCTGAGACACGCGGAGTTGGTGGCCACGGAGGCGGATGCGGAGTACGGCGTTACGGTCCTGGAACATCTGGTACGGGTGAAGGAAGAAAGATACGGTTTGTTTAAGAAGAGCAGATGTAAAAATATCCAGAGCTACAGGCGCGCCAATCCCACAGAGAGTATGCCCCGTATTTTAGTGATTGTGGATGAATTTCAGGTGCTGCTTGCGGGCGGACAGAAGGAACAGGCCGTCACAGCCATGGAAATACTGGCAAAACAGGGGCGGGCGTGTGGGATTCATCTGATCCTGGCCACACAATCGCTGAAGGGTCTGGATTTTTCCACACTGAGTACACAGTTTGGCGGAAGGATAGCGCTTAAGTGTTCGGCGGAGGACTCCAAGACCATTTTAGGAGGCGTCACCTCCAACAATGAAGAGGCTGCGGCATTAAATGTGCCCTATGCCATTCTGAATACGCAGCAGGGAAGTGTTTCGGGGAATGAAAAATTTGCCGTTCCCTGGACAAAGGAGGAGTACATAGCCAGGGCAATTGACGCAATCGCGAGAAAGTGCGACGCAGAAAATATCCCCACGGCAACCAAAATATTTGAGGGCCAGAATTTGCCCGCCAGACCAAAGTCACCCGACGGGGCAAAAGACGGGCTGTTTCGGATTTGTCTGGGAGAAAAAATGGAGTATTCCGCGGAGCCTTTTATACTGACATTGCGCCCGCGGGCCGCGAACAATGTTCTGCTGTGCGGACATGACGACAGCCTGAAAAGCAGTATGCTAAAATCCGTTCTTCTGGCCTGCGCCCGGTACTCTATGTGCGAGGAAATCATTTATATAGGGGATGCTGCCGACACGGTGGGGGAGGATATAAGAGGAAAAGTCAAATGTCTGCTGTCTGTTGCGGAATTTGCCGATCAGTATAAAGAAAGCCTGTACGAGAAAAAGAAGGTGGTGATTCTGGACAACTGCAATCTGACCAAGGATATAGGCTATCAGCCGGTTATGTATGGCACACCTCCGGAGAGGGCGGCCGTATTTAAGGATTTTATTGAGAACGCAAATATAAACGGATGCTACCTGATTGCTTTTTATGAAGGAAAAAACAGAATCAGGAATTGCGGCATTCCCAAAGACGAATTTAATTACAGAATCGGTTACGCGGTAAACAGTGATGAAAAGAACGATCTGCTGGGTTCGGGAGCCATGTCCAACGCTCCGGTGCAAAGCAATCGGGCCTTTGCCGTGGATAATCTGGAACTGTGCGCGTGGTTTCGGCCGTACATGGATTGAGGAGGAACAGGATGAAAAATATCGCGGTAATAGCGGATACATCGGGAAGCATGGCGGAGGACGACAAAAACGCGGTGGTCAGATATGTACTGGGCAGTATCGCCAATCTGCGGGAGAAAAGGGAGTTTTCGTCCTATTGCTTCGAATTGTACGAATGGGGGGCATCGACGAGGAAGGCGGAGGATTGGGACAACATTAAGCTGAACTTTGCCGGACGGGCGGACGCAGAAGCTCTCGGAGAGGTTCTGGAGGAAGGAGATCGCAGTCTTTTGATTATCAGCGACGGTAATTTCCCGAAAAAAACCATAAGAGCGCTCAAAGAGCTATGCTTAAAATATCGGACGGCTGCGGTGAGTGTGGGGATGGACGCCAGCAGATCTGCGTTGAAAAAGATCACGACAAACGGGGAGGTATTTTCCGTGACAGAGATAGCTGCCGCAATTAAAAGTCTGTAGGGAAAGGGGTTTGGTGATGGTATATGGCGGGATTTCCCTGCGGGGAAGTTATCATGAGGTTAATCAGGATTCTTACGTCTGCAAAATGTATGGGCCCGATTGTGGCGTCATGGTGGTTTCAGATGGAATGGGTAGTAAGAAATTCTCCCAATATGGTTCAAAGGCCATATGCGAAAGTGTCTGCGAGACTATCGGTACACTGCAGTCCGACCTGGATGCATTGTCTTTCGGGGATGTAATAGCTCTGTGCCACGAAAAATGGAAAAGTAAATTGGCTGGCTATGACATTACCCAATGCTGTACCACATTGCTTGTGCTGGTGGTTACGGGCCGCCGGATAAAAGCGGCTCGGCTCGGAGACGGTTTTCTGGCGATCCATACGGAGAAGGGCGTCCGTGTGCTTTTTGACCGCAAGGAAAATTGTTTTGCCAATGAAACGGACTGTCTGTCGGAAGTGCTGGCCCGGGACAGGATGGAGATTTTGGACGAGTCCTATGAGATATTTCATGGCGCTGTATCCTGTACGGACGGCATTGAAATCGGCACAATGCGGGAAGAAGAACTACAGAACTTTGCCGGGGACTTTATCGCGGAATATTCTTCCCAAAACGTGGATGATATTCAAAGGGAAGTGTATTCATGGGTTGCCGAATGGCCGGGCCGGGACGACAAGACCTTGGCTTTTTTACTGGGAGAGTAGAGATATGAAGCAAAGCTATTACGATGTATATGGGAGATGTCATACCATAACCAGGGAACTCAGCCATGGGGGGCAGGGTATTGTTTACAGAACACAGGAACCGGATATGCTGCTGAAGCTGGAATGGGATCCCGAAAAGAGGGAAATAAAAAGAGACACGGCTTCCAACAGGAAGTATGAGGACATACGGCTCCTTCCGATTCCGGGACAACTGCATATAACCCTCCCCCAGTCCACATTGAGGGACGCGGCAGGGTATACGATGAGACTGCTTGACGAGATGGCTTCCTTTGAGGAGGTTTTTGCCGGTAATGATAAGGAGGCCGTCGTCAATAAATGGCTGGAAGAGTCGCGGCTGGTGGAGCGATTCGGGCTGTTTATCGCCACCGGGGGGAAAAGAAAGCGCTTGGAGGCATATTTAAAAAGCGCGTGTATTATATCGCAGCTACATGCCAATGGACTGGTCTATTGTGATATTTCGGACAGGAATATGTTTGTATCCGAAGAGAGAGGACAGGCAAATGTCTGGCTCATTGACATAGACAACTTGGACTTTATGAAAAATACCAGCAAAAACAGCAGATACCATACGCCGGGCTACGGGGCGCCGGAGGTGCTGGGGGGGAAGGGCAACACCTTCTATTCCGATGCGTTTTCCTTTGCCGTTTCCCTGTTTTGGACCATGACGGGTACCCATCCCTATGCGGGTCCCGCTTTGGAGGAAGCCCTTGAGAACCTGGATTTTCTGGAGATACCGGAACTGGATTACGCCTGCGGCAGCAATCTTCCCTGGATTGGGGACTGTGAAGACAACAGTAATGCCTGTGAGTGCAAGATACCCTATGAGTTAATTTTCAGTGGGGATATCCTGGAATATTTTGAGAGAACCTTTGGCCGCCAAGGCAGAACCAGGAGGATAATGCGGACCACCATGCCGGAATGGGCCTACATTCTCGCAAGAGAACTGGACAGGACCATTCACTGTCCCCATTGCGAGATGGACTATGACGGTGCGGCGGATCCGCGGCGCCAATGCCCCTGGTGTGATTCCCGCAGCCCTGTTTTATCTGTCAGATCATATAGAACAAAAGACGGGGAGAGGGCCGAACCCATATGGGACTTTGCCCGTGAGATCAACGGGGCCGAGACAGGGATTCCCATGAGGATTGCGGAGGGATTTCGCTCCGACAGTCTGGACATAAAGATATTTACCCTCCAATTGACAGATAAAGAGATGATAATAGACCATTTGGACGGGGGGTATGATTTTGAGTTGTCACTGGATGAGGGTATGTGCGGGAGTATCTATGGCAGGACGGAAATCCGGCGGGGCGGGAAGGTTAAAATACTGGCGAAAAAAAGGCAGGCGGACAGAGACGCCATATGGATTGAAATAGAGGAACAGGGCTATGAAGATTAATGAGCTTTTGATGGACAGACAATATGTGATGCAGGATATCCGGTGCCGGATGCTGTTTACACAGGACATTGTTTCCAAAGACGGCCGTGTAGAGGTATCTGAGGGGAATAAATTTAAATTTGTGACATGCGACCAGGTGGCCGTATTTGAGGTGGAGGACGGAAATGACGCCAGGCTTGCCGCGGATTATCTGTCCAGACATTATATATGTCTGGCCCGGGTCACGGCCATGCAGGAGAAGGCGGAAGATGACCTTAACAGGATTTTTTTCCTGCACATGGCTTTTTTCTATAATGTCAGAACCGTCGGCAAGGTTCCGATCATACTGAGCGATAAGGCAAAAGAAAGTCTGGAGAGGGAGTACGTAAAAAGAGGGGGCTCTCTGGACAGGACGCTGGAAGAAAATTTTATAATGACAGACGGATCGATTTCCTGCTTTGCGTTTGCCGTGGGGACAGGGAAAACAGCCGAAGGGAAAGAAGTAAAAAATATAGCGGTCTTTGGAAAAGATTTTACCATACATACAACTCTTCAGGGCGAGAGCGCGGATCCTAAGCTTTATGCACAGGAGATAAAAAGAACACCCAGAAACCTGCCTTCCTTGGAACTGGGGAGAGGCAGGCTTGAGTTTTCAAATCACAGTGATATTATGTCCCGGAAAGTAAAGGAAATCCTGAACGAGACAAAGGGCTATCTGGATCTCTGGAACCTGTATGCCGATCAGGAGGGACAGATCCTGCTGAATAACGCAAGGAAAGTGGGAGCGCTCCGGCTTAACAGGGAGAGTGTATCATACGACACTAAGGGAATACATGTGCAGATCGGCGGTTTATCGCCGGAGGTGGACGCAGTGATATCGGCAGGCAGCTGCCTGTTTTTCTCGGAGGAGCTGCCCATATATCTCTCCGATCCGGAAATGACATGGGCGGACTATTGTGAGTATAAGAAATCCGCAAAAGAGAACGGGATGAGTGTCAATAAGGGACGAACCGTCCGGATCCTGGAAAAGAAGAACGGCGGCTTTGTGCTGGATACCAAGGAAGGGGCGTTACCGGAAGGAAACTGTGTGTCGCTGTCCATTTACGGCGATGAAAAACAGATAGAGAGACGCGGCGAGGCCAGAAAGCTGATCGCGGAGGGAAGGGCAGCCAATCCCGGGCTTGGACTGATTCTGGAAGGCCGGCTTCCGGAAAGCGTTTACGGGGAGAGAGCCATAAGAAAAAAGATAGATCCGCTGTCAAGCTTCGTCTCCGAGAAAATATTCAGCTATCCTCCTACGGAGACACAAAAAAGAGCCATTGATATTGCGCTGAACACGCCGGACATTGCGATTATCCAAGGGCCGCCGGGCACGGGAAAGACAACCGTTATCACGGCAATAATAGAACGGCTGAATGAAATATGTGACAAAAGGCAGATGATGAGCGGGCAGGTTCTGATTACCAGTTTCCAACATGACGCGGTGAGAAATGTGATTGAGCGATTGAGGATAAACGGCCTGCCCACAATAAAATACGGCAGGCAGGAGAGAAACGGAGAGGAGGATTTGACAAGGGAACAGCTGATTGAAGAGTGGTGCGAAGAATACACGGAGAAACTCAGGGAAAAAAATCCATCGCTGGGAGAATCTGCGGAGCGTCAGGAATTGGTCCGGCTGCACAATTTTTATATCACGTTTCCCGGCAGGGAAAACGCATTGGCCTTTTTGGAGCAGGCTCAAAAAGTAAATACGGATCCGGACGTAGGCAGAAGCATCCGGCGATTGATGGAAGAATACCGGGTTCGGACTTATACGGAAAAATCGGATCTGCTTTCGTCAGTTCGGGGAGTGAGGACTAACAGGGAAAGCTTTATGGACGGAGGGGCCGAAAATGCGGATTTGCTGCTGACACAGCTGGAAAAGGTCGGAATTAATAAAAAATTGGACCATAACGCATGGGTATATAATGTGTTGGACGAGGCGGCGGATTGTCGTGACAGGGAACCATCGGAGGAGCTCCTTACGGATCTGGCCAGAGCAAAAAAGTACTTGCTGAAAAAATGCTGTCCATGGCCGGTGTATAAAAAGGAATATCCCAGGGATGAGATCATTGATATTTTTAAGAAGGTAAACAGCCAAACGAGCGGTGAGGACGATAAAGAATCCGAGATCCTTGCGAAACTCCTGCATGAGATGGAGACAAACGGCCCGGAAGTGGAACGCACCCTGGAGCACTATTTATTTGTATATTCCGCCACAACGCAGCAAAGTGAGGGAGCGGAGATTAGAGCGGCAAAGGGAATCGGCAAAAATGAGAACAGACACCCCGTATATGAGACGGTCATAGTGGACGAGGCGGCGAGGGTGAGTCCGGTGGACCTGATGATTCCACTGTCTCAGGCAAAAAGAAGAATTATTCTGGTGGGGGACCACAGGCAGCTTCCCCATATATACGATGAGGAAGTACTGGAAAATATGGAGATCGACGGCGACAGCGATCTGAATATGGATAATATTAAAAAGAGCATGTTCGAGTATCTTCTGGAAAAGGCCAAAATATTGGAGAAACAGGACAACATTGTAAGGACAATTGTGTTGGACGCACAGTACCGTATGCATCCCCTGCTGGGTGAATTTGTGGACGAGAATTTCTATAAGCCCTACGGGGAACATTTCGCGTCGCCGTCCCCGGCCGAAAACTATGCGCAGAAGCTGTATGACAAGCCGCTTCGCTGGTACCATTTTCCTGATGAATGCGGAAGGGAAGAGAAAGTGTCTACCAGCAGGAGGAGGGAATGCGAGGCGGATTTTATCGCTTACCTGCTGCAGAAACATTTGGAATCGGACGAGGGGAAAGACTTAAAATACGGTGTTATAACATTTTACAGTGAGCAGGTCAGGCTGATCAAAGCCAGACTGCGGTCGAAGCTGGGGCAGGCTGCGGAGAATATCAGGGTCGGAAGCGTTGACGCTTTTCAGGGAATGGAGTTTGACGTAATCTACCTGTCCATAGTCAGAAGCGGGAAAACCCCGGCTTTCCGGCGGGGTAAGAAGGATGTGACCATAGACTACGATTTGCTGGAGACAGAGCCGAAAGACACGGACGGGGACACATATAAAGAGTGGAAAACGTATAAAGAAAAGGTGGGAATGCAGAATTACGGTTTCCTGACTTCGGAAAACCGGCTCTGTGTTTCACTGAGCCGGCAGAAGCGTATGCTGATTGTGGTGGGCAATGGGGACATATTCCATAAGGGCGACTGGGGGAGAATCGCAGAGATCTGCGTACCAGGGATGAAACGTTTGTATGAGTTATGCCAAAGGGAGGATGTGATAGAGAATGGCAATACCGAAAGTATTTAGCCTATATAAGACAGGTTCTTTTGGGGAAAGCTTTCCGAATATAGGGATCCTTGGACCCAAAGTGGATTTTTTTCTCCAATGCGTCTGCTATGATGCCCTTATCCCTGTCAGCGTAAAAGCGGATAAGCGTCTGGACATCTTTGAGGAGGCCGTGCTGCAGCTGATTGCCTACAAGGCGACGGACAGAAGCGAAATCGCGGATATGCTGTGTCTGTCCAAAGATCTGGTAAGCATTATCATTATCAGGCTGCAGGAGATGGGATTGGCCGAGAACAACGGCTATTCGGTGAGCGAAGAGGGGAAAAAGTATCTGAAAGCGGATGCGGAGATTGAAAGCAGTGTGGAGTTCATACAGGGAAAGCTGTTCGTTCTGAAAAAAACCGGAGAGATATTACCCTATATACATACCGGTGAGTTCGAGACAGAATATGTAGAGACGTATACTCCTGATGACATGACAATCGAATGCGGCAGCGCAGGGCGCCCTGTAAAAATTAAAGGCTGGCGGCTGAGACATGAGAGGACGGCGGATAAGGGCAATCAGGACACTATGCTAAAACCGGACAGGATAAGGAACGCGCTTCGGCGGTTCAACAGAATCGCGGACCACAATCCCCGATTTGATCAAATCTTATTTAATGAAAATTACATGATAGAGAATACGAGATCTGAGGATATCCATTTTCATATGCAGGCCGTGGTACAGGAAGGCAACATCGATGAAATACTGGTGTCCGACGGTTTTGTACCCCATGTGGAGTTTGTAGGACAATATATCAAACAGGTATATCCTAAATTTATCACTCATGTCAAGGAAAAGGCCGTTTTGAAGAGGCTTGGAGACGAAGGAGGGAGCCGGGAGGAAAGCGGGAATAAAAAGGACGACTTCCAGCCTGAAAAATATCATGAAATACGGAGTATATGGGAAAATATTTGCGAGGGGTACAAAGATCTGGAAGAACGTTATGCCAGATGTGAGAATGAACCGGCTCCGAACATTTCGCAGGATCGGTACAAGAATGACAAAGCTATCCAGAAGCGCCTGATCACCGACTGCTACTCCGCTCTGGAATGGTGCTTTTACTACTACTGCGTTGCGAATCCTCCTTCGGCACAGATAAGGAATGTGTTGATTTCTCAGACATCCATGCATAATGCCCAGATCGTGGAGGAATTTGCCAGAAAGGCGGGCATCAGGAATCCGCAGGAGTACAGCCCTTTATTCAAGGGAGTGGACGGCGGCAAGATAGAGAGGTTGTACAAAAGCCAGGAGGATAAGATCCCCAGCATGAACCTGTGTCTGCCGCTGGCGCTGATTGACGCGGCGGAAAACTATGCAGGCCGGATGCGTAAACTGTTGGTCGAGAGGCCGGGCCTGCTCCATCAGATACTAAAACTGCGCAATCTGCGCAATGATCTGCAGCATCAGACGAAGGCGGAAGACATAAATTTTGATTATGTCAGGGAACTTTTTGATCTTGTGAAGGGCTCTATGGCCGTAATCCTTTCGGAGGCCATATCTGAAAACAGCACAGGGCAAAATCCTTCGGGAAGAA
Source organism: uncultured Acetatifactor sp. (assembly GCA_910585015.1). Taxonomy (GTDB): domain Bacteria; phylum Bacillota; class Clostridia; order Lachnospirales; family Lachnospiraceae; genus Acetatifactor. The sequence goes on from CAJUCT010000014.1 coordinate 77,804, forward strand.
CGGCCGATAACAACTCACGTGATCGCCTGCATGCGGAGGTCAGTCTGGAAAGGGCGCTGGGCAACATATATTTCAACAACATACTGCCCGAGGATCTGCGGAACGAATGGATCTTGGTATCGCCGGATAAGTCGGCGGACAGATTGCCGGATCCTGCCGGATATATTGATATTCTGTCTCGGATCCTGCAGGAAACCCTGCTTATTTCCATCAGGGAATATCATAAGGATATCTCCCTTTCCAAAGAAATAATTGTGAGAGAAGTGGAGAAAAGGACGGGTAAAAAGCTTCCGAAGGCACTGACGGCCGTAGGGGAAAACTACATAGAGTGTATATTAAAGAATCAAAATTCTACCCTGGGGGCCCACGCCTTGGTTTATCTATATGTGATCAAGCCTGAAAAGGCAAAGGAGTTGGTGGAAGCGGGCTATCTTGATATCGTAGAGAAAATGCTGGATCACAGAAAGCATGGGAATAATGTATCGCTGCGGGTGGATACACAGGAACTGAATGCCTTGAGAGACGATATGATTGGGTTATGCAAAAAGATTGGAGGAGAAGTTTGATGGAAGAGATGATGGAGGCAATGGAAACGGCGGAAAACGGTATGACACAGAGCGGCGAAGCCCAGAATAGTGAAACGCAGGACAAGATGACACAGGGCGGCGAAGCCGGAAACGCTGAAACGCAGGACAGGGCCACACAGAGCGTCCAAGCCGAAAATGAGGAAACGCAAAAAGCATTGCAGGCGTGGCATGTCAGACTTGCGCAGAAGGAGGATGATCTAAATGCCCTGCAGATAAGGCTTTTGGAAGAGAGAACAGAGTTGGAATCCAGGGTGCGGAATGAAAAGCAGGCAATTCAGGCCCGGTTGGACAGGATGAGATCTGATGCAGAGGAAGAGATAAATCGAAATCGCGAGGAGGCCCAGACGGAACTTGGGGAGAAGCGCAGCGCCTTTGAAGAGCAGCTTGAGGAGAGGCGCAGCGCCTTTGAGGAACAGCTGAAGGAGAGGCGCAGCGCCTTTGAGGAACAGCTGGAGGAGAAGCGGAGCGCCCTTGAAGAGCAGCTCAAGGAGAAGTTGAACGCCTTTGAGGAGAAGCGAAACGCCCTTGAAGAACAGTTAGAGGAGAGGCAAAACACCTTTGAGGAGCAGCTGGAGGAGAGGCGCAGCGCCTTTGAACAGCAGCTGGAGGAGAAGCGAAACGCCCTTGAAGAACAGTTAGAGGAGAGGCAAAACACCTTTGAGGAACAGCTGGAGGAGAGGCGCAGCGCCTTTGAAGAACAGTTAGAGGAGAAGCAAAACACCTTTGAAGAGCAGCTTGAGGAGAGGCGAAACGTATTGGCGGAGAAGGAGAGTGAGCTGGAAAAGAGAGAAGAAGCTTTGGAAGCCGGACAGAATAACCTGGTCAGAAAAGAACGACGTCTGGAACAGAAAGAACAGAGAATCGAGGATGAAAAAGAGGATCTGGAGGAGACTGTAAGGAAACGTTATCCTGACATGATCAACAATTATGAGATGCGGATAAAGGCTAAGGACGAGGAACTGGACGGACTGCGCGAACAGCTGGGCGCGCTGATAAAAGAACAGGAAACGGTAAAAAGTTTTCTAAAAGCATACGGAGAGGACCCGGCGGTTCTTAAACAAAGACTGATCGAGCAAAGTTCGACTATTGAAGATCTGCGCAATGAACTGGCAAATCGCACGGATAAATCTCAGACGGATCTGTTGGTGGAGGAGAACAGGAAACTGCGGGAAAAGATAGACCGCCTGTCCGGGGAAAATATGGAATTGACGGGCCTGCAGAGTGATTACTCCGTTTTGGAGGCAAAGCATAGGACATTGGAACTGCAGTATGGCGATTTGCAGACATCCAATGAAACCTTAAAGAATCTTTTGGAAACGAAGCAGCAGGAACTTATGAGATTGTCGGCTCCGGAGGCAAGACTGGCCGACAGGGATGAGAGAATTGCGGCTATCAGAAAGGGGATTCTGAAAGACGAAAAGGATTTAAAGGGAGCGGGACTGCAGAACGAACAGGACGAGATCCTGTGGCTTGAGGGAATCAGAAAGAAATGCAGCGACTATGGCATCCCTTTTCAGAGAAGGATATTGTATGCGTTTCACACTGCTTTAAAGATCAACGAGTGGTCCACAATTACCGTTTTGGCCGGAGTCAGCGGAACCGGCAAATCGGAACTTCCGAGATTGTACGCTGCCTTTGGCGGACTGAATTTTATCAATGTGGCTGTCCAGCCCAATTGGGACAGTCAGGAATCCATGCTGGGATTTTTCAATTCCATTGACAATCGGTTTGAGCCGGAACCGCTGTTAAGATTCCTGGTCCAGTGTACGGAAGACGATAAGTATAAGGATTATATGAGTATTGTGTTGCTGGATGAGATGAACCTGGCTTATGTGGAACACTATTTTGCCGAGTTTCTGAGCAAGCTGGAAGCCCGCAGGGGAATGAAAAAGCAGGAACTTCCCCAGGTAGAGGTAAAGCTTGGCGCCGGCGTCGAGCCATATGAGTTAAAGCTTGCGAGAACCATTCTGTGGACGGGAACCATGAATCAGGACGAGACTACCAAATCGCTGTCCGACAAGGTACTGGACCGCGGGCTAGTGATCAATTTTCCCAGACCTAAGACCTTATCCAGCAGAAACAGCATGAAGATCATTTCGGAGCAGATTGGCGACAACCGGCCCAAATTGAACAAAGCCACATGGGGAAAATGGACCACCCATGAAATTGATTTCTCCCAGCAGCAATTGAACGAGATAAACCGTTATAAGCGGATTGTGGAAGATATCAATGATCGTCTGGAAAAAGTGGGACGGGCCCTGGGACACAGGGTATGGCAGTCAGTCGAGTACTATATCGCCAATTATCCCACTGTCCGCAAGGCAAAAAGCGAGGCGGGGGAAGAAGTCACTGGCGAGTTGAAGGCAGCCATGGAAATCGCCTTTGAGGATCAGATTGTGCAAAAGATCATGCCCAAGCTGAGAGGTATCGAAACCCGGGGTAAGGGCAGACAGAGCTTGCAGGAAATAGAGGATCTGTTGGAAAAAGAAGGTTTTGAAAACCTTAAGGACGATTTTGAGATGGCCTGTGAACAGGGATACGGGCAGTTTATGTGGAGCAGCGCAAAATATCTGGACAGAGACGAGGAGGGTGCGGAAAAAGGGGAAGCCACTGGTCTGAACGGAGACGGGGAAGACGCGGCAAAAGAGGAAGCAGCCGGTTTGGAAGAACCCGGGAGCCCGGAGGAACACGGCACTGAACAGATCTGACAGGCGCAGCTTCGGAAAGGAAGATGAGATATGAGTCAGATTGAAAATTATGAACAATATTGCAGGGCATTTCATGAAGACGCAGACAATAAAAGTAAATCTGATGCGGCGCTTCTGCTGTATGTCCAGAATTGGATCATAAGGATCCTGGATTTTGTGGAGGAAGACGCCATGGATTTCAGCCTGAAAAAGCTGTTGGCGGAAAACGCCGATAAGTCTTTTCTGCGGGATTCCAAGGAGGATGCTCTGTCGAGCATTATTGACGATACGGAATTGGCGTTCCGATATATTGTGGATCATATGCGCGAAAAGATCGTCAGGGAAAATGTCCGTGTGCCGGTACATAAGGTCAGGGAGATCAACGGTTATGGTCTGAACTGGCTGGGCAGACAGTCCGGGAACACAATAAAGCAGAAGATATCTTCCGCCGGTAATTCCGTTATGGCGCTGCAGAGGAGAATGAGCCTGGACACAGGGGAGAATCGGTTATTTGTGGCCTTTGCGAAAGAAGTATACAATCTCCTGGAGATTAAGCTGGACAATAACGTGCCCTGCAGGGACAGGGAGAAAGCTTTTTACAGTGAACTCTCCGCGTTTTTGCATGGAGCGGATATCCGGGAAATAAAAAGGTGGGAGAATTTTGCGCCGAACAATACCCTGCTGTCGGACCAGAATTACAAAAAAATATGGAATGGCTGGAACGGTCTTAAAAAACTGGACGATCTGGTAAAGGCGGACAGCGACTACATGGATATCCGGCTGACGATTATATTTTTTGTGGAGCTTTTGACGCAGACCAGAGAATTTTTGCGGATCCCGCAGATGCCGGTGGAGGTGGATTATGACAGCTTTCGAATCCATCTCGGCGATCAGGTCATATATGGCCTGGATCAAAAAAAATGCGAAGTGACGGTGCGGCAGGAGAATAACTGTGTTTATGTAAAGAGGGCAGGAAAGGAATGCAGGGCATTAATTGAGGATAAAAAATTAATCATTTATGCAGACGGCCAAGTGGTTAGCGAGTATGCAGTCACCATAGGCAGTATGGCAAAATGTGTGCGCCTCTTTCTCATAAAAACAGGTATCGGAACAGAAAGACATTCCGGCATGGAGAGCAGCCCCGGCAAAAGAAAGTACAGTAATATCATTATGGATTTCTTTTCCCTTCATCCACAGTTTATCGGGGACTTTGGGGCGGTTGAGAAGATGCCCGGGAGAATGTTACAGCAGGATTATTCCTGCCGTAACATGGATGGTAACGCGAGAGTGTACCATATACCGTGCGATAAGACCAATGCCATAAAAATGGCGCAGGGTATAACAGAGACATATACGGTGTCATATGCTGCGGATCACGGCTCCATGGAGCAGATGAAAAGACTTATGCATATGATGGAAAACCATATTTCTACAGACAGTATTACATTTATTACCCCGGATGCGCTTAACGAATTTCAGCTCAGCATGATACACAAGGCGGTGCGCATGGCTTACCGAAACGTGAAGAATATACCGCGGAGTATCGGCGTGGCCTTTGATTTTCAGGCCACGGAAGCTTTTGAGGTTTTCAGCCCGGGCTATTTTCTGTTGATAGCAGATCTAATAGACGATGAGATTACGTTTACCCTGATCGAAGGGAAATATAATGAGCAGTTAGTGGCAGAGATTCCGGAGAGTAAGGGGATTGTATGGGAACGTCATCCGTCATTTTCCCTATCCTGTAAAGAGGAAGTGGACAACAGGATTATCGACCCTCTGATAAAGGCCGGGTGTATAGAGGGGGAAAAAATATACAGGCTTATGGGGCTGGAGGGATTATATGACGAGGCCGGTAAACTGAGCTTTTTCTTCGGAGAAGGAAACTGGTTTGAGGCAGGACGGGAGGCCCTGCCGCCTGTAAAGCTTAACATAACGGAAGAGATTGCCCGATTTATTAACAGACACCGTTCAATTATGGGTTCATCCAAGGTGCATGTCATCTCAATGGCGGAGCAGTTTATAATTAAGGGATACAAAACTGTTTACAGGACTAAGGCAGACGCTTTGAACGGATGCTTGAGACTGGAAAAGCTGCAGGCACAGACGGATATATTGTTATGGCACGATCACCTGCCGGATCTTGCGATAAAGCTTATGTATGACAAATTCGATCTGGTAAAGAATATAAGAATAGAACCAAGGTTTAACATAAGGCAGGCAATTGAGATTGAAAACACGTTTACCCTTCCCGGTGGTTGTAAGGAATACCATTTCAGGCTTGTGCAGGATAACAGGGCGGGAAAAGTGCAGTATGAGGCGGTAATAAAAAATTCCGCCTTCCCGTTAAAAGAAGATACGGACTGCAAATTGCGTATGACTTACCAGTATGGCGCGGAGGAACCGTATGAACTGGTATTTGTTCCGACAGATCCCGGGAGGGCGGGCTTTGTGGAGGCCAAGGTATGCTGGAGTAAACTGGAGGAATACCCCTACATGGACCTGGACAGCCCGGAATTTCCCTACTGTATGACATGGGAAGAATTGAAAACCCATCCAGGTAAGGACGGCGGCACCATCAATGTATACGATGAACTGAAGAGACAATACCATCTGATAAAGGAAGGGCACGGGACCTGTGATGTGTCCGCGTATCCCGTAACAAGAGACAAGCAGGGCAACAGACGGGGAGTATTCCCTTACGAGATACAGGGTGAAACGGTTACTGTATCCTGGAATGAACGAAACTGGGAGAAAGGTGCGGAAAAGCCGGAAAATATTAATGTGATTTCCTTTTTACTTGACGAGGATACCAGGAAAGCGGAGAGATATAGAATCAGGGATTTGATGTCCGCACGGGGGACCAATGATCTGTGGTTCAGAAACGCAAAAGGGGTATATCAATGTATTGTAAGCCTTGAATATAAAAATTGCGAGAGGGAAATTGCTATATACGAAAACAATTTTGATGATTCGGATTCTTTCTGGCCGGGAATTAACGATGTTTCATTTGAAGTTAAGGAAATAAGCGAGGGAAAATTGGTAGCAGTCAATGTTCATGACGAATCCCGCTCCGAATATAAGGCGCCGAAAAAGTACATTGCGAAGCAGATCCATGGGGGAAAAACCCCTCCCAGACATCTTATTAATCCCTATTTCGGCAAATGGACAAGAACGCTTTTCGCCAATAACCGTTCGCTGGCGGACAGGGAATGCCCCCTGGATTTCAGGCAGGCGTTTGCGGAAATCGTGAAAGACTGGGTTGGGCTGTTCGATCAATATGAGAACAAGAAGGATAAGTACGTGATATTTACCTGCTTATCTCTTGGAGCGCGGAATATAGGTAAAGATTACTTTGCCGTAGCGGATCGGGCTCTGGAAATGTATCGCCAGGGGGAGATGGAAATACCGCCTGAGATAGGATGCGCGTTGGGGGATCTGTCCCAGCAGGATGAGCGCGGGCTGCTTAAGGCTATTTGCTTAAGTGTAGAGGACAGGGCGGAACTAATAGGCATATTATCGAAGGCTTTGTGGCACGATGAAAACTTTGTTTACAATGCGGACAGAGAACTTCTTCTTACGGAAAATTTCCAGGCATCCATAAAATATGTCACGGCTGTAATCGATAATAAAAGGAGTGCGGCATACAGTTTAAATGATTGGGAGAAGGCCAGAATAAGGACCTGCCTTGAGTATATTCTGGGCGTATTGCGTCTGAGAAAAATCAATGATCCCATGATAAACAAGCAATATCTTTCACTGAACAACAGCAGGCTGCAGGATTTGTACCGCTGTGTGGAAAGTATGGCTGACAATAATATAGAAATCCATTCGTTTCTGAAGTTGGAAATAAGTAATAAGGGTCGTTACAAACAGATCTGTGATCTATTGTATGTTCTCCTGGTATACCTGACAGGACAGAACGCGGAAGGAGAGATTAAGATTTCCGGAATTTTGGATCAGACAGAAGTGGAAGGAAAATAACGTCATCATAGGCCATTCCCCTGGCAGTGGGAGTGGCCCTTTTTATTGACTGGAGAAAAAGGCAGCAGGCGGCAACAAGATATTTACTATAACATAAAATGTAATAAAAAGTATCAAATTGAGAGTGGTTTATCCTATATATAACCAAAGATATGTTTGGAATATAATCTCGTATGATTACTTGACAAAGAGAGGTCGATAGTTTATAATATAAAGTATCATAATAAAAATATATTTGATAATTTGCCCATACATTAAAAGTTTTTACAAAACAATGTTCCGATTATGGAAATAATTCAATTTAGATGGGGAGGCGATTAAAATGAAACACTAAAATAGTTCTTTATTGAAACTGCAAACAGAAAGGAGTCAATAATGAAAAATATTTATAAATTATCGTTGCTAGGATTGCTTATTGTGGTTGTGATAGCTGTAAACACACAATATGTCTATGCTCAAAATGTAGATAACGAGCAGAATACTGGAATAGAAAACAGAATATTGGAAGAATTATCAACTTATGCAGATGAACATAATATCCCTGTATGTTTTGAAAATATTAGCTGTACAATAGATTATGAGTATTTCCATGAAATTGATGAGGCAGATGCGTTTGTTGAAGAGAAAATACAACTTATAAAGAATGAACTTGATAATATAAGTATATGCTTTGAGAGTAGTCAGGTGCAGACAAGAACTATTACAGATAACGGGAGTTATTATACGGCTAAAGTGGAGAGTATGGTTCCTGCTATTGGCTGGGGATATATATGTCAAGATTTCAAGGCCACTATCAGTTCAGGAATAATTAGTAGTATTACTTTGCAAGGCGATTCCTATGATACAGGATTTACTATAGGGTCTTGGGAACCCAATTATTCATGGACAGAAATCTCTACAAATAAAAGATATTGCCAGATCTATATGAAAGGAACAGTTAATTATCTTTGGGAAGGGTTGAATTTAAGTATGGATGCTACATTCAAGGCGACTGGGAAAGGAAATGGAAGTAAAATAGAAGAAGCATACACTGGAGACTGGCCGGGGTGAATTTCAAAAAGAAAGGGAGGTCAAAACATATGAGAGCAGACAGTGATGTAAACCAAACAAAACAAGTCAAAAAACGAATTGCCCTTTATTGGATCTTATTGGTTTTGATGTTCCTTTATATTTTTGTGGCTGGGGAAATGGGGTTAGGTGACTCCAGAAAAATGTCGGAACTGGCCGATGTGGTCAGCAGGGTAATTATCTTTGGCGGAATTATATTTCTTATTGCCCAGATTGTTCACAATAGAAAGCTATTGAAAGATGCCAACAGAATGCAGATAGAATTTCAATCAAAGCAAAGTGAACGCGAAAAGCTTTTATATGAAAAAAGCGGAGGCATTGTGTTTAGTATTCTGTTTTATCTGCTGCTATTTGTCACCTGTACGGCGGCATTGGCTAATGAAGCGGCATTTCGGGTTTCATTTCTAATCCTGACTATTGCCATTGTTTTGAAGATAGCAGCATATGCGATCTACAGCAGAAAGTTTTAGAATACGTTCCAAGCATATCGGCACAAGTTTGGATAACAACATCATAGGCCATTCCCCTGGCAGTGGGAGTGGCCTGTGTTACGATTACAGCTTTTTTGTAGGGAAATACCGTGATGCCCTGGCCACCGCAGCCCCGGCAGCCGCACCAGTCTTTTACTACCCACCACAGAAAGCCATAGCCGTGCCGTTGCCCATATATTTCACACACATTCCCCAGCGTATAGCATAGAATCAGCTGTTTTCAACCGCTACAATTTTGGGAGAAGCGCTATTGACTTTCCTTTCTGCGCTTGCTAGAATGTAAAATAAGTTTACCACTGGCCGATATATGGTATATAAATGGTCGGGTTGCAAGGTAGTTCTTCGCCGTAAGGTGGAGGACTTTCTATATATTAAAGATAGAACGGACGAAGAAAGGGTCAGGGCAATAGGCGTTTGCGAAACGCCTCTTTTCTGGAACAGGGAATGGGCAATATATACAAAATAAGGGCGACTTGCCACTGCATCGGAGCCCGTTTTTGTATATATTGACCAGTCCCGTCACTTGCGGAAATAGTTTCGCAATCGCCTATCAGGGCAAATAAGAAAGGAGATCCGCGCCGCGGAGTCTTGTGGGCATGGTTTACAGATTTGCGATATGTGATGATGAACGGAAGCAGATAGAGGATGTGGAGGCCATACTTTTGCAATGGGGCCGTCAGAGAGGGCATGTGTGTCAGATAAGCGCCTTTCCCTCCGGGGAAGCCTTTCTTTTTGCTTATGGGGAGGATAGGGCATATGATATTTTGCTGTTGGACGTGAAGATGAAGGATCTTTCGGGAATTGATCTTGCCAGGCGCATCCGGCAGGAGGACGACAGGGCGGAGATTATTTTTTTGACCTCTTATTTTGAATTTGCCGGAGAAGGGTACGATGTGGACGCGCTACACTATCTGCTTAAACCCGTCTCCGGGGAAAAGCTCATGCAGGTTCTGGATAAGGCAGCGGAAAGGCTGGCGGAGCAGCCGCCCCATGTGGTCATTGCCTGTGAGGGAAGCACGATCAAGCTGTATGAGTCCCGGATTCTGTATGTGGAAGCCTTTCTACACTATATTTCCATACACACGGCGGAGAGGGAGTACAGAATAAAGGAAAATATTTCATCCTTTGAGGAAAAACTCAGCAATGCGTTTTTCCGTACACACCGTTCCTATCTTGTGTCGCTCCGGCATATCACCAGGATCTCCCGGACCTCGGTGACGCTGGAAGGGGAGATTGAACTTCCCCTGGCCAGGGGAAAATATGACGAGATCAACCGGGCGTATATCTTATATATGTAAGGGGATTTATTAGGGAGCAAAAAGCGGAGTATGAGAAAGAAGACATATTTGAGACTGGCAGAATATCAGACGGAACAGTCCCGAAAGCACTTGGGGGAGGTACAGGGCATTTACCGGGAAATGCGGGGCTATAAGCACGATTTCCATCACCATCTGCAAACGCTGAAAGGGCAGCTGGAGGCCGGGGAGACGAAGCGGGCGCTGGCTTACATTACCCAGCTGGATGAGCAGCTGATGAATGTGGACACTCTTTTAAATATAGATTCGCAGGAAATTATCTCCCGATATTATACAAAAATTGCAGATTATCA
>CAJUCT010000015.1 GCA_910585015.1 uncultured Acetatifactor sp.
AATCCCTGCGGGAAATACGCCGGGTGGAGGATGTGGTTTATACGCTCTTAAAAATTGCCAAACTGGACGCAGGCACGGTCAGGATGGAAAAGGCGGAGGAAAACGTGGAAATGCTCCTTAAGGACGTGACGGAACGCTTTGAGACACTGGCGGCCCAGGAAGCGAAGGAGATCGTGTTATCCGGGAACAGCGAGGTTTCTCTTTACTGCGATGCCCTCTGGATGTCGGAAGCTTTGGGGAATGTGGTAAAAAATGCGCTGGAGCATACTGGGAAGGGCGGGAAAGTAGTAATCAGCTGGGAGAGGACGCCCCTTCTTACAAATATTGTGGTGGAAGACAACGGGACAGGGATCCACCAGGAGGACATCCATAATATATTCAAGCGGTTCTACCGAAGCCGTTTTTCCCAGGATACCCATGGAATAGGTCTGGGGCTGCCGCTGGCAAAATCCATTGTGGAAGCCCATCAGGGGACGATTTCCGTAACCAGCAGGGTCGGCCGGGGCAGCAGGTTTGTCTTAAGTTTTTTCCATCTTACAAAAGAGTAAGATGAAATTCATGTGAAAGTAAGACCCAGCGGGTAAGATAATTCCTGAAAGGCAGGTAATGAATATGAATATTCTTGAAGTACAGAATCTATGCAAGACCTATGGAAAAGGGGAAGCGGAAGTCCGGGCGCTTGACCATGTTTCCTTCTCCGTGGGCAAAGGGGAATTTATCGCCATCGTAGGCGAATCCGGTTCTGGGAAAAGTACACTTTTAAATGTGGTGGGAGCCTTGGATAACCCAACCTCCGGGAAAGTGCGGATTGATGACAAGGACATTTTTTCCATGCCCGAAAAGAAGCTTACGGTATTCCGCCGCCAGAATATCGGGTTTATCTTCCAGTCCTTTAACCTGATCCCGGAACTGAATGTTGAACAGAACATTACATTCCCCTTGCTTCTGGACTACCAGAAGCCGGATCAGAAGTATGTGGAGGAACTGTTGGAGATTCTGGGATTAAAGGAACGCAGGAAGCACCTTCCCAGCCAGCTTTCCGGAGGTCAGCAGCAGAGGGTGGCAATCGGGAGGGCGCTGGCGGCCCGTCCTGCCATCATCATGGCGGATGAGCCTACCGGGAACCTGGATTCCAAGAACAGCCAGGAGGTCATCACCCTCTTGAAATCCATGTCGGCCAAGTACAGGCAGACAATCCTGATGATCACCCACAATGAGAACCATGCGGATGCATCAGACCGGGTACTGCGCATGACGGACGGAAGGCTGAAGGATTTGGGGGTGGCGGCGAGATGAGAAGTTATCTTGAACTGATACCCCAGTATGAAAAGGTTCACCGCAAAAATAACCGGATCTCCGTGCTGTGCATCACGCTTTCGGTATGCCTTGTAATGGCGATTTTCAGTATGGCGGACATGGCGATGCGTTCCCAGAAGAATTATTTTATTAAAACCAATGGCGAATACCATGCGGCGCTCCATGATGTGGAGGCGGAGAAGGCAGAACTGGTATCGGCAAGGGTTGACGTGGCTTTATCAGGATGGGTCTTTCAGGGCAGTATGGGGATGCTGTCCGGCAAAGTCGTCAGTTTTGTGGGGGCAAATGAAGAAACAATGGAATCCCTCACCGAAATGGATATGACGGCAGGGGTGTACCCTACCCTGCCGGATGAGGCGCTGCTGAATGAAAACGCCATGGGCCAGCTGGGTCTGTCCATCGGCGATAACGTGACGGTTACGGTTCCGGACGGCTCACAAAGACAATATCGGATTACCGGGACCCTTGGGGATATGGGTTCCATGCTGAAAGCGGATATCTGTGGGATGGCGCTTTGCGAAGAGGGCTTCCTTGCCATTGCGGATGAAAACGCGGCAGACGGAACCACCTACCGCATCCGGTTTAAGAGCGGCGCCCATATACAGGAGGCCATAAAGGAAATCAAGAGCCAGTTTGGCCTTTCTGACGGCCAGATCTCAGAAAATACCGCTTTATTGGGGCTGATGGGACAAAGTGAGAGCAACATCATGCAGGCCCTCTATCTGATTGCGGCGATCTTGGTTTTCCTTGTTTTGATTGCGGGGACGGTAATGATTTCCGCAAGCTTTAACACCAATGTATTGGAGAGGACGAAAGATTATGGGTTGCTGCGCTGTCTGGGGGCATCCAGGAAACAGGTAAAGCATTTTGTGATCCTGCAGGGGCTCGGACAGAGCGCAAAGGGCGTTCCCATTGGTCTGCTGGCGGGGCAGGCTGTGACATGGGCCGCCTGCCTGCTGCTTAAATCCATCAGCGGAGACCGGTTTTCTGAGGTTCCGCTGTTTGAATTCAGTATCGCCGGTATATTGGCAGGGATTGTGGTGGGCTTCCTGATCGTCCTTCTTGCTTCCCTTTCCCCGGCGAAAAAGGCCTCCAGGGTTTCGCCTGTCACGGCAATCAGCGGAGGCTCCCAGCTGACGCAGAATAAGCGTGCGGCGAATACAAAACTGTTCCGTGTGGAAACAGGCATGGGCATGTTCCATGCGTTGTCCGGGAAAAAGAATTTATTCCTGATGACCTGTTCCTTTGCCATCAGCATCATGCTTTTCCTTGCTTTCCAGGTGATGGTCGTCTTCCTGGGCCAGGGTATGCCTGCATTAGCCCCGTGGGCGGGGGATGTATCAGTGACAGCCGCTGCAGGGCTGGAAACTTCTGTAATAGAGGAAATCGAAGCCGTGGAGGGTGTGAAGTGTGCTTTTGGCAGAATGGAATATGGCGGCTTATCCATTTCTTCCGATACCGAGAGCGGAACGGCCACGCTGGTTTCTTATGAAGAAAATCAGTTCAAATGGGCAAAAGAGGAACTGAACGGGGGAAATATCGATGCGGTTTCGGGAGGAGCCGGGGATATCTTAGTGTCCTACCGGGACGGCATGCAGTGGAAGGCCGGGGACATCGTGACGCTCCATACGCCTTTTGGGGAGAAGCAGGTGAGGATCGCGGGAATCCTTTCTTCTACAAATGCATCAAGTGAAGCGGGAAGCCTTGGATACATCATATGCTCGGAACAGCTATTTACAGAGAGCATTGGTGCGGCAGGTTATACGACTGTGGATATACAGCTTGCAGGCAGCGGCACGGATGAGACAGTATCGGCAATACGGAGCCTGCTTCCATCTGACGTCTCCATTGCGGATAAACGGCTGTCAAATTCGGAATCCCAAAGTTCCTATTATACAGGCGCGGTGTTTATTTATGGGTTCCTGCTCATCATTGCGCTGATCACCGTATTCAATATCTTTAACAGTATGAATGCCAGCGTGGCGGCAAGGACCAGACAGTATGGCGTGATGCGTTCCATTGGAATGGGATCCGGGCAGCTCTATAAGATGATTGCCGCAGAGGCAAGCACCTATGCAGTCTTAGGATGTATCACCGGATGTGTCCTGGGCTTACCGCTGAATAAGATGATGTTCCAGTTCCTGATTGCGGATAAATGGGGAACAACATGGCAGCTTCCCGTTGCCTCCCTGCTGCTGATCGTCATGTTATGTATTGGATCTGCGGCGTTGGCGATTCGGCGGCCAATCAAAAGAATCGGGCAGCTGTCCATTGTGGATACCATAAAGCTGCAGCAGTAGACCAGAGACACATCGGAGTATTGCTGCGGTTTGGCTCAGCCAATGGAAACAGTTCACAGACATTCACTGCATCCAGATAGCATTTCGCGGCAAACGGGTTGCATGAATGATGCAGGCAGATTATAATAGCCATTGTTTCTATGATGATAAACAGGAGGTGGCTGCGGTTCCGTTGCTGAAACTGCTGCTAAGACAGAAAAATCCAGACAGATGAAATATCGGCGGAAGGAGGAAATGACGTTTCGATAAGAGATAATGACGGAGACAATTTCATGCCACAGAAATACGGTTCTTTTAGAATATGGGAGGAAGATTATGAAAAAGAAATTTATACTGATGTTTATGATTGCTATAGCAATGGGGATGACCGCCTGCTCATCCGAATCAGAAGGGGATGCCGTATCTGTAGAGACTGATTCCCGGCAGGAAACGGATAAGGAAGAAACTGCAGATACAAAAACGACAGAAACGAATGATGTGGAACTGCCAAAGCCGGAGATTACAGAAGAGGATAGAAAAACTTCTCCGGAAGACGAAGAAAACACAGTGTGCGATCCCATTGCCGGAATTGTTGAAAAGTATGAAGGTAACACAATCACAATCAAAAACCCAGATGATGACATGCTATATTATTTTTCCACGGAGAATGCCCAGATACTGGAAGGATGTTCCACGGAGAGCGCTAAGGAAGCAGAAGGAGATCACTCGATTGCCGTGGGCGATAAAGTAGAGATCAGTTACCGGGGGCTGATTAATTTTGATGAAGAGCACCCGGATGAAGCTGTGAAGATTGTAGTGATTACAGTTGAATAACTTTTTTGACACAGGAATCCCATCGCCAACGGCAATGGGTTTCTGTTTTATATCCTGCTTGCCGTATTGGGGCTGGTTACTGCGTTGATTCCCTGTGTTGTCCTTGTGCGCTTCGGTACGGATATAACGCTTCACTCGCTATTGCTGTATGGCTCTATCGGGATAAGCGCTACCCTGCTGGCGGGCGGCATAAGCCTGCCGTGCGCATATCTGTTTGACCCGGAAGATGTCAGGGACATTTATGGATGAGCGCTTTCGTGAGAACATTGCCCGCGCTAAGCTGAAAGCGTATAAAATTACTTTTGGAGCCATGCTTCTTGCACTGATAATTCTTTGCCAGGGAAAACTTTTTGGAAATCTTGAGTATACCCTGATTGCTTCCATTATTACGTTTTCCCTTGCATTGGCTTTGGGGATTTTCCTCTCTGAATATTTGCTGTACCGATATGACCATGACGACCAGGCAGAGGAAAGCGAGGAATAGGAGATGGCAGAATTTGAATGCAGGTTAAAAAAGTACCGGCAAATGAAAGATCTGACACAGGAGCAGCTGGCAGAAAAAGTAGGAGTGCGCCGGGAAACGATCATGCGTCTGGAAAAGGCGCAGTATAATCCGTCCCTGAAGCTGGCGATTGATATTTCCAGGGCCGTAGAAGTCCCGATTGAAGAAATTTTTGTTTTTAAATGAAAATTGCCGGTTGTAACATTTTGCGGACATTTGCCTGTTGAACTATAGTAAATGAATGATGTAATGTTATATAACGGTCAGTATTTCAGAAAAGGAACGAAAAGGGCTCTGGAGGAACTGCGACAACTCGGACTTCCTTTTGATCCGGAAGCCAGGATTCTTGCCGTCATTCAGGCAGAAACAGTGGAAAAGATACGTGCGGAACTGACGGAAGTTTTCGCTTTGACAGACGAGTATCTTGCAGAATATGAAAAAGAGGGAATTTGTCCAAAGCATTTTAACATAGATAAAGAACACATCTGCTGTGTGATCTCCAATAACAAGGATATTCAGTTCACTTTTTACTGCTACTGTCATTTCAGACATTTGGCTACGGACTTTGCTTTGCCATTACCTATGGCTATAATGCTTATTTTGGAGATAACAGTATTGCTAACGCAGTTATCTTTTGTGTCCGGGGCAGGCGGCAGCAGGGTTTATCTTGCGTTCAGGCTTCCTATAAAGGCAATATAACAGACGAAATCACCGATGCGCTTTCTGATAACGGGATTTTCCTTCTCATCGCCAAGGGTTTCACGCCATGAAGCTGCTTCCCCCTGTGATTTCAGATATCTTGCCAGTATATTCAGCTTATCTATTGCGCTGTTGTGGCGCCGGGTGCGGTCGCTGTCATTCGCTGTTTTTTCTTCTTTTGTCCACAGAGGCCAGTGGGCGCGTGATTCCAAATACCTTACAGCGGCGAATAGCAGGTCGTTATACAGGTCGGTAACGGTATCGTCGCCGACGCTTCCGACTTCTCCTGCCAGTTCACTGTGCAGAGAAGCCATTTCTTCCATGGTAAGGCTCATGGGTTCTGTTTTGTAAGTTTCATAAGTTAGCGGCATAAATGAAATCCTCCTGTTGATGTTGTATGATATTATATTGCGAAAGCAGTTATAAAGCGGCGAAACCGCAGCGTATTATTCTCCGTGTCCCAGCTGACCGGGATACGGGGGAAGCCCTGTCAGAAGGATAATATCATTTTACCACAAAATTCATATTCATGCAAAAAATATTGGGTATGGTATTCGAAGGCTGTTTTTTGTTGAATTTGCAAATCCTATTCGCTATAATATTTTTGGAATTATAAATGAGCAAATTGGATAACGAAAGGGATATTACATGAAGAAAAAAATTTATGCAGTAAGAAAAGGACGTATTCCAGGTATTTACGAGGTATGGGCAGAAACAGAACAGCAGGTAAAGGGATTTGGCGGCGCGGAATACCGCAGTTTTACGTATATGACGGAAAAGGAGAATGAGGACGAAACGGTAGAAATGAGTTATGCTCATGCAAAGAAACAGGCAAACGAATATTTAAGGGAAAATCCGGAAGAATCAGAACCGGCAGGGGACTTGTTTTGGGAAGGGTATGACGAGAGGGCAGCTTTGGAGAAGGAAAAATCCTACCAGGATGTTT
This sequence comes from uncultured Acetatifactor sp., assembly GCA_910585015.1. Lineage (GTDB taxonomy): Bacteria > Bacillota > Clostridia > Lachnospirales > Lachnospiraceae > Acetatifactor. Next base: position 6,578 of record CAJUCT010000015.1, read on the forward strand.
TGGAAACGGCAGGTTTGAAATCGGATTCCTCTGGAAACTCTCCATGGGTTGTGCTCCTGTTAACGGAATGTGCCGGCGCCGGACGTTCACAGCTTTTTTCTAAAATTACACGGACTGGCAAATACGCCTGCATCTCATTGTATACGGCGTTGCTCTATCTAGTCTTACAGGATGATAGAATATTATATGATTACCCAAAAAGATATGACCTAAAATCAGGTCGCTTGCCATTTGCTAATGCGCAGTCCGATATACAGGAGATATGGCATGAGACAGAAGATTATATTCGACTAAAAAAACATTTTGAAGACAACGACATGAAGGCTGACGATTTATCAGAGGTTTTAAACCGGCTCATGGTAAAAGCGAAAAAATTAGAAAATTATTCGAACCCCAATCCCGAAGCCTGTGTAGCTCTGAGAAAATTTTTTCGCCAAAGCCGGCATGGGCATACGGTTCTGGGGCTATATAAGGAACTTGTGGGGAATCCGTTATATCGTGCGGATCTTTTGGAGATATCCGGCCCTTTCCAAAATCCGGATTTGCTGATAAAAGAGCATAAAGAAACCAAGGTTTCCATGCAGAGTATTGAAGCGCGAGCCACTGCGATTGATATTGCGTTAAAGAGTGAAGTTATCGGACAGGACGATGTGATTGATAAATTCACAAATGCCTATTTTTCCGCGGAAAAAACAGTAAATGCAGGCAGTAAAAAGAAAGGCCCCAGACATGCGTATCTGTTTGCGGGACCATCGGGTGTGGGTAAGACCTTTATTGCGGAAACCATTGCCGATACCTTGGGAATTGCTTATAAACGCTTTGATATGTCCGCCTATTCTCATTACAGCAATGCACAGGACTTGGTTGGACATAACACTACATGGAATAATGCGACCCCCGGTGTGCTGACAGACTTTGTAGATAAAAATCCCCGATGCGTACTACTGTTTGACGAAATTGAAAAGGCGTGCAGGGAGGTGATTGTACTTTTTCTCCAGATTTTGGACAATGGAAAATGTGAGGATAAGCATTGGAATAAAGATATTGACTTTCGGAACACCATTGTCATCTTTACCACGAACGCAGGAAAACAATTATATCAGGATGCTGAAAATGAAAATCTGACACTACTGCCGGACAGCGTCATCATAGACGCCTTAAAAAAAGACATGAATCCACAGTCAGATGTTCCCTATTTTCCGCCGGAAATTATTTCCAGAATGTCTTCTCACACAGTCATTATGTTCAATCATTTGCGGACGGATGCCATTCTTAAGATTATAAAGACGAATCTGGAAAAACAGATACAACTGTTAAAAAAAGAATACGGATATGATATCGAAAACAGCGATGATAAGTTTGCGGCTACCGCGCTGTACTCTATGGGAGGCAGTATGGATGCCAGAAACGCAACCGTGCTTGCGGGAAAAATTTTAGACAACGCACTGTTTCTATTGCTGTCTCAGGCGGACGAAACCCAGGGATTTGACTGGAAAACCGACTTGAAAAAAATCACATTGGAACATGATTTCTCGGATACGACGGATGAAATAAAGCAGTTCTATCTGGGGGAAAAGAACTGTGTGATTGCAATATTCGGCCAGGCAGAGGAAATCCATAATGAAAGATTAGCGGAAAATAATGTTCGGATCATGGCGACGACCGACACGGAAGAATTTATGCAGATTCTCCGTAAGGAAAATGTCATCCTGGCGGCAGTTGATTATGAATATGGAATGAAGGAAAATGAAAACGGCTTGCGTATTGTAGATATGTGTACGGAGGGAAGCAAGGTATTTTCAAATATAAGAACAGATTATGCGGATGTTCCCGTTTATATTTTACATGGAGACAAAGGGCATTCCTATAGTCGGACGGAAAAGGCGGAACTGGGCCGCCGCGGAATGTCGGAGCTTATCAGGCGGGAAAATATACAAACCGAGCTTTTGCAGGTTTATTGGGATGCATGCTGCCAAAAGACAATGGAAACGCTGTCTTTGCGGCATCAGAAAATTGCATATGATAAAAAAATAGAACTGGATGAAAAACAAAAATACGCCAGGATTATTTTGTGCGATTTCAAGCTGGAAGATGCTGTTGAAGCGGAGGACAAAGACCTTCTGCTGTCGGCGGACGCGCAGCCGAATAAGCACTGGGATGACATTTACGCATCCAATATCATAAAAAAAGAACTGAAATACTTTATTGATTACTTAAAAAATACAAAGGAATATTTCCAAAAAGGCGTCAGAGTACCTAAAGGTATATTACTGTATGGACCTGCGGGAACAGGAAAGACTTCTCTTGCAAAGGTAGTTGCCACAGAATCAGGGGTGTGTTTTCTGGAGATTGGCGCGGATAAGCTGGTAAGCAACGACGGAGCCGAACAGGTACATCGTATATTTCGTGTCGCAAGGAAGTACGCGCCGGCGGTACTGTTCATAGATGAAGTGGACGCAATTGCCCGGGACAGACGGCAGACAGGCAACAACATAATCCTAAACGCGCTTTTAACAGAGATGGATGGATTCAAGAAAGTAGATAACAAACCGGTATTTGTTATGGCAGCGACCAATGCGGAAGAAGAGGACTTAGACCGTGCGTTTCTAAGGCGTTTTGACAGAAGGTCACGCGTCAATCTACCGGGTGAAAAGGGAAGAAGATGGAAGCTGGAGCAGATGCTCATGCAACATAAAGATATGTTTGATGTTTCAGAAAGTGAGATTAGCAGCATTGTTCTTCGGTCGGATGGAAAGAGTTTTGCCGACCTTGAGAATGTGATAGAGGCGGCGCTGAGAGAAGCTATTCGCGCGGATGTCAGGGTAAATGACAGCCTGCTGGATGAGACTTTTGAAGAATTGCTTTACGGAGAAGAATGGGAAGAGAACTCTGAGGAAAACATAAAACATACAGCCTGCCATGAAGCGGGTCATGCCCTCATTGCCCTGTTTTATGGGAGAAGTCCTAAATATATGAGCGTTGTGGCAAGGGGATCACACGGTGGTTATGTGCTGCAGGAAAATATGCCCAGGCACTGCACAAAAGAGGAGTATTTGCAAAGAATCAGCGGAATACTTGGAGGAAGAGCCGCGGAAATGGTCCAGGGATATGGTCTTACATTTGGAGCCTCCAGCGATCTGGAATCCGCGACAAAGCTTGCCGCAAAGATGGTCTGCGCCGGTGGAATGTATGAGGAGGAGGTTGGGCTTGCTGCCATTTCAGAGGAACAATTGCTCCATAATGAGAAAGCACAGAATTTGATCAATCAAATCTTATCGGAGCGGCTGCAGGAGGCCATAAAGATTATTAACGAGAATAAGGACGCGCTAAAACGGCTGGTGAACGCGGTTATAAACAGCGAAGAGCATTGTCTCACAGAGGAAGAAATCAAGGCTGCTTATAAAGGCTGATGGCCTCCGTAAAAGGAATAGAGATACTGTTATGGGAAAGGATTGAGGAAATCTTCAATCTCTTTCCCGTCCGCTATAACAATATAGAGATTGCCGCAGGGACTTACATAAGTCTTTTGTGCGGCGTTTGTATATTTACTGTCTCCGGTCCAATTCACATAATAATAGTATTCGGTACAGGGGGATTGCCCCGTTCCGGCAGGATTTTCTTCTAATTCGAACTGAATACTTGCAATATTGCCATATTCCATGAGTCTGTCAAAAGTCATTCGCCTGAAATCGTCCTCATCGTATAGGTCAAAATCATAAAATTCTTTATTGGCCTCTTTAAGTATTTCTACCACAACCGTATAGGCAGTATCCATTCGGTGGATTGAATTGATACTGGTTCTTCTAATGGAGGTTTTTATGTCATCTACTAAAAAAGCACCTATGTATGTACCTTCTATTGTAATGCTGTCACAATTTTCAAATATAAAAGTGATTTGTTTTAAGTTCATAGCGATCCCCCTTGCTTTATCATGGAAAGCGCAACCTCAACGTTACCAAACCTTTTTTTGGCATGTTTATTTACAAAGTCTTCCAGTGAATCCGGCCTCAGCTTTGAGAAAAATTCTGCCAGAGTTTTTGCTCCCGGACTATTTAGAGGCAGAAGAAGATTCTCCGCGGAATTTTCTTTGATATTGTCTAAAATCTCTTGTACATATTCGCAGCCGAGATTACATATGTATGTACTTATCACAGACGCCAGGGAAACGGCCATGATTTTTGAGTCGGCTTTGGTTGTTACAAATATATGATTAGGGTCTATTGAAGAAGCGCCGAAAGACAGTTCTTCTTTAAAGTTCCGTATGGCTAGTTCATTTTTGTCATAAAAATTGTCTACTACAATTTTGCTGTCAGGATGTTGTTTGGAAACTTCTTTTAAGACCTCCAGGTGGGCCTTTTTTAGAATATCATTTACATTTTCTTCAGGGCATCTTTTGTTGTACTCCTTGTTTGTTATAATTTTTGTGACGGAGCAATCTGTGACGAAGAGGGCTTTATTATTTAGTTTCCCCAGAAGTTCATTCCAACTGTGAACGCCGGTAACTTCTTCTCCTATTTTCTGTATTTTATTGGGAGTCTCCTTAGAATCGTCAATTCCCATTTTGATATATTTTTTTATGTCGTCCGTACCATTTGTATATGCGGCTGTAACAACCAGATATTTAAAAGGTTCTCCTTTACCGGTTTCGTCACTTCCGATTATTTTATGATTGAAATTTAAATCCGCGATAAGCGGAGAATCTGCTTTCGCCTCTTCTATAGGTCTATTATTGCCGCTCATGTCTTTTTCACGAAATTCTTGATAATCTTCATTTCGTCCATACATATAAACCTTTCCGTTTCTCAATTTTTTGCCGTGTTTATATGCATCCTTATAAACTGTAATAGAGGATCCGTCTTTAAACTTGTAACGCCGATAAACATTGCTATTAGATTTAAACTCAGAATCTTCGTATTCTTTGTATTCCTTATACTTTTTATCAATACTGGCTAAAGTATTTTCGTCTGTTGGTATAAACGAATAATTCTGCATGGTTTCTTTGAGCATTAATTTTCTCCTTCATATTTTGAAGTCTGTTGTTTTCATATAGTACCCGTGGGACTATTTTATCACCGGGGTATAATGACGTCAAGGTTTTACCGCGGCTTGGATATGGAATAGTTCTGTAGAAAGTGGCAGAAAGAGGAGGATGGCGGGGACAATAAGTATAGGGCGTCATATAACGCCAGAATTTACCGTACTGCATTGGTTAAACGTATATGGCTGGCGTTATGTAGTCAGGTTACTTGGAAATTTTAACTGTGAAGCAGTATAAGTTGGAATTGCAGGAAAAAAGCAGCTGTGGTATAATATGGAATACAAAAAGGTAAAGATACCCATGGTCTTTAATTATAATATAAAATCAGCAAAGTAAAGGGACAGGGCAAACCGATGAAAGTCAACGAAAAATTAGTCAAACCTGTGCGGGAGGCCAAATATCTGGATGTGGAAAACACAGACAGATATCGTTCTATTGCCCGTCTGTTCTATCAAAATTATGAGAAACTGAAATACTGGATGTATCAGGAAGAGGTCTACGAAGAACTGACGGAGGATCCGTACTTTGCGGGCTATACCATGGAGCAGTGTCAGCAGGATCTGGAGACGCTGACGAGTTGGGGGAATCTGGCAACAATCCAGGACACTAAAAGAGTCTCCACCATAGAAGAATTTAAAAATAAAAAATTTCGCTTCCAGCTTACGGAGACAACGGTCGAGATTGAGCGTATGGTAATCCGGCTGGAAAATTTGTTTATAGAGGGGGCATCGCTGGAGCCCACGCTTTTGGAGAGGCTGCGCATCTCCCTGGGAAAAGCGGAGGAGATGTCCCAGAAGGACGCGGAGCAGATCCATGGCTGGTGGAGTGACCTGAACAATGATTTTATCCGTTTAAATCAGAATTATCAGGACTATATGAGAGAATTGAACAGCGTAAAGGCGGAAGAGATGATGAAGACCAGGGAATTTCTGGTATTCAAGGATCACCTTATCGAATATCTCCGCTCTTTTGTGAAAAGTCTCCAGGTAAATGTGAACGCCATTGAGCAGGCGCTGCGGAAAGTGCGGCCGGAGACGGTGAAATACGTGCTGGATCAGGTGACGGTCTATGAATTGTCCATCCCCAGAATCGAGGCGGAGGTGGATGAACAGCAGATTTATGAGAGGATGAAAGGGCGCTGGGAAAACATCCGAAAATGGTTTGCAGGGGCCGACGGGGTACAGTCCGAGGCCATGAGAGTCTTTGACACAACCAATGAAGTGATTCGAAAGATCACCCGGTATGCCAATCGTCTCAGTGAACAGAATAACAGCGGAGCCAATCGCCGGGAGGAGTATCGAAAGCTGGCAGGGATGTTTGCCGGATGTAAGGACATTGACGAGGCGCATAAGCTGGCGGCGATGGTTTTCGGGATAGAAAAGCCGCTGCACATAAAAGGGGATTTCCCGAGGCAGACGGACAGCATCAACAGCGGCGTCTTTGACGAAGAGCCCCAGGAGATTATCATCCAGCCCCGTGTACGCAATTACAGGGAAAAATCGAAGCGCTCCGGCATAGAGGATCGGACCAGAGAGAAAGAGGCGGTGCGCCAGGCCATGGTCCGACGGCTGGAGGAAGAGAGAAGCCTGCTGAAGAGTTATATCCAAGACGGACGGTTGGAATTTGCCGCCCTGCCGGAGATTGCCCCCCAGGTCAGGGATATCTTTTTGACATGGCTCTCCAAAGGACTGGAGAGTAAAACCCGCCGTGGTAAGACGGAGGACGGACAGGCTTTCTCCGTGATATTGGAGGATGAGCAGAAAACTTGTGTGCTGAAATGTACGGACGGAACATTTCGTATGCCTGCGTATACCATACTGTTTGAATGAGACGGCATATGTGGAACAATGAGCAAAACGCTCCGCGTTTAGCTCTCTTGAATCAAATGTGCGCCGAGGCGCACGGAATCAAGGAACAATGAGCAAAACGCTCTGCGTTTAGCTCTCTTGAATCAAATGTGCGCCGGGGCGCACGGAAACGTAGTACATTTAATAATGAAGGAATGTAATTGCAATGAATACATTGGAAACACTGCTTGGCAGACGATGGATCCTGAAGGCAAGAGACAAGGAACTGTATTACCGGATGAAAGATGAGATCGGCACGGTAAAAAAATTTCTCACAGAGAAAATGGGTTATCAGGTCATGGTAAATCCTTATCTGGTAAAAGTGGAAAAGGTTCCGGCAAAACCCGAGCGATGGATGGGAATACAGGATTTTACGGAACCCATCCAGTATGCGTTTCTTTGCCTGATACTAATGTTTTTGGAAGACAAGGAGGCACAGGAGCAATTCGTATTGTCGGAACTCACGGAATATGTACAGGGACAGTATGGGGAAGAACAGATAGACTGGACGGTGTACAGCTACCGGCGGCATCTGATAAAGGTGATGAAATACTGTGTGGCAGCGGGCATTTTGAACGTGGACGACGGCAGTGAGGAAGGTTTTGCCAAGGATTACAGCGGTGAAGTGCTGTATGAAAATACCGGCGTTTCCCGTTTTTTCATGCGCAATTTTACCCAGAATATTATGGATTATTCGGGATACGCGGATTTCATGAAAGCGGATTGGATCGATGTGGACGAGGATCGCGGAATTGTCAGGAGACAGCGTATCTATCGAAGTCTGCTCATGACCATGGGAATCTACCGCACGGAGGAGAACGAAGAGGACTTCGCCTATCTGAGAAATTACCGGAATATGATACAGGGGGAATTGGAGGGATTCATCCCCTGCGAATTGCAGGTATATCGCAGCAGCGCCTATTTGATACTGGGAGAGGACAGCCATATGGGGCGCTGCATCCCGGAGGAGAACACCCTCTCGGATATTGTTCTCTTATGCGGTTTGCTGCTCCGGGAGAAGGTGGACACGGGCAAATATGAAGTGCGGAAGGATGAGAACATACGGATATCCCGGGAGACGTTCCGAAGCCTGCTGGAAGAGTGCAAGGAGCGCTTTGGCCAAGGATTTATCAAGACTTATCGGGAGATGGTGACGGAAGAGTTTTACAGGGAGATATCCTCATACCTGATCAGTCTGGAACTGGTGGAGGAACAGAGGGATGATATCCTGATCAGGCCGGCGCTGGGCAGGGTGATCGGGAAATATCCGGCGGATTTCTCAGTATAGGTAACTATTACAACATTAATTTAGTCACTGATACATCAGTTTTCAGTAAAGCTTGATTTATACGGCTTAACAGTTAAAATTGCCGAGTAACCTGACTACATAACGCCAGCCATATACGTTTAACCAATGCAATACGGTAAATTCTGGCGTTATGTAGTTTAGCAACATTTATAGATAAAGTTATGAGTAAGAAACTTATTATTCGATGTACTGGTAATGCATTTTCGATTAGGAAAGGGGAGCACAAATGAACAGTGAATGGCAGATCCACAGAATCGGCCTGTTAGACTTTTGGTATTATGACGAACAGGAATTTGAATTTCTGGACGGGAGGATGCTTCTGCGGGGAGCCAACGGTTCCGGCAAGTCAGTCACCATGCAGAGTTTTATTCCCCTGCTTTTGGACGGAAATATGCGGCCCGAGAGACTGGATCCCTTTGGGTCACGGGCTCGAAAGATGGAGAATTATCTGCTGGAAGAAGGGGATGAGCGGGAAGAGCGCACCGGCTATCTGTATATGGAATTGAAGCGCACGGGCAGCGAACAGTATACTACCATAGGCATGGGGATTCGGGCGAGAAAGAATAAAAAGCTGGATACCTGGTATTTTTGTGTGACGGACGGGCGGCGCGTCGGTAAAGACCTTTTTCTGTATAAGGATGTTCAGAACAGGATTACCTGTACCCGGCAGGAACTTAGAAACCGCCTGGGAGAGGGCGGGCGCATACTGGAAACCCAGGGCGAGTACGTCCAGTGTGTGAACCGGCTCCTGTTTGGCTTTGAGACCTTAGAGGAGTATCAGGAGATGCTGGATCTGCTGATTCAGCTGCGCACACCTAAACTTTCCAAGGATTTCAAGCCGACGATTATCAATGAGATATTGAGCAGATCTTTACAGACTCTTTCCGAGGATGACCTGCGCCCCATGTCAGAAGCCATCGAGAATATGGACAGCCAGAAGACCAATCTGGATACTTTGGATGAAAGTATACGGGCGGCGGAGCAGATAGAAAAGTCCTTTGACCAGTATAACCAGATCGTTCTGTATGACAAGGCCGCGCTTTTTACAGGTTGTGCCCAGGAGTGCAGGAAGCAGGAGAAGCGGCTGAAAGAACTGGCGCAGCAGAGGGGGGATAGCTGTGAACAGCTGGAAGAAGAAAAGACACGCTATGAGGAACTGAGAAGGGAAGAGGAGGTTCTGAAGCAGGAGGAAGGTTCCCTGCAGGATAGCGACGCGGCAAAGCTGAAGCGGCAGGAACTGGAGTTGGCAGGCAAGAAGGAAGAGGCCGAAGAGGAGATTGCCGGGAAGAGAACACAGGAGCAGGAAAAAGACGACAGACGCCGGGAGATTGAGAGCAGGCAGAAAAAGCAAAAAGAACAGAACGATTTGTTATGGGAGGAGATAGAAACAACCCTTGCGGAGATGGAGGAGACGCTGGGGGATATTCCCTTTGACGATTTTGCGTTTCTGAAAAAGGAACTGCTGGAGGATTCGCGGAAAGAGCAGGCATTCCAGAGTCATTCCAGGCTTCTCGGGGAGTATGTGAAGCGCGTGGAAAAGGGCAGAGAGGTACTTTTCGAGGAAAAGAGCCGCCAGGAGAGTTATGACAATAAGCTGCAGGAGATGGACGGCCTGCGGGGAGAGCAGGAGCAGAAGGAGAGGGAACTGCGCCAGTACGAAACGCTGCTTCAGGAGACAAAGGATGAGTGGATAGAACGATTCTACCAGTGGGAGAAGAACAATCAGCAATTGCGTCTGGCGGAGGAGGTAAAGCAGCGCACCGCCCAGGAGATTGAAAAGTATGTCTATGGAACGGATTTCAACGAGATACACAATCTGGGGAAGGAGGCGTTCGACACCAAGGAGAAAGAACTGCGGGAGGAAATATATGGTGCGGAGCAGGAAAAAAAGCTTTTATCACAGCAGCTGCAGCACATCCGCGGGGAACTTCAGGAGTGGCGCGACAAAAAGGATCCGGAGCCGGATCACAGTGAAGCCGTGGGGCGCAGCCGGCAGCTGCTGGAGGAAAAGGGGATTCCCTTCCAGCAGTTCTACAAGGTGGTAGACTTTGGCGAGCAAATGGGGGAGGAGCAGGCATCCCTGCTGGAGGAGGCATTGCTTTCCATGGGAGTCCTTGACGCGCTGATTGTTCCGGCGGAATATCGGGAGACTGTGCTGAAGCTGGATGGGGGCGTCTGTGACCGCTATATTTTCAGCGATGTAACCCGCGTGAAACAGAACCTGCTGGAACTTCTGGATGTGGACAACGGAGAGAACGATATTTTAAAGTATCAGAGCGTTTCCCATATTTTATCATCCATCGGGGTATATGGAAAATGTGTGCCGGGGGAGGATAAGGGCGCCCGGGACGGGAAAGAGGCAGCAGGGGAGATTGGCTGCACTTGGGTAAATAAAGAAGGAAATTACAGGATAGGCGTTCTGGAGGGAACCGTCACAGGAGCATATCAGGCATGTTATATAGGGGTAAGGGCCCGGGAAAGATATCGGCGGGAAAAGCTTGCCCAGCTGGAGCAGGAGGAGAGGCTGCTTCTGGAACAACTGGAGGAATGTGAGAGGGGCCTGGGGGAACTCCGGGCCCGGAACGAGTTGTTAAAGCAGGAGTGGGACGCGTTCCCGGCGGAAACCGACCTGAAAGCAGCCGCCAGGGAGTATGCGGATAAAAGCTATGAACTGGAGCAGCTGGGCAAACGTGTTACCCTGCTTCGGGAGCAGCTGCGCCAGGCCAGGGAGGAACTGGACGAGGTGCAGATAAGGGTTCGGGAAATCTGCGCTAAATGTTACCTTACGGCAAGGCTGGATGTTTTTTCGGAAGCGTTGGACGCGCTGGGAAAATATAGGGAGTTATTGACAGATGTTCAGCTGCGGCATGGGGAATACCGAAACGGAATTTCTATTTTAAGCAGCCTGGCGGACAGCCTGGAAGCGATTGATCAGGACTTGGACATGATCCGCTATGAACTTGGCAGGATATCCCGGAAGAGAAATGATCTGGAGGCATCTCTTGTGTCTGTGCAAAGACAATTGGAACTGACCGATTATGAAAAGATCAGAGAGCGGTTGGACTACTGTCTGGCAAGGCTGAAAGCGCTGCCTGAGCTCCGGGAGGATTGCAGAAGCAGGCAGGCCCAGCTGCAGGAGAAGCAGGAACAGCTGGGGAGGGAATTGGAACAGCAGCAGGAGAGCCATCAGAGAGATCTTCAGAGATATAAGCGTTTTGAGAAGGGATTTCGGGAGGAATACCAGCTGGGATATGTGGAGGGGCTGTTTGTACTCAGCGAGGACATGGAGGACCAGGCGACAAAGGTATGCGCTATGCTGGCAGGCAAATTCGGCGGCAAAAAGCAGTCGGATCTCCATGGCCGCCTGCAGGAAATCTATCATGAGAACCGTGGATATCTGGTGGAATTTCAGCTTACCCTGCAGCCGCTTTTCGAGGAGGATGAGGAGGAAAACACGTTTGGGGTCTCCATGCGCAGAACCGACATTGTAGGAAAATACCGGGGGATAAACGTCAAGTTCAAGGAACTGCTGGAGAAGCTGCGGGAGGATGCGGAGGTCCAAAAGCGCCTGCTCAGCGATAAGGAGAGGGAACTGTTTGAGGATATCCTGGCCAATACCATCAGCAAGAAGATCCGTGCCAAGATCCACTCCAGCAAGCGGTGGGTGAGCAATATGAACCTCCTCATGGACTCCATGCATACCTCCAGCGGACTGAAATTGAGCCTGAGTTGGAAGAACAAGCAGGCACAGAAGGAGGAAGAACTGGATACCAGGGAGTTGGTGGAGCTATTGTCCAAGGACGCGGAAATCATGCGTGATGAAGAGGTGGAGAAGCTGTCCCTGCACTTCCGATCCAAGATCGCCGAGGCGAGGAAGATCACAGCGGAGGGGAACTCTGTGCAGTCCTTCCACGCCATCATGCGGGAGGTGCTGGATTACCGCAAATGGTTTGAATTCACATTGGAATGCCAGAAGACGGGGGAGAGGAAGAGGGATCTGACGGATCGGGTGTTCTTTACTTTCAGCGGCGGGGAAAAAGCCATGTCCATGTATGTGCCGCTTTTCTCGGCAGTGGTGGCAAAGTACGCGGGCGCCAGAGAGGACGCCCCCAGACTGATTTCTCTGGACGAGGCATTTGCGGGGGTGGATGAGACAAATATCCGCGATATGTTCAAGCTGATGGTGGAGTGCCGCTTCAACTTCATGATCAATTCCCAGGTGTTGTGGGGAGACTATGACACGGTTCCGGGGCTGGCCATCTATCAGCTGCTGCGGCCGGAAAACGCAAAGTTTGTGACGGTGATCCAATATATCTGGAACGGTAAGGAACGCAGATTGGTAAGTGGGGAGCGGGAAACGGAATAACAAAGGGTTACAGGGATTAGGGCATGGGAGTCAAAAGGCATGAGTGATCAAAACCAGTTGGAGGAATGTATCCGATATTTCAGGCAGCGGAAAATATATGACAGGCTGTTTGTAAAGGTTGCGGAGAAATACCATAGTCTTGGACGTTTCGGCGGCACGGTGCGGCTCTCGGGGCTGTGTACGGAGGACTGCCGGCAGCTGGGAGGCTTTTTTCAGAAGGATTACGAGGGTCAGAAAACTGTCACGATCTCGGCGGCGGCCATGGAAAAGGCCCTGGCGGGCAGCCGCTTTGCTGGCCTATCGTGGGAAGACATTCTGCAGGGCTATTTCGGCAGGGAACTGGTGGGGCGGAAAGCGCAGCGGCAAAAGGAGAAAGAAGAGAGAGAACGCTTTTTCGCGGAGATAATCGAGACGGCTCCGGAGAGCCCGGGCAGTCTGTGGTTAGAACAGGTCCTGGGGGAAAAGGAGGAAGGCTATCTGCTGCTGATGAAGCACTATCGCGAGCAGCCGGATAAGCTAAAGGGGAGTCTGCTGCTTCTGCTGCAGGCGATTCCAAGACTGCCGCTTCTGACGGCCGGGAGAGAAGGGGTTTCCCATGAACTGTTGGCGGTGTTTGCCGCGGAAACCACTGGAGATCCGCATTTTTTTGACGCGGGAAAACTGGGAGAACAGCTGCTGGCTGCCTTTTTAAACTCCCGTTTTTGGGAGTCGCTGGTTCCGGGACTGAATGATGGCAAGTCTCTGTGCATCCAAAGTTTGGGCAAGACGGAGGATAACGAAGAACCCGGAAGAATGAGGAATACGGAGGATAACGGAGAACCCGGAAGAATGGGGGATACGGTGGATAATGAAGAACCTGGAAGAATGGAGGATACGGAGGATATCGTAGAACCCGGAAGAATGGAGGATACAGAGGATAACGAAGAACCCGGAAGAATGGAGGATACGGTGGATAGCGGAGAATCCGGGAAAATGGAGGATTTCAGAGCGGAGGAGAAGGCCGCTCTCTTCTACAGAGCGGGTCTTCTCAAGGACGAACTCTCCAATCATGTGCTTGTCTACGGGATCAGCGGCGCGGAGAAGCATGGCAGGCCGCATAAGGGCATCCTGGGCTATCTGGAACAGGGGGAGCCCTTGCACCTGTCCCTCTTGACACTGGGAAAGCTGGCGCGGGTGAGCCCGCAGACAGGAAAACGTGTATATATTGTGGAAAATCCTGCTGTATTCGCGGTGCTGGCGAAAGCCTGGCCGGATGCCGCTATCGTGTGCGGCAACGGACAGACGCGGCTGGCAACGCTGGTGCTGCTGGATCTGTTTGGCTCAGATACGGAATTTTGGTATGCGGGGGATTATGACCCGGAGGGACTGCTGATCGCCCAGAGACTAAAGGAGCGCTACAGGGAGAGACTGCATTTCTGGCAATACCGCAGAGAATTTTATGAGAAATACCGATCCGATGTGGAAATCAGCGACAGGAGCATAAAAAAGCTGGACCGCGTCTACCGGGAGGAATTACAGGACATCAAACAGGCTATGAAGCGGCAAAAGAAAGCCGCTTATCAGGAGGCGATGCTGGGAGAATATCTTGGGGACAGGTAGGCTTTGGACCGCTTGCCCCAAGGCATCGGGATAGGAGTTTGGAGAGAGGTCATGAATAATAGTATAGTTTTACATGCCAAATCCATATATTTTTTGCTGGAAAATGCGGGGCCGGTCATTCAGTACCGGCTCCGCAAGGAAATTCTGCAGGATTTAACTTCCGCAGAGGAAGAAAAGCTGCTGGAACGGATCTACCGGCTTCCTCCTTTTGTGCTGTTGCAAAGTTATGTCAAGCCGGACGGCTACATCAGCAGCGGCATGCACAGCTGGGACAACTGGCGGGGGCAGGTTCTGCACGAGACGCCCCTGCAGGACGGGGAGAGCGCCGCCAGGTTGCTGTCTTACTACAGGATTCCCAAGGAGCATCCCACGGTGGCCGGGTTCGTGGCCGCCGCCCTATGGGGACGTGCGGCTGGAGGCGGATTACTGGCAGAAGAAGGCGCTGCTCTGTGATCTCACTTTCTGGGCGGTGGAGTTTCTGTGGCTGGCGGAAGGGACATGACATTATAAAAACTCCTTTTTCGGAATTGTGTACCCATGGAAAGCGACCATATAAATACACATTGCAGGCAGTGGGCATACATTTTATATTCAAGTATATAAATCGAAAGTTTTCTTGGAGAATTAGATATGCGAGCGATTATTATTAGACATGGAGAAGTGGATTTTCAATGGAGCAAATGGAGTACATCAGGACAGTTTAACAAAGACTGTAAAATGTATGACGAAGCACCGATTTTGTCTCAATTATCTGATGTTCCTCAAATAAATTATCAAAATATTTATACCAGTAGTTTACAAAGAAGCAGGGAAACGGCCAAGCAGTTGTTTGGTGAAAAAGACTTTATTTTTACAAAATGGCTTAATGAAGTACCATTATGTGCAAGTGTTGCTTCAAATAAAAAGTTACCCTTAATATTTTGGAATGTTTCAGGACGCTTACAATGGTTTTTAAATATTCATTCACAAAAGGAATGTAGGAAAGAAACCATCTATCGCGCAGAACGATTTATAGAAATCATAACCAAAAAGAATAGCGACTGTATTATTGTCACACATGGATTTTTTATGCACACGCTCCTAAGTCAAATGAAGAAGCAGGGATTTCAGATCAGTCACACGCGATTTAGTTATTCAAACGGCGAGTGTGTTATTGCGGAACATTAAATTCCTGAACACTTTTCCGAAAAGTAGGGAGTATAAAAAAGGATATAATGTATTGCTTTTTCTTTTGAACGCCAGCATCTGGTTGAACATGCATATGCAATCCTTCTGGAGGACGGGGATATATGCAGGAAAATTTGAAGGGAATCTGGAATAACCGCTAATTTCTACAATAAATTCTTTCAAGATCAAATGCGTCTGGACTTCGTGGCGGACAAGATTTTATAGGAACAGCTGTCTCTGGAGGAGGCGCAGGACGAACCCTTGGCGGCTCTTTCAGACGGACCGGCCCCCAAGGGGCCGGTCTCTCATCGCGCAGGCGGCAAGAAGACATTTGCGAGATCCCGCCGTTGTTCGGTGTGCGCTCCACTGCGCCGGACATAAGTGTGAACAATAACGCACTAACCTATCCAGTTCATAACATGCTCCACAATCTGATCCAGATATTCAAAGTGAAGATAATGGCTGCCTTCCAACCGGATCACTTCTCCTCTGCCGTTTTCGGGCAGCACGTCCCGGTGCAGCTGTTCCCAGGTGGAAAGAAGGCTGCAGTTGCTGCCGGATATAAACTGCAGGACCGCGACCTGATCGGGAAAGCGCATCCCTCTGGCGGTTTCCACATTGGCGTCCAGATACTTCAGTTCATTCATAACGGTCTTGTTATAGGCATTGTCCAAGGATAAAATGCGGAAAACCTCCAGTTCCTTGTCCGTATAGGGGTAAGTGGTATCCGCGTAAACAGCATTTCGAGGGTTGCCGGCGGACAGCAGCCGGTTAAGTCCCACCGCGTTCGTCACTTTTGTCAGGTATGCGGATATCTTGTTGATGGCCGTGATGCTGATGGGGAACGGCTGCTCGTCGTTCATGCCGGGTACGGAAGGGTCTATGCCGATAAAGCCCTTCACCTCGTCGGGATACTGATTGGCCCAATAGAGGGAATACAGTCCCCCGATGGAATGCCCCATCAGGTAATATTCCTCATATCCCAGCGTCTCCACACAGCTGTGCAGTTCCTCTACTATGTTTTCGATGGTGCGGTCCTGTGGCGTTTTGTCGGACAGGCCATAGCCAAAGGGTTCTATGGTTGTCACACAGTAGTTCTGTGAGAGGGCGGCAGCGAGAGGCTCCAATTCCAGTATGGGGGATGCGGAGCCGAAACCCGACAATAGAATGATCACCGGATTGTCCGCGTCTCCTTTCACATCGACTCGCATGCTTTTTCCATCTACCGAAACTGCCTGACCGTAGGCATCCTGGAGCTTGGACTTTGTTAAAAGCCTGCATATGGCATTGACGATAGTTCCGAGAATGATGACTGCCAGAAGCAGAAGCAGCAGCCACTTTAGTACTTTTCTGATTTTGCGCCACATGTTAGATTCCTCCTTTGAATTTGTGATTGTATATCATTTTGTGGGTGTCCCAATGTTATTGTGGCTTATTGAGACTGGTATATTATAGTGCATACATCATGGATTTGCAAGGGCTTTTTGGGCACTTTTGGGGCAAAAAGAAAATGCCTATTGCAATTTTGCTCTGTGTATGTTATTGTTTTTACAGAGCATATATTTCTAATCACATTTGGTAAAGCAATTCACTTTTCAGGATATCAGAAAATCTATGCTTACAATTCAAATAATAATTGAAAAAAGCGGGGATTTTCGGGAAGTGGTATTCGGAGAGTGGCGCTGCATGGTATCTCCCTGCTTATGGGAGGTACAAAATTGGGCAAAAAAGAAATGACGGGGATGTTTATTCCCCCCAAATTGGGGTGGAGTTAAGGTGGCAAAAGAAATCTATATTTACAAAATAGACGAGGAGTACTTCGTATAAGGAGAACGGAGAATGGCTAAATTTATTGGATCATATTTGACGGACAATAATTGGGGAGAAGACTATTTTATATCAAAGTTGGTAAAATACTTTGACGATACACATATTGTTTACAGAAATAGAATGCTATTTGGCACACAATTTGATGTGTGTATGCTTGTTCCAGAAATTGGTGTTGTTATTTTTGAAGTGAAAGCCTGGCGTCCGGATACTATTTTACGTGTAGAAAATGGCGACAGTGTTTGGATTAAGGATGCCGAGTCGGAGCATGGGCAATCATCGCATGATCCCACAGGACAGGTAAGAGGATATGTGTTTGGCATGAGAACGAAAATCCGGCAGAAGACAGGCAAAAAACCACTGGTCCTTGGCATGGTATGTTTTCCGCAGATAACAGAGGATATCTATAAAAGTAAGGGGCTGGATAGAGTTTGCGAGCACGAAATAACAATATTAAAAGAAGATTTGATGTCAAAGGCGGCTTTATATCATAAGGTAAATTTGGCTATAAAAAATTGTGCGCTGCGTGGAATGTATTGTTCTAAATTTGACCAGGATTTGCTGTTTAGGACAAGGCAGATTTATGAAAATGATCTGACTAAGGAAGATTTGGATTGTGTAAATGCGAATGTTATCGAGGAATGTGCTCCATATGAACAAACATTTTATTCCTATTTTGTCTCATTACCGGGATCATATTCTAATAAACAATTTGTAATAGACAAAATATGTAAATATTATTCAGTTGGGACAAAGATATATGCAATTGTTGATTGTGCAGAGGATGTTAAAAGGATTGGAGACAAGATAGATGAGGTTTTGGTTAGAAAGGGCTTGACGAGAGATAATGCAGAATTGCATATAGATTTTGAGGGGAGGGCGGATCATAAGCCTCCAGTCAGGGAAATGGGGAGTCAGTATACGGCGTTTAACATTTCAGTAGTCTTTTTTTCGGACAAGCTGCGCTTCATGGAGTGCTTTGACGGGGGATTTCAATCTGATGACAGTGAATATATAAAGGGAATCAGCCAAAAATGCAGATTTAATTATGAGCAATTTGAAATTGAACATGCTGATTGTATGAAGAATATATTGGTAAAGGCGGGGGCCGGTACGGGAAAGACTTATACGATGATCTCACGTATCAGCTATATTTGTCATATGCAGAAATGTTCTCTGCGTGAAATGGTGAACCGTATTGTGATGATCACTTTTACGAATGACGCCGCTGAGAATATGGAAAAGAAGATTAAGGAGTATTTCAATAACTATTATCTTTTGACGAACAATTTGGATTGTCTTGATTTTGTCAGCCAGATAGATAAAATGCAGATCGGTACAATCCATTCATATGCAAAGAATATGATAGGGTTGTTAGGCGGAGAGTTGGGCTATGGACATGACTTAACCATTACTTCTGGGGAATATAAAAGGAAAAAGATTGTTTCCGAAATGGTGGATCGTTATCTGAAGGAAAAACAATCGCTGTATGGTGAGGATTATATTGATAAGCTAGGAATACCAATTTACGCAATTCAGAATAATGTTATTAGCTTCATAAAACATCTTCACAATCAAAGTATAGATATACCTTCCATAAAAGCGGAAAACTTCGGAGAACCGAATAATAAGCCGGGGGATTCAATGGCATTGCATGCGCTCTTGGCCGCAGTGATCCCAGAGACTGAATCGGAATATAACCGACAGTTACGTGAAGAAAACAAAGTGCATTTGAGCAGTATAATGTCTGTATTGAGAAAATGTCTTTCTAAAGAAGAGAATCTAAAGCATCTTAAGCAAATGGAAACTGGGTGTCCTAAGTTTATGTTTATAGATGAGTTTCAGGACACGGATGACACCCAGATTGAGGCACTGCAGACAATTGCTGAGGTGCTGGAATATAAACTTTTTGTGGTGGGGGATATTAAGCAGTGTATCTATAGATTTAGAGGCGCTAAGGAGAAGGCTTTTGACCAGTTGCACTGTGAAGAACATGGAGGCCAGTGGTGCAGATTTTCGTTGAACTGGAATTATCGTACAGATATGAGGTTGTTGAGACTTTTTGATTTTTCTTTTGCCGATTGGGGAAGACATAAGAAAGATGGGGAACAACTGCTGGTGTATAATCCGGAGGGAGACCTGAAGAATGAATCGGATCGACTACAGGGTGTGAGGGATTATAATTCCAAGAAAGCAGAGAGCGATTTCTACAGGAAAATAACCATTACAAATGAGACAATGAGAATGGATGCTCTTTTTGCAGAAGTTGAGCGCCAGGTGGAGAGAATCCGGCGGCGCATAAAAGAAGAGCAAGAAAAGAATAGAAACTTGCCAGATGAACAGAGAGAACTCGCTATCCTTGTAAGAGAAAACTGGCAGGCAGATCTGGTGCATAAAGAGGGAAAGGCACGGGGGATCCAGGTTCAGACAAATACCAGCGGAGATTTATATAGAACCGAGCCCGCAATTGACATGTTGAAGTTGGCGAATGCGCTGATTCATTATGACGAGTCGGATTATTTGTATTCTTTTGTTGCCTCTAACTTTATTATCAACGAACCGAGTAAGGCGTACATGTATAAAATTCGGGAAGATGAGAATAAAAATAGCTGGAAACCTAAAAAGAAAGAGGAGGATGTTACGCAGACAAAAGAATTGCTTAAATTGATTAATACGCAGTTGTCCGGAGCAGTAGCGTTCTCTCCTTTGTCCTGGGATAAAGTTGTGGCAAGTGTCCGAACCAGGCCAATACTTCAAGTTCTTAGAACGATATATTCGATTCTTAAGCCTTGGAGAAATTTTGGAGACGGTAATTCCCAACTGGAGACATATTATAAAGAGAATGTGGATCTCCTGTTTGAAGAACTGATTACTTCGAGTGACAGTGAGTCTTTGTCCTTGAATGTTCTCGCGGAAATATTGAGTGTTAATATAGCTACACAGAAAAATGTGGACAGCAGGGTTCCGGTCTCGAACGCAAATGATGTTGTGGTAAGATGTGTTACTGTTCACAAATCTAAAGGATTGGAATATGGTTCTGTGATTCTTCCTTTCTGCTCATTTGCGATTGATAAGATGAAACGCTCCAATTTGAATATTTCCACACGACATGAGGGAGGTAAGTTGGAGATAGGTTATCAGATGAATGTGCCGGAAAAAAGCTTGAATGTACGGAATTCGTTTTTTAATGAGAAAACAGAGAAAGAGGAGAGAAAGCGTGAGGAGGCAAGAATACTCTATGTGGCAATGACTCGCGCAATTGAGACGTTTTCCTGGATAGTACTTGATGGAAAAAAAGGGGCGAGTTGGCAAGAATTGATTCTGGATGGAGGTGTCGGGTGTGCCTTATAAAATATATACATATGTCGATCCCTATCGGATAGCGGAGACAACATTCTGGAATGAAATTAGGGAATACCCGCAGTTGTGTGCGTCCAGGACATTGGTGAACGGACTTATCAGTGTTATGGGAAAAGATATTTGTTCTCTGATTTGCCCGTTTGACGAGCTTTCCGAGAAAAAGATTTTTGGCGAATGGTCTTTAAATATCAGCCGTCAGATTCAGCAGTACAGTTATTTGACACGGACCTATCAGGAATTGCGGCGGGGCACAGAGCCGGAAATCGAGATGGACGAAAACTTTTACTGCTCTGTCTCTCACAATAAGGCCGCCATGCTGGACTCCTTGCGTTTGTTTCAGGAGTTGCACATTGAGGCAACAAAACTTCATGGGGAACATGGAAATCGCGAGCAGCGTCTGTTTGTGTATCTTTTGCGGATGATTCAGCAGAAAGGTGATAAATTGTTTGCTCTCCCTGAATTCCCAGACAAGAGGAAACTGATAAGTTATTTTGTTGAAAGGACGGAAAGAGAAAAACAAGAGTATCTTGATCGCATAAACAAGAGAGAGGAAGTGCAGCCACAGCCCGACCCCGTGCGTATGGCTATGTATGATCGCGCCATACGCACAATGTCCAGGTGGGATGGGAATCATGTTGTAGTGAATGGGATTCACCAATTTACGCCTACACAATTACGATTTATCGAGGCATTGGATCACATGAATACAGAAGTGATTTTTTTATTTAATTATATCCCCCAGTATCAGGAAATATATTCTTCCTGGAATTATATTTACCAACAATTTAATGTGCCAATATGCTCAGATACAAGAATAAAATGTTATTATCCGACGCAACTTGCAAAGCCTGGAAACGCTCTGGCCAGTAATATGGCCCTGCTTTGTGAAAACAGCGTTTTGAGAACTGATCCTAGGATCAGAGCCAATTATCAGTTGTATTCCGACAAAAAGAGTGGGATTTCTGTTTGGGAATTCGAAAATGTATCGGAGTATGCGGGTTATGTATCTGACCGATTTAGAGAGGCCGAGCAGAGAATCGAGGAGAACCCCCTTTTGTATCAAATGCCTTTGAAACGGCATAATAGTACGGCGAGGGTTCTGGCCGAGATGGATGAGACTATTTATACGGCCAATAAGGATGTGGATGAGTTACTTCAAATATATCATCCTGAATATGCGCGGAACAGACATTTTCTGGCCTATCCCATCGGACAATTTTTTGTGGCCTTATATGGACTTTGGAATTGTGAAAAGGGACAGATCAATATAGATTTTTCTCTGATATGTGAATGTGTTAATTCGGGAATACTACCCAAATTTAATGCTGCACAATTATTGAAGACAGCAACGAATCTAGAGACGGAATTTGACAATCTTGAAGATTTTAATGAATTTGAGCAGAGGATACGGGCGTATATTGAGTTATATGACAGTGTTGCAAACGCATATGAGGGGGCACAAGGATACCCGTTTCGGGTAATGGATATTTATAACAGATATAAGGTTGACAAACAAGATGCTCAAAAACTTCTTGAGGCGGTAACGACTATTAACGAGACTGCGAAAACTTTATTTCTGCTGGGTAACGGACAACAAGATTTTGTAGAATTTAGAGCGCACTTTGCGCGTTTGGAACAAACAATCCGGGACTGCCGGCCGGAGATAGCCAATGAAGAGGAGCGGGACTTGATAGACCGCCTTTTAAGCAAGCTTGTGTCGATAAAGCCAGCCACGGATAGTATGAGTGGCACTTTTGAGGATTTGAAGAGCGGTCTGTATTTCTTTTTAAAGCAGAAAGATGAACCGGATTCCAATTGGTTTGTAAAGAATTTTGAACAGATAGATGGTGATATTTTACAGAGTCGTAAGCAGAACGGACCTGGGGAGCGGAAGACTTATCATTTTGCCTGTGTTTCCGATAGGGATATGTATGTATCGAGAAATGAACTGTTGCCCTGGCCCCTGACGGAACAATTTATTGAGAGAGCCTATACCCCAAAAGATTTACCCTTTCAGGTATATTACGCTGCCATTGGGGAACGCAGCAATTTTCTCAGATATGCGCTCTTCTATGGCCTGTATTTCAATCAGTGTGATTCGAAAATCAGTTATGTGAGAAAGTATGGCGACGAAGAGACTACGGAATATGGATATCTGAAACTATTGGGAGTAGAAAAGTCCTTGGTGGATGGTTCTCTTGAAGATGACAGCGGGAAGATAGTAAGCAAAGCACAATTTAAACCAGTGTCGAAAATAAAATATCAAAAGGAACAGATGGAAACAGCATTTCTTTGTCCGTATAGATATTTTATGGATTATGTTTTAAATTCTTATCCCATCGAATCGGGGACGTTTTTGTATCAAAAACTGTTGGAAAATGTATTGGTGGAAAATGTATGGAAGCGGTTACAGAAAAAAACAATTGATATTGCAAAAGAAGAAACGCATAGATTTTTTCATCAGGAAAGGGTGAAAATTGAAAAATATTTTCCGTTTTTCAAGACAGTAGAACTGTATGATATATCAAAACGAGCAGAAAACTATTTCATAAATTGTATCTTGGATGAGAAATATTCACCAAGAGTTGTTCGTGAATATGATTTTAATCATATGTCTATAAGAGAACGTTTTGGTAAGGCGAAGTTTTCAGAAGAATTAAATGGTCATCAAATAAAACACTCAATTGAGGCATTTGAGAATAAAATTGAACTTGAAATGGTTAAGAAAGAAGAACGGAAAGTATATTCCTTGAATAAAATACCTGAACAGGATGACAACACTCTTTCTGCGGGTCTTATCGGGTACCTGAATGATCCGGGGGACAACGCAAGGGTTGGAGAATGGTGTATATACTGCCCAGATAAGGCCATATGTCTGCAACCTTACATTGAGCAGGATACATGAGGACAAGGAGGGAGCCATGAGACAGGGACAATATGTCAGATGTCCGATTGTGGTGGAAGAAAACGACAATAAGTATCCCAGAAGTTTTGTGTTGGGAAAAATTATGGAACTCAATACTATTTCGGAGGAAGTTAAAGTATGCTTCTTTGATTTACGGCGTAGCGGAAAATTTTACGCACATGCTTTTGATAAGACGGTTTTTGCCATGGGTAAGGTCACCCATTGTCCTGCGGCTAGGAAAGCACCGGTGAATACTCCTGGGGGTAAGGGCAAAATAATTAGGTTATGCGGGGAGCGGGAAGAATTGTTTTTCTATTATATTCTTCTGGAAAATGGCAAAATAGAGAGGTTTTCTGAAGAACGTATGGAGATAGAGTATTCTGCCGCTGATTACTCGCCGGTAGAACAGTTGAGGCAGTATGAGTTTCAGAATCCGACATGGTTTGCCAACCGGCTATGTGTGAGCGCCAATCTGCACATGGTAGAGAATGCTATCTATGGATTTGATGTGTTGGCGGGATGCAGGACATTTTTGATGGCTCATCAGATCAGCACGATTGTGAGGGCCTTTGAGGAGCCCACCGTTCGCTATATGCTGGCCGATGAGGTGGGGCTTGGTAAAACTATTGAAGCTTGCGCAATTATCAAGATTATGTGCAGCGAGAATCAGAATTTGCGAGTGCTTTATCTACTTCCTGGAGTGCTGGCGGCCCAATGGGAAAATGAACTTAGATTGAAATTTGGGATTCATGCGTCACATAATCCGGCCATGGGCGCGTATGTAAATCACTTTATTCTGCCTGTTGAGGACTTAGACGAGTATTGCGATGCTCTGGGCTATCCATGGGATCTTGTTCTGGTGGATGAGACCCATCGGCTTTTGGGGATGGAAGATAAATATAGGCTAGTGTACTCCCTTACCCAAAGATGTAAACATGTACTGCTGTTAAGTGCGACTCCAATTCAGGACAGAAAAGAGGAATATTTGAGATTACTTGCCCTGCTCTTGCCGGAACGGTATGGTAATATGGATATGGGAGTATTTTCGGAGATTCTTTTCAAACAGAAAAAGATTCAGAGGCGTGTCAACGCAATGCTTCGCCATATGAATTCTTATGCAGAATATAAAGAGGATACATATGACAAAATAGAGGAATTGGCGGAAGCCTTGAATGATAAACATCTAATTAGGCTGGCGGAGAGAATCGAACTGGAATCTGCGGACGGCGGCTACGAGGCAGCTGGAAAAGCATTGTCTTACATATCAGAGAATTATCGCATTGAGCGAAAAGTTATAAGAAACCGACGGGGATATATTGCGGCTACAATGGGGAAAAGAGTCTTGCTGGAGTGTCCCTATGAGATGGCATCGGAGGAAGAATGTTACAATGAAAGGAATACATATTATGCATTGCAGCAGTATTTAGCGTATGCGCTGGAAAACAAGCAGATTGATATTTCTATTGCGGAAGTATTGTTGCAGGCTATGTTCAGTTCTCCTTGGGCCCTGACTAGTACAATGCGGAAGCATGGAGTGGAAGATGAGGAACTATCAACCAATGTCAGGTTGTGGAGAGCCCAGGCAGAGGATGAAATAAGGAAGATAGATGAGTTGCTGGATCAGGATCCTGACAGGATCAGGGGAAGACTTGTTCGAATAGTCGATTACATTGAGCAGGAAATAGGATTGACTGGGAGAGATGTGGGGAAAATAGTCATTTTCTCCGAGTTTGAAGAAACGATTGAAAAAATGGGGGACATTTTAGAAGCCCGGAAAATTTGTTACAGTAAGTTCTGTGCCAGTCTGGATAGAGAGGTTTTGGAAAATAGTGTATATGAGTTTCAAAATAACATAGATTGTAGGATTATTTTATGTGATGCCGCCGGAGGAGAGGGGAGAAATTTTCAGATTGCAGATTGGCTGATTTTTATAGATCTTCCATGGAACGCAAATGCCATTGAGCAGAGAATTGGGCGCCTGGATCGGCTGGGAAGAGAAATAGAGCATCTGGAAGTGCGTTCAATTGTATTTTATTGTCTGGGCTCAATAGAAGAACAACTCTTTCATATTTGGAAGAAGGGACTTGGCATATTTGGGCAGTCCTTGAGCGGACTTGAGATAATTACCGGCGAATTAAATCAGTCCATTGCGGATGCCTTGGAGGAGGATATTTATAATGGGCTTGGAAATTCGCTGACTGATATTATTGATATGATGGAAAAGGCTAGGGAGACCGTGGAGGAGGAGCAGTTATATGACTCGGGGAGTGTTATATATCGTCCCCTATCCCAAGCCGTGGAACAGATGTTACAGACATATCAGGGAAGCGAAGGAAATTTGTTTCAGGCAGCTATGTTGGGTTGGTCTACACAGGCCGGGCTGAGAAGTAATGCAACAGGGAATCCGAATATTATAGAGTTTGGGGAATATCAGTTTAGTCCCAGAGCGGCGATACAGGCATTATTAATTCCGCCTGACTGGACAATGTATGAGAATACTTCCATTATGCGGCATGAAGGAAAGATTTTGGGAACCTTTGACAGAGGTACAGCGATAAAGAGAGAGGATTTACTCTTTTTTTCTCCAGGTGATCCAGTTTTTGACAGTATTGTTGGAAATGCTATGAATAATGGGCGTGGCCGATGCTGTGCTTTTGAGGCTAAAGCCGACTTTGCGTATGCGGGAGTTTTGTTCGTTTATAATATTGAACCGGATGAAAATTTTTTGCTGTCAAACGGAATTTCACTTCATTTGCTGTCTCATTTTAGAATGTACTTGCCCATGGAGCAAATCAAAATATTTATTCCGCTGACAGTTAAGAGTAAGGATGTTTCGGAGGAAAAATTGAGAGAATTTATCTCTGATAAACAAAATATTATGAATGCGACCCACATGGGGGCAAGAAAACCGTCAAAGTCCGGGTTTTCAAAACTGGAAATATTTATGGATGAAAATCCGGAAGAAGTCTGGCTCAATGTGGTAAATGCCGCAGAGAGGACTGCAACGGTTCGAGCCAGGAAAAAGGCGGAGGAATTGGCTGAATTGAAGACGGCAAAAAGAGAAATGATCAGGATACTCAACGGCTTGGAATCAATTTGTATATATCAGGAAAAAGACTTACAGCAGGTAGAGAAAATGCGGGAGCAATACAAGGCAGTTTATCACGCACTTACCAATTTTAATGTCGTAGTAGACTCTGTTTGCTTAATAAGGACAAATGAGCGATGAATTATAACGATATTTTTCTAAAGTATATAAATGGAGAAATAACAGGAGATGTCGCTGAAGGGCAACTGTCAGATCTGATAGAAAGCAGTATTTACGCTGGTTTTTTTAGAGAGGCGGCGCAGGCAGAGGTCATGCGCACTTATTTTATTCGATATCGACAGTATGATCGAGGACAAATTAATCCTTTGGATTTCCTGTTATATATAAGAGATCTAATCTTGTTTGTGGGGAAAATGCATTTACCCAGGTTGGTAATGGATATGGTGTCTAGTAGTGGTTCTGAAATAGGATTATATGTAACGGGAGAAGGCAGTGTTGATGTAGTGGCCGGATATCCGGAGTACTTGCGGGATGCAAAACAGTTTCTTGAGGAAGTCTATCATTTAGATGACTCGCAGGTAGCGCGGACTAAACCCAGTACCGGTGACGGGCTTTTGCGTAAAAATTCTCAGTTTTCCGGGTATTGTTCTTTTGAACAGAAAATTGCGGTTCATACGGCGGTAAATTTGCCGAATGATTATACATTGATGGTCTCCCTGCCTACAGGAGGCGGAAAGAGTTTAATTACGCAGATGCTGGCAACCTGTGAGCAGAAACTAACACTGGTGATTGTTCCCACGGTTTCCTTGGCTATGGATCAGTATATTCAAGCCAGAAAATGTATGCGGCTTGATAGTGCAGATGAAGCCGTTTTTTATTATAAAGCGAGAATGAATGACTCTGAGATCAGTAAGAGTGTTTGGGCGATAAAAAATAGAAAGGCCCGGATGCTCATCGCCTCTCCCGAGGCGATACTGAAAAATAACAGATTAAATCAGGTATTACGAGAAGCAGCGGAGAATAATTATTTGAGAAATGTTGTGATAGATGAGGCCCATATTGTTCCGGATTGGGGAATAAAGTTTAGACCGGAATTTCAGATTTTTGCGGTTGTATTAAAAGAATTGCGTATGCTGGCAGGCAATACCATGCGGACATATCTGTTGTCCGCTACCCTGTCGGAAGACGTGGTATCTACACTGTTTGATTTATTTGGTCAAGAGGGGAAAAATCTTCAGTATAGATGTGATTCGTTGAGGCAGGAGCCTCGTTATGTTTTTCTGTCGGAAAGGAATTATTCTAAACGTGAGAATGTGGTTCTGGAACTGGTAAAATACTTGCCCAAGCCAATGATTGTCTATGTGATTGAACCTCGGGTTGCGGAGACATATCGCGAACAATTACAGAGGCTGGGTTTTAGGAATATATGCACATTTACAGGAGACACAAAGGAACATGAAAAAGAAGAGATATTGAGAAAGTGGAAAAGCAATGAGATTGATATTATCTTTGCCACATCGGCATTTGGCGTGGGTGTGGATAAAAGGAATGTGAGAACCATCGTCCATGCGTGTGTTCCTGAGAATTTGAGCAGATTTTACCAAGAGGTAGGCCGCGGGGGACGAGACGGACTGCCGTCGTTAAGTGTAATGGTTCCGTATGTGGGCACTGAAGATTCAAAGAGTGACTTAAATAAGGCATTTGGGCTTGTAAAGAGTGACGTGCTTACAGTAGAGAATCTGATTCCCAGATGGAAAAGTATTTTGTCCAGTACATATTCTATAATTGACGGCGATATGATAACGGCCGACCTTAATGCCGTCCCGGACACTTTTACGGTTGAAGAGGCGCAACGAGCCGGAACGCAGAATATGGGATGGAATGTAAATATGCTGCTCCTTATGTACAGGCAGAAGTATATTGACATAATAAGTGCTAAGTTCGACACGTCTAAAAAGACATATTATTTTAAATTCAAATTGCTGGATATGGATTTGCTGACAGATTTTTCCAGGTTGAAGATGGAATTAAAACCTGACCGGCAAAAGGAGTACGACCAGCAGGTGGAAGGCTATTATAGAATAAAGAAGTTGGTACGTAGACCTAATTCAAAGTGTTGGGGAAAGCATTTTTCTTCGCTGTTTCCTCTGGCTGAAAATGTGTGTCAGGGATGTCCGTTTCATCCCACAGAGAAGATCGTCGGAGACGGGGGGATTAAGATTCGGCAAAAATTATGCATTTATCGGGAGGCGGATCGACCGAACGTAAAATTGGCACGTTTGATGGGGCGTGAGTTATTGGACATGCTACTTACAATTGAAGACAATGGAGCGGTTGATATAGAGCAGTTGATTGCCAAGATAGGAACTTTGGAGATTTCTGCGTTAGTTCTTCCGGTTATTCCAGATGAGCACATTTTTTCGAATTGTTTATTGTTAAGCTTTGAAGAATTTTTGGTGGTGTCCAGGAATGTGCCTTGGCTGTTTTATAAAGGGGTTGCAATTCTTTTAGGAAATGATGCGGACCAGAATAATCAGGTTTACTGCATGGCTAATTCGGCGTATATGAAACAATATCGCCGCATATGGATATGCAGTGAAAATACCTATATATATTCAAAGCAGCGGCGAATAAACGATTTCCTGGAGGGACGTATAGAAGCTTTGGAAAAAATATAGGAGGGGTAGAGAATGTTCAAAAATTACTATGACCGCATGAGACCAGCGGCAACGCCGGAGAGAGTTCTGTCTATTTGCAGAATTGTGAATGGCGGAAAATATAGCGCCAATGAGATTAGAAGAATTTGCCAGTTAAAAGTCTGTGATCCGGAGGACAATGCCCCGATGGATGAGGCTATAAGATATTCTATTTCCGCAGCGGAGGAATTGGGTTTTATTTCCAAGGATAGTGGTGGAATTTATCATTTTGAAAAAACGGAGGATGAGATTTCAGATTATATTTCTTTTAGGAAAACTGTTCAAAAGGTAGCGTTCGTCAACAAAAACAGTACCTTTTTTAAGGTTACTGAGTGGTATATCGCTCAAAATGAGCGGGTTTTTGCAATAAATAAGTTTGAGGATTTTTCTGCTGAGATCATTAAAGCCGGATTGGACAGAGTAGATGAAAACGATGTACTGGGATGGAGATTTTGGATGAGATTTCTTGGAATTGCGTATCAGTTTCATAAAACGCTGATTCCAAACATGAATATTCGTATACAGGATGCGATGCAGGAAATACCTAAGGGAACTGAATTGACCTGTGCGGAAACAGTTGAATGGATTCGGACAAGTATTCCCGAGGCAGCTTCTTCGTGCAGTATGGAGGGACTTTGCCTTGCCATTTCGAATGGGCTCAGAACCTTAGAGGAAGAAAAAAAAATAAAGATTATCTCTACTCCGGACGCCGCCAAAGTGGGATTATATCATCTGAACGGCGTGGAACTAAATGACTTTTCCAGCATTGTGATCAAGGAGGAAATGTATGACTAGGTGGACGGATATGGCTGACCGAATGGATAAGTTGGTCATAAAAAAAGATGGGACAGCGACGGACATTGAATATTTTATGGCAACGCATGTGCCGTTTCAGGATCTGGAATTTGTAGAATTCGGAGAGACAGAGTCTTTTGTGTCGTCTTCCAATCTCCATCTGACGGAAGAAGAAATCTATGAGAGATATATTGTCAATAAGGCCAATAAGCATCAGATGTTGATCGTCCGAGGAACCAATGGAACGGGTAAATCACATTTGATCTGCTGGCTTTACAATCGATTGACGGCAGACAGGGTTAATTATGATGATTCCCGTGAAAAAGTGATTTTTTTGCGGAGGCTGGACAACACGATCCGCGGAGCCATTCAGCAGATGTTGGAGGAGGGGCTTGTACAGGAGACGGAACTCCGGGAGAAATTCAAGAAGTTTTGTGAGGCCGCCGAATCTCAGGACGAAGCGGAGTTTAAAATTACAATTTACAACTCCTATGCCATGCGTGTAGCTACAGATACCTCGGGACAGGTATATAAACCTGTTATGTGCAGAAATATTTCCAGTTTTATGCATGACTCTCGTGTACAGGATTATATGATGAGAGAGGGTGGACCGATAGACCGCTGTTATAATAGAATTAATTCCGGCGCAAACAGAACGGGTGATGCAGACACTATATTTACGGAAAAGGATTTTGTTTTTCCGGCGGAAGTCGCGAGAAGTATAAAAAGAGATTCCGCAGAGGAAGTAAGGGGATTTTATATTGACGAATTGCGGGATGATCCTGATGCGATAGCCAAATTGGTTGCCTATTTAAATAAGTACACATCTACGGTTATGCAAAGCTGTGCGAATATTAGCAGTGAAAACGCAAGGGATTTGTTTGTGAACCTTCGGAAGAACTTATATGCGCAGGGCAAAAATCTCACACTGTTCATTGAAGATTTTACATCCTTAAGTATTGTGGAGAGCGAACTCCTAACGGCACTTGTGGTGGAAAATGGGGGAAAATATAGTGATTTGTGTCGTGTGTCCTCTGTGATTGGTATCACAGATGGATATTATGATTCATTCAGGGATAACTTTAAAAATAGGGTAACAAAGCAGATTATTGTAAAGGAGCAGGCATTTAGCGATGAGCGTTTTGTGCTTGAGATGGCGGCAAGATATCTGAACGCTATTTATTGTTCTCCAGAACAGATAAAAAGTTGGTATGAAGACGGAGCCTATCAGGACGAATTGCCGGATTCCGGATTTAAGCCTGACTTTGTCTGGGATTATGTGAATGTTCAAGGAAGGGAACTCACACTGTATCCATTTAATAAGAAAAGTATTATTGGCCTGTACAATCGGTTAAAGAATAAGACACCCAGATACTTTCTTGAATATGTGGTTCGCTATTTCTTTGGTAAGTTTGCGGATGGGATGGAGTATGGGGACGGGTGGGAATTTCCGGGACTTCCGGGATTTATTCGCTCTTCTCCGATGGACGGGGTATATGCGAACAGCGTGGAAAAATCATCTCTCTCAGAAAAGGATCAACAGCGTTTAAAGATACTGCTGGCCACATGGGGAGATGGAACCTCTGAAGCGAAAGACGGCAATGTGGGGGGAGTTTCATATGCGTTCATCCAGCAAATAGGATTGGGAGCATTCAAAGGAATTGGAGGTTCAGAGTCTTCGGTACAGCGGGGTCCAGATTCTGATGTGATATCAGGTTCAGAACCATTTACCAGGGCAGTTACGCAGCCCACGGTTAAAAGCAAAAAAGAGGTGAAATTTGAAAAGAGAATAGAAGATATAGAGTCATGGTATGAGGATAAGAAACAACTGGCGTATTCGGCTGATTACAATAAATGGGTGAGAGATTTTGTCGTGCAGGGAATCCCATGGCAGGATGAAGAGGCTCCGGGCGCACTTGTGGACAGGAGATATAAAGCCTCTGATTTTGTGTTTATCGAGGGAGCAGTGACGGCAAATAGAGAAGAAAAGTCTGTTGTGGCTTTGAAACGCGACCCTGAAAGCAGAGATATCATAACAGGATTAGCCTATTTCAATTATTATAGCAGTTGGGATTTTAAACATGCCGCATATTATCAGATGAAAATGGTTAGTTGGCTAGAGAAGAATATAGATGTTTTTAAGGAAAGGATTTTTGGTAGCTACTTGGGTTCGGGAGTCCAGCCGATTATAACATGGTGTTTGGCTGTTGAATATATCCAACGGCTTATAATGGGGGAGGATATAGGGAAGTTGAACAAAGAACAACTTCTCAGTAAATTGATAAAGACTGAACCAAAGAGTCCAAATATCCTACACAGAAATACTGTTTGGAATGATACAATTACATTTCTGAAAAACAGCAATGCATCCATAGCGGAGTATATCAGAGCCATATTGAAAGCTGGAAGTAATTCTATGATGGGTGTTATTGGGGATCCTTCTACTTCTGGTGCGGTGGAATGTTATAGAACCAATGAATTATATGTGTCCATGGAACATCTTCAGAAGGTTAATTGGGATTTAAGAGGAGAACTTCCAGACAAAGGCGATTCGCGTTTTTATATGCAGATTGTAAATCATTTATTGAACATTTATGATAAACTGGCGCATCTTGTGGGAAAAGAAAAGAAACTGGCACAAGAGACAATAGATTCTCTTGAGAAGATTTTAGGTGAAAAGCCGAACCAACAAGTACTGATTAATGCAATTAAGTGTATTCGGTCTTTTTATTGTATATGCGATACTGCTCATGTGCCATATAAAACGGAACTAAAAATCAAATTTGATATAAAGCCTATTGAATATGCGAACAGGGTAATGGAACTATATAATGTTCTCGACGAAAGTATAAAACAGGATGATATGATTGATTTACTTAAGGCGTATTCTGGTAATCCAAGTGGAGAGTTAAGTAATATAGTAGATGATTTGACAGCACTGGAAGAGTTTGCTCAGGCACAAGAAAAAGCACATAAAAATTTACAGGGTAATATTGAACAGATTGACCCATTGCTTGTGGAAAGTACGCTTAAGAAACTTGGAATAATTAGTGAAACGCTTGAAAAACTGGAGGTGGGTGTATGATTGTGGAGTCTTTAAATAATGCAGGGAACGCTATGATGACTTTTGTATCTCTTGCAAATGACAAAGCCGCCATGGAGCGCTATAAAGACCAAATCGGACGATTAAGTTTGTTGACCTATAAATTGGAACAGCTTTTAAATATAGTGGATTCCATAAAAGAGGAGGAAATCGCTACAATTACATTTCGTCCCGAAATGAGAGATTCCTTGCAGGATGCAATAGATTCCTGCGGAGAAAGGACAAAGGACCGAAAACTGGATGCAGACACGGTGAATGCCTTGAAGAACGCGGTGGAGTCATGCCGATTATTTGTTGAAAACGCCTGGAAAACAGAGGCAATGCCACCTTATTTAGAATTGTTGAATTCTCTGAAATCACTGAAATCCTTATTGCAAAACGGGGGAGAAGTGGATAGAGTCATTGCCTCTATAGAAAAAATTCAAGAAAGCTTGCCACAGTCCGATAGGATGGTAAAGAACTTTAAGGAGGATACTATAAGAGCCAGGCAGATGGTCGATGATCTGCATTTAATACCAGAGGCTGAAATGTTTATCAGTAAAGTTCGATTGCAGAAAGCCACGGTAGCGGACTTATATGATGAGACCATACTTAAGTGGATAAAGGATAATCATCTGGAGAAACAGTTGAAAATCAAATTTTAAAAGGGCATCCAGTCAAGCTTGGATACTTGGCTGGATGTAATCTATATAATCAAAGATATGATGGAGACGAAGGGGGAAAAGTCTATATCCACCGAGCCATCCCAGGACAGGCGGATGGCCTCAGACATTCTTTTTTCATCCAGTCCCATAGCTTTGAGCACATAGCTTAAGCTATGGGAAGAAGAGTTGCAGGCAGAGCCGTTTGAAAAGGAATAATTTTCACCGAGACATAAAAAGGCGGTTTCCGCATCTAAGCCGTCAATACTTATGTTGGCGGTAGACGGGAGACAATATTCTTGTTCTCCGTTAAATGTATAGGGCAGATTTGATATTGCGGAGAGCAGAGACTGTTTGATCCGCCGACAATTTGAGATATTTTTTTCTAAGTCCCGTTCACATATTTCAACAGCTTTCGAAAATCCGGAAACTAAGGCTATCGGTGTTGTGCCAGGGCGAAATCCTCGTTCCTGTGAGCCCCCATACATAAGAGGAGTTAGAGGCGGTCTATTATAGTTAGAATCCCGTTTTAAGATCAGGGCACCAATTCCCTGAGGACCTCCGATTTTGTGACTTGTAATGCTCATTATATCGTAGTTGAGTTTCCTGATCTGAGGATTCAATTTTCCCAGAGCCTGTGTCGCGTCAACATGAAAATATACACCTTTATTCCGGAGATACGCTCCGATTTCCTCAACTGGCTGCATAATGCCGGTTTCGCTATTAACATACATTATTGACACAAGACAGGTGTTGTCTGTGATTAGGTTACACAGGTTTTTGGTATCTATGCGTCCAGATATATCGGGTTCGATGTAGTCTACTTGAAAGCCTCTTTTTTCGAGCACTTTCAAAGGCTCGAGAACGGATTTATGTTCAATAGCAGTGGAAATAATATGTGTTTTCCCAGTGGAGCGGGCATATTCTTCGATACCCAATATGGCCATATTATTACTTTCTGTTGAACCGCTTGTAAAAATAATTTCGTCCGGGTTTACTCCCAATATGGCGGCAATGTTGGCCCGATATAATTGCACTACTTTTTGCGCATTGGTTCCATAAATATGTGTGCGGCTGTCCGCATTTCCGATTGTGCTTTGATAAGTTTCAATCATTGCGTCAAGCACTTCGGGCAAAATAGGTGCCGAAGCGTTATAGTCCAAATATAGTGACATAGGTTACTCCTCTGCTGGCAGAGTGGCCAGCAAATCCTGAATGCTCTTAAGGACGTCCCGGGAACTGTAGTGGTTAATTCCTCGGTTCAAATGGAGACGAAAGTATTTCAATAATGTGTCGGGATCGTCTCCGAGACCGTCTTTAATACATCGTGTGCGTATGATTTCCTCATAAATTTCATGGTATTCACCGGCAAATGTCAGCCAGCTCATTTCAACATTGCTGTCGGATAGCGGGTCGACGCCTCCAGGCACAGTCTCTTCGCTTAAAGACCAGCATAATGCCCATCTGCAAATGATATTCCAATTCTGTATGCCAGTGCGCGATTTGATTCTGATCAGCTTTTCCTTTTCCGGCTGTGATAGCTTAAACTGTTTACAAATCATCAGAGTGTACCTCCAAAATAACCCGTCCATATGGAACTGCATTTTTCTTCTTCGTTATAGACAAGAGTATATGTGGCCTCAACGTATTCTTTTATATCCTCAAGATATTTGCCATAAATTTCTTCATCCGTAGATAAAACCAATACCTGAGAACTTGCATTGGGTAAATATTTGTTGATAAAATTGGATCTATGGGCTGAATCAAGTCTGGCCATAGGCGTATCAATGATTACAGGGAGTTTATAGCCGGAGGATAGCGCAAGTCCCCAAATAATTGATATTGCAAACATCTGCTTTTCACCGGCTGACAGTTGCTCCTTGAGCAAAATGCCCCCTTTATAGTCACGTAACGTGATATCTAACGATACCGGATCAATGGAAATAGAGGTGATAATGGCCTCTTTTTGCGCAAGATACTTAAAGCATTTTGCAATATTCGTCTCAAGTTTTTCGACTTTCTGGCTCTGTAGGCGTTTCATAAACTCATCCATGACTTCCAGCGTCATTGTAGAGTATTTGAGTATTCGCAAATTGTCATCATTTGCATCGGCATCAGCCGCAATCTTTAGCATAATTTTGTGACTCTGATGTTCTAATTGTTCTTTTTCAAACTTACTGCTTTTGAGTTGATCATCGCATTTAGAGATATCATTTTCAAGTTGGGCACGATGTACCTCCAAAGTTTTAATTTTTTTGAGCAAATTAAGGGTGTCGTATTGTTCAGCCGTGCTGCTTAGATGGACTTCCAGCTGCTGAAGAGCAGTTTCGGTATTGGCGCTATTTTCTATAATCTGTCTGGAATTTTGCAAAATTTTTGCCGCATCTATCTTGATAAATCTTTCAAGCAATGATGATGCAAGTGGTGTCAAAGCAGGGCTTCCTGTTGATTCAAGGTCACTTTCGAACAGAGCTAACTGGTTTTGCATCAATTGACGGATAGCTTCTGTGATAGATGGATTATCTGTAAATTTTGCATCGCATTGCTGAATTAAGTCTTCGTAAAGTTCCTTGACAATAGGAATGGAATATCGTAGGTTTCTTTCACTTTCGCTGGATATAGAAAGACTATATGTGTCGTCTATCAATTTTTTGCATAGACATAAGGGTGTGTATGGCGAAGACGCAAGAGCAATCGCCTCTTCTCTTAATTTATCAGATTGCTCTTTGAGGTCACGTTTTTGCTGTTCTATTTCATTGCGTTTAAGGCTTAGATTTCCTCCCTTTTTCCAGAAAGTTTGCTCGGCGATTTCCAAGTCGTTAACGGCTTTTTCTAGCTGGGGGACAAGGCTGGCCCGGTTCTCCATAATAGCTTGGATTCTTTTTTCACATGTTTCGAGAGCGATTATAACATCTTTGTATTCAGCCTGATACCCCCTGTCTTTGGCTTGTCTGATGGCATTGCTTTTCTCTTTTATTATTTTTTGTATATGGGCAATCAGCGACTCAATTGTAACTACCCCCATCACCGATTTAATTGAGTCCTTAATTTTATCAAAGGCATCGTCATCCGCAATTTGACTTATCTTTTCATTGTCAAAGAAAAAGAATTTTGCAATTCCAAAGGGAATTAATTCTTCTACATAATATTCCCAGTTTTGGGATAGGTAGTTATCTACAAGACCGTTCTTTAAAACAGACAATGTGCTTTCTATTTTCATTTCATTTTGGCCCCAGGATCTCTTTATGGAAATAGTAGTATTTTTGTCGTCATCCAGTTCAATAACTAAGTTAATGTATGCGTTTGGAATCGACGCAGATTTATTGATCCTATCCTTCAAAAACAAGTTGTAGGCTTCTTTTTTGCCGGTGATATACTCTACAGACTTTCGACCATATAAACATAAGAAAATAGAATCTAGGATAGTGGTTTTTCCTCGTCCATTCATTCCTCCGATTAGAGTTATGTTCTTTTGGCCAATATGGTCTTGCAGGGCGATGCAATGTTTTCCTTTATATATACCATAATTGTATAATTCTATATTTGAAAAATGCATTTAGCAAGAGACCTCCATTTCAGTAGTTTTGGCTACCATGCTGATAGGTTCATCGGTCAGTATATCGTCTTCATCCATGGAAACATTCTCATCAACAAGTTGATACTCATCAAGTCCTTGCCTCTTTCGTCGAGTCCTCATTAATTCCTCTGCATCAGGTTCGTCCTTATAATAAGCCTGCTTAATTTTACTTTCCAGATTTTTAACGACGTTTTTGGTGGCACTGATAGCGGAATTCTTAGCCTCCATATCCAGAAGACTGCTCTGGAGTTCCAGCATAAGCTCATAATCGGGATAAATATCTTTACAAACCTCAGACAACAGATTCCATTCTTCTGTTCCATAATATTTGTTCCCGATTATTGAATTATCTTCAAAATCTCTTCCAGTTACTTCCTTATATATGCGTGGAAGTGTATCCTCAAACTCGTGTTTTTCATCTAACCATATTTTGCGGATATATCGCAACTCGTCCTGAGTTATCAATTCCGTGTCTCGTACATCTTCTGGTCCTTTGTCTTGAATCGCTTTTTGCAGAGAAAGAAGTCTTTTTAAAAAATCCTCCCGTACTTCTTTGGTATATGGACCGTGAACTAGACGGTCTTTGTGCCAAGTAAGTTTTCCGGTCATTCTGCGGAAGTCCCGTCGGTTACGATCTATCTCATTTTGGGTATAGTCGCTTTTCATGCCGAAAGCAGCAATATAGTTTCTAAACTCAAGAAGTGGTAACATCCAGGATTTTTCTTCATCGTTATGTATCATTGCGGCCAGAGATTTATCTTCAGCCACCATAGTACATACCCAACATCCCATTCGGCTCCCGCCACATGATGGAGTACCGGATTCAACTACTAGGGGACATTCGTTGTCAGCAGATGCGCCCCGATACATGGACAATAAATCTTTATTGGAATGCCCCCAAGGGTTTGTGTTTTGCATGAGGAATTGCCATACCATGGAATCTGTCCAGTTTTCGATCGGGGTAAAAACATATGTATTTGGATAGGAGGCGTTAGGACTTAAATGTTCCCGGTATCTTTTTTTCTCGTATTCCTCCATGACTTGTTTCCTAGCCGAACTCTCCGCTTTTCTGGAACCTAAAACAAGAATGGCCTCGCTTTCTGCCGCAAGTATGCTTTTGATGAATTGATTGGAGGGATCAATTTTCAAACGGTCGGTACACCATCTAAAGTTTGCTCTTGGGCAGGGGTATCCTTTGCCAATAAGATTAACCCAGAAAGTATTTTGAATTCTGGGTGTAAGTCTGTGGGGAACTAAGGGGAGGGATTCGTCATTCGCTTTATTCCGCATTTTAGTTAGGGAGCTTTCGGCCCAATTGGCAACAACAGGAGATTCTACCATGGTGTCAGTGCTGATAACATGGACCACTTTATGCCTTTTCTCTTTTGGGAGTTGGCTCAAAGCCATCCAAACCAATTGTACTGTTGCGGAGGAATCTTTTCCACCACTATATCCACAAATCCATGGAATATTATCAGATATATATATTTTCTTGATAACATCTAAGGTTTCTTGTAATTCTTCCTTTGTTAAAATATCTGTCATGTTTGTGTCCTCGCTTATAAGATTTTGGAGCGTATGAAGTTTGTCATACTTTTTTGGGTGGCGCGTGAGAGTTGGACGCTACCGTCTACAACAATTCCATTTTGCCATGCTGAATTTGACTTACTCCAGTTTATATTCTGTAATGCTTTTAATCTATTTTGCCAGTTATCCGGGTAAATTTCAACTAATTCATTTCCAACTTCCCCTAAAGATTTTATGGTTATACTCAGAGGAGAGAGCGATTCTCTTCTA
The DNA here is from genome assembly GCA_910585015.1 of uncultured Acetatifactor sp. Lineage (GTDB taxonomy): Bacteria > Bacillota > Clostridia > Lachnospirales > Lachnospiraceae > Acetatifactor. The sequence continues at coordinate 45,654 of CAJUCT010000015.1, forward strand.
ATAACGGAGGATTTGATCTTTCCGGTCTCGACTTCTTTCCATTCGGTCATATTATCGAAAACTTGAGACCAAAAATGGATTGCCAAGGATTTTTGATCTTCATATATCAGGGAAGAATTGTTTAAAAATGCCTTGGTTCCGTGGAATAATGCGCTTAGTGTAAACAGGGCCACAGAGCGGTTGGGAATGGAAGTATGCTCTTTGTCCACTAGCTTTGAAAAGCCGTCAATATTGTCAATTACTTCTTTAACTAATATAGAAAAGTCATTTCGATTATCATATAGAATATTTAATGATTTTGTTGGGCGAATGGCATGCTTATTTAAATCAGAAAACATTTGTTGTGAACGCTTTAGCCCGATGTCGTGATATAGAACCATAGAGATATGTTCATATTTCAATTCGGGGTTGACTTTAAGAGCGGCCTCGATAGCAGCCCGCCTGTGCTGTCCATCATTTATTAATAGTTTTGAAGAGATATCTATAGTCACATTTCCGAGAGCAGGCGTGTCTTTGCTAAGAGGTTCAAAAATCAGTTCACCATCTACAGAGGCAGTAAGAGCGGAAAATACATAGGAGGTCGGATTTTTTATGATGTAGTTGCACATCTCTGGAATTCGTGCTTTGTTCAGGATTCGCTGAGATCGAACTTCAGGCGGCATGTTTTCGTCGCTGAAAGTAAAAAGTCTTGAAACACAATTAAGTGGAATCATTGTAATATAATATTCCATATTAGCCTGTATCCCTTTTACAGCAGGGAAGATTAATTTTGCTGAGTTCATCATTACCTCCATAAATATAAATCAACTTGAGATATTTTACCACAATAGCAAAAGGAAGTCTATAAATTTGTAAAGGAAGTTCAAAGCAATAAAATGCTGAAGCAAGGCCAGATTTGCTATTTAAGTAATAATACGTATTCAAAAAATTAGTAGCAAGTATGTGCTCTACTATGGGTAGACATATAATATTGTGAAATGCAATGATATGCATTTTTATTACCGATTTATTATGAGAATACATAGAAAATAATATTGCAGAATAAAAATATATGATTGACTCGCAATTCGTATCAAATGTGCGTTAAAATACTGGACAGCTGGAAAGAATTTTTTGACACTGGGATAAACTGGAAAGATTTTGAACCCGATATAACCTATGAAGCCTATAAAAACGTGACCGACCGCCAGCACTTGAGCAAAGCCAGGTCCATGCCCATCCATTTTCTGAAAGCATCCGGCAAAGGCTTTTTCGTGGACAGGGAGGGATATGCCCTTGCCCTGCGGGAGGACTTGCAGGACTGTATCCGTAACCAGGCGCTGGGACGGCATATGAAAGATATTTTGGAATACAGGACGATGGAATACTATCCCAGAAGATACACCGGGAAATAGTTTTCCCGCTCGTATTGCGAAGGAGGTACAGGGTGGAAATATTATCCGTAGGCGCGTGTCCTTACGAAGAAGTGCTGGAGATACATGTCAGGCTTGAGGAAGGAGAGGTTCTCACAGAGGGAGGAACCATTCAAATTGAGATGATGGATGATTCTTTCCTTGAAAGAGAAGTAAAAATAATTAATCCCCGCTGGGTAGGTGATTATGCCGCTGTGTCCGAACGGGCAAAGCAGCGGAAACAGTCTGGAGAAACGCTAAAAGAATTTAAAGGCTCCGAAGTGTGCGACGTTGTGGTTATGCATGTTCCATACCATGAGGTCAAGAACGAAGCTGAGATAAACAGCAGAGCTTTCCTTGCGGAGATGGAAAAGATGGTATGTATATCACCATTCAAAGAAATAAATGGCGGGGAAGAAAGTATTTACGATTATGTTCAGGAAGGCTATGAAGTTTCGGATAAGGTGATCGCCTATTTGAAGACTACAAACCTATATTTGATGAGCCTGGGAATATACAAGCATCCCTTTAAGCCGGACAAGAATTTGTGCGGTCCCTATCTTTATACAGATGGCTACTATTATTGGGACAGAGATACATGGAAATATGTCTTGAAATATCATGTAACACTTCCGCAGGAATTTATTGATCACGTCATGTCAGATGAGGGGACGGCTTTTCTGGAAGCACAGGCACGGGAATCAGATTCCTGGGTCAGCAGAATAAAGGATTGGAAAGAGCAGAAAGATACACTGTGTCTTTTGCCGGACATTGCGGGTGATGAAAAACTGGAAAATTTTTAGAGATTTGTAAACAGGAGTATGCAGGAATAATGAGACATAAGCGTTCCCTAATTTACAAATCCACTGGGGAGGGTTATACATGTTATTCGGCAGAAAAAATAGGGCAAATACCAGCAACCAACCAGGCTACAACCCTGAAACCCACCGTTCAATCCTGCGCTGCAGCATCTGCACCGGCGAGCAGGTGGCGGGATTCAAGGACATCCGCACCGGGAAATTCCAGGAGGTCATGCTCATCAAAAATAACCAGGAACTGCGGGAGTTTATGGAGACGTATGGTGTCAGCGAAGTGACAAAGGAGTATTGAGGAAGCTCACTCCCCGTTTCCTGGTGGAGATTGTGTCGGTCATGTTCATCCCGGCGGCGGTGGGAACTATGGACTCTTGGGGGGAGCATAAAAGGCATGGAATCCCGTTAAAATGAGCAGGAGGCCTTCTGAATAGAACGAATGCGTAGAGGCTTACAGATTCGGGCAGCAAAAATAGAACAGCGGAAAAAACTGGCTTGAAAGAAAAGGCTCTAACAGAAATGGGAGTCAGGCGTTAAGACGGCAGCAGGAGGACGACATGAACCAAAAACTTCGCGGCGAGGCAGAACAAATCATGGAATACGCCATCGGCAAAATGCAGCCGGATGCGGCTGTGGTCAGGGCTCTGGAAGCATGCAGCCTATCCGGCAGAATCTATCTGGCGGCAGTGGGCAAAGCGGCCTGGCGGATGGCAAATGCCGCGGCAGCGCATCTTGAGACACCGGTTGCGGACGGCGTGGTAGTCACCAAGTACGGGCATGTGAAAGGGGATATCCCGGGGGTGCGCTGCTTTGAGGGCGGTCATCCCATCCCGGACGAGAACGGTCTGGCAGGCACCCAGGCAATTCTGGACATGACAGCGGACCTGACGGAGCGGGACCATGTGCTTTTTCTGGTGTCGGGCGGCGGCAGCGCACTGTTCGAGAAACCTCTTGTGCCGCTTCCCGTATTACAGGAACTGAATCGGCAGCTATTGGCCGGGGGCGCATCCATCACGGAGATCAACACGCTGCGGAAACGTCTGTCCGCGGTGAAAGGAGGGCGCTTTGCAAAATGGTGCGAGCCTGCCGGGATAGACGCCATCATCCTGTCGGACATACTCGGCGATCCTTTGGATATGATCGCTTCCGGGCCTGCCGCGCAGGATCGTTCCACTTGTGAGGAAGCTCTGGAGATTGTGGAAAAATATCACTTGGACATGACGGAGGAAACGCTTTTCTGCCTGAGACAGGAGACGCCCAGGCATCTGAATCATGTGAACAGCCATGTGATTGGCAGCGTGGGTCAGCTGTGTCTGGCTGCGGCGGAAAAGTGCCGGGAATTGGGGTATGAAGTCCATATTTTGACGGACCGGCTGTGCTGCGAAGCCAGGGAGGCGGGAAGCTTCTTGGCATCTTTGGCTGGAAACAACCCGACAACAGGAGAAAAAGTTAGCATAGCCGGGAGCGGTCTGGCAACAGGCGAAAGAGGTACCCTGTCCGGAAGTATTCTGACAACAGGGGAAAAAGCTTCTCCAGCTGAAAGCGTCCCAACATCGGAAGAAGGTTTTTTTCCAGCCCCAACCCCCTCCCCGTCAGGAAAACGGGCCTACATCGCAGGAGGTGAGTGCGTAGTGCATCTCCGTGGAAAAGGACTGGGCGGCAGGAATCAGGAATTGGCCCTGGCTGCGGCGCAGGGCCTGGCGGGGATTCCCAATGCGGCAGTATTCAGTGTGGGTTCCGACGGGACGGACGGCCCCACGGACGCGGCAGGCGGCTACGTGGACGGGGACAGCCTTGGCGCGTTGGAAGCAAAGGGAATCCACGTACAAGATGCCCTTGCCCGCAACGACTCCTATCATGCGTTGGAAGCCATTGGGGGCCTGCTGAAAACAGGCCCCACAGGAACCAATGTCAATGATTTTTGTGTACTACTGATCGATGTCTGAGAGTTTGCAGGTGTAAGGCATAGAACTTCCCGTACCCTCTGGGTGCTGGACCATTCTCTGTGGCACGAAAAAGGAGTTGTTCGAAAGTCCCAAGTGCTTCTTGCACTAACATCCCAGCAGCCGGTTCATCTCCCGCACCTCCTGCCGCTGGGAGACTATGATATTCTCCAGTATGGGCTGCAGCTGGGGACAGATGCAGTACCGCAAGGCATTTTCCGACATGTAGATGGCGCCCTGATGGTGGGGAATCATCTCCCGCATAAAATTGGCGCTGATATTGTTGTCGGAGCAGGCATTGTTCATCTCTGCAAACATACTTTGGGTGATCTGCTGGAACCGATGCTGATACAGGCACAGATCCTGGCTGGAGCTCTCCGGCTTATAGCAGCACTTTAGCGCCTCTGTCATCTCCTGTATACCCTGCTCCTGCATGGTGATGATGTTTTCGGCAATAGTGCGCAGCGGGGCGCAGGGATTGTATTGCAGAAGATTTTTGGACATATCAACAGCCGCCATGTGATGGGGGATCATCTGTACGATGAAATTGTGGGAGAGGCTGTCAGTCAGTTCCGCAGCCCCCATGCTCCGGATCATTTCCTCCAGAATCTCGTAGAACCTCACCAGGTAGCACTTGGTATTTTCCTCAAATTTACAGATATGGGTCATGGGCAATGGATTTCCTTTCTGTTGATTCGCTGTTTTGTCCGGGGATCCATAGTCAACGACATTAGAATTTCACTTAAAGCCTTGCAAAAACCTGCGTACATGGTTTTCGGCAAAAACCGGGAGAGAATTTCAATGTCGGTTGCTATATGTCTCCCACTTATGGGGACAAAGAGGGAGAGTGAGCTCCCCTGCTTTAAAATATGCAATCGCCGCAGAATATGTGAGGCGGTTTGGCACATGGCAGGTCTCAAATGATCAGCAGCGATATATGTGTGCATTGCAGGCGGGCCCGGAAAGCGCAGATAGATGCTCCGGTGACCAAAGCGTGATTGCAGGCAGGTAAAAATTCTATATCATAGTAAAAAATAAATAATTATGTAAAAATTCTTGACATTATCTCCAAAACGTCTATAATCTATTATAGAGAGGAGGGGAAAAGGTGTTTGATTTCTATTATCAGCTAAGGCAGAAAATGATTGATTCCATGCAAAACTCCCTGAGGCAGGTAAGGCAGGTTCTTGGCCTGGGAGTGCAGGAACTCAGCGACATTGTGGGGCTGACCAGACAAACTCTCAACAACCTGGAGTGTAAAAAGAGCAGGATGAGCGCCGCGCAATATCTTGCCATCTGTGCTGTGATAGATTACTACACCAGAGATAAACCGGAACAATATGCCGCCATACAGACGATACTCTCCTCATGTGGCGCCGAGGAGAGGGGGACATTTTTTCCATCCATAAATAACAATTCCCTGCTCAAGAACTGGTTTTTGTGCTTTCCCGATGATTCAAAAATCACAGAAGCGTTTTCGGGGAACAGAAAAGTGATAACATTAAAAGAGTTTGAAGGGATTGCGTATAGTCACAAAATTTTTGTGGACGATACGATCCTGAGGCAGGAGGGGTTTGATGACTGGCTCCGGCAGGTCTCTGATATTATGCTGGATAAGGGCAACCGATTCCTGATTCCCCTGAAAGTGATTGAAAACATTCAGGGCGGAATCCTTTCACCCGACCCGCTTACCGCAGGATTTTCACAGAGGGGAATGAAGGTCTTGACTGGCATGCAGCAATCGGGGCTGATGGAGATCAGGGGGGAAAAGAGTGATACGAACGTTATGGGTACGTTTATTTCCGTGTTCGCCAGGTTCAAGCACACAAACAGACTGGCCCTTTTGACACAGAATGAAAAACTCGCCAGACAGATTCTGGCGTTAAATAATGACGACCTGGGCGGATTTCCCATCTATGTGGCACAGTTTGCGCAAGGGATCGGACTGCGGGAATGGGATGCCGCCGAAAGCGAATTACCCATGGGGGAGGCGCTGAATGGATGGGAAACTATCGAGCTATAATTTGAGGGGGAGGATGTGTATGGAAAACAACAAAAAAGAAGAGTACGCTCTTGAGAAATTGGAATCCTACGTCAAGGAATGGAAAATCTTTATAGACACCTGCAGCCTTCTTCATCCTGCTGCGGATAAGTTCTGGATGAATATCATTCCCTTTTTGGAAAAGTACCAGGCAAAGGTAATCATTCCATTCAGGAGCGTGGAGGAACTGCAGAAGCATGCGGCTAATAAGGAGGATGCGGATTTGGCACGGCGTTCCAATAACACGTTAAAGATATTGGTACAGCTAAGGAACGCCGGCTATATTGAGATCAGAGGAGAAAAAACGGATAATTTCGCAGACAATGTCTTTCAGGTTGTCTTCACAAAATTTCGGATGACCCATAAGCTCCTGCTGATCACCCAGGACCGTGACTTGGCCAGAGACATCCTTTCGCTAAATGAGAGCAAGGCCGTGAGAGCCTATCCGGTTCATGTGCAGAGGGTGAACCGATATGGGTTTTTGAGCGGCTTTAAGGCAAATGAGGAGCAAAGCAGGCCCGCCGGGGAGAAGGAGAGCATGGAGCCGGATGAGATATTCAAGGTCTGTGACTCTGTGACCGCGATTGCCGACACGCCCATGGGAGTAAGTCATATTCCCGGGCAGCAGGAGTGTACGTACACCGTGCAGGGGCCGGTAAAGCTGATCAGTGAGATCGCGTCGGGGGGTGAAGGAATCCTATATTCCACCGATACGCCCTATGTGGCCAAGATCTATAAAAGAGGGAATATCACCAGAAGAAGGTTCGAGAAGATTAGGTTGATGCTGGAAAAACCAATTGAGTGTGAAGGCATATGCGCCCCGGTTGCCGCCCTCTATAATGCAGACAGAGAATTTGTGGGATATCTGATGCCCCGGGCGCAGGGAAAGGAACTACAGAAGAGCATATTTATCAAGCCCCTGTTTATAAAGAATTTTCCCGGCTGGAAAAAGAGGGACACCGTGCAGCTGTGCGTGACAATTCTTGAAAAGATTAAGTATCTGCACAGCAGGAATATTATTATAGGGGATATCAATCCGGCCAATATACTGGTGGTTTCCCCCCAGGAAGTATATTTCGTGGATACGGACAGTTATCAGATTGAAGATTTTCCCTGTCCTGTGGGCACCATCAACTATACGGCGCCGGAAATCCAGAGGAAGCGTTTCCCCGAGTTTCTGCGGACCATGGGCAACGAGAATTTCGCCATTGCGACGTTGCTGTTTATGATCATGCTGCCGGGAAAACCACCGTATTCACAACAGGGCGGGGAGGATCCCATTGCCAATATTGTGAACATGGATTTTTCCTATCCTTTCGGGGAGAGCTCCAACAGGAAAACGCCGGACGGCCCCTGGAGATATATATGGAGCCATCTGACCTATGACCTGAAGAAGGCGTTTTATAATACGTTCAGAAAGGACGGGGAAAATGCCGCGGAAGACACCAGGCTGTCCGTGGACGAATGGCTGCCCATTTTCAAGTATTATCTGGAACTGCTCGACAGCGGGAGATATGGAAAACAGGACAAAATGTCAGAGGAACTGTTTCCCACCCGGCACAAGAAGAATCCCAAAACGGTATTCACATCCTGCAAGCTGTGCGGGAATGAGGTGGCGGAAAACATGTGCCAAAACGGCATCTGCCGGGAGTGCCTGAGCAAGGGTGAAGTGTACAGCTGTAAAAAGTGCGGCAGGGATATCAGCTACACCAATTACCAGAAATATATCAAGAACGCCAGGAAATATGATATTTGCCCCCAATGCTTTGAGCAGGGTAAAAAAATAAAATATGCCCCGATATGTGTGGAATGCGGCGAGACCTTTCATATCACCAACAGCCAATATGACTATTTTATGGAAAAAGGGCTGGATTTGCCCAAAAGATGTCCCTCCTGCAGGGCGGAAAAGAGAAAACGGATGGATGAGACGGATTTTCAGCCTGACGGGCAGTATTCCGGCGAAAACGGATCGTTTTGTTTTATCACAACGGCGGTGTGCAGTTACTATGGAAAGCCGGACAACTGCCGCGAACTGACGTTGCTGCGCGCTTTCCGCGACACATGGCTGAAAAACCAGCCCGGCGGGCAGGAAGCCATTGCAAAATACTATCGGAAGGCCCCCCTGCTGGTGAGCCTGCTCCAGGCATCTGAGCAGTATGAGGAATACTGTGAGATATTGTGGGACAGATATATCTGCCCCTGCGCCCGGCTGATCGAAGAGGCTATGTCCAAAACGGCGGTCTCAGATACCGATTGGCCCAGGGACGATGAAAAAAGCCCGGCTTTCCTTGCGGCTTCCCAGAGAGAGGCAATGTTCGAAGAATGTGAAAAGCTGTATTATGGCATGGTAAAATATTTAGAGGACGGGCTTGGCGCACGGAAGGAGCAGCGGGTATAAAAGCACAAATGCGTGTGTACCCCCAAAGCGTGTTGATCCGTACAGGGATGCCCCTGCGGCACTGGCGTAACATCGGCATAGGGTATCTGTGGGGAGTGCGGAAATTATACCCCGAGTGGCAAAAGCCATCGTCCGTGCGTATAAAGCAGGCGGATAGAGACCTGGCTGGCAGTCAGGCAAAATGAAATATAAAATTCTATAATAGGAGGAACAGACGGATGGCGGAGAATTTGCACAGACAGAAAATGGCGCAGACACAGGAGGAATCTGACGCAGGAGACGGCAGCGGCGCAAAGGATGAGATCTATGCGGCTGTCTACAGCGATGTGATGAAGGAGGTACGCCAGAACTTGTCACAGATGAAGCCGCAGCTGATTCAGGAGATAGCCGACGCCGTTATGGCGAGGATAGAGGAGGAGTACGGGAAGAGACTGAAGAAGCTGGAGAGCAAAGCATCAGAGAAAAACAGACAGGACGGAGAGGGGAAACAGGCGCAGACAGTTTCGGGAAAGGGCGAAAGGATCGATGTCTCAGAGCTTGATGACCAATATAAGGTTGGGGGATGGATCTACTATCCGAATCCTGACGATGGTGAATTTCTGTATAAAGTGCGGCCGGATGGAAGTGATAATACACAGTTGACCGATTACGCTGTTTGGGGGGAGTCATTTTTAGCGGAAGGCGGTTATCTATATTTTGACGATTTAAGGACTTTTACAGAGCGTAAAATCAAATTGGAGGACTAATCTATGGACAACAATCTATTAAGAATCGAAGATCTGGTGAACAATCCCACCCCCCGGGTGCCGGTCTGCCTGTGCCTGGACATAAGCGGCTCCATGGGGGCGGTGGAAGGCGACTGCGTGGAAACCGGGGAAACCGTGTATGAGGACGGGGAGACTTGGAACATCGTCACCGGGGGCACTAGCCGCATCAGTGAACTTGAGGCGGGGGTGGAGGCTTTTTATAAGGAGATACGGGAAGATGAGATGACCCTTTATTCCGCGGAAATCTGTATTGTGACATTTGGAGACAAGGCGGAATGTCTTGCGGATTTTGCCAACATTGAAAGGCAGCAGGAACTGCCACGGCTCTGTCCCTCCGGTGACACAGCCATGGGGGAAGGGGTCAACCTTGCCCTGGATCTGCTGGAGCGCAGGAAACAGGAATACAGGGATAAGGGCGTGGATTATTACCAGCCCTGGCTTATACTTATGACGGACGGGCAGCCCAACGGCGATGAGGGGGAACTGGCCAGAGCGATCAGCCGGACCGTTGACATGGTAAACAATAAAAAACTGACGGTCTTTCCCATCGGAATAGGCGGCCAGGCGGATATGGGTGTGCTAAATGAATTTTCCCCCAAGCGGTCCGCGCTGAAACTGAAGGGCCTGAAATTTCGGGAATTCTTTGTCTGGCTGAGTCAGAGCCTGTCAAGAACATCCATGTCCATGCCGGGTGAGGTGATAAAGCTGGATCTGGAAGGAATTAAAGGGTGGGGCGAACTATAGCCCGCAGACGGGCGTTTGCGGAATGCTTAACGCAATAACCCGTTTAGTGCCCGGAATCAGTCCCGGCTTGACGCCGCCGGGGACGGTTCCGGGAGACAGACACTGGGCGGGGGCTGACATAGCCCTTGATGGAGGTGGCAGGTATGTGGAAAATTGTACAATGTGCCGTGCAAGGCAGAGGGCATATGCAGATGGGTATACCCTGTCAGGATAAGACATATTCCCTTGTCAAAAACGGTGTGACAGCCATTGCGCTGGCCGATGGAGCAGGCTCCGCCAGACTTTCCCATTTTGGCGCGGAGCGGGTGACAGAGTATATCTGTGACGACCTCTCCGAGAATTTTGACCGGTATTTTCACGAGGAGGACGGTGTCCCGGTCAAGAAGGCGCTAATCTCCAAAAGCATACTTGCGTTGGATGAATTAAGCCGGAAACTGAACTGTGAGATCAGGGAACTGGCTTCCACATTGCTGGTTGTTGCAGTGAAGGATGAGCGTTTTATCCTCTTCCATATCGGAGACGGTGTCATAGGCTATTGCAAGAAAGGCGAATTGAAAGTGGCGTCCCAGCCGGAAAACGGTGAGTTTGTCAATACCACGGTTTTTACCACCTCCCAGGAGGCGCTTACAACCATGAAGCTGATAAAAGGGAAAGTGGGAGATATCCGGGGATTTGTCCTGATGTCCGACGGCACGGAGGCCAGCCTGTACGATAAGAAAGAGAAAAGGCTGGCTGATGTGATAAAGAAAATTATGAATCTCTGTCAGCTGGTATTGCCCCGGAAAGTGGAGGAGCAACTGCGGACAAGCTTCGAAGTCGCTGTCAGGCAGGCCACAAGTGATGACTGCAGCATGATCCTGATGGTGGAGGACAGGGAGCCGTTTAGAGGCTACGCGAAGCTTGCTCCTGCTGAAAAGGCCAGACTGTTAAAGCTTCCGGCTTATGCCCGCCCCCGGCGTCTTCGGCGATACGACGCCATATTAAGTGGTCTTGAGAATGGGCGGACGCTTAAAAATATCTCAAAAATAATTCGATTGAACCCCAAATACACGAAAAAATATCTGAATAGGTTAATGGGGATGAATTTTATAGAGAGAAGAGGAATCAAATATTACACCATTGTGATTATGGATACACAATAACAGAGATTTCAAAGAGGATGGTTTCCATTACAGGGAGGATATAGCCATGCGACTGCCGGAGAGTATTCGTCAAATCATATCAAATGAAACATACAGGACCGATGAGATTGGCATGTCCGAGTCCTCCGTCCTGATTTTTGCGGACAAGGTCTTGAAAATACAGAAGCACAGCAGGGAGGCGGAGAATGAGCATCGCATGATGGAGTGGCTGCAGAGCAGGATCCCCGTCCCGCAGGCGCTGGCCTATGAGATTGTGGGAGACACTTCCTATCTGCTGATGAGCAGGATCTCCGGGGAAATGGCTTGTGAAGAAATCTACATGCAGAATCCGGCCCGGCAGGTCAGGCTGCTTGCCGCCGGTCTGAAAAAGCTCTGGAGTGTGGACATTTCCGATTGTCCGGCAGACTGGAGCCTCAAAAATAAGCTGCTCCAGGCCGAGTACAATGTAAAAAACGGATTGGTGGATATGGATAATGTGAAGCCGGACACTTTCGGAGAGAATGGTTTTCGGAGTCCTGCCGCCCTGCTGCAGTGGCTCCATGAGAACCAACCCCAGGAGGAACTGGTATTGTCCCACGGCGACTACTGTCTTCCTAATGTATTTGGCGCAGGTGATGCGCTGACCGGCTATATCGATCTGGGCAGGACGGGAATCGCGGACAAATGGTGTGACATTGCCCTGTGCTGCCGCAGCCTGTCCCACAACTATAACGGCAGCTACCATGGGCGTCAGGCCTATGAGGGGATTGATGACCTGCTCCTGTTCCGGGAACTAGACCTGGAGCCTGACTGGGAGAAGATACGGTATTATATCTTGCTGGATGAACTGTTTTAAAGGCTAAGAAGAGAATCAAATAAATGATGACATCCCAAAAAGCGACTCCCAATCCTGGGAGGCGATAATCCGCTCGCTGGGTTTGTCCGCGTTTTTTAACATGCTTTCCACCCGGTTCTCCAGCGCCACGTCGATGAACTTATCCACATCAATGCCCCGCAGTTCAAAGAACAGCAGGGGATTTTCGTCAAATCTTGCGCCGATGCCGTAGAGCACTGCCGCCACATGCTTGCACATCAGGGCCCAGTCCGGACAGCTGCAATTAAAGCTGATTTCCTTGGGGGAGGGGAACAGGCCCTCCTTGCCGGTGAACAGTTCCTTCAATTCCTCGGGGAACTTGCCCTGCAGCAGCAGTTCCAGGTTTTCTATCTTCCGCTCGCACTGGCTGATGGCGTGTTGGCATCGCTCCTCCGAAAGGGGACTGATGCGTATCTCTATTTTGTAGGGCGCTTTGCGCCTGCCCTGTACCCGGGCCAGGACTTTGCCCTTTTGTATTTTCAGATCGATCACGGCCCCGGTTCTCACATAGCGTTTCCCCCGGTCCAAGCGGCTTTCGTAATCTGCATACTGTTCCAAATTGCTGCACCAGGCCTGGCCCCACCAGCTGCTCACGATCTTTCGTCCCTGTATGATCACCGGCTCCATGGATTTACCCCTGGCCTTTTCCCTGGCCACCGTATCCTTGGCGTTCTCTTGTAGTCTGCTTGTCGTCGGCTGACTGTAATTTGACATATTATCCCAGTATTTGCTCATTTCGATCTCCTTGTGTCAACTAGGCTGCGGCAGTGTACCCTTTTTACCCGCTAACCGTATCTCCTACTCCAACCGCATAATGGACAGCAGCTGCTCATTGCTCATCTCCGTGATCCAGTTCTCCCCGCCGGAGCCGATTACGTTTTGGGCCAGTTCCGTCTTGGAGGCGATCATCTCGTCTATTTTCTCCTCGATGGTGCCCTTGCACACCAGCTTATGAACCATCACATTGTTCTTCTGGCCGATGCGGTAGGCCCTGTCCGTGGCCTGGTTTTCCACGGCGGGGTTCCACCAGCGGTCAAAATGGATCACATGGCTGGCCCTGGTCAGGTTCAGTCCCGTGCCCCCTGCCCTCACCGACAGGATAATATAGGGAATATATTTTTCCCCCTGAAATGCCTCCACGATCCGGCTCCTTGTCTTTACCGGCGTACCCCCGTGCAGCACATAGCCCCGGGCATGGAAGATTTCCGCCAGGTAATCGTCCAGATAGGGAGTGATCTCCTTGAACTGGGTGAATACCAGCACCCGCTCCCTCTTTTCGCAGATGGTCTCGCAGATACTGCGGAGCAACTCAAATTTTCCGCTGTCCTTGGCGCTGTAAGCCTGCTGTCCCAGATATTGGTCGGGATGGTTGCAGATCTGTTTCAGTTTTGTCAGGGACGCCAGCACCAGCCCCCGGCGCTCTATGCTGCTGTTTGACTTTTCCTGCAATTTCCGGGCCAGCTCCTCCACCTGCTGGCGGTAGAGTACGGTCTGCTTCTTGGAGATAGACACATAGTCGATCTGTTCCAGCTTGTCCGGCAGATCGGAGATAATACTCTTATCCGTCTTTACCCGGCGGAGCATGAAAGGGGAGATCATGTTTTTCAACTTCGCGTACCCCTCCGGGTGCTGGGACAGATCCTTGCAGAATCTCTTAAATTCCGTGGAACTGCCCAGCAGGCCCTTGTCCAGAAAGTCGAACAGGGACCACAGGTTCGTCAGTTCGTTTTCGATGGGAGTGCCCGTCATGGCAATTTTCATCCGGCTCTTCAGCTTCTTGATCTGCCGGGTCTGGTCCGTCAGGGGATTTTTGATGGCCTGGGCCTCGTCCAGAATCAGGCAGTCCCAGGTCACTTTTTCCAGTTCCTTGATCCGGGCGGCCATGCCGTAGGTGGTGATGGTCAGGAAGGAAGCGCAGTCCAGGACTTCCTCGCCCAGGGCTTTCGCGCCCCTGCCGTGCAGAATGTGTACGGACATTTTGGGGGCGAATTTAGCCGCCTCCTTCTGCCAGTTCCCCAGCAGGGAGGCGGGGACGATGAGCAGCACCCGGGCCTCCTTGTTGGACGAGCGAAGTTTTTCCAGAAAAGCAAGAACCTGGACGGTTTTTCCCAGGCCCATGTCGTCCGCCAGGCAGGCGCCGAAGCCCAGCTTGTTCATGTAGTTGAGCCAGGTAAAGCCTGTCTGCTGATAGGGGCGCAGCTGGGCCTGGAAACTTTTGGGCGCCGCCGCAGGGCGGATTTTTCCGGGAGAACGCAGGTTTTGCAGCAGCTGGGAGAGCCATTTTCCGTTGGTCAGGATTTTACCCACGTCGGCATCTTTGTCATCCCTGGAATTTCCAAGACCCATCCGCAGAGCCTCCAGCAGGGTCAGTTCCCCTTCATATTGCTGCATCTCGTCCAGCAGGCGGTTCAGCTTTTGGTGATTGACCTCGATCCATTTGCCTTTGAGGAAAGCAAGCCCCTCCGTCTGGGCCAGGAGACTGCGGATTTCCTTTTGGGTCAGCGGTACGCCGTCGATGGTCAGTTGGGGGCACATGGACAGAATGGAGTCCAGCCCCACAAAAGTGGGCTTTTCCTCTCCCAGATTGATGGACATGCTGACGCTGTAGGCGTTTTTCCTCCACCAGTTGGGGATGCGGCACACAATTCCTGCCTCCTCGATGACCGGTATATCCTGCAGGATACGGTATGCTTCCTGGGAGGTGAGGCGCAGGGGGTGGAACATTTCGCCCTTTTCCACAAATTCCCCGATGATTGGTGAGACATCGGCCACCTGATTTAAGCAGGACAGAAGTTCCATCAGCTTATTCCGGTCCTTTTTGTACTCGGTGAGCGCGTACTGCAGGGGGACATGGCGCACTTTCTCATTTTCGTCCTTGGTGGCATAGGTGGCGAGAAAGGCGAAGGGATAATCCTCGTCCCTGCTCTCCACCAGATGGAAAAAGATGCGCTCCGGAACCTTTAGGTGCTGGCTCTTTTCCGCCAGATACATGGCCACTGTGCCGTCGAATCCACGGATCTCTCCGGCATAGATTTCATTTAGTTTTTCAAAAATACGGACAAGCCAATCTTTCGTGACATGTTCCGATCCCAGAGTGAAGGGGACGCAGTCCAGCAGTCTTACGGTTAGATCCTCGTCAGGACGCACAACGGCGTTTTCCCTGGTGAGTTCAATGTCCGGCTGGCTGGTCAGTACTCGGAAAAAGGTGTCTGACAGCTGATATAAAAAGCAGCCCGCCTCGTCCAGCTGCGCAGGTTTTTCCACAAAGCCCAGATGGTAAAGGGCGGCATAACGATCCTCCTCAAATTGTCTCTCCCAGGCTTGGGCAGGATCCGACAGGGAATTTTGCCTGTCGTCCACACAGAAGCCGTCCTCTGTGAACAGGAAATGGATTGTCGGTTGTGTCTCTTTCATAGGGTCCTCTTTTCCGCGTAGGAACTGCGCTTGTGTGTTCCAAACTTCTTATTCCTGCATAGCACAGGTTTCACCTGTGATATTGCGTTAATCGGTATCTATTTTTCATTATATCTATACATGTGATCTGTTACAATGCCTATTTATAAAAAAATAGTAAAAACAGGAAAAACAGCAGAAATTGTATTGCGATTTTTGCTGAATATGATACAATAGCTTTGTTAAAAGGGCATTTACAATTTATTGTATGATTTTGAAGTGCCCGGGGAGAAAATGAAAAGGAGAGAAGTTGTGTTATGAAAAAGAAATTATGCGGTATCTTGGCAATATGTCTTGCCACAGCGGCGGTTTTGGCGGGCTGCGGCAAACAGGGACAGGGATCGGATCCCGTTCCCGGCGGACAGAACCAGGGCGGGGAAAGCGCGGAGGGGCAGCAGGAGTCCAGCCAGCCCGCGGAGCAGGAGCAGGAGGAACTGCTGTCCGGCAAGCACCATATAAAGATCCATATGAAGGATTACGGCACCATAGAGGTGGAGTTGGATGCGGATCAGGCTCCCATCACCGTGACCAACTTTGTGAACCTGGCCAAAGATGGTTTCTATGACGGGCTTACCTTCCATCGGATCATTGAGGGCTTCATGATGCAGGGCGGCGATCCCAGGGGCAACGGTACCGGCGGATCGGGCCAGGACATCAAGGGAGAATTTAGTGATAACGGCGTGGAAAACACCCTGTCCCACACCAGGGGAGCCATCTCCATGGCCAGAAGCACACTTCCGGATTCCGCCAGTTCCCAGTTTTTTATCATGCATCAGGACGGCACGGCCCTGGACGGCCAGTACGCCTGCTTCGGCTATGTGACCAGCGGCATGGAGATCGTGGACGAGATCTGCGAGAACGCCGTGGTGATCGATGACAACGGCACGGTTCCTTCGGAGAACCAGCCTGTGATTGAGAGCGTTGAAGTGGTAGATTAGTGGGAGAAGATCGGAGGTTAGTGTGAGGATAGGAGAGGGCAGATGAACGCAGTCTACAGGGACATTTTCCGGGCGATCCATGAAGGGAAATGGCTTAGTATCGAGTATCGGAACCAGGAGGACAAGATCACGAAATACTGGATCGGCATCCGGGATCTGGATGCGCGCAGGAAAGTTATGTCCGTGGACGGCCTGCACCTGGGACAGTACACGGTGGCTGACCTGCGAATCCGCATCGACTCCATCCAGTCCTCCCAAGTGGTGGAGGGCTCCTACTGTCCTGTGAACGGCAGGCTGGTGGAGGACATCTACCTGAATCCCCACAAATATAAGACGCTGTTTGACAATGTGGCCAACTTAAAGATCCTGAATTATCTGGAGATGTGCAACCGTCTGGACACCACTCCCTATATCGCGGACTTTGAGTTGATTCGCTATCTGGACCGGGAAAAGCTGGTGGGGGAAGTCTATGAACTCAGCGAGGAACAGTTTCAGGAGATTGTAAAAAAATTTCAGTACAAAACCCGGCAGCCCCAGCGCCGGGACGGCTCCCTGCGCCTGCAGCAGCTGGCGATGAACGTGCTGAGCATCCATATGCCCAGGGGGCTGCATGTGCTGGCTTACCGCAGCCTGAATCTGGATATCAAAAGGCGGGTGCTGCGCCCGGACGAGGAGATCACTGTCTGCACGGAGTTCACCGTGGACGGAGCCACCCAGAGCATCCGCAGATATCTGGACGCGGAGGATTACGAACTGATCAGGGATTTCGCCAAAAACCAGGAGAAGATCAAGAACTGCGTCAACAGACATACCCGGGGGCGCTATGGCCTGGTGGACGATATGCCCTACATCATCGGCCTGGGCATGGATATTGCCTTGGATCTGCACAAGGAGTACAAGGCCATCGTGAAACTGTACCAGGAGGACAGGGTGCCGGTGCCCATCCGGGCGTTTTTCGGGGATCTGCTGGCGCGTCCCAGGGCGCGCCAGGCCAGCCCCATAACCCTGATCAACCAGCGCGTCAACATGGATCAGCTGCTGGCCATCAACAACGCTATGAAGTATCCCGTGGCCTATATTCAGGGACCACCGGGCACGGGCAAGACCAACACCATTCTAAACACCATCATGACCGCTTTCTTCAACGACAAGACCGTGCTTTTCGCCTCCAACAACAACCACCCCATAGACGGCGTCTGCGATAAACTGACCGGCCTGGAATACCACGGAAAGCCCATCTCTTTCCCCATTCTGCGGCTGGGCAACCGGGAACTGGTGCGGCAGGCCGTCCTGTACATACGGGAGTTATACCGGCGCACACAGTCTGTCTCGGTGTTCGAGGGGACCCTGGGCCGCAACAGGGACGAGCGCAGACAGCGGGCCAGGAAGCTCTCGGATCTTTTGAAAAAATATGACGATATTCTGGACTATCGGGAGCGCAAGGAGACTATTGAGCGTATGCTGGAATACCAAAGCGGCCATGAACTGTCCGCCCAGATGCTCCCCTTTCAGGCGGACCTGGGCGGCAGGCAGCTGCGGCAGATTGAGAGGCATCTGGCCAATGCGGGTACGGTGACGGAGGAGCAGGCCGTGGCGCTGGTGGACAGAGACATGGAGGAATTGGAAAAATATCTTTACTACACCGGGGCAGGCCATATAAAGCGGCTGGGGGACAAGGAGTTTGACAAACTCCGGGAAATCCTGGGCGAGGAGGATTTGGACAAGGCTGCGGAGGCTTTTGCCAAATATCTGGGGGAGAAAAAGAATCTGCTGCGTTTGCAGAAGATTTTTCCCGTCATTGCCACCACCTGTATCTCCGCCCACCGTCTGGGGGAGCCGGAGCCCATGTTCGACATGGTGATTATGGACGAGGCCAGCCAGTGCAATACGGCGGTGTCCCTGGTGCCCATTCTGCGGGGCAGCAGCCTGATGCTGGTGGGGGATCCCCAGCAGCTGAGCCCGGTGATTCTGCTGGATGAGATGGTCAATGAGCGGCTGAAAAAGCGTTACAATGTGTCTCAGGAGTACGATTACCGCAAAAATTCCATCTACAAGGTCTATCTGGCCTGCGATGCGGTCAGCGACGAGATCCTTCTGCACAACCATTACAGATGCCATCCCAGCATCATAGAGTTTAACAACAAAAAATATTACAACTCCCGGCTGCATGTTATGACGGCCAGCCAGGAGCCGGTGCCCCTGGAGTATCTGGACATGCAGGATGCCCGGTGCAACATGAAAAATACCGCCCCGGCGGAAGCCGGCGCCATCGCCGAGTACGCGCGCACCCACAGGGATCGGTCCATAGGCATCATCACGCCCTTTGTGAACCAGAAGCAGCTGATTGAGCAGGCGCTGAAAGAGGTGGGGGTCACCGATGTGACCTGCGGGACGGTCCACGCGTTCCAGGGGGATGAGAAGGATGTGGTTCTGTTTTCCACGGCCATCACCGATCAGACCCAGGCGGGTACCTATGAGTGGCTGAAAAACAACAAAGAACTGATCAACGTGGCCACCTCCCGGGCCAAGGACAAGCTGATCGTGCTGGGCAGCCAGAAGAATTTAAGCCGCCTGCACCAGGAAGGCGGCCAGGACGATCTGTACGAGTTGGTGCAGTATGTGCGCAGCAACGGCCAGTCCGTCGTGACTCCCAAGAAGGCCAATTCCCGGGCCCTGGGCGTCAAACCCTTCAGCACCGCCACAGAGGAGGCGTTTCTGCAGAATCTGACCCACGCCCTGGGCAATATCTGGCTCAGCCAGAGCCGGTACGCGGTATACAGGGAAGTGCCTATCTCCCAGGTGTTCCGGACCAACGACACCTTCGACGATCTATTCTACAGCGGCAGGTTCGATTTTGTGGTCTATGAAAAACAGGGGGAGCAGGAATTGCCCATGCTGGCTATCGAACTGGACGGCAAGGAGCACTTTGAGGACGAGGCGGTGCGCCGCAGGGATGAGAAGAAAAACCGGATATGCCGGGAACACAACCTGCAGATTATCCGGGTGGAGAACTCCTACGCCAGACGGTACAACTATATCAAGGACATTCTGCTGGAGTACTTCTCCAGGATGCACTGACGGCGCTGAGATATTTTAGGCAGGGCTGCCCTGCCGCCGGCAGGGAGAGTTCAGTGCTGTAGTAGTCCGGCTGAGAAACCGAAGGGACTTCGCCCTTCAGTGCCATCGCGCGGCGATATAATGGTTTTGGGCAGGTGAAGTCGCGAAGGTACCTCACCCTTCAGAGCCATCGCGCAGCGATTTAATTAGGAGGAAAGAGCAGATTGCAAAAACAGGAAATTTTAAAGACATACTTCGGATACACCGGCTTCCGCCCGGGACAGGAGATGCTGATCGACAGCATCCTGGCGGGACGGGACGTACTGGGCATCATGCCCACCGGGGCGGGAAAATCCATATGCTACCAGGTCCCGGCTCTGATGCTGCCGGGGATCACTGTGGTGATATCCCCGCTGATCTCGCTGATGAAAGACCAGGTCCAGGCTCTGAACCAGGCGGGGGTCCATGCCGCCTATATCAACAGTTCCCTGACGGAGGGACAGATCCAGAAGGCCATGGAATATGCCATGGGGGGCAGATACAAGATCATCTATGTGGCACCGGAGCGCCTGGAAACCTGGGATTTCATCTGTTTTGCCCAGAGGGCGCGGATCAGCATGGTAGCCGTGGACGAGGCCCACTGTATCTCTCAGTGGGGGCAGGACTTCAGGCCGAGCTATCTGAAAATAGTCTCTTTTATCAAGAGACTGAACAGCAGGCCCGTGATCGGCGCCTTCACAGCCACGGCTACCAGCCAGGTGAAGGATGACATCATCGCCGTGCTGGGTCTTGAGGATCCCCAGCTGCTGATCAGCGGCTTCGACCGCCAGAACCTCTATTTTGGCGTGGAAACTCCCAAAAGCAAACTAAGTTATGTGCTGCAATACATAGAGAGCCATGCCGGGGACAGCGGTATCATCTATTGTGCCACCCGCAAGAATGTGGAGAAGGTACAGGAGGCATTGCTGGCCCGGGGCATCCCTGCGGCCAAGTACCATGCGGGGCTGACACCCCAGGAGCGCAGTGAGAACCAGGAGGATTTCATCTATGACAGAAAGCCCGTGATCGTGGCCACCAATGCCTTCGGCATGGGCATTGACAAGTCCAACGTCCGGTATGTGCTGCATTTCAACATGCCCCAAAGCATGGAAAACTACTACCAGGAGGCGGGCCGCGCCGGACGGGACGGCGCGGAGTCGGAATGTATCATGCTTTTCTCCGGCCAGGATGTGATGGTAAACCAGTATCTGCTGGATAATAAACCTCCCAATGAGGAACTGGGACCGGAGGAGAATGAACTGGTCAGGGAGCGGGACAGACAAAGGCTGCAAAGCATGGTAAACTACGCCTACTCCACCGACTGCCTGCGGAAATATATTTTGGAGTATTTCGGGGAGTACGGTATGCAGCGCTGTGAGAACTGCTCCGCCTGCAAGGGGGAATATGAGGAGCAGGACTGCACGGAGGCGGCCAGGAAGGTCATCAATTGTATCCTGGAACTGCGCCAGCGCTTTGGCATCAATGTGGTTGCGGGGACGCTCCACGGGGACAAACGCTCCAAGCTGCTGGAACTGGGGGCGGACCGCTGCCCCGCCTACGGAGCTTTGCAGGAGCTATCCGAGGATAGAATCAAGCAGATTATCCGGGAACTGGAGCAGAGAAAATACCTGTCCGCCACACAGGACAAGTATGCCATTTTAAAGGTGTGCGCCAAAGCCCAGGATCTGCTGGACGGCAGCGACAGTCTGATTCTGCGCTGGGCCAGAGAGGAGCAAAGGATTGCGGAAAGGACCAGAAAAGCCCGCAAGTCCGACGTTCTGAACCACCGGGGCCTGGAACTTTTCGAAGCGCTTAAGAGGCTGCGGATGGAACTGGCCAGGGAGGGGAGTATTCCGCCCTATATGGTTTTCAGCGATAAAACCCTGATTGAAATGTGTGTATGTCTGCCCTTTGACCGGGGGGAGATGCTGCAGGTAGCCGGAGTGGGAGAGCGCAAGTATGATAATTACGGCGAGGCTTTTCTGGCGGTCATCCGGGAATTTACCCAGGGCAGGAGGGAGAAGACCTATTTCGGGGAGATGAAAGCGGCTGCCCCAGGCTCCGTAGGAAGAAAAACCATCAAGACTCAGAAGCAGCCCTTTATGATCACAGCCATACGGGCGGCGGAGTTTCGTCCCACGGATGTATGCCTGGCTACGGAGCTTGCGGCGGAACTCAATCAGCTTGCGGACTTACAGACAGTGCAGAAGCTCTCCGGGGCGGAAATCCTCCGGTTTGCCGCGGCCCAGGGATGGGTGCAGGAGGTCTGGCAGGAGGGACGGTGGAAAAAACTCGTGACGGAGAGCGGGGACAGGGCGGGTTTTTTTCTGGACAAAAGAGTGAGCCAGCGCGGGACGGAATATGAGGTGGTCTATCTGTCTGCCGCAGCTCAGCAGACCGTCCTGGACCATTACACGGATCTGATCGTCCTGCATGACGAACCGGACGAATAAGGATGTGGCCGGAAGGAGTGCTGAAATGACTGACAGAGGGAATAGCAGAATGAACAGATACATCTCAAAGCTTGCCGTAGCGCTGGCGGGCTGTATGCTATGGGGCGGGTGTGGCATGGGAGGGGGCTGGAACACCGAAACGGGGCAGGCAGTGGAAACCAATGCCGCAAAAGAGACGCAGGGCGGACAGGGAAAATACGGCGGCCGAATACGCCAGGGAGCAGGGGCTTGACAGTATGGAGATTATTCTGTCACGGGACCCCATTGTTAATTATCCCAGTGAGCCGCTGGTGCTGGAACCGGAGCTTGGAAGTTTCTTTTATGGGGATTATGAGGACAGTGATGAGGAACTGTGGTGTTCCTGGGAGGAGGCGGAGGATGCTCCCAATTTCGGCTATATAGACTGGCAGGCCCCCGGCTGCTCCAGCTGGTGCGGCGCATATGGCTTTGAACAGGAAGCGGAGGCTTCCTCGGAGCTTGCCTCGGCGCAGGGCCGGTATGCCGCCGAAAATATCCTGATTCAGGACAGGCGGGGAGCCTGGGCGGAGGGAGCGGAGGGTCCCGGCATCGGGGAAAGTCTCATCTATCGCCCCTATGCCTACCTGGAGTTGGCGGACACGATGCAGCCACAGTACTTCAAGCTGCCCAAGGACGATATCAAGGTACTCAACGGGGGAATGCTGGAGGCCAGGTTTGAGATCCTGGAGGTATATCCCGGCAGTGTGTACGAGGATACCTGTCTGACCGGCCTGATTATGGAATTTACCGGACGGTACGCACACTAAGGAGCCGCCGCATCCTCTGCACGTCTATATTCCACCAGGGTGATCTGCCCTGTATAGGAGGCGGCGAAGGTCGCTTCGTCCACCCCCACCGGATTGTGGGCGCCCACATAGGGCATGAAGGTGAAGGTGATATGTACGGTGGGATTGGTGGATTGGGTAGCGGCTTTCAATTCTTTTAAGGAGACATAATACCAGGATACGGTAGGGATTTCCTCGTCCCTCTCGGCATAGTAGGCCCGGCAGGCATCCTGGATGTGTGTCAGGTAGCTGTTGATCAGGGCCACATCCGACAGGGGCAGCGAGTTCCAGTCGGATGTAAAGGGATAGGCTATGGGGCGGTCCTGTGCCGCCACCGATTTCCCGATATTCCCGGTGGAAGGCAAAAGGCAGATCACCAGACATGCAATACCCAGTACGGTTCGCAGTTTGATATGTAATATTTGATTCATGAGGTATTCCTATTTCTTTCGGCAACCCATTTATGCTATTCTATGTGACAATGGGCAAAGTGGTGCATAGCACACAGCCGTCAGTAAATATTGGTGAATATACAAGCTATTATCAAAAAATAGTTGTTGACAACGCCGCTATACGGTGGGTAATATAGGAATGGAGCAGAAAGACAGACAATAGAATGCAATGAGAAACTGATGGAAAGGAGATACCTTATATGGCTATCTCCTTTTGTTCGCACGGCATAGGGAGAATGATTCATGAAATTGATGCTGCATTACATAAAGAGACATATTGGCATGTTCCTAATCGCAGTAGTGTTCCTCACCATAGAGACCTTTGCGGATTTGCTGCAGCCCACGTTCATGTCCTATATTGTGGATCGGGGGGTCAAGGGACAGGAGACAGAGTTGATCCTGCGGTACGGCCTGATCATGCTGGGGATCACCGCCGCGGGCGCCGTGGGCGCCGTGGTGCGCAATATCTACGCCAGCAGGACTTCCCAGCTCATCGGCAAGGAGATTCGACTGGCCATCTATGAAAAAGTGCAGACTCTGTCCTATGAAAATATTGACCGGCTGCAGCCCGCTTCCATCATCACCAGGATCACCAACGATGTGACCCAGATGCAGAATTTCATCAACGGTATCATGCGGATAATGCTGAAAGCTCCGGTGACCTGCATCGGCGCTGTGGCGCTGATCATTTTTCAGATGCCCGGGCTGCTGCCCCTGATGCTGGTGATTCTGGTCTGTGCCGGGCTGCTGATCTACGGCAACATGAAGCTGGGTTATCCCCGGTTTGACAGGATGCAGAAAAAGCTGGACGGGCTGAACCGCATCAGCCGGGAATTTTTGAGCGCCGTCCGTGTGGTCAAGGCTTTTCGGGCGGAGCAGCAGGAGCAGGAGAAATTTGGAGAGGCATCCGGGCAACTGGCGGAGGCGGGCATTTCCTCCATGCGGGTCATGGCGGTATTTGGTCCTCTGATCAATCTGACGGTCAACGCGGGCATCGTGGTGATGCTGTGGCTCTCCGGCCGGGAGATGGCCGGGGAGATCGGCCGGCTGATGGCTTGCGTCAACTATATGACGCAGGTGCTGTTTGCGTTGGGCATGGTGTCCAATATCTTAAACTCCGCCGTCCGCGCCGTGGCATCCTCCGCCAGGGTGCAGGAGATCCTGGACGAGGTACCCGCCCAGCGGGAAACGGAGGTGTCTGGGGCAGAGAGTTCTCACGAAACAGACCGGGAGAGAGAATCCTCAAAGGAGCGGTCCCTGGCGGGAGATATCACCTTCCGCCAGGTGTCCTTCGCCTACGCAGGCACAGCCCGTCCGGCGGTGCAGGAGGCCAGCTTTACAGCCAGAGCGGGAGAAACCATCGGTATCATCGGGCCCACAGGTTCAGGCAAATCTACACTGGTGAATCTGGTTCCCCGTTTCTATGACGCCACCCGGGGCCAGGTGATGGTGGGAGGACGGGACGTGACCCGGATGCCTGTGGCGCAGCTGCGGCAGAGGATTGCCGTGGCGCCCCAGAAGGCGCTGCTTTTTACCGGCACCATACAGGAGAACCTTCGCTGGGGGGATAAGCGGGCCGCTATGGAGGAGATCCGCCGGGCGGCGGAGGCGGCCTGCGCGGAGGAGTTTGTTTCAAAGCTGCCGGAGGGCTACGACACCCAGCTGGGCCAGGGAGGCGTGAACCTCTCCGGGGGTCAGAAGCAGAGGCTGTCCATCGCCAGGGCGCTGCTGAAAAAACCCGAAATACTGATCCTGGACGACTGCACCAGCGCCCTGGATGCCACCACGGAGGCCCGGGTGCTGGCGGGAATCCGCAGGGAGTCCGCAGGCATGACAGTGCTGCTGGTGAGCCAGCGGATTTCCACGGTGATGAAGGCGGACCATATTCTCTGTATGGAGGACGGGAGGATCTGCGGCTTTGGTTCTCACGAGGAATTGATGGCGGCCTGTGAACCCTATAAGGCTATATACCGCTCCCAGATCGGAGATGAGGGGGTGCCGGGAACGGGAACCGGAGAAGGCCGGGAGGGGATAGCCGCCGGAGAGGACCTGGCGGCGGAGAAGAAGCCGGGGACGAAAGGAGGTAGTATCCATGGATAAGAATATGGCCACACCGCCCTCTCAGCTGGGCCGTGCAAGAGGTGTTCCCGCCGTGAAGCCCAAAGACATGAAAGGAACCCTGAACCGGCTGTGGCAGTTGACCAGAGGTCACCGAAAGGGGCTGGGATTTATTCTGCTGTTGTCTGCTCTGGCCTCCGGATCTGCCATTCTTTCTCCCTACCTTATCGGCAAGGTGGTCAACTGTATTGACGGAAAAGCCTCGGGCTTTCAGTTGCTGGCGGCATTGGCGGCGCTGTACCTGGGCGACTGGCTGATTCGGTTTTTACAGCAGTTTCTGATGGCGGGCATTGGGCAGCGGATGATCCTGCATATCCGCACCAGCCTGTTTGCTCATATGGAAAAGCTTCCCCTGTCCTTTTTTGACACCAGGCAGCACGGCGAACTGATGAGCCGCCTTACCAACGATGTGGACAACATCAGCGTCACTATATCGGACTCTCTGACCCAGCTGATGATGTATGGGTTCACCATCACGGGCATTTTCTGCGTCATGATCTGTATGAGCCCCCTGCTCACGGTCATCGCGCTTTTCGCGGTGCTGCTGATCTTTCTGCTGACCCGCGCCGTGACCAAGAGAACGAAAGTGCTGTTTAGGCAGCAGCAGGCCATTCTGGGTAAACTCAACGGCCAGGTGGAGGAAAGCGTCTCCGGCATCAGCATGGTCAAGGCTTTTGGTCAGGAGAAGGAGATGGTGGCAAAATTCATAGAGAACAACGATGCCTTCTGCCGTGTGGCCACCAGGGCCCAGATCGCTTCCGGCTACCTGATGCCCATGATGAATGTGATCAACAATCTGACCTATGTGCTGATTGCCATTGCCAGCGGCGTGATGGCGCTGAAGGGAAGGCTGACGGTGGGCGAGATCTCCAGCTTTCTGCTGTATTCCAGACAATTTTCCCGGCCTTTCGTGGAGATTGCCAATATCTACAACAACTTCCAGACGGCGGTGGCCGGCGCGGAGCGGATCATAGAGATTTTGGATGAAACCTGTGAGCCGGAGGACGTGGCCGGGGCCAGAAGCGCGGCACAGGTGCGCGGAGCCGTGAGTTTTAGAAATGTAACTTTTGGTTATCGGCCCGACCAACCGGTTCTGCGGAACATCAACCTGGAGATCCCGGCGGGAACCAGAGTGGCGGTGGTGGGTCCTACGGGTTCGGGAAAAACCACGCTGATCAATCTGCTGACCCGTTTCTATGACGTGCAGGAGGGGGCTATTCTTCTGGACGGCTGTGATCTGAGGGAATATCGGATGGGAGAACTGCGTCAGGCTTTTGGCGTAGTGCTGCAGGATACGGCGCTTTTAGGCGCTTCCATCCGGGAAAACATCAGCTATGGGCACGAAGATGTGCCCTTGGAGGAGATCCGGGCCGCGGCAAAGGTGGCCGGCGCGGACGGCTTTATATGCAGGCTCCCCCAGGGCTATGAGACGGTGCTGCACCAGGGCGGCGCGGAACTGAGCCAGGGAGAACGGCAGCTGCTGACCATAGCCAGGGCGGTGCTGGAGAGCGCCCCCATCATGATTCTGGACGAGGCCACCAGTTCCGTGGATACAGTGACGGAGCAGCACATCCGCCGGGCCATGCTGGCCATTACCCGGGGACGTACTTCCTTCCTCATCGCCCACCGCTTGTCCACCATACGGGATTCCGACCTGATCCTGCTGATTCGGGACGGACGGATCACAGAGCAGGGGACCCACCGGCAGCTCATGGCGCTGAATGGGGAGTACGCGCGCATGTACCTGACCCAGATGGGGCAGACATAATCATACGAGAAAAACGATTTCGCTGGTTACCCATGGGAATTATGAGAATGCAAAAATATGCAAGATAGATTTGACGATCGCCATGAATGGTGTTATGATAAAATCAAATGCAGTTTTGCCTAAAGGAGAATACCGTCCATGGGACAGATAAATAAAAGTAAGATATTGAAGCAGCTGAGAACTAACATCATAATACTGGTGGTGTTCACAATAATTATTATTACAGGTATATTTTTCATGCGCGCTGCCATTATGAGCAACTCCGAGAAATTGGGCGGCAATCTTGTCACAAATTACTCGGCTACCGAGGTATCAAATCTGGCTACCTTTGAGTCATTCCTGAAACTGTGCGCGGAGTATGTGGAGTCTTATGAGGCCAAAGAGGCCGAGGCGGAGGAACTGAAGGAAGGCCTTGACATCATCATGAACGGTCTGCTGGAGATGTTCGGAGAAGAGAATATTTCCGTTTACGGCAAGGTCCTGAACGGTACGAAGACTATTTCCTATGGGCTCCCGGTGGAGGATGTGGAGAGTTATGTGCTCAAACAGCAGGAGTACTATGTGAACATGGCGGGGATTGACGGGGAAGTTTATGTGTCCCCGGCTTATATGGATGAAGCCGGCAGCATGCCGCTGATCACGCTCTCCCAGCGGATTTCCGGCAGCGACAGCTTTCTGGCGATGGACATCCAGTTTTCCGGTTTTGAGGCCAACAATGTAGAGATGGATCTGCCCAATTTGTCCAGCTATTATCTATGTGACGAAAACGGGACATTGTTCTTCTATAAAACGCCCCTTGCGCATACATATGAGGAGTTCCAGGATTTTATGGATTACCTTCACACCAGGATGGATCTGGAGGCGGGGGACGGCGCCCTGGAGCGGATCATTGCCATGGATAACCATGAGCGAAACGTGTATTACCATACCCTGGACAACGGCTGGGTCGCCATCCTTACGATTCCGGAGGCGGAACTGCTGGCGGGCATGGATACCTTTAACAGGATCAGTATTATGATCATTTTGCTGGGTCTGGCTGCAGTGGTGGTCATAGGTGCGCGGGATTACAAAAAGGAGCTGCAGGCCCAGAGACTGATAGAGGAGAGGGAGTCCATCGCCAAGACCAACCGCATATCCCAGAGCGCCATGGCCAGCACGGCTCTCACATACCAGGCTGTCTACTATCTGGATCTGCAGGACTTAAGCTGCCGGCTGATCTATCCCTTCCGGGAGGATAATGCGCCTCAAAGCTATGAGACTATGTTGACGCAGCGGTTCGGAAAAGAAAATGTTGTGGGGGACTCCCTAGAGGAAGTCTGGGCATTTTTAGAACTGGAGCATATTGTCAGTGAATTATCGGATAAAGATCATATCAACCTGAAGTACTGTCAGAAAAAGGAAAACGGCGAGAAAGAGTGGTGTCAGATCTCCCTGGTGGCCTCCGAAACGGAGAACGGAAAGCCCCAGGCCGTAACCATGACGATCCGCAGCATTGACGAGATGATTAAAAACGAGGAAAAGCAGAAGGAACTTTTTGCCCTTGCCGCGGAGCGCGCGGAGGCGGCCAATTACGCCAAGTCTGATTTCCTCTCCAAGATGAGTCACGATATCCGTACCCCGATGAATGCCATCATCGGCATGACAGCCATTGCGGGCACCCATATTGACGACCGTGACAGGGTGGTGGACTGCCTCTCCAAGATCACGGTTGCCAGCCGCCACCTTTTGTCCCTGATCAACGAGGTTCTGGACATGAGCCGTATTGAGAGCGGCAAGGTCACGCTGACGGAGGAGGACTTCAACCTGTCCCAGCTGATTGAAAATCTGCTCACCATGGTGAAGCCTCTTGCAAAGGAACACAACCATGAACTGAACGTAAAGATCAACAATATTGCCCATGAGAATGTATTTGGCGACAGTCTCCGTATTCAGCAGGTATTTGTGAACATTGTGGGCAATTCGGTGAAGTATACGCCGGACGGCGGCAAGATTGACATTACCATCTTTGAAAAGCCCACCAACAGAAAGAGGGTTGGCTGTTACGAGTTTGTCTTCGAGGATAACGGCATAGGCATGTCCGAGGAGTTTGTGGAGCGGATATTCCATCCCTTCGAGCGGGCGGACGACGAGCAGGCGCTGAAGGTTCAGGGCACAGGCTTGGGCATGGCCATCACCAAGAATATAGTCAATATGATGAACGGCGATATCACGGTGGAGAGCAAACTTGGGGAGGGCTCCAAGTTCACGGTCACCATCTATTTAAAACTCCAGGACGAGGATTTGACCTCCACGGAGGAACTGGAAAAGCTGCCGGTGCTGGTGGTGGATGATGATGAGGATGTCTGCAAGAGTACGGCCGATATTCTGCGGGATATTGGCATGGACAGCGAATGGGTGACCTCCGGCGCGGAGGCGGTGGCCCGGGTGGTGGAGCGGCACCAGGCCCAGGACGACTTCTTTGCGGTGATTGTGGACTGGATGATGCCCGGTATGGACGGCGTGGCGACCACCCGCGCCATACGCCAGAGCGTGGGGAGCGATATTCCCATCATTGTATTTTCCTCCTATGACTGGACGGAGATCGAAGCGGAGGCAAGAACGGCGGGAGTGGATACCTTTATCGCCAAGCCGCTGTTCAAGTCCAGGCTTATCTCGGTATTCAAGGAGATTGTGAACGGCGACACGGAGGGGGATACCAAGGACGTGCTGGCGGATATTGCGCAGATGGATTACTCCGGCAAGCGGGTACTGTTGGTGGAGGACAATGAACTGAACAGGGAGATTGCACAGGAGATACTGGGCATGACGGGGCTGCAGATTGAGACCGCCGAAAACGGCAAGATTGCGCTGGACATGGTGGCGGCTTCCGAGGACGGCTACTATGACCTGGTATTTATGGATATTCAGATGCCGATCATGAACGGTTATGACTCGGCCAAGGGAATACGTGCCCTGGGAAGAGCCTACACGGATAAGCTGCCGGTTATCGCCATGACCGCCAATGCGTTTGCGGAGGATGTGGTGATGGCCAAGGATGTGGGCATGAACGAGCATATCGCCAAGCCGTTGGATATGGATAAGCTGGAAGCGATATTGAGAAACTGGTTATAAAATAGCGGAACTCTACAAAACAGCTGTCACCCGACCAGTGCCCAGAGAATTTCTGAGCGCCAGAGCGGTCAGAAATTACTCTGCCGGAAATGGTGCTGGGAGGGGGACAGCGGAACTCTAATAAGGAAGTGAAATGTATGAGCACTGGAGCGCTTTTTCAGGAAAGCAGATCTATGATTGACGATCTGCTTCATGCGGCCAATGGCCTAATCGAGATGGCCAATGGCGAGATGGTTGATCTGGGGGAGGAGGAGGAAGAAGAACTTCCGGAGTTGGAGCCGGAACCGGCGGTTGACATGGCGGAACTGGAGGCTCTGGGGCTGTATGACGCCCAACTTCAAGAGGTAGAACTGGGCCTTAAGGAGAAACTGCCGGTACAGCTCTACGCCCAAAGCTGTTACAACTGGATGCAGATGAAGGAGATTCGTCTGGGGATGATGTCGGAAGTGGATGTAAAGTGGTATATGAATCCCCTGTACAATGCGGAGCAGATGCATCAGATCCGGCTGGGGCTGGAGTATGGATTGGATGTGTCGGGCTATGCCCGGTTGATTTACACCGTGTCGGATATGTACAAAAAGCGCCATGCCCTGATGGAGGAAAAATACAGAAGCGGCGGGGCGGATCAGGAGCGGTATGTGACGGATGAGTTTACGCACATCCGGCTCCACTTCAGCGCAGACCTGATGACGGCATGGATTATGCTGCCTAAAAATGACAACCGGACTTACAGCGTTGCGGAACTGCGGCGTCTTCTCAAAAAATATGAGGTGCGTCACGGCATCCAGGCGGAGGGGCTGCGCGAGGCCACCATAGAGGAAATAAGGGGCAAGGAGATCCTGATTGCCCAGGGGATCCCCGCAATGCCGGGCAAAGACGGCTATTATGAGTTGTTCTTTGACAGGGAATTGCCGGATGCTCCCGAACTTCTGGCGGACGGCAGTGTGGATTATAGCCATGTGGTCGTGGCGGACACCGCCCAGCCGGGGCAGAAGCTGGCCCAATACCGGCCCGCGGGCAGGGGAAAACCCGGCATGACGGTGACGGGTATTACTATCGACGGCGAAAAAGGCCGTGATCTGCCGCCCCTGACGGGCAGCGGGATTATGGCGGACAATGAGCGGCGCATATACACGGCGGCCATCAAGGGCTATGTGACCTATGATGCGGATAGGTGTAAGCTGAATGTGATGCAGACCTATCTGGTGAACGGGGATGTGAACAGCTACAGCGGAAGCGTGATCTATGACGGCACAGTGCATGTCAGCGGAGCCGTCAGCGGCAAAGCCTTGATCCGCGCCACCGGTGATGTGATTGTGGATGGTTTTGTCAGCGGCGGCACCATCGAGGCGGGGCACAATGTGATCCTGCGGGGCGGGGTCAATGCGGCGGATCAGGGCGTCATACAGGCAGGCAGCCGGATCATGGGCAAGTTTTTCGAGCGGGCAAGACTCATTGCCGGCAGTGACATTGAGGGCAACTATTTTCTTGACTGTATCGTACATTCGGAGGGAAAAGTGGTGGCAAAAGGCGGAAAAAGCCGGATCATGGGTGGTGAAATGACGGCCAGCGCAGGCGTGGAGGCCGGGATCATCGGCAACTATGGCAGCACCAGTACGGCAGTTACCGTGGCCAATCTGTACGAATTGACAGAGCAGCTGCAGGATATTAAGGAACAGCAGAAGAAAGTGAGTTCGGAGCAGGAGAAGCTGGAGGAAGGCAAGGAGAAACTGGAGAAGCTGATAGGGGAAGGCGCTGTGGCCGATCAGCGGATCTATCATAAGATTCTGCAGGCAGCCGCAATCAAGCAGAATGAATGGACAATGCTGGAGCAGAGAATGGAGCAGCTGAAGACGGTGAAGAAGAATGCCATGCAGGCGGACGTAAAGGCACTGAAGGAACTGCGGCCCGGAACCTCAATCACAATCAACGGCGTGACAAGGAAGATTACGGAGGCTTCGCCGGGGATGACATTGACGGAAGAGGTTTTACTGGGAAAGAAAAAACCATGAGACAGAATTGCATTTATGCTATATCACAGATTAATCTGCGATATGCGGGAAAGAGGTAACAATGGCAGAGAGAAATATTATATTGGTCGCGGGCGATGACGGGGAGAACCGAAAATTGCTGAGCGAGCCCCTTGAAGATTCCTATGACATTATAGAGGTGGAGGACGGAAAGCAGGTGCTGGCGGAGATACAGAGGAGAAGGAACGAGTTGGCGGCATTGCTGCTGGACTGGAATATTCCGCTGGTCAGCGCCTATCAGATATTGCAGGTAATGCAGTCTAAGGGGATGATGGAGCAGATTCAGGTGTTTATCACCACGGTGGAGTCCGATCCGGAGATTGACAGCAAGGTTTACAGCCTGGGGGCGGTGGCGGTGATCTGCAAGCCCTATGGGCTGGCCATGATCCGGAAGCAGATTCTGAGCCGTTTGGAGAATGCTGCGGAACTGAAGCGGCTGCAGGAGGAACTGGCACAGAAGGAGAAGCAGGTGGAGGAGAGCCAAAAGAAACTGGATGGCTTCTATGACAGTCTGCTGGACGCCATCGGCGCCGTGATGGAGTACCGTATATCAGAGTCGGATCAGCATGTAAAGCGCATCAAGGGATTTGCCCGGATACTGGCAGTGGCCTATCGAAACGAGTTTCCTGACTGCGGCCTGAATGAGGATGAGATCAACCGGATTGTCAGGGGCTCCGTGATCCATGACCTGGGCAAGATCGCCGTGCCCGACGCAGTTCTGTTGAACCCTGCGAAGCTCACGGAGGACGAGAAGCAGATTTTAAAGAGCCATACCACCAAGGGAGAGGAGATCATGCAGCTGCTGCGGGAGGTACAGGATGAGGAGCAGTTCCGCGTATCCAGCGAGATCTGCCGCTGGCATCATGAGCGCTATGACGGCAAGGGGTATCCCGACGGACTGGAGGGCGATGAAATTCCTCTGTCGGCTCAGATCGTGTCCATTGTGGATGTGTATGACGAACTGGTGTCGGAGCGTATTTTCAAGAAGCCCGTTGACAAGGAGACTGCGTTTCGGAAGATCATGAGCGGCGAGTGCGGCGTCTTTGCGCCGAAGCTGCTGCAATGCTTTGAGGCATCTAAAAAATTATTGGAACTGTTTTCTGACAGTAACTGACAAGGCGCTGTGGGAGCGTTGTATGCGAACCCACAGCGCATATTTTATAAATGCCTCTAAAGTATTTTCCCTTTTGTCCGATAAATTTAATATCAAGGAATGAAGGAACATTCAGGAAAGGAGGAGTCGCGTATGAGAATAGAAGCTTACAACCAGGTACAGCAGTTATATCAGGCAAAGAGCACAGGCAAGACCCAGAAGTCCCCGTCGGCATCCAAGACGGACAGATTGCAGATCAGCAGTTTTGGTAGGGATATTCAGATCGCCAAGGCGGCGGTTGCTTCTGCCCCTGATATTCGAGAGGAGTTTACGGCTCCAATCAAGGCGAGAATACAGGACGGAACCTATGAGGTCAGCAATGAGAGTTTTGCTGAGAAACTGATGGAGAAGTACATGGAAATGAGGTAATTACCAGTGGCGAGTTTGATGGAGAACCTGATTGCAGTGCTACAGCAGGAATGCGTAGAGTACAACGGGTTGCTGGAATTATCCGGCCGAAAGACGCCTATCATCGTTGCGGGCGATCTAAATAATTTAGAGAAAATCACGGATGAAGAGCAGGAATGGGTAGGCAGGATCGCCCATCTCGAAAAAAAGAGAACGGAGATCACTGCCGACATTGCTGATGTGCTTAACAAGGATGTTAAAACGATGAAGTTGAGGGATCTGGTACAGATGCTGTCGGCCCGCCCGGCGGAGCAGAAGCAGCTGGAGGATGCCTGCGACGCGTTGCGGGATGCAGTGAACCAGGTACAGGCTGTCAATGAGCAGAACAGGGAGTTGATACAGCACAGCCTGGAACTTGTGGAGTTCGACATGAATCTCCTGCAGTCTATGAGGACTGCGCCTCAGACGGCAAATTATAATCGGGAAGCATACAACGCAGGCGGAACTATGGGAGTCGTAAACCATGGATTCGATGCGAAACAATAGTTAAGACAGAGGTGATGTCATATGTCATTAATGAGCAGTTTATATGTAGGAGCATCCGGACTACAGACCAGTCAAAATGCACTGAATACTACAGCGCATAATCTATCTAATGCGGATACAAAAGGCTATACCCGCCAGCAGGTTCAGCAGGCGAACAGGCCCTATGTAACCCTGTCAACCAACCCGCACTCTGTGTCCAATCAACAGACGGGTCTGGGAACTTTTTATTCCAATGTAAAACAGGTGAGAGACTATTTCTTAGATAGGGCATTCCGCAAGGAGTCTGGCAGAAGTATGTTTTACCAGGTGTCTACGGAGACTATGGAGGAGATGGAGAGCCTGCTGGGAGAACTGAACCAGGAGGCTTTCCAGACCACCATGAGCAATCTGTGGACTTCCGTGCAGGAACTGGTGAAGACTCCGTCCAGTTCCGTGTGCCAGGGATTGTTTGTACAGCGCGCGGAAGAGTTTCTAGAGCGTTCTGTCCATATCTACGACAGTCTGTGTGCCTATCAGGACAACATGAACGAGAAGATCCGGCAGAATGTGATCAAAATCAATAACTACGGCAACCAGATCCTGAAGCTGAACGAGCAGATCCGCAACATTGAGTTGGGCGGCATAGAGAAGGCCAACGATCTGAGAGATACGCGTAACCAGATTCTGGATGAACTGGCGGAGTTGGCCGATATCAACTTCTCGGAGAATATGTATGGGGATGTGAGTGTGCAGATTGAGGGCGTGGATTTTGTGAAGGGCACCATGTGCTATGAGATTGCACTGTACACGGATCAGACCACAGGCTTCTATACACCGTTCTGGCCCTTGAATGCAAAATTCACGGAGAGGGAGGACGGCACCAGGGATTATGATATCCGGGGCGCCGAGGTGTTTGACCTAAGTCTGAAAATCTCCACGGATTTGGACACAGATATCGGCGGCCTGAAGGCCATGATGTATGCGAGAGGGGATCACCGGGCGGATTACACCGACATCGAGAACAACTATGACGATATATCCCAGTCTGTCATCATGAACATGCAGGCGGAGTTTGACCAGCTGATCCACAATGTGGCCACCAAGCTCAACGGCATCTTGGCGGAGGCTGCGGGGGTGAAGGAGATAACACTGGCGGACGGTACGGTGGTGCTTGGATGCAAGGACGAGCCGGGCGGCTATATGCGGCATGAGGACGGCAGTCCGATTCAGCTGTTCTCCAAGATTACCACGCCGGGGTATGAGAAGATAACCGACACGGACGGCGAGGTATACTGGGTATATCAGGAGGAGCATCTGGGCGATCCGGATCCTGATAAGAATGATCCGATGCGCCCCGAGACGATTTACAGCCTGAAGAATATGCAGATTGACCGGGAACTGAAGGAGTCTCCTTCTATATTGGGATTTATGAAGAACGGCGAGGAGGACAGAGCCACGGCGGAAGCCCTCAGCGGAGCTTTCACGGAAAAAATTTATACGCTGAACCCCAACCTGAACAAACCTTGTACCTTCCTGGAGTATTACGACGATTTAGTGGCACAGGTGGCCAACAGCGGCTATGCGTTCCGCAACGTTATGACAAACCAGCAGAACACAGTGGAGACTACCAGCAATGCCCGGGAGCAGGTAGTAGGAGTGTCCTCCGACGAGGAGTTGTCCAACATGATTAAGTTCCAGAATGCCTACAACGCATCCAGCCGGTATATCAACGCCATCAGTGAGATGCTGGAACATATCATCACTACGCTGGGCAGATAAGATTATACACGGAACTTAAAACAGTAACATCCTGTCAGCGCCCAGAGAAACTGCTGGCCGTATTAAGGACAGCAGTTTCCCTGCCAAATAAGCTGCCGAGAGGATGTTATGGAACTTAAATATAGAAAGACGAGGAATCAGGATGCCTTCACAATTTTTTGGGTTAAATATAGCATATAAGGGATTGTTAGCCAGCAATGCGGCTCTGAATACCACAGCCAACAACATTGCAAATGTACAGACTGACGGCTACAGCCGCCAGCGGGTAGTACAGCAGGCCAGCAGGGCGATACGGGTGTTCCAGACTTACGGCTGTGCCGGCGCGGGAGTTGATACGCTGGCCATCGAGCGGGTCAGGGATGAATTCTATGACACAAAATACTGGAACAACAATGCCAACGCGGGTGAATATGATATCAAGCAGTACTACATGAAGCAGATAGAAGCCTATTATGATGATGACGGGAAGAGCACCGGGTTTAAAACCATCTTTGACAAGATGATGGTGGGCGGCATACAGGAGTGGAAGAAGGACCCCAGCAGTACCAACGCCAAGAAGCAGTTCATCGGAACAGTGGGCCAGCTGACAGAGTATTTCAACGGCCTGGCCGGGAACATGCAGAAGATGCAGGCTGATATTAATCAGGAGATCAAGACCAAGGTGGATGAGATCAACTCACTGGCAGGGGAACTTGCTACTTTGAACAAGCAGATCAATGTGGTGGAACTTTCCGGCACTAAGGCCAATGAACTGCGGGATCGCAGAAGCCTGCTGATAGACCAGCTCTCTTTGATTGTGGATGTGGAGGTGCGGGAGATCCCCATTGTGGATACGAACCAGCCGGATCGGGAGACAGGGGCCAATCGCTTTATTGTAAAGATAGCCGGAGGGCAGACTCTGGTGGACGGCACCGAGTACAATGGACTGGAGTGCAGGGCCAGGGCCAGCTATGAGAAAGTCAACCAATCGGATATTGACGGCTTGTACGATGTCTACTGGGAAGGCGGCCAGAAGTTCAATCTGTACAATACAGCCATGGGGGGAAACCTGCAGGGGCTGGTGCAGATGCGGGACGGAAATAACGGTGAATATTTCAACGGTAAGATAGAAGAAATCGGAAGCATAGAAGCCAAGGACAGCGCGGACGGAAAATATCATGATACAGTAACCATCAGTGTGACGCAGGGATATCTGCAGGATCTTAATTTTTCCAATCTGTCTGATCAGGGAGGCATAATCACTCTCGGCAACAGAGATTATTATTACGATTCCTGGTCCTGTCAGTTCAGTTATGATGACAACGGGAACAAGGTCTGCAGCTACACTTTTACCCTGTCTGACAGCGAGAGAAATCCCCAGCGCCTGACCAATGACCGCGTGGGCAAGACAGCCAGCGTGGGAACAGGACTGAAGTATCAGGGTATACCCTACTATATGAACCAGATGAACACCTGGATCCGTACCTTTGCCCAGAAGTTTAATGATACTTTGAAGAGCGGATATAATTCATATGACAATTTTGGCAGCAACCTGCTGACCGGGGATATGCCTGCCACGGACGGCCAGTTCAATTTTGTGGATGAGTATCGGTATGACACCTTTTACGAAACTCTCAGCTATGCGGATTACAAGAAAAAATATGACGACAAATATAATGAGGAACTGGCCCGGCTGACGGGGGCCGGTATGTCTCTGGCGGCAGCCGAAAAGGAGGCTGCGAAATTGGCCAAGGAGGCCGCCTCTCTCACGGTGTCTGACCATGATGACAGCTACTACCGCCTGACTGCCATGAATTTCAATGTGTCTACGGCTGTGGAGAATGATCCGGCTTTGCTGTCACACCGCTATGTTAAGGGAGACGGCGTGGAGCAGGATGCGCTGCTGGATGACCTGAAAACCATTGCGACCGATAAGGAAAAGATGAGCTTCAGAGGAGGCACGGCCTCAGAGTTTCTGCAGTGTATTCTGGGAGATGTGGCTTTGAATGCCAACCGGGCCGAGACGTTCCAGAAGAATTTCAGTGATATCAGCGATATTATCAACACCCAGCGCATGTCCATCTCCGGTGTGGACGAGGACGAAGAGGCCACGAATCTGGTAAAATACCAGCATGCATACGGATTGTCCTCCAAGATGATTCAGGTGCTGACGGAGGTTTATGACAGGTTGATCCTGCAGACCGGCGTATAGAGCGGGACTGCAGGGTAATCCCCCCCTGTCGGCCGCGGCGGGGAATATGTGGAAGTAAGAAAGGGAGAATACGGGCGCAGCCGGGGCTGGCTCCGGTATGCAGGAAAGAGGTAAGATTATGAGAATAACAAACAAGATCATGCAGAACAATAATCTGGCGAATATCAATACCAACAAAATATTGCAGGATCGGCTCAGTACCCAGATGTCCACGGAGAAGAAGATCAACCGTCCATCCGATGACCCGGTGGTAGCGATCCGAGCGTTGCGGCTGCGGAGCAACGTGACAGAGGTGACCCAGTACTACAGCAGGAATATTCCCGATGCGGAGAGTTGGCTGAACGTGACGGAGGAGGCGCTGAAAAACCTGGCGGAGGTGGTGACTGCCATGCAGACCCAGTGTACCAAGGGTTCCAATGGTGACTTGAAGTCCTCCGACAGGCAGGTTATCATAGAACAGCTCAAGGCCCTGGCGGACGAGGTGTACAGTACCGGCGACGCGGACTACGCAGGCCGCTATGTTTTTACTGGTTACCGCACGGATACTTCCCTGAGTTTTATGGAGGCCACGGAGAAGAAGTACAGCATCATGGAGCAGCTGGATAAGAATGCCATAGACCAGGTGACGATTATCACCACCAAGGGCGCTGACGGCAGCGATGTGATGGATATGACTTCCAACAATTATCAGAACATCAATGTGAACAAAGAGGATATACAGCAGGTTGACATCCATCGGTTTCAACTGGCTTACGACAGCTGTGACGATACATTACCTGTTTTGAGTTACCAGGAGCGGCAGGGGGATGGCACCTATCTGACCAAGACTATTGACATCACGCTTAAACATGACTATGAGTCCCCCTACCAGGCGGTGGCGGCTACGAACGGAGCGGTCTTCGTGCCGGAGACAGGCGAACTGTTGTTGTCCGATAGTGCCTACAACAAATTGATGGAAACCAAGGACAATGTGACTACCGCCGATACCAATGAGGGAGAGATTCGAATTACCTACGAGAAATCCAATTGGATCAAAGGGGATTTGCGTCCCGAACACTATTTTTACTGTACGTCCGATCCGGGTGACGCAGATAAAGAGATCATCTACAACGAAAGTTATAAGACATCCAATGTGGAGCGTCAGGACATTGAATATGATGTGGGTTTCAATCAAACAATCCGAATCAACTCTACTGCGGACGAGTGCTTCAAGCACGGCATCGGCAGGGATGTGGAGGATCTGGTGAATGCTATGCAGGACGTGCTTGACACGGAGAAGATTGTGGCAGATCTGACTAGTCTGCTGGAGAAGTCCAGCGGCGCCGACGCGGATGCCATCCAGAAGAAACTGGATGTGGCAAATAAGGTGCTGGAACTGAAAAAAGGTAAGGCCCAGAAAATGTTTGAGCATGGCATTAGCCTAATGCAGGGTTATCTGGACGATACCAATGTAAGTCTCACCAATGTGGGTACCCGCAGCAGGAAGCTGGAGTTAATTGAGAACCGTATGCAGTCCCAGAAGACCACTTTTGAAACATTGAAGAGTGAGAACGAGGATATCGATATTGCGGAGGTTATCATCAATCTGAGCAGTGCCAAGCTGACATACGAAGCGTCCTTGATGGCCACGGGAAAAGTGGCGCAGGTTAGTCTGCTGAATTATCTTTAAGGCAGAACCATATTCTCGGCAGAAAGCGGCCGAATGGACATCCGTGCTATGAAAGCCAGGGCTTATATAGCAAAAGACTGAATATTCTTCATAGGCAATTGCGAAACTCCCTTTCCGGGAACAGTGGATGGGCAATATATACAAA
>CAJUCT010000016.1:0-50252 GCA_910585015.1 uncultured Acetatifactor sp.
TGCTTTTAAGAATTTTCAGGGTTGCATTGCTGTTTATTTGTCAAGGACCCTTGGAACTGCCGCTCCGAGCTGCCGCTCCGAGCCATTGTTCGGAACTGTCGCTCCGAGTTATCGCTCCAAACTGTCGCTCTGAAGAATTCGCTGTCGAATTGTGTCTCCCTCAGCGACGTTTATGAGTATAGCACTACTTTTTCGGATTGTCAACAAGAAAAACAAATATTTTTTCGAATTTTTAAAACAATTTATTTATCATGCAAAAACACCGTAAATTCGGGCCCTTCCGGCGCTTTACCTAAGTAAAACGCCATAGTGTATACTGCCAACTCACCTATTCAAGTTGAATTGTTGCATTTTTATCATCATTTTTGACATTTAATTCGACAGAAGCCACATCTCGCAGACTCTGAGCCTCAAACTCCGCCAGTAAAACCACTTCCCTGGTCTCGCCCGGATTTAGTCCTTCCTGATAAAGCATTAAATCGTTTTCAAGCAAGGTTGTCAGGCTGACGGAAGTAATCCCGTTAACAGAAACTCTAACCATCAGTTTTTGCTCTCTGGTATTCGCCATCTCCGTACCTTCCCCCTGATTCTGCAATGTAAAGTGCAGCACCAGCAGCTGGTTCCCGTCCTCGGCATCCACCGTAAAATACTCTTCTGCAGATTCGTCCTGAGGATAACTGTCCGTGATCTCATGTCCTGTGTAAGATAAGGTCAACTGTCCTGATAAGCCCAGTGCCTCCTCCAGGCTCACCACACTCTGCTCTTCATTACCCTGTTCCCCCGTCAGGTCTATTACCGGCGTGTCCTGGGTAGGGTCCATCCCCACATTTCCCGGTGCCGGTGTTTCCTCCGGCGCTGGCGTCTCCTGAGGTGTCTCCTGTTCGAACGACCCGGCCTCCTCTGTGATCAGGGTTTCTATATCCACCAGCCTGCTCCTGTAGTTTACATCGTGGGATAGGAGCAGCATCGCCGTATATTCTCCCACCGCCTGAAGCTGTTCATCCGTCATATCGGGAATTGCATTCCCGCATCCGGCCATCATAAGAGCCATCCCCGTCAACAATGCCGCCACTATCTTTTTTTTCATCTTCATTGCTCCCTTCCCTACATTTCCATCTTATCTTTTTCCTGAATAACACCGACCGAGCCCGCGCTATTGCTTTGAACATCATCGCTCTCTTTACTGTATTTTTTATCCATCAATGCATAAATCCCGGAAATAACCAGTGCCATGCCTCCGGCTGCCAAAAACAGAATAATCCGCTGCAGGGACTGTACCCGGAAATCAAACAGAGTAATCTTAAAGCACGTTATCATACACAACACCAGTCCATAGATCCGTAGTTTCCTGTCAGTCTGGTGAAAACCGAAAATGATGCCAAGCAGGCCCACCACCATCATCAGTATACTGGAAGTGATTCGGTACTCGAACCTGGTGACAAGCACCATATAAGTCAAAAAACCTGCTATCGTCAGTCCCCGCCATCCCTCTGCCCCATGCAGAAACCCGGGCTGGAAAGTGAACAAAATAATCCCCAGTCCCAGCACCGTCAAAATCAGGTATATCACCACATTGTCATATTTCTGGAAGAAAGCCAACCCAAGAAAGCCGGACACTTCCATCACCAGCATCGTCACATTATAGCCCTGGATTCCTTTGCCTGCAAATCTCTTGACACAGTTGAACAAGAGCGTGGCCAACCACATTACCGCAATCATCAACGGCAGCATTAATTCATTGTCCACTGCCATAGCGATATATAGTATTACTGTCCCTGTCAGTAGAAATTCATAGTAGGTCTGCCAATGGTTCATCAATAGAATACCCAATAGCAAGACACCCAGCAACACATATCCGTAAACACTTCTATTCAAGTTGTCATAATATACCAGAGCGGTCAGCGCTGTCCATGTAGTGATAATTGCGTCCGCCACCCACAGGGGCTTTTTTCGGTATGCCAACAGTTTATACAGAATCATCAGTATTGTCAACGTGATCGTAACACTCAACCGCTCATTGTCACCATGGCCAAACAGAAGCAGAGCCGATCCGGCCACAAAATATCCCTGCATCCAGCGCAGATAACCCTTGTTCTTTGTCAGGAAAAAAAACAGTACACCCATGTCAGCTATCGCTGCCACCACCACCAGTCGAATCCATATCTCTACATCCTCATATGTTCCATGATGCCAGGAAAACAGGCCGTCTGAGCATTGATAATAAGCCAATACCGACAAAAAAGCACCGATTCCAAAAGTAACGCAAATCCCCTGCATCTGCTCCCTGTTTTCGGCCGGCATCCTCCATACTGTCAACTCCATGAGAAGTATGCTTACCACCACAAAGCCGATCACATAAAGCGACCGCAGTTCCATCACCTGTGCCGACGGGACGGCGAATATGGCAAATATCCAGGCAAAAACTGCCGCACCCGCCATCTGCCCGATAGCTATGCCATAAGCCCATTTTTTCACCGGCAGGAAAATCCCCAGCAGCTGCACTGCCACGATCATCACCATATAGATCAACAGTTCCACATCACTGATCATATGCCGGATGTCCATCATCAGGAAACTTACCATACACGCGCCAATACAGATGATCCGCAGGATACCCGCATCTTTTTTCCGGCTCACGAACATTACCACCACAGTGATAAATGTGGTGATCAATATGGTGACCAGTCCGCTGAAATTGTGCAGATAAAGGAAGTTCACCATGGTCGTCACATACAGGCTGCCAATACCCAGCGATGAAAAAAACATAGATAGGATCTGGCTCTTCTTCTTTACCACAAATTCTGCCACACACCACACCAGCAGTCCCAGCACATAGAGCCCCAGTTCCTTGACAAGGCTGCCCATATAATTGATCCCCAGCAGAATCAGCGCTGCCAGGACGAAAAGTACGCCTATGGTGCCAAACACATTGATACCGATCGCAAACTCTCGGTTCTTCTTAGTCTGGAAATCCGCCCGGGACTGTGTGGGTGTCTGAGGATGCATATACGTCTGGGAAAATGCCGCCTGCCGTGAAACATTCGATCCACTGTATGTATCCTGACTCGGATTCACCCCCGGCTGAACTGCCCTTTCAGCGGTAACCGGTGAAACCACAGCCTGTGCAATGTTCTGTGTATCTATCGGGGGGAGA
This sequence comes from uncultured Acetatifactor sp., assembly GCA_910585015.1. Lineage (GTDB taxonomy): Bacteria > Bacillota > Clostridia > Lachnospirales > Lachnospiraceae > Acetatifactor. The sequence continues at coordinate 3,155 of CAJUCT010000016.1, forward strand.
ATCTGATTCATTCCCTGCGTATCCGCCGCCGGCACCGCCTGATTCACCTCCTGCGTATCCCCCGCCGGCGCCGCCTGATTCATCTCCTGCTTATCCCCCGCCGGCACCGCCCGCAAAGTTTCACTCTTGACCGCCCTATCAGCGGCTGCCATACGCTGTCTGTATATCTGACAGTTTTGGTCCAATTGTGTCTCCATCATATCCAGACGGTGTTTCTCTTGAATCAGGCTACTGTCGAGCTGCATAAGATACTCTGTAAAAAAGCGATCCTTTGACTCTCCTTTCAGTTGTCCCACCCTGTCTTTGATCCGTTCGTAAATTCCCTGTTGTTCCATTTCTCCCTCATACCTTTCCAATACCAGCGTGTTTTCAGCTGATGTCCATCACATACCGCTGATATTTTCCCACGTCCTGGCGATGGCAACTCACCTCCAGGTACAAGCCGTCCTCCCGGTATTCCTGTTTTAAGACGGTGGTATGTTCCATAAAGTAGGATGCCGTTCCTCCCTGATCGTAGGGAAACATAAGCCTGCAGTCCACATAATCCGCATAGAGTTTTTCCTTGATCAGGGAAAGTAATTCCTCCATGCCGATGCCCGACCCAGCGGCCATGTAGACATGGTCACCCACCAGCCGGGGATGCTCCCGGTCACACAGATCACTCTTATTATACACGATCACCATGGGAATGTCACCTGCTTCTAACTCATTCAGTGTCTGCCTGGTCACTTCCATATGCTGCCTGTACTGCGGATCCGACACGTCCACCACCTGAACAAGCAGATCGGCATAACGCACTTCCTCCAATGTGGAGTGAAATGCCTTGATCAGACCATGGGGCAGCTTGCGGATAAATCCCACTGTATCCACCAGAAAAAAGGGCTTGTTGTCCCCTGTCTCTATAGTACGCACACTGGTCTCCAATGTGGCAAACAGCATATCCTTCTCCAGTACCGTCTTTTCCGATGCCTGTCCGTACCGTTCCACCAGCCGATTCATGACAGTGGATTTGCCGGCGTTGGTATAACCCACCAGAGCCACCTGGGGAATCCGGGAGTGCATACGCCGTTTCCTCCGGATATTCCGCCCCTGCTCCACCTCTGCCAACTCCTTGCGCAGTTCGCTGATACGATGCTCGATCTTGCGGCGGTCCAGTTCCAGCTTTTTCTCGCCAGTACCCTTGTTGCTCATACTGCCGCTGGCCCCGCCCTGTCTGCTCAGCGCCTCATGCATCCCCACCAGCCTGGGCAGCAGATACTGGAGTCTGGCGGTCTCCACCTGCAGCTTGGCCTCCCTGGTCTGCGCCCGGAGGGCAAAAATATCTAAAATCAACGTGGTTCTGTCCAATATAGGCATATCCAGTTCCTGCTGCAGATTCCGAATCTGGGAAGGTGACAATGCATTGTCAAATACAATGACATCCGCCTCGCACTGCCCTCTATACTCCCTGATCTCCTCCACTTTGCCTGTTCCCACATAAAAAGCTTTATTGGGCGTATCCAGCCGCTGCACGATGATTCCCACCACCTGCATCCCGCAAGCCTGGGCCAGACTCCCCAGTTCTTCCATGGAATGGTCGAAGTCCTCTTCCTCCCCGATATCCACTCCTACCAGAAGTGCCCTCTCCAGTTCCTGCCCCACTTCCTGCTCTCTCATACTCCCTCTTCCCTGCATATCGCAGGCCGATCCTGCGATACTGCATAAATACGTATTGGGATGTGTAACATCCAAACTTACCTCTACATGCATATCGCTGGCTTCGCCTGCGATATTGCACCAATCAGTATTTGGAAGTTTTACTTCCAAACTTACCCTCTGCTACGCCATTTCCAATGTAAACCAGAACTCTACGCCGTCAGGGCAGTTCCGCACCCCATACTCCTGATTCATGGACTCCATGATCGCCTTAACAATGGACAGCCCTACCCCGCTGCCGCCATACTCCCGAGTTCTGGCCTTATCCACCTTGTAAAATTTCTCCCACAGATGGCCAAGGCTTTCCTCCGGAATGGGTTCCCCGGTGTTATATACGCTGACCTTCGCTTTGCTATCCTCCAAAGCCACATGAATGCGAACCCGCTTTTCCCCCTGACAGTAGTGGACCGCATTGGTGAAATAGTTCATAAAAACTTCCTCGATCTTGAACTCATCCCCCCATACATAGATCGGCTCTGTCTGCCCCATCTCTACCTCTATTCCGTCCTGGCGGGCCAAAATCTCTGCAGACTGCAGATAGTTCCGAATCATTGCCACTATGTCAAAACGCTCCATGCTGACCTTGTCATTGCCAAATTCCAGTTGGTTCAGCGTCAGAAGCTTCTGCACCATGGCATTCATCTTGCCCGCCTCGTCCATAATAACTTCACAGTAGAAATCACGGCTCTCCGCATCGTCGCTGATCCCTTCCCTAAGCCCCTCCGCATAACCCTGAATCAGCGCTATGGGGGTCTTCAGTTCATGGGATACATTGGCCAGAAACTCCTTACGCATCTCATCAATCTGTTCCTTTTTCTCTATATCTTTCTGCAATTCGTTGTTTGCCGTCTTTAACTCCGATATGGTCCTCTCCAGGGACTCAGACAACTGGTTGATATTGCTGCCCAACAGGCCAAGTTCATTTTTTTCCTTTCCCTGGTATTTAGCCTCAAAATCCAAATGAGTCATACGTTCGGAGATCTTGGCCAATTCCAGCACCGGCTCCGTCACCCGCCTGGACAAAATCCACATCAGGATACCGCCAATAAAAGCCGCCGCCACACCGATATATGCCAGAAAGCGGTTGGCGATCCGCACACTCTCCTGTATACTCTCCATGGTGGTGCTGACGATGAACCAGTAAGCATTGTCCAAAGGGCCATACACCTCTATATATTCCGTCATAGTACGGCGATCCACATACTTAAAAACCGTGTTCGGAGCAGGCACTCCCCCTGAAAGTTCCTCTCCGAATGTGCTGTTAACAGAATAGCCAATAATATATCGCTGCAGCCGCTTGGAAAGTTCCTCCTTATTGTTGGTCGTCGCCGCATAAACGATTATGGAATTGGCATCAATAACCTCCACATTGATATTGGAGGCAAAAGCAAAACGCCCCATCTCCTGTATAAAATCCTCACTGCCCAGACTGCCCGATGTTGCTGCGGCATTCAGCCGCTGATACGCCTCCACCACCACGTCGGCCTTCTCCATCTCATAGTAGCTTTCCAGAAAGGTGTTGTTAATAAACCAGCAGGCAAGGATGGTCCCCACCAAAAGTCCTATAGTGATCGCCGCCTGTTGTCTGCGCAGGGAGGATTTCATCATTCTCCGCATCACTCCTCCGCCTCCAATTTGTATCCCATACCCCAGATGGTCTTAATCATTTCCCCTTTTTCTCCCATCTTACTGCGGAGTTTCTTCACATGGGTGTCGATGGTTCTGGCATCTCCAAAATAATCATAATTCCACACATTGTTCAGGATCTTCTCCCGTGAGAGCGCAATTCCCTTATTTTCCACAAAATAGGTCAGCAGTTCAAACTCTTTGTAACTCAAGTCCACCGGCTGGCCGTCTATCAGTACCTGATGAGCCGCCTTGTCGATGGCAATGCCGCCGCAGGACAGGCGGCATTCCTCCTCATCCGCCAGAGTTCGCCTCAGAATGGCCTCGATCCGTGCCACCAGAATCTTGGGACTAAAGGGCTTGGAAATGTATTCATCCACTCCCAGCCGGAAACCCTGCAGTTCGTCCCGCTCGTCTCCTCTGGCCGTCAACATGATGATAGGAACCTTGGAATATGCCCTGATCTCCCTGCACACCTGCCAGCCGTCCATCCGGGGCATCATTACATCCAGCACGATCAGAGCAATCCCCTTTTCCTTGAAGAACAGCTCCACCGCCTGTTCGCCGTCCTCCGCCTCCAGCACATCGTAGTTATTTTTCACCAGAAAATCCCGCACCAGCTTTCGCATCCTGCTCTCGTCATCCACTACCAGAATCTTTCGTCTCTCCATAGGATCTACCTCTTTCTATTTCAAGTTCCGCGTATCCCCTGCCGGCACATAGACTATAGAATCATATATGACCGCATCTATGCCCCTATATGATACGGTGTGTCGTCCGGATAGGAACCGTTATCATGGATTATTTTAGAACATATTTATGTATTTTCTGTGAAAAAACGCCTGATATACCACTTATTCAATAATTTTCAAGTCCCTCTCTTTATCCCGTATAATCTGCTCCCGCTCCGACAGTTCCTGCTGCCAGGAAGCGTACTCGTTAAGAATGGCGGAACGGTAATTCAATATGTTGGGATGGCTGCTGCTCAGGGCTATAACGAACATGGCAATCACGGCCACCAACAGCAGCACATTCAAAACAACAGAAAACCTCAGTCTGGTCGTGCCGTTTCTCTCCTCCGGCGGTCTGGCTGCGCTCCGCACCGGTCTCTCCCTCTTCTGTGGCACATAGTTGCAGGGAGTATAGACCGGGATCATAGGTATTCTGGCGGAATCAACCTCCGGCTGTTCCAGCAGGAACTCCTGCAGACGCTTTAAATAGATCACACCCACCGGAGTCTTAAATACACGTTCCCGCAGCATCCTCTCATATAGGGTCAACACCTGTTCCGGCTGCCGATAATCCAGATGAGTCTCCAGGTATTCGATCTGTTTTTTCTCTTTTGCGGCCATCCCCGCATCCTCTGCATTCAGGAAAAAGAACCCTTCCGCATTCCGGCTTGCCTGTGTCTCGCCTGCCATGCATATCACCTCCAGAAAATTCCTGCCCGCACATTTATAGTTTACGACATTAGAAATTTCGTTTTCGGCCTCGCAAAAGCTCTCGTATATGGATTTTGCAAGGCCGGAAACAGAAATTTGTTATGCCGTTAACTATATATACTGCTTAACGCAATATCACAGGCAACGCATATGCGGTGCCTACGCGATGTCTGTGATATGCAGCCAGAAAAAATATTATTGTAACTTTAAAAAACGCTTTACCGTATCCGGCATCTCGTACACTTCGCAGATATTGTCATGCAGCACCGGAGCGCTGCGGATCTCCTCAATCGCCGCAGGAACCGCCACATTGGCGATCCTGGAAAGTTCATCCACCAGTTCAAAGTCCGTCATACTATCATACTTGTGGTCGATGGCATTCATAACGCTTCTGGTGAACTTAAAGGGACTGGCTGTGGAAGCAATTATCGTAGGGGTACGATCCCCTGTCTCCTGCACATATTTTCCGTAGACGGTCGCCGCCACCGCGGTATGGGGGTCAATCACATAACCACAGGACCCGTAGATCCGACGGATGGTCGCCGCCGTCTCCTCCTCGGCGGCATAGCCCCCATAGAAATCCTGGAGTTTTTCCTGCATCTTTTCCGTGATCTCATATCTGCCCTGTCCGCCCAAGGCGGTCATCAGCCGGGCATTTTCCTCCGGATCATCGCCCGCGATGCGGTAGATCAGCCGCTCCAAATTGCTGGAGATCAGAATATCCATGGAGGGAGAACTGGTCAGTATAAACTCCCTGTTGCGGTCATAGACGCCGGTGCAGAAAAAGTCATACAGCACCTTATTCTCATTGGAGGCGCAGATCAGTCTGTCGATGGGCAGCCCCATGTTTTTGGCATAGTATGCCGCCAGAATATTGCCGAAGTTGCCTGTGGGCACCGTCACATTGATCCGCTGCCCCGCCTCTATCTTGCCCTCCGCCAATAGCCGGGCATAGGCATATACATAATACACAATCTGAGGCACCAGCCGCCCGATGTTGATGGAGTTGGCTGAGGAGAACTGAAAGCCCTGTCCCGCCATCTCCGTGGTCAGCTGCCTATCCGAGAAAATCTTTTTCACACCGGTCTGGGCATCGTCAAAATTCCCGTGAATCCCCACCACAAAAGTATTTTCCCCTCTCTGGGTCACCATCTGTTTTTCCTGGATGGGACTTACGCCGTTCTTGGGGTAAAATACCACGATGCGGGTTCCCTCCACACCTGCAAAGCCTGCCAACGCCGCCTTACCCGTGTCCCCGGAAGTGGCTGTCAAAATCACTATCTCATTTGCAATATGGTTCTTCTTCGCAGAGGTGGTCAGCAGATGGGGCAGGATGGATAATGCCATATCTTTGAATGCGATGGTCGCACCGTGAAACAGTTCAAGAAAATAAGCGCCCTCCGCCTCCGCCAGAGGCGCGATAACTTCCGTGTCAAATTTCTTGTCATATGCCTTGGCAATACAGTTTTTCAACTCCTCCTCCGAAAAGTCCGTCAAGTAGAGCTTCATCACCTCATATGCAATCTCCTGGTAGCTCATGACTGCCAACTCTTTCAGACTCTTGTCCAGAGCAGGAATGTGATCCGGTACAAACAAACCGCCGTCCTCTGTCAGTCCCTTCAATATCGCCATGGAGGCACTCACCGGCTCCTGGCGGCTCCTGGTACTTTTATATAACACTTCCATCTTTAATCCTCCTAATTTAAATCGCTGCGTGATGACACTATAAGGGTGAAGTCCCTTCGGTACACACATGGGAGAGGTATCTTTCATTCATAAAAGATCTCATGAAAGACACTCCTGTGTGCCTTCGCGACTTCACCTGTCCAGCCGAAAATTTCCATTAAAGCTGTTGACATTTCCTGGCTGGACTATCAAGAGTTCCGCATTCTTCGCTTCTCAACATAGGAGTGATTATAGCATAAAATCCCTTTCCATGCAATGACTAAAAGAAGAACTCATGGCGTCCGTGTTTGAACAGGAAGGTCAGACAGCGGTCAAACCAGCGCATACTGTCGCTGCACGCGTATCTTCTGGAAGCAAAGTACAAAGCGCCCTGGGAGATATCTTCCCCCTCTATGGCCCGCTGTACCGCGGCAATTGTCTCCTCACTGACCTCCACCTTCCATATACGCCCGGAGGCCACCGGCGAGAACTGGGTAACCCTGCCGTTTCGCTGCATTACCACCTCCTTCACCGTATTGGGAAAAGCTTCGCTGTTCATCCGGTTCAGCACCACATTAGCCACCAGAAGTTTACCATCCTCGTCCTCTCCTCCAGCCTCCGCCTCCACAATCCGCAGCAATATATCATAATCCTCCTCCCCCAGTTCATAAGCCAGAGGCTTCTCCAGTGTGCCGTAATCAACCACCCGCTGCCCCGACGCCGCCATGTCGGCCACTCCCATGGCGCTGCTGCTCTCGTCCGACACCAGAGCCCGATCCAGGACTGCGCATTCCACCGGCTCACCCAGCTGCATACTGTCGCCAATAACTGCAATACAGACATACCCTGCCAAAAATAACATATGTACCAGAACAATCACTCCCAACGCTTTCTTATACATAGGACTCTCCTCTCACTTAATTCCACTATTAGGCGATTGCGAAACGTTCTCCGCAAGTGACGTGGCTGGTCAATATATACAAAAACGGGCTCCGATGCAGTGGCAAGTCGCCCTTATTTTGTATATATTGCCCATTCCCTGTTCCAGAAAAGAGGCGTTCCGCAAACGTCTAAATTCCACTATTATAAGTTTATACAGCAAGTCCTAAAAATATTGCTAAGAAGTAAAAAATATGCTAAAATATTTTAAATTTGTGTTCAAAATATATAGAGTAACTGCAGGGGTTCTGCGAAGCTTGCACTTTATATGGGAGGTAATTACATGCTGTTTAGTTCCATGATTTTTCTCTGGGTGTTTTTGCCCTTTGTGATAACCGGCAACGCCCTTTTGACATGGCTTCCGTTCTTCAGCGAAAAGCGAAGGATACGGTATAAGAATCTCTTCCTCCTGGCCTGCAGTCTGTTCTTTTACGCCTGGGGCGGCATCTCCTATATTTTGATTATGCTGGGAGTCATTCTCCTGGATTTCTCAGGCGCGTACCTGCTGTCCAGGCAAAAAGGCAAAAGCAGAAAAGCCATATTGGCGATCACTGTCATTTTAAACCTGCTGATCCTGTTTTTCTTTAAATATTTCAATATGCTGGTAGCCATGATCGAGACGGTTATGGCCTTTCGCGGAAATATGCTGCAAAGAAGTTTCTTGTCGGAATTTTTCTCCCTGCAGGGAACAGGGGCGCTGCAGATTGCAAAGATCGTACTGCCCATCGGCATCTCCTTCTTCACCTTCCAGGCAATGTCCTATGTGGTGGATGTCTACAGGGACACGGTTCCCCCTCAGACCAATATACTGGATTTTGCCCTGTATATCTCTCTGTTTCCCCAGCTGATCGCCGGACCTATTGTGCAGTACAGCGATATTGCCAAGGAGTTGCAGCATCGAAAAGAATCCATGGAAGGCTTTCTGTACGGGGTAAAACGCTTCTGCTATGGAATGGGAAAAAAAGTGCTGATTGCCAACACCCTGGGAAATGTAGCCGACCAGATCTGGGCGCTGGAAATCAATCAGCTGGGGGCGGCACTGGCATGGCTGGGTATGATTTCCTATACCTTCCAGATCTATTACGATTTCTCCGGCTACTCCGACATGGCCATCGGGCTGGGCAGTATGCTGGGGTTCCACTGGAAGGAAAACTTCGACTACCCCTACACCTCCCTGTCCATCCAGGAGTTCTGGCGCAGATGGCATATCTCTCTGTCCTCCTGGTTCAAAAATTATGTGTATATCCCCCTGGGCGGCAATCGAAAGGGCCAGGCCAAGACCTGCCGAAACCTGCTGTTTGTATTCCTGCTCACCGGGATCTGGCACGGAGCAAATTTCACTTTTATCATATGGGGGCTGATGTATGCCGTCCTCCTGGTTGCGGAGCGGTTGTTCCTGGGCCGGCTGCTGCAAAAAAATCCGCTGAAAATTTTGAACTGGGCTTACACCATGTTCTTTGTTATGACAGGGTGGGTATTCTTCCGCTCGGATAATCTGGTGGTGGCCAAACGCTACCTGGGCCAGTTGTTTTCCTTTGGAACCTCCCAGTACAGCGTACTCTCCTACCTGTCCATGCAAGTGCTGCTGGCGCTTTTCTTTGGTCTTCTGGGAGCCGGATTTTTGCAGAGGGCCGTCAAGAAGACCACAAAAATATTTGACTCCTTCGCGCTCCAGATGGCCGTCCTGGCTGTCAGTATATTATGGGTGATCGCCGGGACCTACAATCCCTTTATCTATTTCCAATTTTGATGGAAACCAATATTTTAATGCCCGCTGTAGCGGGCAGACGGGAGTTGGGCGAAATTTTCGCCATCTTGATTTTAATGCCCGCTATAGCGGGCAGACGGGAGTTGGGGCGAAGTTTTCGCCATCTTGATTTTAATGCCCGCTATAGCGGGCAGACGGGAGTTGGGGCGAAGTTTTCGCCATCTTGATTTTAATGCCCGCTATAGCGGGCAGACGGGAGTTTGTGTGAAGAAAACAGAACAAATAATCAAAATCAGCCTATTTATGGGAATGCTGCTCTTGCCCCCCCTGCTCTGGTACGGAATCCGGATTTTCAGTCCCCAGACCTACCAGAAGCTGGATTATGACCTGGGGGAAAAAACAAATGTAGAGTTTCCGGAGGAATTTCATATAGAGAACTACACGCAGCAGCTGGAAGCATACTATAACGACAACGCCCCCTTCCGCAGCACATTGATCTCCTGGCATCATAAACTCTCCGGCGCTTTGGAGAGAGTATATGGGGACCACCTGCAGGGAAGGCTCACCCGGCTGATCTACGGGCCGGACAGCGCTGATTTCCTCGCCCCCCAGATCGTGGGTAACATTGTGCTGCTGGGGAGAGAAAACTGGCTGTTCTATGCCGGGGATGACAGTATCTCCTATTACAGGGGCACCAACGTCCTGGAGCAGGAACAGATGGCAGAACGTCTGGATTTGATGGTACGGCTGCAGGAACTGTGCAATGACAGGGGCATTCAGCTGCAATTCATAATCCTGCCCAACAAGGAGCAGGTATATGCGGAGTATATGCCCTCCTATGTGATCGAGGACAACTACAGGCGCACGGATCGATTCGTGGATTATATAAAAGAGCATTCCGATGTGCCTATCATTTATCCCTTACAGGAATTGCAGCAGGCCGCAAGCAATTGGCAGATATATCACCAATATGATACTCACTGGAACCATGCCGGATCCTATATTGGCACCCAGGCCCTGTATGAGGCCCTGGGACTGCCCACCAGCAACCTGCAGGATCTGGAGGTGTCCCGGTGCGCCGCCACCACCAGCGATCTGCTGATTCTCGGGGGGCTGGATGTCTCCCAATATCCTGCGGAGCAGGATTATGCCATCAATTACAGACCGGAGGTCACTCTCACGGAAGTCCAGGGCGACCTCCAGCCCATGAGCATCTACTCCGCCCGTTCCGACTGCGGGAACAATACGGAATTTGTGCTGATCGGAGATTCCTTCCGATGCTTTATGATTGACTATCTGGCAAAGGATTTTTCTCACTGCGTCATAACATATAGAGAGACCTCAGACAACAGCACAGATTATCCGGAGGATGTAGTCGAGAGCATCCGAAATGCCGATATTCTGGTTATGGAAGCGGTGGAACGCTACGACAATAAACTGTTCCCCGCCATCGAAAAAGTGATCGAGATATTACAGACAGCTGAATAGGATTTTTGCAGAGACGAAAAGGCGGGACATAATGGCAGACACAGCTCATATGGGGGGAGTATATCAGGCTACAAAGAAAAACGGGGAGGTTTACTATCGCTCCTCCCTCACCTACCGGCGCAGGCATATCAGCCTGGGCAGTTATTCGGACGCACTGCTGGCGCACCTGGCCTACCGCACTGCTTCCCGGCTGATTGCGGAGGAGTCGCCTCTGACCTTGGATGACTATCGCCCCACATCCGTCCTGGGCTTTGAAAAATGGGTTGTACTGCTGAACTTCCGGGACAACGGTATTTATCTGGGAACCCCTATCTATATCCGCCCCCGCTTTTTTTACTACTATATGTCGCCCAACCATGTGCTGAAATTTGACACCGACGACCTTTTCTACTATGCCTCCCACAAGATCATGCGCAGGGGCGGCCACTATTTCGTGGCGGATTATGGAATGCAGGTCAATATCGCCTCCCGCTATGGCATCAAAAACTATGCCGTACAAGGCGTAGATTACGATTTTTTAAACGGTGACCAAACGGATTTCCGCAGGGAAAACCTGATTATACGCAATACCTACCACGGAGTCCGCACCGTCACGGACAAGGGAAGCTGTCGCTACAGCGTCCGCATCCATGTGAACGGTTATTACAAAGTCGGGATTTATGATACTGTCACAGAAGCGGCCATCGCCTACAACAAAGCCGCCGATATTCTGGAAAAAAACGGACTTCGCAAGAATTTTCTCCGCAACTATGTGGAGGGAATCTCTCCCACCGCCTATGCGGAAATCTATTCTGCGCTGTCCGTTTCCTCAAAAATCGTTCACTATTTTTCCGAGTAATCTATAAAACTGATATTCAGGTTGGCATTGCCGGAGATCCCGTCTATGGATGCCTGTCTGTCATACTGCCACATGCTGAAGCGATAGGGATAGTCCGGCACATCCTCCTGCTGGGACAGCCATATGTCATAACCCGTAAGCTTGGACAAGTCAACCTGCTTAAGCAGCCAGTACTTATCCCCATAAAGCATGGGCTCATACCCGCCAAACCGAATAGTATCCAGAAATGCCTTGGCAATCGTAGTCTTTTCCGCCCTGCTCAGAGCCTCTACCCGGCAGGTGTCATTGTCTATATACTCCATGTCAAAAGCGATGGGATACTTGACCGTGTAGCCCTGCAGCTGCTGTATTACTACCAGCGCCTCCTCGATGGCCTCCGCCTCGGTTATGGCCTGAGAGAAAAAATACAGTCCGATCTCCAGCTTTGCATCTGAGGCCCTCTTAATGTTGTCGGAAAAGTATTCGTCTATCACCAGCTGGCCGCTGCTGTAACCTCGGGCGCCCACCCGCAGCATCACAAAGTCCACGCCCGCCTTTTTCAGCTTATTGTAGTCCACATACCCCTCCGCCTTGGAGATATCCACCCCCACGAAAGACACCTGTCTGCCGTCCTCATAATATTTCATCAGATCCGACTGACAGACCAGCTGCGTAAAATCATATTCATGTTTGGGCAGGTAGGGACTGATCAGCACCCACTCTTCTCTCCCATCCCTATCCACCACCAGCGTATGCTTGCCGTCTGTGGCGGGATCATTTTCCTGAGGCTTTGGCGTTTCCTGCGCCGCCTCCGGCTCCGGAGTCTCCACAGGGTACACATCCCAAAAGTCAAGGTCATCCGGGGTCAGGGTGCTGTCGCCGATCAGATCGGCGGTATCCGGGTAGCTTTCCGCCACCGTACCCGCCACCGGCCCAGGCTGCACGTTTGTATGCCGCCTGGGAGGATTCTGCTTGTGGTTGATATAGAGCACTACCAACAGGATGACCAGCACAAACATGCTGACCGCCACAATGGTAGAGACAATCGTAGGCGTCATTCCTGACTTATCTTTGTTATCATCAGGCAGTTTCATCTTACATTCCTCTTCCCAGCATAACTGGAATTTGGCTTAAGCCAAATTCCCGCTCACTGTAATATTGCTTAAAAAATTACCATTCACCAAACAGTCAGCCACTGCAGGCTACTCATTGATAATAATGGCCTTCTTGGGACATTTCTCCATACAGGCCCCGCAGGCCACGCATTTCTCATGGTCGATAACGGCATGGAAATTCTCCACTCTGACCGCATCCGCAGGACAGGCTTTGACACAGAGACTACAACCGATGCACCCTGTGGTACATGCTTTCATAGTCACCGGCCCTTTGTCCGTCGAACTGCAGGCCACCACCTCTCTGGCGTCGGCAGGAATCAGGGAGATCAAGTGCTTGGGACATATGGCGACACATTTTCCGCAAGCTTTACATTTCTGCTTATCCACCTTGGCCACTCCGTTCACGATATGGATGGCATCAAAGGGACAAGCCTTCACGCATGTGCCATACCCCAGACAGCCGCTGTTGCAGGACTTGGGGCCGCCGTTTGGCACAAAGGGCAGCATCCGGCAGTCCTCCACGCCGCTGTATTTATAATCCTGACTGGTCTTATCGCAATCCCCCTGACAGTGGACAAAAGCCACCATAGGCGTCATGGTCTCTGCCTCGACCCCCATGATCCGGGCCACCTGCGCCCCCACCTTGTCGCCTCCCACAGGACAGGCATTCACCGGAGCCTCCCCCTTGGCTATAGCCGCCGCCAGGCCGGAACAACCCGCATAGCCGCAGCCGCCACAGTTATTACCAGGCAGCACACCCAGCACCGCTTCCTCCCTGGGATCCACTTCCACCTTGAATTTGATACCGGCAACACCCAGAAACAACCCAATGAAGATTCCGATTGCCCCCACGATGCCTGCCGCAATAAGGATTCCTGTAATCATATCCTAACCTCCTATAACAATCCGGAGAACCCACAGAAGGCGATGGCCATCAGCCCTGCGGTGAGCAGCACTGCAGGCATGCCCTTGAAGGATTCCGGAATATCATTGTGCTCCATCTTCTCACGCAGACCCGCCAGGATCACGATAGCCACGGTAAATCCCACCGCCGTGGCAAAACCGTTGACGATCCCCGTAAGGATGCCGTATTCCTTCTGCACATTGGTCAAGGCTACTCCCAGCACCGCGCAGTTGGTAGTAATAAGAGGCAGATATACCCCCAGCGCCTCATACAGCGCCGGCATGGCTTTGCGCAGAAACATTTCCACAAACTGCACCAGAGCCGCAATCACCAGAATAAAGCATATGGTCTGCAAATACTCGATATGTAGGGGCTGCAGGATAAAGCGGTACATCAGTCCTGCCACTGCGCTGGCCAGAGTGATGACAAAGATCACGGCTACGCCCATGCCCGCCGCGGTGTTGGTCTTCTTGGATACCCCCAGGAAGGGACACAGCCCCAGAAACTGGCTCAAGACTACATTGCTCACCAGCGAGGAGCCGACCAATATGACAAGTAATTCTTTCACTGTTTCCATTTCAATCTCCTTATTTAGAGTATTCTTTGGGTTGCCAGAAGATCACGCTCTAAGCGTATCTGGCTGGATGAAAGATGTATTTAGGATTCCGCATCTGTCTTGGCCTCTTCGGTCTCTGACAGATCTTCCACCACCAGGTCATCGCCGTCATCATAAAACTTTCTTCTGCTGCATCCCTGTTCTCCGCAATTCATACAGTCCTCAGTGCAGCCGGAGCCAATCTTGCTGGTGTCCTTTCCGGCCCTGGCCCCTCTGATTTTCACAAAATTCTGCAGGGCGCACAGAGCGGCCAGCACGAAGAAGGCTCCCGGCGCCAGCACGAAAATGCCTATGGGGGTAAATGCCTGAGGCATAATACCGAATCCAAAGACTTTTCCTGTACCCAGCAGTTCCCGCACTGCGCCGATACAGGTCAGGGCCACGGTAAAGCCCATTCCCATGCCGATGCCGTCAAACAGGGAGGGGATGGGGGAATTTAAATAGGCATAGCTTTCCGCCCGGCCCAGAATGATGCAGTTTACCACAATCAACGGGATATATACACCCAGCGCGTCATTCAAAAAAGGAATATAAGCCTCCAGCAGCAACTGCACTATCGTCACAAAGGACGCTATGATCACGATAAAAGCCGGAATACGCACCTTCTTGGGAATGATATTCCGCAGCAGAGAAATAATCAGGTTGCTCAGCGCCAATACCACCAAAGTGGTGGCACCCATGCCAAAGCCGTTCACAGCCGAGGTGGTCACCGCCAACGTGGGACACATGCCCAGCATCAGCACAAAGGTAGGATTTTCTTTTACCAGGCCATTGATCAGTCTCTCTCCGGCGCTGGCCGTAGAATTAGATTTGCCCATGCTACTCTCCTCCCTTCTGTAAGTCCTGGGTGAAAGCGCTGACAGCGCCGTTTACCGCATTGATCACAGCTTTTGTGGTGATGGTGGCGCCGCTGATGGCATCGATCTCACTGTCAGACTGGCTGCCTGTCTTAGTGTAGGTAAAGGTCGTCGCCTGCTTTTCCGTAAACTGGGGAACCAGTACCTCCTCGGCCCGCATACCCAGTCCCGGTGTCTCGGAGATGGACAAAATAGATACCCCATTTACTATACCATCATTTGTTATACCTGCATACAGGGTAATATTGCCACCGTATCCCTCGCCGGAGGTGGTTTCAATCACATAGCCCATAGGGCGGCCCGCACTGTCAAACGCCTGATAGACCGTGCCGATCTTCACCCCGTCCCCAGCCAGCTGCTCCGTCAGCGCCTCGTTGACGGTGTAATCAATGGTTTCAAACTTATCCGCCTGAGCGAACACAGCCTGACATGCCTCTCGGATCTTCCGTTCCTGCTGCTCTCTTCTGGGTTCGGCCGTCACCTGGTACACCAGCCCTAACAGCAGGCCAGAGATCAAAGTGATGGCAAAGAGTATCAAGGCGTCCTTAATCATATTTTTTCCATCCGCACTTGCGGCATTGCCGACTCTATTTTCTGCCATGTCCCGCACCTCCTTTGCCAAACGCTCTGGGCATGGTAACTTTCTCAATCAGAGGCACCAACAGATTGCCCAGGATGATCGCATAGGACACTCCCTCTGCGCCGGGGCCGAAAATACGGAAAATACCAGTCATTATCCCCAAGAATATGCCAAAGACATACTGCCCCTTGGCCGTAATGGGCCTGGTCACATAGTCCGTAGCCATGAAGAATGCCCCCAGCATCAAGCCGCCCCCTGCCAGCTGTGCGGACAGGTACTGGAGATCCAGCCCTCTGCCGCCAAAGATTAGCACAAATACCGCAAAGCTCACGATATAGCTGCCGGGAATCCTCAGATCTATCACCCCCAGCAGAAGCAGGAAACAAGCCCCCACCACGATGGCTACCATGGAAGTCTCGCCGATGGTTCCGGCGGTACGGCCAAGGATCATGTCCGTCACATTCACCACCTCCCCCGCCTTCAGCGCCGCAAGAGGAGTAGCTCCGGAGTAGGCGTCACAGGTAAAGTTTGTCATCAGTGTTGGACCCGGAAAAGAAATCAACAAAAAACATCTGGCGGCCAGTGCCGGGTTCATAAAGTTCTGCCCCAAGCCGCCAAAGAGCATTTTTACCACCAGGATAGCAAACACACCGCCCAGCGCGCCGATCCACAGGGGCGCGCCCGCCGGCAGATTCAATGCCAGCAGCAGTCCCGTCACCACCGCCGACAGGTCCGTTATGGTCATTTTTTTCTTATATAATCCGAATAAAAATTCCGTCAACACGGTGGCCGCCACCGTGATGAGGATATGTAGCAACGCCCTTATGCCAAAATTGTAGATACCAAATCCGGCGGCAGGCAGCAGGGCGAGCGCCACAGCCATCATAATTCCGTTCGTTGTCACCTTGGAACGGATATGAGGATTGGATGATACTTTCAGTTTTCTCTCCACCTTTCCTACCTCTTTCTATATTAGAGTTCCGTATGCTCCCTGCAAGTCCACTCTTCGGTGATGGATATCTGGCCGCCTATGGCGTCCGTATATCCATCAGTGTACTTTCCGGGATCATACTGTTTATTATATACTATTTTTTGCGTTTGGCCAGCTGGATCTTCCGCATGGATTTGATCTCCTGGGTCAGCGGTCTCTTGGCCGGGCAGATGAAACTGCAGCAGCCGCATTCACAGCACTCCATGCCATTGTTTTTGACAAAGGCTTCCTCGTCAAAATGCTCCGCATAGTCTGCCAGTCTGCTGGGCACCACCCTGCCGGGGCACACTTCCACACAGCGGCCACAGTTGATGCATGGACCTGGCTCCATGGCGGATACCTCGTCATGAGACAGGCACAACAGCGCCGTGCTTGTCTTGGTGGTGGGCACATCCAGGTCAAACATGGCAAAACCCATCATGGGACCGCCGCAGACGATCTTCTCCGGCTTACCTACAAAGCCCCCCGCCTCATCCACCAATTCCCGGTAGTTCATACCTATCCGCACCCGGTAGTTCTGGGGATTTTGGATGGCATCACCCGTCACGGTGACAATACGCTCTATCAGAGGACGCCCCTCCGTCACCGCGCGGTATATGGCCACAATCGTGTCCACATTGTTCACTACACAGCCCACGTCCGCAGGCAGCATGGAAGAATTGATCTGCCTGCCAGTGGTGGCATAGATCAGGGTGCGCTCCGCCCCCTGGGGGTATTTGGTCTGCAGAGCCTTGACACTGATGCGCTCTTCGCCGCGGACCAGTTCCTGCAATTTCTTGATACAGTCCGGCTTATTATCCTCCACTGCCAAAATCCCTCTGGCATTGGGGAATAAACGCAGAATAATCTTAAGTCCCCCTATCAGTTTCTCCGGCTCCTCCAACATCCTGCGGTAATCGCTGGTCAGATAAGGCTCACACTCCGCACAGTTGGCAATACAATATTCAATCTTTTCCGGTTCTTTGGGGGAGAGTTTAACATAGGTGGGGAATCCTGCCCCGCCCATACCCACTATCCCCGCCTCCTTGATGCAGTCAATGATCTGCTCCCGGCTCAGTGTCTGAAGCGGGCCCGGCGGCTGCATCTGGGACTCCTCATACTGGTTGTCGTTTTCCACAATAATACTCATGACGCTGTCGCCGGTCACCACACGCCTGGGCTCTATGGCCTTTACCGTGCCTGATACGGAGGCATAGACAGGGGCCGACACAAAACCTGACTGCTCCGCAATCTTCTGTCCCACCAGTACCCGGTCCCCCTTTTTCACAATAGGCGTCGCCGGAGCGCCAATATGCTGAGACACCGGATAGACCAGTTCCCCCTTGGGCAGCACAGAAATAATGGGCTTGTCCTTGGACAGGTCTTTGCCGTCATATGGGTGTACTCCACCCGTAAAAGTCAACTTTCGCATGCTTTTTTCCTACCTTCCGACTTTTTATGACAGAATATGTCGAATCTGCTTCTCATACTAATATACTATTTTTTTTACAAAAATACTACAGTAATTTCAAAATTTATGTTAAGATATAAATACTACCAAAAACATAAAATATTTGGAGGCCATATGAAGACAGATGATGCAATAATCGAAAACCTGGAAGTCAATTATCCTCTGGAAAATCTCGCCCCCCTGGAACAGATCCTGTTTTTGGATATAGAGACCACCGGCTTTACCGCCCGCACATCCTATCTGTACCTGATCGGCTGTGCCTATTACAGTGAGGGCTGCTGGCGCACCCGGCAGTGGTTTGCCCAGAGTTATGTAGAAGAACTGGAAATTATAAATGCGTTTTTTGAATTTGCTGCCCCTTATAAGTATCTGATTCACTTTAACGGCAACAATTTTGACCTGCCTTTTATCCAACAGAAATGCGAACAGCTGCGTCTGCCCTACAACTTTGATCAGTTTGAGGGACTGGATATCTACAAGCGGGTCAGCTATTACAAATATTTCCTGAAGCTTCCTAACTGCAAGCAAAAGACCATCGAGAAATTCCTGGGTATCCAGCGGGAGGATGCATTTACCGGTGGTGAACTCATCGGCGTATACCACGACTATGTAAAGCTGCCTTCCGAGTTTGCGGAAAAATCGCTGCTGCTGCACAATGCCGACGACTTACAGGGAATGCTGCAGATCCTGCCCATATTGTCCTACTACGATCTGTTTGACGGCAACGTGAAGGCCCGGAAAGTCCAAGCCAATTCCTATAAGGATGTGAACGGCGGCAAGCGGCAGGAACTGGTAATGACCCTTACTCTGCCCTGCACCCTGCCTGTAAACGTTTCAGCCTCCGCCAACTATTGCTATTTTAAGGGGGGCGGGACAGAGGCCCAACTGAGGGTGCCTATCTATGAGGAAGAGATGAAATACTTCTATACCAATTACAGGGATTACTATTATCTCCCCACCGAGGATGTGGCTCTGCACAGATCCGTGGCCTCCTTTGTAGATCACGAGCACCGCGTGGCGGCTACTGCCGCTACCTGCTATACCCGGAAGTATTCCTGCTATCTGCCCCAGTGGAATGTATTGATTGAGCCCTTTTTCAAGCGTGATTATAAGAGCAAGGAACTCTTTTTCGAGTTGACTGACGAACTCAAGAAAAACCGGCAGGCATTTACCAGCTATGCCAATCATATCCTGGCCATGATGGCCTCCACCTACTGATTCAAATCAACAGCAAAAGCCCCATGGAGATTTCTCCACGGGGCTTAATAATGCGCTTTTATCGGGGTTTCTCATAGAAGAAAGAACTCTTTCGGGTATAGCCTAAATCCTTGTAATTGATAATCTGTTCAGTGCTGCCGATAAACAGGACACCGCCGGGCTTCAGGCTTTTCTGAAACTTGGCAAAAACTGCGTCCTTGGCCTCCTCGGTAAAATAGATTAGCACATTCCGGCACACGATCAGATGACAGTCACTGGGATAAGTATCTTTCAACAAATTATGTTCTCTGAACTCCACCCGCGCTTTTATTTCGTCAGAAATCTTATAGGAAGGCCCCACCTGAGTAAAATATTTC
The DNA here is from genome assembly GCA_910585015.1 of uncultured Acetatifactor sp. Lineage (GTDB taxonomy): Bacteria > Bacillota > Clostridia > Lachnospirales > Lachnospiraceae > Acetatifactor. Next base: position 22,622 of record CAJUCT010000016.1, read on the forward strand.
TTTTTCAGATCCGGCGGGACAGCCGCAATACTTCTGTCCGCATATAGTCCCACCTTAGCCTTGGCTATCACCTGTTTGTCCAGATCCGTAGCAATGATGTGGATCTGTCCCAGCGGTATGTGCCTGGACAGAGCCATCACCAGAGAATACGGCTCGTCGCCAGTGGAACAGGCAGCGCTCCAAACCTTCAGATTCTTGCCAAATTTGCTAATCAACTCTGGAATAATCTGCTCATCAATGATCTTCCACTGTTCCGGATTACGGTAAAACTCAGACACATTAATTGTAATATAATTGACAAATTCCTCAAACAGAGCCTTGTCTGCTTTCAGTGCCTGCACGTATTTGTCATAGCCTTTGATGCCATGTTTGTCAATCAGTGTATCAATCCGCCGCTTCATCTGGCGCTCCTTATAAGCGTTCAGATCGATTGAAGTCAGATTGAATATCTGCTGCTTCAAATACCCATAATCATAATCCATAGCGCTTGCCACACCTTATTCTTCATTCTCTGCCGCAATTACCGCATCGATGTCCACAGATACTACATCCGCATCGCTGTCCTCTTCCCTCGCTGTAGCAGGAGCGGTCAAAGCCTTGATGCTCAGGGATATCTTTCTGTCAGCTTCATTGAAGTCAACAATCTTTGCGGTCACTTCCTCGCCAACGCTAAGCACATCGGAGGGTTTGTCAATATGCTCCTTGGAAATCTGGGACACATGCAGCAACGCGTCCACGCCGGGCTCTAGTTCTACAAACGCGCCAAAGTCGGTCATTCTGGCAACCTTTCCGGTGACCACATTGCCCACAGCAAACTTGTCAGCCGCGTCTTTCCAGGGATTAGCGTCATCAAACTTCAGGGATAAAGCAATCTTGTTGCCGTTGATCTCCTTGATCAGGACAGTCAGCTGCTCGCCTACCTTGAATACCTTCTTAGGATGCTCTACCCTGCCCCAAGACATCTCGGAGATGTGCAGCAGGCCGTCTGCACCGCCCAAGTCAACGAACGCACCGAAATCGGTAACATTCTTCACTACACCGTCCACAATGTCGCCCTCATGTATCCTTGCGAACAATTCCTTCTGTAACTCTGCCTTCTGTGCTGCAATCAACTGTCTGCGGTCACCGATATACCTTCTCCTCTTGGGATTGTACTCGCTGATCACAAACTCAATCTCCTGGCCCGCGTACTTAGTCAGGTCCTTCTCATAAGTATCGGATACCAGGCTTGCGGGGATAAAGATCCTCACTTCGTCAACTACTACGCTGAGGCCCCCCTCCAGTACCTGCGTCACGGTTGCCTTCAACACTTCCCTGTTGTTATAGGCTTCCTCGATGCGCTTGTTGCCTCTGTCCGCTGCCAGACGCTTGTAGGTCAGGACTACCTGTCCTTCCCCGTCATTTACCTTCAGAATCCTGACCTCCATGGTGTCGCCAACCTTAGCAACAGTGGTAAGATCCAGACTCTGGTCATTGGAGTATTCACTCTTGGTGAGAATACCGTCCGACTTGTATCCGATGTTCAGAACGATCTCATCCGGCTTCACATCGATGACAGTGCCTTCAACTACCTCTCCTGCATGTATTGTTTTTAATGATTCTTCCAGCATTTGTTCAAAAGTTAATTCTGACATAATTTTGAACCTCCTCTATTAATTTGTTTGGGGTGGAAGCCCCTGCAGTAATGCCCACCAGTCGAGCTGATTTAGGTAGTTCTAAATGCAAGTCATCCAGTGTCTGTATAAAATAGGTATTATCACACACTTCCCGGCAGATTTCATAGAGCTTTGCAGCATTGGAACTGTGCTTACCTCCTATTACGATCATTGCGTCAGCATTCGCTGCTACTTCCCGTGTGTCCCTCTGCCTGTCCTCTGTGGCATTGCAGATGGTGTTCACAATACTTACATTGTAACCTTTTTTCTTAAGAATTTCAACTATAGTTTGAAATTTATTGTAATTAAATGTCGTTTGGGCCACTACAGTGAGCTTTTTTCCCTCCGGCGGCACATATTTTTCGGCCTCTTCAACGGTTTCAATCACATCCACCGGGCCATTGCACCATCCCACAATTCCCTGTATCTCAGGATGATCCGGGTTGCCCACCACCAGAATATGATCTCCCTGTCCGCTCTTTTTCTCCACAGTCCTGTGGATTCTCTTGACAAAGGGGCAGGTTGCGTCAATGACCTCCCAGCCTTTTTGCTCCATGCATTGCTGCACTTCCCGCGGCACACCATGGGCCCTGATAATCACAGTGCCCGCCCTTGGATCTGCCAGACTTCTCAAATCCGGCAGCCTTTCCAGTTCCTGGCGGTTCTCAATGACCCGCACACCCAACTCTGCCAGTTCCTTCACCACTTCCTCGTTGTGTACGATGGGACCATAGGTATATATAGTTTTCCCCGTTTGCAGCTGCTCATACACGGTATCCACCGCGCGTTTCACGCCAAAGCAGAAACCCGCGCCAGCCACCAGCCTGATCTCCATATCCGCCTCTGCCCCCTATCTTCTGCAAAGTTCCAGTATTCTCTCAATGACCTGCCCGGGGATCATATCCGAACTGTCCACCAGCACGGCATCCTCCGCCTGGCGCAGGGGACTGGTCTCCCGATGCATATCCCGGTAATCCCGCTCCTCCATATCCGCCTGGATCCGGGCCAGGTCACAGGTCTGTCCCTTGGCGGTCAGTTCGTCATAGCGCCGCTTGGCACGGACGGCACTGCTGGCGGTCAGATAAATTTTCACATCCGCGTCCGGCAGAACACAGGTGCCGATATCACGGCCATCCATAATGCAATCCTCTTTTGCCGCAAGTTCCTTTTGCAGGGCCGTAATGCGTTTGCGGACAGGAGGAAGGCCGCTGATTCTGGAGGTGGCGGCTCCCACCTCTTCCGTGCGGATATAGGCGTTGACATTCTCCCCGTTTAGGTAGACCACCTGTATCCCGTCCTCATATTTCAGGGTGATATCCGCCTCGTCGCAATGGGCGATCACCGCCTGTTCGTCCTCGGGGTTGATCCCCTGGCGCAACATATACAGCCCCATTCCCCTGTACATCGCCCCGGTGTCCACATAGATGATGTTCAATTCCTTGGCCACGGCCTTGGCGATGGTGCTTTTGCCGGCTCCGGCCGGCCCATCCACAGCGATATTATAACTCATATAACAGTTTCCCTTCTATATTTATAGTTCCGCGTCTCCCCACACGCTACACATGGCGGGTGATCAACATCTGGCCGCTCCGTCGTCCATATGTTGATCAGTGTACCGTCCGGGGAGACGCTGTTTATAGTTCCGCGTCTCCCCACACGCTACACATGGCGGGTGATCAACATCTGGCCGCTCCGTCGTCCATATGTTGATCAGTGTACCGTCCGGGGAGACGCTGTTTATAGTTCCGCGTCTCCCCACACGCTACACAGGGCGGGTGATCAACATCTGGCCGCTCTGTCTCCCGCCAAATGTCCCGTGGACCAGGCAATCTGTAAGTTGTAGCCCCCGGTCAGTGCGTCCAGGTCCAGAAGTTCCCCGGCAAAATACAGTCCCTGTATTCTCTTTGACTCCAGGGTGGAGGGATTCACGTCCCGGACGGATACGCCGCCCTTGGTGATAACCGCCTCCTCATAGCCCCGTACACCGGTCACGGTCATGGGCAGAGCCTTGATCAGGCCCGCAAAAGTCCTGCGCTCCTCCCGGGTGATCTCATTCACCGGCTTTTCCTGGGAAATACCCGACAAACGAATCATAACCGGAATCAGTCTGGCCGGAAACAGATTCCCCAGCGCATTCTTAAACTGCTTATTCCTGCTCTCCTCAAAATCCCGCAGCACCCTCTTATCCAGTTGCTGTTCATCCAGGGCGGGCTTTAAATCTAGAAGCAGCCTGGCCTCCCCTTTACATTTTGACACATAATAACTGCTGGCGCTCAGAACCAGCGGTCCGCTGACGCCGAAATGAGTAAACAGCATCTCCCCGAAGCCCCTGTAGATCTCTTTGCTCCCGCTGCGCAGGCTCAGTGAGACATTGCGCAGGGACAAGCCCATCAGTTCCCTACACCACTCTTCTTCAATACGGAAGGGCACAAGAGACGGCCTGCACTCTATCATACCATGTCCTGTCTCTTTTGCCAAGAGATATCCGTCGCCGGTGGAGCCGGTACTGGCGTAGGACAATCCGCCGGTGGCCAGAAGCACCCTGTCGGCCGACATACGCTTTCCGCCCTCCAGCAGCACACCCCGAACCTTCCCGATTGGGCCTTTTTTCTTTTTTTCTGCTCTCTTCTCCGGCACTGCGAAAGATTCCTGCCCTTCGGCGGCCTCGTCCGGAAACTCCTCCCACCACAGGCTCTTCACTCTGGTGTGCAGGCAGACTTCCACCTGTAGCCGTTTTATGGCTCTGGTAAGAGCGGCGATCACATCCGAAGAGTGGTCGCTGACGGGAAATACCCTCTCCCCCCGCTCTATTTTCAAAGGACAACCCTCCGTCTCCAGAAGGTCCATCACGGCCCGATTGTCAAAGCTGTAAAAGGCGCTGTATAAAAACTTGGCATTGGTCATCACATTGGCAAACAAATTGTCCATATCCCCGGCGTTGGTCACATTGCACCTGCCTTTGCCAGTGATAAAGAGTTTCTTCCCCAGCTTCTCATTTTGCTCCAGCAGCGTCACCCGGACCTTTGCTCCGATTTCCGTTCCGGCCTGGGCCGCCGCTATGGCAGCCATCATGCCGGCGGCCCCGCCGCCCACCACAATCACATGCATCCCTGCTATTCCTCTTTCCTCAAAGAATAATTCAAAATCGGCTCATCGTCAATAAAATTTATTTCATCATTCAGATATACCTGATAATTGTTCCAAGTCTCCTCCAGCATCTCCAGGTTCTGCTTCACCGCTTGGGGGCATTTCAGGCACATAGCTACCACCAAGGCATTGATCACGCTAAGAGGCGCCACCAGGGAGTCCACGATAGACACCATGTCGCTGCGGGCCAGCAGATTGCAGGAGGAATACAGATTCATGGGGGAATGAGTGGTGTCGGTGATGGCGATCACCTTGGCATTCCTGTCATTGGCAAACTCCATGGCTTTTAGGGTGCGCATGGAATATCTGGGAAAGCTGATACCGATAAAGCAGTCCTTCTCGTCAATGCGGATCATCTGCTCAAAAGTCTCGCTGACACTGGTGGACTTTAGCAGTACCACATTACCCCGAATCATATTCAGGTAAAAATGTAAAAACTCCGCCAGCGGCTCGTTGCTGCGCAGCCCCATGATATAGATATGGTCTGCCGCCAGGATAGCGTCCACTGCCGTCTCAAAGGCTGCCGCATCCAGGTGCTGTATGGTGTGCTGCAGCTTCTCTATATCCGCCGTCAACACACTTGTCAGGATCTCGGACTGGGTGCTGTGTCCATATTTTGCGTCAATTTTCTGGACACTGCTCAGCTTAGTCTGCACACAGCCCTCCAGGGCTCTCTGAAACTCCGGATACCCTTTGTAGCCGATTCCGGCCGCAAAGCGCACCACCGTGGACTCGCTGATCCGCAGGGCATCCCCCAGCCGGGCTGCCGTCATGAACACGGCCTGATCGTAATGTTCCAGAATAAAGGAGGCAATCTTTTTGTGCCCCTTGCTCATGCCGCCATACTGTTCCCTGATCCTGTCAAGTACATCCTCTTGCATCTGCAATACTCCTCCGCCCTCTCTATTTTATTTGGCAATTTATTTAGCAAACTGTCCATAGACCTGTTTAAGCACAGACAGGGTCTGTGCAACGGACAGATCGTAATCCCCGGTAAGTGTCATGCAGGCGCTGCCATGGATAAAAATCCACATCCGCATAAAGATCTCCTCCGGGCTGCTGCATCCTTCGGCTCTGGCCCTGTTAATCTCATACAGCACATTGCCGTCGCTGCCATTTAAGAGGTCATACATACTCCTCCTGTTGTCCCTCTGGGAGAGGAAGAGCAGTTCAAACAGATGGCCTTCCTCCCTGGCAAAAGCAATGTATGCCATTCCCAGATTGACAAAGGGAACATGGGCCATCCGCGGATAGAGACTGTAATAGTCCTGAAAAAATACCGCCGCTTTGTCGTAGACTGCATCCCACAATTCCTCCATATTCTTATACACCCGGAAAATGGGCTGCGTGGAGCATCCTGCCCGGGCAGCAACCTTCCGGGCGGTCACGCTGGCATATCCCTCCTCGCGGGTCATGGCAAATGCGGTATCCAATATCTGTTCTATAGTAATGCTTTCTTTTCTGGGCATAGTATTTCTCCTGCGCAAGAAACCACGACGTATAACACTCGTTATTCTACAGTAGGAAAATGAATTTGTCAAGTTAGTTGTTATCAGGTGCAGAGGACACTTCAAACGAATACTCATTCTCAAAAGAAACCCCGGTTCTCACCGAACCGGGGTTTCTACATTATTTTCCGAAAATTTCCTTATACAGGATATGCGCCGTTCTTAGTGTCAGCCTGCGTCATATCCACCTTCTCCTGCTGAGCCTGGCGGTACTTGAAGAAGTCTGTTGCCACCTGAGGGAACAGAGCATAGGACAGCACATCCTCGTCCTGCTGCTTCCACTCCTTCATCTCGGCCTCCAGCTTATCCATCTCATTGCCTAGAGTGTCGGCAAAACGGCCTGTCAGTCTGGTCTCGCCAGGAATAACCTTATTGATGACCTCTTGGCTCATGGGCTTGACTGTCTGGCCATACTCACCGCGCAGCACTGCCTTGGTCTCCTTGGTAGCCATCTTGTATCTCTCGCCCATCAGCACGTTGAACACTGCCTGCGTACCCACAATCTGGGAAGAAGGAGTAACCAGAGGAGGCTCGCCCAGATCCTTACGCACCTGAGGGATCTCGCGCAGCACATCGTAATACTTATCCTCCGCGTTCTGCTCTTTCAGCTGACTCACCATGTTGGACAACATACCGCCGGGTACCTGATACAGCAGGGTCTTGATATCCACACCCATAACCTTGGGATTGAGCAGACCGCTCTTTAAGCACTCATCCCTGTAAGGACGGAAGTAGTCGGCGATCTCTGCCAACAGATTCTGGTCAAAACCGGTGTCATAGGGTGTACCCCTGAAAGTCTCCACCATAACCTCAGTGGCGGGTTGGGAAGTGCCCATAGCAAAAGGACTCATAGCCGTGTCGATAACGTCCACACCGGCCTCCACTGCCTTTAAGTATGTCATGCCAGCCACACCGGAGGTATAATGCGTATGCAGCTGGATAGGCAGCTTGGTGTTCTCCTTCATGGCCGCGATCAACTCGGAAGCCTTGTAGGGCACCAGCAGGCCTGCCATATCCTTGATACAGATGGAATCCGCCCCCATCTCTTCGATCTTCTTGGCCATGTCAGCCCAGTATTCCAGAGTGTAGGCATCTCCCAGGGTATAGGACAAAGCCACCTGCGCATGGCCCCTGCCTTCCTGCTTCTTCATCCTGTTGGTGGCGTTTACCGCCTCCTGCAGGTTGGGCAGATAGTTCAGACAATCAAAAATACGAATAATATCAATACCGTTGGCGATAGACTTCTGCACAAAAGCATCCACCACATCATCCGCATAGGGCCTGTAACCCAGGATGTTCTGGCCGCGGAACAACATCTGCAGCTTGGTATTCTTGAAGCCGTCACGAAGTTTGCGCAGTCTGTCCCAGGGATCTTCCTTCAGAAATCTCAGGGATGCGTCAAAGGTTGCGCCGCCCCAGCACTCTACGGAGTGGTAGCCGACCTTATCCATCTTCTCCACGATGGGCAGCATGAAATCGGTGGGCATTCTGGTAGCAATCAGAGACTGGTGGGCATCACGTAATATTGTTTCCGTTATTTTAATCGGTTTTTTAGCTTGTTCTGACATTTACGTCTCCTCCATTAATAGTTCCGCAGTTTCCCTAACAGTACCATTCCCCCCAGGCACTGTTTGGGCAACTGCTGTTTTATTTAGCTATATTACAAATCAAAATACTCCAAAGATTGCCATAAAGGTTCCGGCAGCCACAGCCGTACCGATAACGCCGGCCACGTTGGGACCCATGGCATGCATCAGCAGGAAGTTGGTGGGATCTGCCTCCGCGCCTACCTTCTGGGACACACGGGCGGCCATAGGTACTGCGGACACGCCGGCGGAACCGATGAGCGGATTCACCTTGCCCTTAGTGGCAATACACATCAGCTTGCCGAAGAGCACACCCGCCGCCGTGCCGAAGGCAAAGGCGACCAGACCCAGAATAACGATCTTGATGGTATCCCAGTTCAGGAAAGCTTCCGCGCTGGTGGTGGCGCCCACAGAGGTACCCAGCAGGATAACCACAATGTACATCAATGCGTTGGAAGCCGTATCTGTCAGCTGTCTCACCACGCCGGACTCCCTGAACAGGTTACCCAGCATCAGCATACCTACCAGAGGCGCCGTGGTGGGCAGAATCAGACACACCACAATGGTGACAACGATGGGGAACAGAATCTTCTCCAGCTTGGTCACAGGGCGAAGCTGTGTCATCTTGATCTTACGCTCTTTCTCGGTGGTCAGCAGTTTCATGATAGGGGGCTGGATAATGGGCACCAGGGACATATAGGAATATGCCGCCACAGCTATGGGTCCCATGATTGCCGTCTGTCCCAGTTTACTGGCCAGGAAAATGGATGTAGGTCCGTCAGCGCCGCCGATAATGGAAATGGCAGCCGCAGCCGCATCATTAAAGCCCATAAAGATAGCGCCAAAATAAGCCATATAGATACCAAACTGAGCCGCCGCCCCCAGCAGAAAACTCTTGGGATTGGCGATCAGAGGACCGAAATCCGTGGATGCACCCACACCCATAAAGATCAGGGAGGGCAGGATGGCCCATTCATCCAATAAGTAGAAATAATGCAGCAGGCCGCCGACGCCATTGGATGACTCTTCAATGGACATCATGATATCCGGGTAGATATTCACCAGCAGCATACCGAAAGCTATCGGGGTGAGCAGCAAAGGCTCAAACCCTTTCCGGATAGCCAGATAAAGAAATACACACGCAACTACAATCATCACATAATTGCCCCAGGTCAGGTTAAAAAACGCTGTCTGGTGGATCAGATTGCTAAGCGTATTTGCTATATAATCCATGTGTTGACCTCCTGTTGTGATTCATTCAAAATATGGATTGAATGATTAGTTCATGGTAGCCAGTACCGCACCGGCCTCGATAGAATCTCCTACAGCTACGTCGATGCTTGCCACCGTTCCATCCTTAGGAGCCACAACAGGGATTTCCATTTTCATTGCCTCAATGATTACAACCGGGTCGCCGGTTTTTACCGCCTGCCCAACCTTGGCCTCAATCTTGAACACCTTGCCTGCAGCGCCGGCCTCAACCTTCACACTGCCGGCGCCACCGGCTGCCTTGGGGGCCGGCGCCTTGGGAACCGCGGGGGCTGCCGCTCTGGGGGCCGCAGGAGCAGGAGCACCTGTGGACGCTCCCTCTTCCACTACTACATCATATACATTGCCGTTTACGGTGATGGTATAATTTTTCATATTTTCTCCTTTCATATATCACAGGCTCCCCTGTGATATTGCACCAGCTGCTATCCGGGACATGAACCTGGCTCTTACCCTTAGGTTCCGCCCGCTAAACTGGTCTCTCCTATATTTATTGACAGATTTATGCTCTTCTCGCTTTGTTTACCTTACGGATACTTCTCACCACGAAACCATCCGCGGAAGCAGCGCCCTCGCTGGCGGCAATCGCCGCGGCGATCACGGCTACCAGTTCCAGGTCGTCGGACACATCCGTGTCCTCCTGGACATTGCTCATCTGTGTGGCGGCGCTTACGCCGCTCTCCTGTACATTCCCTGCGTTTTTCTTTGCAAGCCTGTCCTGAATCATCGGGATAAACTTAAACAGGGAAATGACACCTATGATAATGATCAGGACGATAAATACGGTTCCCATACCAATCAAAGTATTCAGGGCCGCCTTCTCCATCCTTTCACCCAGATCACTTCCACAGGCCGTCAGACCAAAGACGCAAGCTGTCGCACAAATGATCGCTGAACGTTTCCTCATACTTACCTCTTTCCTGCATATCGCAGGCCGCGCCTGCGTTATTGCCTTTTTTTAACTAAACAGTCCCATGCTTTTTAGCCGGGCGATCCTCGCTCTTGGTACACAACATCTCAAAAGCGCCAATGATATATTTCCTGGTGTCGGCAGCCTCCACGATCTGGTCCACATAGCCTCTCTGCGCAGCGCTCAGGGCACTGGTCTGCAATGCCGCATACTCCGCCGCCTTGGCGTCAATCACCTCCGCGCCCTGTCCGTCATACATGATTTTGGCGGCCAGTTTGGCATCCATGGTGCCGATCTCGGCGGTGGGCCAGGCCAGGGTCATATCCGCGCCGATACCCTTGGAATTCATCGCTACATAAGCTGTGCCATATGCCTTGCCCAGGATCAGGTTCACCTTGGGAACAGTCGCACTGGCAAAAGCGTATGTAAGCTTTGCCGCAGCCTTTGCTATACCTTTTTCAGAGGAAACGGTGGCCTCGTAGCCCTTCACATTGGTCAGGGACAGCACCGGGATATTGAAGCTGTCACAGAAGGCGATGAAGCTGGCCGCTTTCTCGCAGCCTGACACGGTGAGCACCGGCTCCATCTTCTCCGCCAGCTTGCCCTCTCCGTCGTATACCTCACAGCGGTTGGCCACACAACCCACAGTAGCGCCGTTCAGCTTGATAAAGCCCGTCACCATATCTTTGGCATAAGCGGCTTTCACCTCCAGGAAATCACGGCCGTCCGCCAATACGGACAGAGCGATAGCTGTATCTCCTACGCAGCCTGCCAGTTCCGGCGTTGCTCTGTTAAGGTCATCCCGGCACTCCTCGGCAGCCACTTCCTGATTGTTGGAAGGCAGGAAGCCTACCAGCCTCCGAATGCCTGCCAGCACGTTACCCTCGTCTCCGGTCACATCCACGATGCCGCTCTCCTTGGCCTGGAACTCCGCAGAGGAGGAATCACATTTGGTAATTACATTGCCGTCCAGCGCATTGGGCGCATTTACGAACAGCTTGGCGCTTTTCTCCTCCATAAAGGTAAAGTCGGTCATGGTGGGGAACAGGCCCAGGCCGCCGCCACAGGTGCCGAATACTGCCGTGATCTGGGGAATCACACCGGAAGCCAGGGTTTGCTTAAGATAGATCTCGCCAAATGCATGCAGAGCATCCGTCGCCTCCTGCAGACGCAGTCCTGCGGAGTCGATCAGCCCGATGACAGGAGCCCCCGTCTTCATGGCCAACTCATACAGCCGGACAATCTTTTTTGCATGCATCTCACCCACAGATCCGTTTAACACGGACGCGTCCTGACTGTACACATAGACAAGATTGCCGTCAATCACTCCATAGCCGGTCACAACGCCGTCTGAAGGAGTCTCGCTTTGTTTCAGATTAAAATCGGTGGCTCTGGCTGTCACCAGGGCGCCAATCTCAACGAAACTGTTTGCATCGAGTAAAGCTTCGATTCTTTGACTCGCTTTTGAAGTAGTACTCATGTTTCAGCCCTCCGTTTATATTGAATAAATTATAACGAATTAACACGGGGCTCCGGTCAGAAAAACAAATGCCCCCATGATTAATTTCTTTCCAAGTATAACATAAAAAATGCAACTCGCCTAGCACGAATTGCATTTTTTTGCAATATTTTTCCCATCTCCTGTTTCTGGACGGGAAGTGTCTGGCAATACAACTCCTTTTCACTCCGTCCAGTTCCTTTACCGCCAGACTGCGGCAGGCATTTACAACCGGCCCACCGTTATGTGCGACCAGATTCGCTATGGCCAGTATGGTAAGCTAAAAGCCACTGCCGCAATCCCCAATACTATGGCCGGTATAAAGCTTTTCAGAACGATACTAAGTCCCGCCTCCAGCGCCAGGCTGATTATACAATAATCGGATCGCCGCGCTAGAGCAGAAAATACTGTAAAATCTGTTTAAAACACCACCTGTAATCTATTTCCCGGACAGCTTTTGTGGTGACGATGTGCTCCTCCCGATATACCCGATCCTGAAATATGTACCGTATGGTCCCCACCTGCTCCCCGGATGTCACTGGTGCCTGCAGCTGCTGCTCCATGTGACACTCCACCAAAATCTCCTCGCCGTCTTTCAGGAGCAGCCCCTTGGTCTCTTCCGCACCGAATCCCATATATTTACCGTCTGCTCCCCGCTCCTGAATACGCACCTGCACATAGGCCGTCCCGCCAATATCCAATGTCTGTCCCTGCAGCACAGGAATGGATTCCAGTTCCGCTTCATCATAAGCCGCTTCGTCCAGGGAATGGTAGGTGAAATCCTCCAGTCCATAATTCATAAGCGCTCTCGTATCGCTCCACTTATATCCCTTGTTGCCTGGCCATCCGCAGGCCAGAAGCGCCACCACCAGCGTCTTTCCGTCCCGCTCCAGCGCCCCCACATAACAGTATCCGGCCTGGTTGGTAAAGCCAGTCTTGCCGCTGATGGCCCCCTGCATCATCTGTAGAAAGGCATTGTGGTTGACGCAGAAAAAGCTCCGGCCGTTCTCTATGGAAAAACTGTGCGACGGCGTCTGGGTGATCTCCAGAAACCGCTCCTTTTGCGGGGATCGCCGAATACAATAGCACATGATAGATGCCAGATCCCTCGCGGTCGTGGAGTGAAACTTCTCGATAATCTCCCCGCTTTCCATAGTCAGCACCTGGGTGGCATCCAGTCCGTTGGGAGTGATAAACCAGGTGTCCTTACAGCCAAGTTCCGCCGCCTTGCGGTTCATCACCGCCGCAAAAGCCTCCACCGCCTGCCTGCTCTCCTCCGGCGTATAGTCCGCAGGGGATTTTTCCTGCAGCTGCGCAGGCAGAAACCTGCGGCCCACGTGCTCCGCTATAGCCACCGCCGCGTCATTGTGGGATTCCAACATCAGACTGTACAGCAGATCCTCCAGCAGGTAGCGCTCCCCCTTCTGTACATACAGCTTCACCTTGGGCATGGAGGCGGCATAGGAAGAGATCTCCGCCATCTCCTGAGTATCCGCCAGTTCCAGCGCAAGAATACAAGTCATGATTTTGGTGGTACTGGCCATAGCCAGCACCTGTGAACCGTTTTTATCATATAACACCCGTCCGGAATCCGCGTCCATCAGCACCGCCGCCTGAGCATAGAGTTCTCCGGGCTCCGGTTCCCGGGCATAAACCGGCACGGGCCGCAGCGCTGCCAGCAGACAGCACAGCAGGCATATGTATCGTCTAAGGCTCCTTCTCATATTGGTCATTCAACCGCCATAGCTTCGTTTATCCCAATATATGTAGCTTCGGACGAATATATGAGATTATATCTCCAGCTGCATCTGCACTTCCGCCTCCGCCTGCTGTTTGAACTCCTCGATCTGCACCGTAGAGAGTTCCGGCAGTTCCTCCAGGCTCCCCACCCCAAAGCACCGCAGAAACTGCTGCGTGGTGCCGAACAGCAGCGGCCTCCCCGGCGCATCCATCCGTCCCAACTCCGTGATCAGGTCATATTCCAACAACTTGTTGATGGCATGATCACAGCTGACCCCTCTGATCCGCTCAATCTCCACCCTGGTGATAGGCTGCTTGTAGGCTATGATGGACAGGGTCTCTATCACCGTATCTGTCAGTACCATCTTTCTGGGAGCCTTGGCAATCTTGATCAGGTATTCATACATCTCCGCCTTGGTACACAGCTGCACCGCATCGTCAAGCTGCGTGATGCCAATCCCCCTGCCCTCCTGTCTGTATTCCTGGGTCATCTCCTCCAAAATATTCCGGGTGGTCTTTATATCTTCCTCTATGGCATCCGCCAGACGGCTGATCTCCACCGACTCCCCCATGGCAAAAAGAATTGCCTCTATCGCCGCTTTCGCTAAAGTACGTTCCATCTATATCTTTACCTTTCTTATTCCAAGTTCCGCATATGTGGGGCCTGCCAGCGCCTTGCCCCTATGCACATTCATACATATTGGACTCTATGAGAATGTCATCAAAAGTATTTTCCTGGGATATGATGATTTTGCCCATTTTCATCAGTTCCAAAATCACCAGAAAGGTGACGATAATCTGCATCTTACCATTCTGCCGCTCCAACAGCCCCCGGAAGCTGAAACGCCTGTGGCTCCGGGCGTAGGCTTCCACATACAGGGAACGCTCGTCCATATCCACCTCGTCCTTCTCGATATTGCCGTAGTTGCTGCGGATGGGATCAATCTTGTCCACCTGGCGTTTCAGCATGGCTTTAAAAATATCATTGAGTTTGGCCAGGTTCATATCCCCAATCAGTTCCTTATAGTCCACAGGCTGACGGTAAGCCGCCACTTCCTCCGGCAGCTGCTGGCTCCGGTAAAAGTTTTTCTCCGCATCCACCAGCCTGTCCCTGAGTTCATAGGACATATATTTGAACATTTTATATTCCAGAAGCTTCTGCACCAGTTCCGCCCGGGGATCTTCCTCCTCCCCGTCCTCGTTCACTTCCTTGGGCAGCAGCATACGGCACTTAATATCAATCAATGTGGCTGCCATGACCAGAAACTCGCTCATGACATTCATATCTTCCGTTTCCATCTGCTTGATATAGTCCATGTACTGCTGGGTTATCTCCACTATGGGAATGTCATAAATATCCACCTTATTCTTGTCAATCAGGTGCAGCAGCAGGTCCAGAGGGCCTTCAAACACCTCCAATTTTACCGGTATCGCCATGCTTTCGTCCTTTCCGCAACTTTTCTCTAAGAGAGTATTGTACCTTTTTTTCCCGCTGTGTTCAAGCAGAACTATTGTTCTGCAAAGTCGATTACAATCAATTCGCCGGGATTAAAAAGGCGGAAAGGTATGGTGTGGATGCCCAGGCCACGGCTTAAGATCATGGTGCTGCTGCCCTCCTGATAGACGCCGCCATCATATTTGGGGAAGAGGCGCACATTTGGAGACAGAAGGCCCCTGCCCCAAAAAGGGATGCGTATGATGCCGCCATGCACATGGCCGGACAACACCAGATCCGCTCCCCACTGGGCATACCTGGGAAAATAGTCCGGGTTATGGGCCAGGAGAATCGTATAGACCTCCTGGCGGGGATGTCCCAGCAGCCCCGCCAGATAATCCGGCCTCATGTCCGGTACACTGAATCGCTTGTAGTAATATTTATCTATCTCCGAACCGTAGATGGCCAGATTGACTCCCGGAAGCTGCACATGGCAGTTGAGCAAAGGCTCGATCCCCAACTCCGATAGGGCCTTCTCATAGCGCTCCGCCGCGTCCCCATAGGTTCCAGGGTACAGCTTAAGCCGGTGCTCATGATTGCCGTTGGCATAATATACCGGGTATTTCTCCTTCAGGGAGCGCAGCAGATCCACCATCCCCTCCAGTTTCTCCCCGGGTTTGCCGTTAATCATATCCCCGCCGACCAGCACTGCGTCCGGATCCGTGTCCTCTATAGCCTTCAGCAGGCGGGCATTCTTTTTTCCAAACTGCTTATTATGCAGATCCGACAGGAACACCACCCGGTAATGCCCGCCTATCCTCCGGTCCCGGATCTCATGCCGCACCACCACGAAGCGGCTGCTGTCATAGATCATGACCCACAGAATTACAACCAAAAACAGTATCAGTACCAGCAACAGAATATCCAACATTTCTTTCTCCGTCCGTAGTTTAGTTTTATTTATACTGCTTAACAGTTAAAACTGCCGAGTAACCTGACTACATAACGCCAGCCATATACGTTTACCCAATGCAATACGGTAAATTCTGGCGTTATGTAGTATAACAGTAGTCTGCCACATCCGGCCCTTTTACAAAAGAAATTCCCGGAAAATCTTGTAAAGATAGTCCCTATACACCGCCTGGGCCACGCTGTCCCCGTACATTATGGGTACAACCCCCAGTTCCACGCCGTCCAGTATGTATTTGACCACCCCCGCCTGTCTGCCCTGCTCCACGGGGGCCTGGACCGTCTCCGGCAGTTCCATGACCTTTTCCACTCTGCCCAGATCCCGGCCCTGGGTGTCCAGATACCGGAACTCTCCCGCATATACCAGCGGCACCTGCTCCGCCACACCGCGCTCCACTGTCAGCGGCGGCAGCGGATCCGAGTTAGGGTCCACATACATGGCGCTTATGTTAAAACCATATGTAAGCAGCGTCTGGGCATCTTTGAACCGAGCCTTGGGATCCGGCGCCCCCATAATCACGGCGATCATGTCAATCCCGTCCTTGCAGGCCGTAGCTGCCAGGCAATACTTCGCCTTTTCCGTGGATCCGGTCTTAAGGCCGGTGGCATAGGGATATTGCTTAAGCAGCTTGTTGGTGCTGCTCAAAGTAAAATTGGCGGTTCCCTGCCGGGTCTCATGGGTGATATCCTCCATCCAGATCTGGGTATAGTTGTAGACCTGCGGATATCTGGTGATCAGTTCCCGGCTCATCAAAGCCACATCCCTTGCCGTTGTATAATGTCCGTCCGAATTGGTCAGGCCGCAGCAATCCTCAAAATGAGTGTCTGTCATGCCCAGCTGACCCGCTTTTTCGTTCATCATGGCCACGAAAGCCTCCTCCGATCCGGCAATATGCTCCGCCACCGCCACGGAGGCGTCATTGCCGGAGGCCACGGCGATACATTTTATCATGGTGTCCAGGGTCTGTGTCTCCCCCTGGGCCAGAAACACCTGAGAACCGCCCATGGAACTGGCGTATTCGCTGGTGATCACACTGTCCTCCAGACTGACTTTTCCAAGTTCTATCTGTTCAAACGTAAGCAGCAGCGTCATGATCTTGGTGATGCTGGCCGGGCACCTCCGCTCAGTTGCATTCAATTCAAAGAGCACCTGGCCGGTGGATGCTTCCATCAGGATCGCCGACGGCGCCGCAATCTCTACCTGGGCCTGGACTGGTATCTCCGTGTAAATCAGTTGCAGCGCCGCAAACCACAATCCCATGACAATAGCCGCCAAACGCCTGCCCGCCTGCCGCTTTCCACTCCTGTGTACTTTATGTAGTCCGCTATGTAATCTTGTATTTTTGGGCTTTTCTTTCATCCCCCGCACCTTCCCTGTTCTATTCTACCACTAATATATGGGACTGCGGGAAGGCTTATGCACATTCCATATAAAAACAGGGGCTGCGGCTCATACACCACAACCCCACCAGTTTCACTCCGGCCCTAATTCCACCTGGCTCTGAATCTGTCCATCTTCTCCGACAGCTTCTCCCGCTGCTGGGACAAGTCCACATGAAACGCATGCATCAACTGGAAAATATAGTCAATGGTCACCAGCAGCATGATCACCCAGATCAGCTTGGTTCCCACAGACATAGGTACTCTGTCGATCAGCTGCTGTATCCACCCGTGTAGAAACAAAACAATGCCCAGACCGTAAAAACCCCACGCCACTGTGCTCTCCAGGCAGATAATACCCTTGTAGTTAAAGGGCTTCTCATTATAATCCCACCACAGTTCGCCAAATATCCTGATCATCATCTTGCCCACCAGAAATTCAAAGGTGGTGGCGGACACTGCGGCCACAAGGTACAGCACCACATAGTTAAACTGCAGCGGGCGCAGGAGCAGATAGCCAATCACCGCCCCAAAGCCATAGATGGGGCAGAAAGGTCCTTTTGCAAAACCTCTGTTGGTCAGCTTCCTATTGCAAAAAGACATATAAATAGACTCCACCAGCCAGCCCAACATGCTGTATACAACAAAAGCCGCTATCAAATGATATATATCCGTTCCGAAAATTTCAGTTGTCCACATGATTCCTACCTCCCTAATGTGCCATGGACACCGTTTTTACATGCACAGGAAAGCAAAAGTCCTTGGACTGTGCCAAGGACCTCCATGTCATTAGTTATATTTGCGCTTTCTTGCTGCCTCGGACTTCTTCTTACGCTTTACGCTGGGCTTCTCGTAATGCTCTCTTTTACGAATCTCCTGCTGGATACCAGCTTTCGCACAACTTCTCTTAAAGCGACGCAATGCGCTGTCCAAAGTCTCGTTCTCTTTTACGATTACGTTTGACATGATTACACCTGACCTCCCTTCAGTCCCTTGCAAGCATCTTGACTGACTGGGTTAATTTTATGTACATTGGATACCCATATGTACATAAGATATTATAACACAAAAGTCAGATACGTCAACTGTTTTTTTCAAATTTTATCATTTTTTTCTGGCAGCCGCGTTTATGTCTCTAATTCAGCTGGCCTTCCAGCACCTTGACGGCCTCCGCCACCGCAGCCGGAATCCCTGCCGGGTTCTTGCCGCCGGCCTGGGCCATACCCGGACGGCCTCCGCCGCCGCCGCCCACCAGCGCGGCAATACCCTTGATCAGGTTGCCTGCATGGGCTCCTGCTTTCTGGGCTTTTTCGGTAGCCATGGCAATCATGTTCACCTTGCCTTCCTGGCCGGACATCAGCACCACCACGCCCTCGCCCAGCTTCTCCTTCATCTGATCGCCCAGGTCACGCAGTCCGTTCATATCCACGCCGTCCACGCTGACAGCCAGCAATTTCACGCCCTTGACCTCCTGCACCTGGTTCATCACGTCCCCCATCGCGTCCTTGGCCGCCTTGCTCTTTAAGGATTCCAGTTCCGCATGCAGCGATTTCAGCTCCGCCATCAGATGCCCGCACTTCTCCACCAGGTTGCCGGGGGTGGCTTTCACCGTTTTTGCGGCCTCCTGGATAATATTCTCCAGATTCTTATAATACTGCAGCACACCGTTCCCGGTCAGGGCTTCGATCCGGCGAACGCCTGCCGCCACGCCATTCTCGGACAGGATCTTGAAGCTGCCGATGCTGCCTGTGTTGGCCACATGGGTTCCGCCGCAGAGTTCCACGGAGAAATCCCCCATTTTCACCACGCGGACCTCCTCGCCATACTTCTCCCCGAACAGAGCCATAGCGCCGGTCTTCCTGGCCTCCCCGATGTTCATCACCTCTGTGACCACCGGGATATTCTCCCCGATCTTTTCATTGACCATGGCCTCCACCCGGGCCAGTTCCTCGGCAGTCATGGCCGCAAAGTGAGTGAAGTCAAACCGCAGTCTCTCCCCGTCCACATAGGATCCGGACTGTTCCACATGAGTTCCCAGAACCTCCCGCAGAGCTTTCTGCAATAAGTGAGTGGCGCTGTGATTTTTACAGGTATCGCTCCTCTGTCCGGCATTTACCGTCAATGTGGCCGTATCTCCCACCTTGATCATACCGCTGGTCACGGTGCCGATGTGACCTACCTTTCCACCCATCAGCTTGACGGTATCCTTCACCTCGAAGCTGCCGTCTGCTGTGGTGATTATACCTCTATCCGCATTCTGACCGCCCATGGTGGCATAAAAGGGAGTCTCCTCCACAATGACAGTGCCCACCTGTCCGTCGGTGAGCGCCTCCACCAACTCCGTCTCGGTGGTCAGCACCGTCACCCTGGAATTGTGCTGCAATCTGTCATAACCCACAAACTCCGTGGTGATGGCCGGATCAATGGACTCGTATACCGTCACGTCCGCCCCCATGTAGTTGGTCACCTTGCGGGCCTTGCGGGCCATATCCTTCTGCTGCTGCATACACACGCCAAAGCCTGCCTCGTCGATGGCAAAGCCTTTCTCCGCCAGAATCTCCTGTGTCAGATCCACGGGGAAACCATAAGTGTCATAGAGCTTGAAGGCGTTTTCGCCGGAAAGCTGTGTCACACCCGCAGCCTTCATCTCCTCCTCCATCTGGGTCAGAATGCTCAGTCCCAGGTCTATGGTCTTGTCAAACTTGTCTTCCTCCTGGGTCAGCACCGTCAGAATAAACTCGCTCTTCTCCTCCAGTTCCGGATAGCCGTCCTTACACTCGTTTATCACCGTCTGGCTCAGGTTTGCCAGAAATTTGCCGGAGATGCCCAGCAGTCTGCCATGGCGGGCCGCGCGCCGGATCAGGCGGCGCAGCACATAGCCCCTGCCCTCGTTGGAGGGCATGATGCCGTCGCTGATCATAAAGGTGGTAGAACGGATATGATCGGTGATCAGACGCACAGACACATCCACCGCCTCGTCCGTCTGATAGGTCACTCCCGCAATCTCGCAAATCCTGTCACGAATGGCTTTCATGGTGTCTATATCAAAAACGGAATCCACGTCCTGCACCACCACCGCCAGACGTTCCAATCCCATGCCGGTGTCTATATTTTTCTGGGACAGTTCCTCGTAATGACCCTTTCCGTCGCTCTCAAACTGGGTAAATACGTTATTCCAGACCTCCATAAAACGGTCGCAGTCGCAGCCCACCTTGCAGTCGGGCTTACCGCAGCCATATTTCTCGCCTCTGTCGTAATAAATCTCCGAACAGGGACCGCAGGGACCTGCGCCGTGCTCCCAGAAATTGTCGCAGGCGCCGTTCTCGTCCCGGTAAAAACGGGTAATCTTCTCCGCCGGGATGCCGATCTCCTTGTTCCAGATCTCAAATGCCTCGTCGTCCTCCCCAAAGATGGAGGGATAGAGTCTGTCAGGATCCATGCCAACGGTCCTGGTCAGAAATTCCCAACTCCAGGCAATGGCCTCACGCTTGAAATAGTCTCCGAAGGAAAAATTGCCCAGCATCTCAAAGAAGGTCAAATGGCGGGCAGTCTTGCCCACGTTTTCAATATCACCGGTGCGCACACACTTCTGGCAGGTGGTCACACGCCTGCGGGGCGGGATCTCCTGGCCCGTAAAGTAGGGCTTTAAGGGCGCCATGCCCGCATTGATCAACAGCAGGCTCTTGTCCGTGTGGGGCGGAACCAGAGAATAGCTTTTCATTTTCAGATGCTCTTTACTCTCAAAAAAATCGAGATACATTCTTCGCAATTCATTTACACCATATGCCTTCATGATGTTTTCCTCCAGATTTTCTATTTTCGCTGTAGCTTCATAAGACTCACAATCCTAGTTATTATAGATTTAATCGGCGGACTTGTCAACCTTTCCCGCGCAATTAATAAGGTGTAAAGCCTTTGTAATACAGACTTTACACCTTGTTTACAACTATTGTTTGGTTGTGAGAGGCACTACTCTTTGATTCTGTCAATCTCCGTCAAATTAACACCGGACGCAGAAAGTATAACTTTTAGGTCAATGTATCTCTCTTTCATTGCCTTGTATACTTCTGAATCTCTTTCAGCTAACATCATATAACGTTGGATTCTTGAGAATTCTTCAACTGACAGTTTCAGCATTTCGCCTTCAGTCATATGATCACCTCTTTCTATGAGTAACTGATTGTATGGTAACTGTTACTCTTATTATAGCAATCTATATCCAAAGTGTAAAGCTTTTTTCAATAAGTATTGAAGCAGGCAGAAAAATCCGCGTGTCAGGACAATACGGATCTATATATGGTCTCAATATCCTCCGCCAGCAGTTTCTTCCTGGTGTTGGCCGGGGAGCCCGAGGCGAGGGCATCCTGGGTCATCTTGGGGATTCTCTCCAAAAAGTCTATCCGCCCTATCCCATACTCTTCCGGGGTTGGAATATGGCAAAACCTGCACAGTTCCTCACAGGCATGGATAAACTTTTCCGCCGCATCCATGTCCGCGTCCTTTGAATCCGCCGCCCCGATGGCTCTGCCCAAATCCGCAAAGCGATCCGCCGCCTCTCTGTACACATAGGCAAAGCAGGCGGGCAGCAGCATGGCATTGCTGACTCCGTGAGGCACGTGGAACAGCGCGCCTATGGGACGGCTCATGCCGTGGATCACCGTGACGGAGGCATTGTTGAAGGCAATCCCGGCCTCCAGCGCCGCCAGACTCATCTGCATCCGGGCTTGGGCATCCTCTCCCTTGGAGTAACATATAGGCAGATATTGGAAGATTCTCTTAACGGCGCTGATTGCCAGGGTATCCGTCATGGGCTGCGCTTTTCTGGAGGTATATGCCTCCGCCGCATGACAGAGGGCGTCCAGCCCGGTAGCCGCCGTGATGGCGGGAGGCGCTGTCATGGTAAACCTGGGATCGTCCACCGCGATGTCCGGCATCAGGGGTTTGCCCTTCAGCAGCATCTTGATGTCCGTCTCCGTGTTGGTGATAATAGTAAACTGGGTGGCCTCCGACCCTGTTCCGCTGGTGGTGGGGATGGCGGCCATGGGAGGCAGATCGCCTGTGATCTCCTTTCCGTACCAGTCATTGATGGAGCCTCCGTTTACCGCCACCACACCGATGGCTTTCATGGTGTCAATGGGGGAACCTCCCCCCACGGCCACCAAAAAATCACATTTTCCGCTGTCCCAGGCTTCCTTTCCGGCCTCCACCATTTGGTCTGTGGGCTCTCCTGTCACACCCTCAAAAACCACATAGCCCACATCGGCCTTCTTAAGCATCTCTGTTACAGAGCTTACATTCCCCAGCTTCACCATCACAGGATCCGTGACAATCAGCGCCCTGCTGCCGCAGCCCGCAATGGCCGAAGCGGCCTGCTCAAGCGCCCCCTCCCCGTAAAAAATATGTCTGGGCATTATAAACTGATTAGCCATATTACACTCCTTCTATAATAAATATCCGAATATTTCCATACTTTTAATCCAACTTCGATATCTTTACGGGTCTGTGCTCTTCCACGGACTTCTTTGCCGCCAGACCGATCTTTACGGACTGCATACCCGCATGGATGCCCACCGGCACCTCCTTGCCGTTCTCACAGGCATCCACGAACTGCCGCATCTCCTCCGAGAAGGACTCCATATATCTCTCCAGGAAGAAAAACAGGGGCTTTTCGCCGGTCACTCCCTCCGCATTGGAAACAACTACCGTGGAAAGGGTGTCGTTGGCAGTGGCAGCCATTCCCTTAGAACCGAACAACTCCGCCCTCTGATCGTAGCCATAGGCGGCGCGCCTGGAATTGTCGATGACGGCCAGCGCCCCGTTTGTCATCTTCATGGTGATGATGGCGGTGTCCACATCCCCCTGCTCTCCTATGGCGGGGTCCACCAGCACTGCGGACTGTACATAAACCTCCTCCACATCGCTGTCAGTCAAAAAACATGCCATATCGAAATCATGGATGGTCATATCCAGGAACATGCCTCCGGACACCTTGATATACGCGGGATTGGGGGGTTCAGGATCCCGGGAAGTAATCTTCAGCACATGGGCCTCGCCGATTCTTCCCTCGTCATAAGCCTTTCTCACGGCCGCAAAGTTGTGATCAAAACGGCGGTTAAAGCCCACCTGGAACCTGCACTGGGGATGTGCGGCCAGCGCCTGCTCCACAGCCCTGATCCGGTCCAGGGCATGATCCACCGGCTTCTCGCAGAACACATGCTTTCCGGCCTCTATGGCCTCTATGGAAATGGATGCGTGGGTGTCCGTGGAAGAGCACACCAGCACTGCATCAATATCCGGATCCGCCAAAATTTCCTTGTAATCCTTACATACCTTCTGTACGCCCATGCCTTGTATAAAGTTCTCCGTCTCCTCATTCATAAAGGGATCCGCCACCGCCTTCACACAGGCATTTTTTACATGGTAGGTGATGGACTGCAAATGTACCTTGCCGATACGTCCCGCACCGATAATACCGATATTTAACATTTTTCTATCCTCCATCCGCCCGCTTCGGCGGGCAATTCAATTATAGCACAAACTTACCTTGTCCCTGCTTAACACGGGCTGTGTCCGTGTTATTGCGTTAATCAGTATTTGGGAGTTTTACATCCAAACTTACCTCTATATGCATATCGCTGGCTTTGCCTGCGATATTGCATTAATACGTATTTGGATGTACACATCCAAACTTGCACTACAACCCTGCCTTCTCCGCTATGTACTTCCTCGCCTTAATGGCATATTCCAACGGATTTGCCAACGCCGGATCCTGCTCCGCCTCCACCAGCACATATCCCTCGTAGCCGGTGTCCGCCAGAATCTCAAAAATAGGGGTGAAGTCCAGGCTCCCGTCCCCGGGCACCGTAAAGGTTCCCATACGCACACCCTGCAGGAAACTCAGGTTCTCCGCCTTCACCTTCGCCACAACCTCCGGACGAATATCCTTCAGATGCACATGTCTGGTTCTGCCCGCATACTTTTTCAGCACAGCCAGATAATCCTCTCCGCAATACGCCAGATGGCCGCTGTCAAACAAAAGCCCCACCAATTCAGGATCTGTATTCTCCATCATCCGGTCTATCTCCGCGGCTGTCTGAACCACAGTTCCCATATGATGGTGGAAAGTCAGGGCAATCCCCCTATCCCTTGCCACTCTGCCCAGCTTATCAAGGCCCGTACACAAAAGTTCCCACTCTCTGTCATCCATCACATATTTATCCCGGAAAATGGATTTATCCGTCCCCTGTATGGAATGTCCCTGCTCGGAGACGCCCACCACCTTTGCCCCCATCTCCTTCAAAAAAGTAATGTGTTCAATAAAGCCTTTTTCCGTCTCCTCATAGGGCGCCGTGGTGAGAAAAGTGGAATACCAAGCGTTGCAGATCCGCATCCCTCTCAGATCCAGCGCCTTTTTCAGCGCCGCCGTGTCTCTGGGATATTTGTTGCCCACCTCACAGCCGGTAAAACCTGCCAGAGCCATCTCCGACACGCACTGCTCGAAGGTGTTCTCCGCCCCTAAGTCCGGCATATCGTCATTTGTCCATGCGATGGGAGCTATGCCCAAATGTACCTTTTCTTTATTTAACATCAATACTTCCTCGCCTTCTCTAAATTTTTCTGCTTATTCTCATGCGCGCCGCGCACCTTTTCGTTTTCGGAAACTCCCGCAACGCCCACATGCCACCATGCCCCGTACCCGTCGGTCATGGTCTTGGGCAGCACCTTGATGTCAATCAGCGTGGATACCTCCTGCCCCAGGCTGTCTTTCAGAGCGGCGTCCAGTTCCTCCATATTTTTCACCCTGTAGGTCTTCACGCCATAGCCCGCGGCGCAGGCGGCAAAGTCGATGGGAATCAAATCTCCCAGTAGTTTCCCCTCCTGATCCCTGTACCGAAACTCCGTAGCCAAATTGCCTATGCCGTTTGACATCTCCAGATTGTTGATGCAGCCGAAACCGCTGTTGTCAAAGAGCAGTACATTGATCTTTCTATGTTCCTGGATGGAAGTCACCAGTTCCGAGTGCAGCATCAGATAGCTTCCGTCGCCGCACATGGCGTATACTTCCCGGGCAGGCTCCGCCAGCTTGGATCCCAGCGCCCCCGCAATCTCATAGCCCATGCAGGAATAGCCGTACTCCATGTTGTAGGAATACCGGATATCCGAGGTCCACATCCGCTGCAGATCGCCGGGCAGTGACCCCGCCGCCCCCACACAGATGGCATCCGCCGGAATCAACTCCCTCACTCTGGCAACCACCGCCGTCTGAGTGAGAATGCTCTTTGTCATCTTGTGAAACTCCGGTATGGTTCTGGGATCTCCCGCACCGATCAGGGGCTTAAAATCCTCGTCATAAGAATAGGAGGAAAGGAATGCCATCTCCTTTTCCCAGCCCTCTTTAGCCGCCTTTATCTCTTCACTGTAGCCGGAGCGATAACCCGCCCGGCGCAGTCTTTTTCCCAGCTCCAAAATGGCGAGTTTCGCATCCGCCACTACCTTCACGGCTCCCAGCTTGTAGGCGTCAAAGCGGGAGGTGTTCACAGCAACTATCTCCGCTCCCTCCCCAAACAAGGATTTTGACGCTGTAGTGAAATCGGAGAACCGGGTACCGATGCCCACAATCAGGTCCGCCTCCCTGGCAATATCGTTTCCCGCGCTGTTTCCCGTTACGCCCAGCCCGCCCAGATTGCAGGGATGGGAGGAGAGACAGGCCGTCTTGCCGCTCTGGGTCTCCGCAAAGGGAATGGCAAACTCCTGACAGAACTGCTCCAACGCTTCCCCTGCCTCCGAGTAGCGGACACCGCCGCCGCAGATGACCAGAGGTTTTTTTGCCGCCAACAGCCGTTCTGCCGCCTCCGCCAACTCTTCCTCCGCGGGCACACACCGCACTATGCGATGCACCCTCTTTCGAAAGAACTCCTCCGGGAAGTCATAGCACTCCCCCTCCACGTCCTGGGGCAGGGAAATGCATACCGCTCCTGTCTCCGCCGTGTCCGTCAACACACGCATGGCGTTTATCATCGCCGACATCAGCTGCTCCGGCCTGGCGATCCTGTCCCAGTAACGGCACACTGCCCGATAGGCGTCATTGGTAGTAATAGCCAGGGAACTCACCTGCTCAAACTGCTGCAATACCGGATCCGGCTGCCTGGTGGAAAAGGCGTCCGCCGGAAACAGCAGCAAAGGCACATGGTTTACCGTGGCCGTGGCCGCCGCCGTGATCATGTTCGCCGCACCCGGTCCGATAGATGAGGAACAAGCGATGATTTTCCTCCGGTTGTTCTGCTTGGCAAAGGCCATGGCGGCATGGGCCATCCCCTGCTCGTTTTTTCCCTGATAGACCTTAAGGCCGCTTAAGCCGCCGCTTTGAGCGCTGTCCAGAGCTTCCCCCAGACCACAGACAATCCCATGTCCGAATATGGTAAATATCCCTTCTACAAATTTGTTCTCCCGCCCGTCAAAAGACACATACTGGTTATCCAGAAAACGAACCAGCGCCTGGGCGGTTGTCATATATGCCATACCTATCCCACCTTTCTTATTTAGAGTTCCGCATATCCCCTACATGTACACAATCCGGTGTTCAAAATCATGCCGCTTCGGCGTCCTGATTTTGAACAGTGCACATTTCGGGGATATGCTGTTTTATTATTTGCTTTAGAGTCCCGCATATGTTCCGCATGTCTCCTACACTTGATAATCCGAATGATCCAGCCACTCATGCTCCGGGTCCACGATCCGGGTCTTGCGCCAGGGAGCTCCCTCCAGATGCCGGATCAGCCATACATAATACATCCGGTAGCCCGGCGCCGCCGCCTGTTGATGGGGATGCATGGGCGTGATCGCCAGACAGCCCTGGTCTCCCACCTTAAAGCACTGCTCTCCGTCAAAGCCCACACCAAATCCCTGGGGCTTATCAAATTCATAATAGTACAGCTCCGGCTGCGGATGATAGTGGGGCGGATAGCTGGACCAGCAGCCCGGCTTGTGGAACACCTCCCCCATCACCATGTTAGAGTAGGGCGCATTCTCATAGTCAAAAACCGTCAGCACCTGCCGATGAGCAGTGCCCTCCCATTGCTCTTTACCGAACTCCTGCAAGGTACACATCTCCGGCGTATAGAACACAGTGTCAAATGTACCCGAATTTTTGGTCTGTTGGATCAGCACCCTGCTGTCCTCCACAGCGGTGACGCTTATTTCTTTCCCGCGGCAGCAGTGCAGGCAATAGGGCTTATCTCGAAAAACACTTCTTCTCCCGGCATTTTCCAGCCTTCCCTCAAAGGCGAAGACCACCTTTCCGGCAAGCAGCATCACTGCCGTCTCCTTCTCCTGTTCGAGTATTTGAATCTTCTGCCCTGCCGCCAGCTTCTGCACCCGCACGTCCATCAGCATGTGGCTGTTTTTTCCTGTCTCCTCACAGAGTATTTTCTCCCCTCTCTCGTTGTATTCCGGGTTCTCGTACATACCCATACCTCCCTATTTAGAGTTCCGCATATCCCCTACCAGCACACAGCATCGGTGATCAACATATGGC
>CAJUCT010000016.1:50352-65684 GCA_910585015.1 uncultured Acetatifactor sp.
CGCTTTGGCGTCCCTATGTTGATCAGTGTGCTGTCCGGGGATATGCTGTTTGAAAGTCCCTGGATCTTAAGTTCCGCATATCCCCTACCAGCACACAGCATCGGTGATCAACATATGGCCGCTTTGGCGTCCCTATGTTGATCAGTGTGCTGTCCGGGGATATGCTGTTTGAAAAGTCACTGGATCTTAAGTTCCGCATATCCCCTATTGCAGCACTACCATCTCTCCATATTTTTCTTTTTCTTCCTTAATAAATAGGTTTACCTCTTCCAGTGTGGGCATGGCTGCGGAACAGCTGTGGGCGGAGATCAGCATGGAGGCCGAGGCGGATCCGTACTCCAGGGCCTCAGGCACACTGCAGCCGTCTATCAGCGCCCGGATAAACGAGGACGCATACCCGTCCCCTCCCCCAAATCCCTTCAGGGCATTGGTGGGAAAAGGCTTTACCGCATAGTGATTTCCGTCGCAGGTGTAGGCTGTGGAACCCTCCTTGCCGTGCTTAATAACCACAATCCGGCAGCCGTAAGCCTGCCAACGTTTCGCGCTCTCGCTGTCATTGGCGCATACCCCCTGTATGCGCTCCGTCAGATCAAACTCCTCCCTGGATCCCAGGATCAGGTCGCTCTGGCTTGCCACCAATGAATAGTATATGGAGATCTCATCCATGTTTTTCCATGTGTAGGCCCGGTAGTCTATGTCAAATATGACCACAACACCGTTCTTTTTGGCCAGCATCATCGCCTTCAGCGCCGCCTCCCTGGAAGGACTGGCGGCAAGGGCCGTCCCGGAAATCAGAATCGCCTTGGCTTTTTTAATATACTCTTCGTCCACATCCTCCGGATCCAGCATCAGATCCGCCACGCCGTCCCGGTACATCAGTATCCGGCTCTCCGAGGGACTTAAGATTTCGGTAAAAGTCAAGCCCAGATTCTCGCCGTTTCGGCACCTTGTGATATGGCTGGTGTCAATACCCTCCTTCTGAAAATAATGGGTCACATAATCTCCAAACTGATCGTCGGAGACCTTGGCGATGAACCCCACCTTCTTTCCCAGGCGCGCCATACCCACTGCAATATTGGCAGGCGATCCCCCCAAATATTTGTTAAAATTGCTGCTCTCCTCCAGAGGCCGGTTCAGATCCACCGGGTTGAAGTCAATGGCAACCCTGCCCAGCAAGATCAAGTCATACTCTCTGCCTGCATCAAATGAAATGTATTGCATGATTATCTCCCTTCTATATTTAGTTCCGCAGATATTCTCCTGCTCCATTCACTCAGACGCCGCACAATCAGAGCATCCAATTCCTCATAGGGCATAAGAACTTCCTCCGTGCTGCGCCCATCCGGGCTTTTGTCCGTAAATTCCCAGGTGGGCGTAAACGCATAACTCCTACGGATATATTCCTCTATCTTCCAATCCAGCGCCTGGTCGGTAAACAGCCTGCCCTCAAACATGGAACTGATGAGAAACCCCGCCTCTCCCGCATTCCTGTTACACGCCGCATCCCTGTCGATCACCAGTCGGAAATACTCCGGCGCTGGCAGAAACGCATGTTTTCCCGGCTGCACGTACAACACCGGATGCTCCTCCTCAAACGCCGTCACACCCTCTATCAGACTGTTTAAAAACTTGCCGTGAAAACTGCTCTCCACTCCTGCGACCTTCCCCTCCCCGTCCAGATACACAAAGGCATGTTCCAGATCATAGAGATGCTGAATATCAAAGTCGTAATAGAAGGCATATTCAATGACCATCCCCCCAAAAACCGGCTCTATAACACGCCTGCAGGAAGGACTATGTCTCCTGTCCGCATAAATAGTATAGCCGATTCCTGCCAATCCAAAGGGCTCCGCCCGGTCATAACGCAAATGCGGCACATAGGCTTTAGCCAGATCAGCAGCATATGTCTGCCCACATTCTCGTTCCACTCCGCTTTTTCTTCCCTGTTCCATTCCACATCTCCCCTGTACCTTATTCCTGCCCTCCCGCTGCTATGCTGCTTAATCCGGCAAGAACGGCTCCATACAGGAAGGATTCCCCCACTGGAGCATCCCCGCCAGCGTCAACTCCTAGCGGTAACAACTCACCTTATCGCGTATCTGTATCTCACGGTCAAAAGAAGTATACGCCGTGAGATAGAGCGTGGCCGCGCCAGCCGTCTTCGCCTCGCTGTCCTCCTTGCCCTCGGTAAAGTGATGCTCCCCAAAGCATGGACCCACGATCAGGGTGTCCTTCCCGTTTCCTATCTCCGTATAGCCCTTCTTAACCACCACCACCTCGCTGCCGGTAAGAGGCATATCCACATAATCATTGCTCAGATAATTTACGCCTGAGAAAGCAAGCTCAATTCTCCAGGGAGCTCCCTCTACGCCGGAGGTCTTCACCCGTACATCTACTCCGTTTTTCACCTCTTTCACCCACACATCGATCTGCATATCCGGGCCCAGCTTCTTATCCCGGGAGGCATTGTCCATCTTCCACCAGTCGCTGGTAGGCGGCTTTTGTGCAAATGGCAGATAATACCAGCCCCGCATGGTCTGACTCAGGTGATATTCCTTATCAGACAGCCGCTCCATCTTTTCGCTTTTAAAGGCCCTATGTTCGCAAAAACTTCCGGCCACTTTCATCTCCAGCTTCATCGTCCCATTATGAATATAGAAGAAATTAGATTTTCCGTTCATCACCGTATAAGTAAATCGTCCCTGCTGCCCTCTGGCAATGCCTGACTCCTGATAAAAACTGCCGAAATCCGGACGGTGATATCTGCCCTGGAACTCCAGTTTCCGGTAGGCCGGCTCTAGCATAAACCAAATCAAAAAGTCCGGTGAGGTGATGTGCCGCCTGTCAACGATGTCAAAGATAGAGTTACACATCTGCAGAAATTCCGGGATGTCATACTTCACCCCCATCTTCAGATACTCCATGTAATAATCCTTGGGATAGATCAGACGATCCTTGTCAAAACGGGTGGAATTTGCCGTAAAAACACTGTCATCCGGTTCCCAATAGGTCAGCATCATCCGCAGATTGCGGATGGCGCTGCGCTCATAGGAGGGATCCCCTGTGGCCTCGGAGAGCATGATCATGGCATCGTTGTTGACCCTGTTATAATTTCCTGCGGACTTCTCCGCAAATTCCCCGTCCTCATTGCAGTCTATTCCCTCATTCAAATAGGAAAACGCCGCCTGCTCCATCTCCTCACATTCAAACAGCCTGCTGCAGGCCATCAGCACGGAGGCGATGGCCCAACGGTGGTTGGGGGTATGGAAACCGCCCTCCAAAAGACCATATGCCCCCTGCCGGACAATATGCGCTACCTTCTCCAGAATGATCTGTTCCTGCGCCGTCAGACTCTCTTCCCCTCCTCTATCATTCCTGCCCTTTAAGTACTGGTAGACAGGCAAAAACTTCTTGATGCAGAATGCCGTATCGGGAGCGGAGAAAAAATTACAGGTTATATAGTCAAACAACCCGTTTTCATGTTGGACCCCCGTGACATAATCCAGTCCCTTAAAAATGCTGTCCAGCACTCTCCCGTCGTGATAAAAGCAAGTATCCTCATTACAGTAAGCAGCCACCATACTGGCAATCCGGTATATGGCAAATTTTGCCTGCACAATTCCCGCAGGGTCCGCAAATCCTCCATACCGGGGACTTCCCTCCTCCAGTACCTGTATCTGCAGTGACTTCACCACTCTGTCCTGGGTGTCCTGAATCATTTTCTGATAATGTCTTTCCATCGCCGCTACCTCTTCCCCGCATTTCGCAAGCCCAGCTTGCGATACCGCGTTATCTCCTAAAGCATCCATCTGTATTCCATCAAAAACAATATCGCAAGCGCCTGGCCGTAAGGCATGGGCCGCAGTTCAATCTCTTTGTAAAAATCCTTGGTAGTGCGTCCCATGGGAGTTCCATAGGACACCTGATTCACCACCCCATCCTCGGATATGTAGTCCAGAATCGGAACCGCCGCTTTGGCCGCCACCTCCAGATAGGACTTATCCACCAGACCGTCCTTCACCGCCTTCAGAATGCCGTAGGCAAATCCACAGGTAGCGCTGGCCTCCACATAAGAGTCCGCATCGTCCACCAGCGTGTGCCACATACCATTTTCCGCCTGACACTCCTTCAGACTTTGAATCTGGGCCTGCAGCGTATTCTGCAGCAGTCTCTTCACCGGCCCGCCGCACTGGCTGATGGAGAAAAACTCCGGTATCGCCATGGTGATCCAGCAGTTTCCTCTGCCCCAAAAGGCCCCGGCAAAATTATTCTTTTCCAGAAAGCTCCAGCCGTGATACCACAGACCGCTGACCTTGTCACAGAGGTATTTGTCATGCAGCAGAAACTGGTACTGTGCCTCCTCCTTCATGGCGTCATCTTGCAGGATCCGCCCCATATTCGCCAGAAACAGCACCGTCATATAGAGAGTGTCATCCCACAGTTCCTGTTCGTTGACGCTGTCGGAGGTCTTGTGCTGAAACCCTCCCTCCTTGGTCCGGGGGAAAGAATCCATAATTTCCCTGGCCGCCGCCACGCAGGGCTCCAGGTACTTTTCCTCCCCGGTGTACTCCGCCAGAAAGGACATGGTCAGATAGGGGGCCGCAGTATTGATATTCAGCGCCGGAAAGCCTATCCCAATCTGCCTGTCATAGTACTTTTTCAGCGTGTCCAGATAACATTCTTTCTTTTCATAGCAAAACAGCTTCCACAGCCCAAACAAGCCTACGCCCTGGGTCCACTCCCAGAACCGGTACTTGGCGATATCATCTCCGGCCAGATTATGGTCCGCCATGTTTTTCAGGAAAATATCATCCTCCTCGTACAAAATGTTGGAAAAGGCTTCCACCATCCGATCAATCTTGTCGTTAATCCGCTCTATCAGCTCTTTCTTTTTTCCACACTTTTCCTCCAGCTCTCCTATAAGCGTCTTAAGCTCCTGTGGGGTCTTTACCGTGTAATCCGGCTGCCAGTCAGGCTGCTCTACGCTGTGGAAATATCTGGGTGACCAGTCCAGCCATACGGAGGTAATCCCGTACCGGTTGGCCCCCGCCACATCCTTTTTCAGGTTGTTGCCGATCATGACGATAAAAGGCTTGTCGCTGTCTGTCAGTTTCATCTTCTCCATGGCGGTGTCAAACATGGATCTCGCCGGTTTCTGCTCTCCCACCACCTCGGAAACGATCCATTCTTCAAAACAATAACTCAGACCGTTCCTGCGGTACACATTCTGGAAGGATTCCCACTCTCCGTCCGCCACAAGGGCAATACGGTAGCCCTCCTCCCGAAGCTGTCTGAGAACCTCTCCCGCCCCTGGAATAAATTCCGCCTCGGTGACAATGCCCCTCTCGTCAAAAACCTGGGTGCTCTCGTCAATAATGGTATCTCCGCTGTCCGTGAATATTATCAGATTTTTGTTCATAATCCACCCTAACCTCCATGCTTGCTTATAAGTAAAGATTACCAAACGTCTGCATACTTTACCACGCATCTTTTGTCTTTTTTATCTCTTCACATTGCATATTTTGCTTTTG
The DNA here is from genome assembly GCA_910585015.1 of uncultured Acetatifactor sp. Lineage (GTDB taxonomy): Bacteria > Bacillota > Clostridia > Lachnospirales > Lachnospiraceae > Acetatifactor. The sequence continues at coordinate 55,884 of CAJUCT010000016.1, forward strand.
CGGGCAACATTTTTTTCGTTCTTTGCATAATATTCATAAAATAGTCGGTTTTGTTTTGTGCATAATGCACATATTCTTGCCGTGTGCGGCGCAAATTTTACATGGCAAAAAAGCCGAAAACGAAACTGACCGGTTAAAAGCAGCGAAAAACGCATCCTAAAAGAGACTTTATTTTGTGCTTCCACGCCCTTCCCATTTGAGCAATTTCCCAGTATTTATCAAGGTTTTACAAGGGTCGAGACGGGCCTTACCGTCAATTGTTCCAACAAACATGTCCAGGGGTTGACTTTTTTAGTCACAATTGCTATACTACATTCACACGAAACGCATTAGTATTTTAGCTTTACCGAAAAAACGTGACTGCCAATGATACTTTCACGCTATCCATAAGCAAAAATGTTCATGCGGTTTCACCCAAATGAAAACGCTCAGAAAATCAACGTTTTCTAAAATTTTTTAAGGAGGATAACTTTATGAAAAAAAGACTCATTGCCCTGCTTTTAGCAAGCACAATGGTTGTTTCTCTGGCAGCTTGCGGCCAGGATGACAATCAGGGCAGCACCCCGTCCGGTTCGGGGGAAGACGTTCAGCAGTCACAGGCATCCACACCGGAATCGACGCCGGAATCGACGCCCGACTCGACACCTGCGGAATCAACCCCGGCCGATCCGGCATCTCCCGCTGAAGTGACAAGCTTTGGCGAGGCTCCTATGCTCGCTGATCTGGTGCAGGCAGGATCGCTTCCGGCAGTTGAGGAGAGACTTCCGGTAGCAGACGATGTCTATGTAGAGCGGACTGACGCAACCGGAGCCCCACTGGAGATCGGCACATACGGCGGCGTTATCAACCTTCTCGGCGCAGGCGGCAGCTGGGGTCTGGCCAGACCGACCATGGAAAGTATCATTCACTTCAATTCAGACGGCACATACTATGCCAACGTTATCAAAGACTTTGAGCACAATGACGATTACACGGTATGGACCTTCAATCTCAGAGAAGGCATGAAGTGGTCCGACGGTGATGATTTCACGGCGGATGACATTACCTTCTGGTACTATATGTGCCATCTCAACAACTACGATACCAAGAAGAGTTGGGCAGCCTTAAAGGAGACTGTGGACGGCGAAGATGCATGGGCAACCCTGGAAAAGGTTGACGATTACACCGTTACATGGACCTTTGTGAATCCCAAGTTCCCCGCTGACTTCATTGAAAACGGTGATTTCAAGTGGTGCTGGGCTCCCTCTCACTACCTTGCAGACATGATCCCTGATTCTGTATATGTGGAGAATCCCTATTGGGAAAAGACAGGTCTCGACGATGAGCAGGTTCTTCTCAACGCCCAGGCGAAGGGCATTGATGCCGCTACCGTAAGTGACCTTGGCAAGGCTGTTGCTTACTACTGGTGGAATGAAGACGGCATCCCCAACCTGAACTCCTATGTGCTGACTACAAAAGAGGGCAACAACTCCAGAGACGCTCAGCTTTGCATTCTGGAGCGCAACCCTTACTTCTGGAAGGTGGACGCCCAGGGACAGCAGCTCCCCTACTGTGATGAGATTCACTTTAACGCAACTTCCGAGGACGGGCAGGATCAGTTGATGTTCCGCTCCGGCGAGTTGGACATCATCGGCGTCGCAATGCAGGATATCGCTTCCGTCCTCGCGGACCTTGGCGACCAGGCGCAGCTTCGCTCCTTTGCGGGAACAGACTGGGGTTCTTATCAGATCACCTTCAACTACACCTGTAAGGATGCAAACTATGCGGAGTTGTTTGCCAACAGCAAGTTCCGTCAGGCTATGTCCATCTGCGTGGATCGTGAACAGGTTTCCGGTCTACTTTCGGAAGGATTCTTAGAGCCCGGACAGTGCGCTCCGGCAGAGGGCAACTTTGGCTATGACGCAGAATGGGAGACAAAGTGGACAGAGTACGATGTGGACGGGGCCAAGGCTCTTCTGGAGGAGTGCGGCCTTGTGATGGGCAGCGACGGCTTCTATGATTTTGCCGACGGCACAGATTTTGTCCTTACGATCTATACCTACACGGATTCCGGCGCTGACACCGCATATCCGGTTCTGGAGCAGTATTATAACAAGGCCGGCATCAAGTGCGCAACAAAGGATATCGAAGTGTCTGCGTATGATACAGAGATTGACAACAATGACTGGTATGCGGTATTAGGACCTCACACTCCTATCGGCGGTGTTTCCCTGAAATCCAGGGTAGCGCCCTTCGTTCCCATTGCACAGGCGGCGGAATGGTATGGTGATTATGGCACATACTATGGTACAAACGGCGCCCAGGGCGTGGCTCCCGAAGGCGAAATGGCAAAGCTGGTGGAAATCTACGAAAAGTGGAACGCGACTCCTGAGACAGCCGAGAGGGATCAGTACACCTTGGATCTATATGATGTTCACAAGGAAAATCTCTGGACCATCGCATACCTGAAGACAGCAGGTAATTACAATCTGATCAGTTCCAAGATTCACAACCATCCGGATCTCCTGGTATGGGATGACCTGTATCAGTACCAGAACCTTGTCCACTACTGGACACTGTTCAAGACCGAGTAATTTGAAAGCCTAGGCTTGTTTTCCTCAGGAAAGCAGGCGTCAACGATGACTTCCGGAGGCGGGAACCCGGTTCCCATGCCTCCGGTTTTTTAAGAAAGGGAATTTCTAATGGAAGACAATGCGTACAAATCAGAGAGCATGCATGATGGCATCCCTAAGAAAACCCTGTTGGAAGCCGTGGTCGATTTCTTCAAAAAAGATCTCGTCCAGTACATAGTAAAGCGGATTCTGATGTTTATTCCGACATTACTTTTAATTTCAATCCTGGTTTTCTTCGTTATCCAGCTTCCTCCTGGGGATTATGTATCCGCCCATATTGCGGCGCTTGCATCGGAAGGGGAATTTGTGGATGCGGATTATGCCGCGTCCCTCCGGGCAGATTACGGACTGGATTTGCCCATCCATGAACAATACTTTAAATGGATCAAAGATATTATCTGGACTCCGACGGATTCCACCTATTACAGGTTATACGGATCACATCACAACTGGAAATATTCCTTTGCCTATGGCCGGGATGTCTGGGATGTGGTGGATGACAGGCTCGGACTCACCATCGCCGTCACGGCAATCATTATGCTGTTCCAGTATGTGGTGTCCCTGCCGATCGCGGTCTACGCTTCCACTCACCAATATTCCGTGGGGGATTACATCTCCTCCATCATAGGTTTTCTGGGAGCGGCAATCCCGAACTTTATTTTGGCAATCGTGCTGATGTATCTATCCTATAAGTGGACAGGAAACGCAAATGTAGGCCTGTTCTCACAGGAAATGCTTCAAAACGGCATTCACTTATATAATTTCGGCGACTTTTTAAAGAGAATGATCATCCCGATCATTGTCATCGGCACCAGCGGCACCTGCGGCATTATCCGTTCCGTGCGGGCCCAGATGCTGGATGAAGTTGCCAGGCAGTACACCCTGACCGCAAGGGCCAAGGGCGTCCCGGAACGAACCATCGTTATGAAGTATTGTTTCCGGGCAGCCATCAATCCCACCGTATCCGGCTTAGGCGGCGTTCTTTCCAGCCTGTTCTCCGGCTCCACAGTGACGGCCATGGTGCTGAACATGCAGATTCAGGGGCCGGTGCTCTTTAAAGCCCTCCAGGCCCAGGATATGTACCTTGCGGGCGCAATCGTAATGGTCCAGGCGGTTCTGGTGGTTATCGGCATCCTATTCTCCGATATCGCGCTGGCATTCCTCGATCCGAGAATCCGTTATTCAGGAGGTGGCAGATAATGTGGAAAAAGAAACAGAAAACCAATGAAGATTATTATCTCGCTTCCCAGTGGACCTTGATGGGCAGAAAATTGAAAAAGCATAAGCTTGCGAAATTATCCATGCTCATTCTCCTGCTCTTATACTTGGGAGCCCTGTTTGCGGATTTCCTGGCCCCCTATTCGCTGGATGAATTTGACGCCCTGTATAAGGACAGCGCCCCCTCCAAAATCCATTTTGTCCACGAGGGTGAGTTTATAGGTCCTTATATATACAAGCTTGAAAAGAATATAGACCGGACAACTTTTACCGTGACAATCACAGAGGACACTTCGGAATACTACAAGATACGCTTTTTCGTACACGGCACGGAATACAAGATCCTGGGACTGATTCCCTGTGACCTCCACCTCTTCGGTGTGGATGAAGGGAGCAACGGAGGAACCGGCGCGAAGATTATGCTCTTTGGCACGGACGCTCTGGGCCGGGACATTTTCTCAAGAGTTTTGCTGGGAAGCCGCATCTCTCTGACCATCCCGTTTGCCAGCGCTGTCATCAGCTTCTTCCTGGGCGTGACCATCGGTTCGATTTCCGGCTATTTTGGCGGAGCGATAGACATTGTGATCCAGCGAATTATTGAGGTGATTGGCGCCGTTCCCCAGATTCCTCTATGGATGGCGCTCTCTGCGGCAATTCCTCCGGGAATCTCAACCGTAAAGATGTACTTTTACATAACAATCATTCTCTCCTTTATCAACTGGACCGGAATGGCCCGCGTGGTGCGCGGAAAGTTTTTGTCCCTCAAGAATGAGGATTATGTCATGGCTGCCAGACTTTCCGGCGTATCCACATGGAAAATCATATGGAAGCACTTGGTTCCAGGGTTCATGAGTTATCTCATCGTCTCGATTACTCTTGGCATCCCGGGTTCCATCGTGGGTGAAACATCCATGTCCTATTTAGGGCTTGGCATTAAGTCTCCCGCAACCAGCTGGGGAGTGCTCCTTCAGGAGGCAAGCTCCGTCACCGATGTCGCCAGCAACCCTCATAAGCTGATCCCGATTATTTTCGTGACGATCACAGTGCTTGCCTTTAACTTCCTGGGCGATGGAATTCGTGATGCTGCCGACCCGTATAAGTAAAAAGCGTTATAATCAACGCAATACCGCAGACAATGTCTGCGGTATGCAGGAAAGAGGTTATTTGGGATGTTTCACATCCCAATACCGATCGACGCAATACCGCAGACAATGTCTGCGGTATGCAGGAAAGAGGTTAAAATGAACACAGAAAATATTCTTGAAGTCAAAGACCTCCATGTTGATATCCATATGACGGAGGGACTTCTGACAGCCGTCCGGGGCGTGAACTTTGAGATGAAAAAAGGCGAGACGCTGGGGCTGGTGGGCGAATCAGGCTGCGGCAAATCCCTGACCTGTAAAGCCATTCTCGGAATTAATGATAAAAAGTGCAAATCCAGCGGACAGATCCTGTTTGATTCCGAAGGTTTAGGTAAAGTGGATCTGCTTTCACTGGATCAGCGTGGTCAGGAAATCCGTTCCATCAGAGGCAAGGAAATCTCCATGATTTTCCAGGAGCCCATGGTTGCCTTTTCCCCGATGTATACCATCGGCAATCAGATCAATGAAGCTACGAGACTCCATATCACAAAGGACAAGAAAAAATCTAAAGAGATATCCATGGAGGTGATGCGCAAGGTGGGCATTGCCAACGTGGAAAAGCGTTACAACCAGTATCCTCATGAGTTCTCCGGCGGTATGCTGCAGCGCGCCCTTATCGCCATGGCGCTGGTGTGCAATCCAAAGATGCTGATCGCCGACGAACCCACTACTGCCCTGGATGTTACCATTCAGGCACAGATTCTGGAACTGATGAAGGAGCTTCAGAAAGATTTTAACATGGCCATCCTTTTTATCACCCATGACCTTGGCGTGGTGGCCAAAATGTGTGACCGAGTGGCGGTAATGTATCTTGGCAAAATCGTGGAGAGCGCAGATGCGTCAGAGATTTATGCCAATCCCCAGCATCCGTATACAAGAGGACTGATCGGTTCCGTCCATAAGATCGGATCCAAGAAGGAAGAGAGGCTGTTTTCCATCGAGGGAACGGTTCCTCTTGCCATGAACCTGCCGAAAGCCTGCGGCTTCTATGATAGGTGCGATGTCCGCATTGAGGGACTTTGCGACAGAGCGGAACCGGAACTGACAGAGATTGCCCCGGGACACAAAATTGCCTGTTTCAATTGTCCTCATGAAGCCTGCCGGGCACAGCGGGCAAAGGTGGAGGCTGCCCTGAACGGTAAGGAAGCTGACCACGTTTAAACGTTCCGTTCAAATACTAATTAGCGCAATACCGCAGACACTGTCTGTGGTATGCAGGAAAGAGGTAATGATGAACAAAGACAACATCATGGAAGTCAAAGGGCTGCATAAGCGCTTCACTTCCAAAGGCGTTACAGTAAGGGCGGTAACCGATGTCAGTTTCAACGTAAAGCCAGGGGAAACCATCGGCATCGTGGGCGAATCCGGCTGCGGCAAGACGACGCTGGGGCGCTGTATCGTCCGGGCATATAACGCTTCCGAAGGCGAGGTTTTCTACCGCACAAAGAGCGGCGAGGAACTGGACTTTCTGAAGGTAGACAAGAAAAAAATGAAGGAGATCCGCAAGGAAATCCAGATGATTTTCCAGGACCCCTACTCCTCTCTCGACCCCAGGATGACGGTTCTCGACATAATCAAAGAACCCTTGAAGGCCAATTTCCCTAAGATGCCCAAGGACGAGATGGATCAGCGGGCCAAGGCGATGGCGGAGAAGGTAGGTTTAAATCCCATGTACCTGATGCGCTATCCCCATGCCTTTTCCGGCGGACAGCGCCAGCGTATCGGAATTGCAAGAGCGCTGGTAATCGAGCCCCAGATCATCGTCTGCGACGAGGCTGTTTCGGCTCTGGATGTATCTATCCAGGCCCAGGTTATCAACTTATTGCGTGACCTGCAGAAAGAACTGAAACTGACCTATCTGTTTATCAGCCATGACCTTTCGGTGGTGGAACACATTTCCGACAAAGTGGGCGTCATGTATCTGGGCAGAATGGTAGAGTTTGGCCCGGCGGAGAGCATGTTTGAAAAGCCCCTGCACCCCTATACGGAGGCATTGCTCTCCGCGGTGCCGGTGGCGGATCCCACCGTCCAGATGGAGCGTATTCCTCTGAAAGGGGAAATCCCCAATCCCGCCAACCCGCCAAGCGGCTGCTATTTCCACGAGAGATGCCACTACTGCATTGATAAGTGTAAGACAGATTCACCGGTGCTTGAGGAGATGCCAGGCGGAAGGCTCTGTGCGTGCCACAGGGCAAAAGAACTGAATCTGCGAGGCTTTACCTATGACGAAGGAGCAAAGACACAGCAAGCAGCCACATAGAAAAAGACACCGTAAAAACAGGAGGTAGGGAACATTCCCCTACCTCCTGTTTTTGCGGCAATCGTCTATTCTTTACACAGCCTCAGTTTTGCGGCGCCGATGATGCCTGCGTCGTTGTCCAGCCTGGCAGCCACCAGTTTTGTATTCTCCGCCGAATCCCTGGAATAAATCTTTTCCTGCACCAGTTCCCGCAGCATGGGAAGCAGGATGTCGCCCGACCTGCTGATCCCTCCGCCGATGCACAGCACCTCAGGCTGAAGGATGTTGATGATATTGACAAGTCCCTCGCTGAGATAGCCGACGTACTTTCTCACTATCTTCACTGCCGCCTTGTCTCCCCGGCGGTATGCGTCAAATACCAGCTTGCCGTTTACATATCCCCGGTTCTCCCGGCACAACTCCCAAAGAAGGCTTTTCGTTTTCTTTGCCATCACCTTCTCCGTCTGGGCAATCAGCGCCTCCCCGGAGGCATATGCCTCCAGACAGCCCCGCCTGCCGCAGTTACAGGGGATTCCGTTATAGCGGATCGTCATATGTCCCAGTTCTCCGGCGGCATAGTTGATGCCCCGCAGTATTTTCCCGTCCTGGATGATACCGGATCCCACCCCGGTTCCCAGCGTCACCATGACGAAGGATTCCGGCTTGTCGCCGAAACACAGATACTCTCCCCAGGCCGCCGCATTGGCGTCATTTTCCAGATAGATACTCTTGGCTGTCTGTTCCTGCAAAAGCTGTCTTATATTCCCCTGACAGCAGGGCAGATTATTGGCATACTCTATCCACCCTGTCTTGCGGTTGGCTGTCCCCGGCACCCCCACTCCGATGGATTTCACCTGGTCCGGAGACACCTGGCTCCCCGTCATAAGCTCTCTGGCCAGAGTCACCAGCACCGCCGTCATGGCCTCCGCCGTCATGCTTCTGTCCGTGGCAATTCCCTTCTTCGCAATAATCCTGCAGCCATCATCCACCAGTCCGGCAGCAATGCCGGTCCCCCCTACATCAATTCCTATATCGTACATACTTTCCTCTTTCCTGCATATCGCAGGTGAGCCTGCGGTACTGCATTAATACGTATTTGGATGTACACATCCAAACTTTCCTCTTTCCTGCATATCGCAGGCTGGCCTGCGATACTGCGTTAATGCGTATTTGGATGTAAAACATCCAAACTTACCTCTACATGCATATCGCTGGCTTCGCCTGCGATATTGCACCAATCAGTATTTGGAAGTTTTACTTCCAAACTTACCCCTACATGCATATCACAGGTTTCACCTGTGATATTGCACCAATCAGTATTTGGATGTGCAACATCCAAACTTTCCTTGCCCCTGCATATCTGGAGTTTGGCCAAACTCCGGCCAAGCTTGCTGCATCACACGGATCCGTTTTTGCCAACTTCCAGTAAAATTGTCTTGATCTCGAAGGCGTGGAACCTCAGACGCACTTTCCCCTCCTCCAGTTCCAGTTCCAGTTCCTGCTGCACTTCCTCCAGCATATTGCAGGCATAGACCCGCTCCACATTGCCGGGGACAAAAAGTGTCGTCTCTCCCCCGCAGCCCTTTGTCTCATAGATACGCAGAACCACTCCTTCCTTTCGGTCAAAGGCCGGCTTACAGGTTTCCAGGAGGGCATGGCCCCCTTCCAGCCGGAAGAAAGACACCGCCTCCTGTACTGCGTCCGTCTTGGAAACTCCGCTCTCCTGCTCTACCCTTTCCATCCCCTGCCCCGCTTCTTCCGACATGGATGCAGTCACACTCACATTGCACTCGTAGGCTTCCTCCGGCACCCTGCTATACACAAAAGGCCCAGAGAAGGGCAAAATGGAGTAGGTAAAACGCTGCACACCCAGATCCGCCCTCATATCGGGGATCACCGGAGCCCGCAGCAGGGTAAGAGAAAGTTTGCTGTCCTGTGCAGAAAGCCCATATTTGCAGTCGTTGAGCACCGCAAAACCGTTCTCTCCGTCCGTGAGCGCCGCGTACTTGTGATGACATGTCTCATACAAATCCTGCTCATATTGCCTGGATTTGTGAGTAGGACGCCGGATATAACCGAACTGGATCTCCTGCAGCACCTCCTTTGTGTAGACTGTGGTGGGGAAATCCACTTTCAGCACCCTGTGCCTCTCCTGCCAGTCAATCTCCGTCTCAAAATCAATCCTGGGGCTGTCCGCCCTAAAATAAATCCTTTGCCTTGCCGTAAAATGCGTTTCCCGTCTCTCCACCACCGCCGTCACGCTGCCGTCCGGCTGCTGGCTGGCCTGAAAGGTACAATTGCCCTCCAGCTTTTCCGGTGCCTGTTCATACATACGCCCTAGTTCCCAGGCGTCATAATCCACATTCACGTCCCGGTACAGCCGCCACTGATTCAGCGGCTCCCCCACATACTCATATCCGCTGGATCTGTCCCTGAGGCTGGTGATTTGCCCCTGGCCGTCCATCCGGACGCAGTAGAAATCGTTGGAAAAGACAACTCCCTCTGTCGAAATCCCTTCCGGCTGACCGCCATTCCCTTGGCTTGACACTGTGCCAGCCAGACCGCCATTCTCTTGGCTTGACACTGTGCC
>CAJUCT010000016.1:65784-85003 GCA_910585015.1 uncultured Acetatifactor sp.
CTTGGCTTGACACTGTGCCAGCCAGACCGCCATTCTCTTGGCTTGACACTGTGCCCGGCAAGCCGCCCTGTCGATCCAACGTCTCCCCCAGCTTCAAGTATCCACAGGACGGCAGCCTGATCCCTCTGTAACTTCTCTCCCAACTCAGGGAATTAAACAGGGCCCTGCCTCCCGCCAGTCTGCCAAGCAGTTTCCCGGCAAGGCTGCGGCTCTCCCGCTCCACCTGTTCCAGAGCGCTTTCCGCCTCCCGGTTCACCCTCTCTATGGAACTGCCCGGCAGAATATCGTGAAACTCTTGAAAAAGCAAAAGATCCCAGAGCTTTTCCAGCTTTGTAAGCAGCACTTCCTCTCCCTCCGTGCTGCCTGTAAGCCGCAGCAACCCGGCCAGATATTCCGCCTCCCGCAGGGCATACTCCGCCTTGCGCACACCCCTTTTAATCCCTGCCTGGGCAGTGTAAGTGCCCCTGTGCCATGCCAGATACAACTCTCCGTAATAGACATTTCTGATAGCATCCTGATCCAGCCGCTCAAAAAAGGCCGCCGGACTTTCCATGGTACACCTGGGAGTCCCCTCCAGATCCTTGCAGCGCTCAGCCGTCTCCACCATAATCTCCGTGGGACCGCCGCCCCCGTCCCCATAGCCAAAGGGAAACATAAAAACATCTATATCCTGCTTCTGGTTTCTGTCCTTCTCCCAGCGCTCCCGCAGGGCACCGGAGGTAAACACCGCATTGTTCTTTTTAAAAATATGAGACAAAATCCTGGTGCCGTCAATGCCCTCCCACCAGAACAGATTGTAGGGAAACTGCTCACACTCCGGATCGCAGCGAAGCAGCTTCTGGGTGGCAAAATAGGGCACCCGGCATTCTTTCATAATCTGAGGCAGCGCCCCGGAAAAACCAAAGGTATCCGGAAGCCACGCTACCTTACTGTCTGTGCCAAATTCCCTCCAAAACCAGCGCTTTCCAAGCACAAACTGTCTGACCAGACTCTCTCCTCCCGGCAAATTGGTGTCGCTCTCCACATATACGGCGCCATCCGGCACAAATTGTCCCGTCCCCGCCTTCTCCCTCACCCGCTCAAACAACTTGGGATAATATTCCTTCAAATACTCCAGCACAGTTGGAGAACACAGCAGAAACTTGTAGTCAGGATATCTCTCCATCAAGGCTATCTGGTTGGAATAAGTTCTGGCGGCCTTCCGCTTGGTCTCCTCCAGGGGCCAGAGCCAGGCCAGATCCAGATGAGACTGACCGAATATGGTAAATTCCGGCATCGTGTCCCCGTTTCTTTTTTCTAAAAGAGGCTTAAGCAGTTTTGCACCCTCCCGGACGGTCTCACTGCGCCGGGGCTGCGGCGCTTCAAAGTCTGCAATATAGGTAAACCGCTGCAGGGCCTCACCGATCTTCATGCTGCGCAGATCACAATCAGGCAGCGCTTTCCAAAGCTCATAGAGGGTATGATAATCCGCATAGGCCGAAAACATATCCTGGTCATGTATGCCGAAATGGCTGCTTTCCACCACACACTGACATTCCCCGGGTTCCGGCACAGGTATATCCTCCCTCTCATAGATTCCGCCGCACTCCAGCCTGACGCCATGCCCGGCATAGCACTCCGCATAGATCTCGAAGCTTTCCCCGGGAACGGCACAGGCTGTCAATTCCACCGTGGTGTGCTGCCTGTCGATGGAACCGGCCTCAACACCGTTTACATACACCAGCATCTCCGGCCCTGGACCCAAGTGCAGCAAAATGCGTCTTCCGGCCGCATCCCCGGGCATTGTTACGCTGGCTCGAAACCAACCGTATTCCCACTTTCTCCCCCATTTTGTTCCCTGGGGAAAAGGCCGGAAGCGCTGCTGCGCCGCCTGCTTCAGGTTCAGTTGTTCCATGGTTGTAAAACCGGAAAGCGTAATCTCCCCCAACTGCATATACAGATTCCGCCCAAAGGCTTCATCCCACATCTTTAACCTCTCATCCCACTGCCTTCCAATCTTCATTTTGTACCCCCATTAAACCAGAACCATATTGCAAAACAAGACAGCCAGGGGTAAATTCCCCTGATAAATAGAGATTATCAAAGAAGGGCCACAATCTCCACGCATCTCTTGCCTTTTTTACAATGCATATTGCACTTTTTGCTTTTTAGATATATAATTGATTTGGGTGTTGCACAAATTATATAAAAATAGTTTTCCGTTTTTATACAATTTATACTATTTTTGCACGGCCATTGCTTATGCAAAGCGCAAACTTGTGTTATACAGTCAATAAAACTATGCGTCAGGAGAGATAAAATGCTGATCGACAATACCGTTGTCTATTCTAAGGAGCATAAAATAGAGATAGGACATCCCGGCAAAAATCTTTACTACTATTTCGACTACGATGAGCGTTCCTATTCTATCAATATGGAATTTCAACATTTCCATCCGTTCTATGAGATGTGTATCTTCCTGGACGAAAAGGCAGGACATTTGGTGGACGGAGTCTGGTATGACATGCGCTGCTGTGACATTGTGGCTCTGCGCCCCACCTTGCTCCACAGGACCCAATACCCGGAGGGCGCGCCCAACAAACGACTGATCATCCAGTTCTCTATACCGCCTATGATTTCCTCCTTCGAGAGCTGCATGAAAAGCATATATGGCATCTTTGACAGCGCCTGCCCCATCTACCGCTTTGAGGGGCCCTACAAGAAAATTGTGCTGGAAAAGCTGAATGACATCTACTACCTGTCCCAGAGCCCCAACGAATTGACGGAACTTGCCATCCACAATAAATTTGTTGAATTTCTCAGCCTGCTTTACTTAAACCGGGACAAAAATGTGTATGCCAACCATGTGGACTTTGACAATATCACCAACAAGGTCTACAGCATCACCGCCTACATACACAGCCATTTTACGGAGGAACTGTCCCTGGAGACCATCTCAAAGAGATTCTATATCAGCAGCTATTACCTGTCCCACCAGTTCAAGCGGATCACGGGCTTTACGATGACAGACTATATTCAGATGACGCGGATCAGCAACGCCCAGACTATGCTGCTGTCCACGGACAAGCCCATTACAGATATCGCCTTTTTGTGTGGTTTTTCCAGTTTTTCACAGTTCAACAGGGCTTTTAACAAATTTCTGCACCAGTCTCCCTCCGCTTTCCGCAGAAATATGATGATCCAGCAGCCACTGCAGTATAGACTGTTAGAATAATATGAATGCCCGCTGAAGCGGGCAGCAAAAATAAGCCATTTGTCTGACAGGTAATGTTTAGACAAATGGCTTAATCTTTTAAAGCCTTACAGGTCCTCATCCTCGTCCAAAAACTCCGAAAGTTCCCTGCGGGTATCCGCAATCTCCTGGTGATCGCCGCCCTTTAAGGCTGCCTCAAAGCGATTGATATAGTGGTCCAGATTCCTGCGCTTATCACCCAGGGACTCCTCATACATGCGCTCCGCCCGCAGCAGTACCAGACGGTTTTCCTCCTGATCCCTGGGCTGGATCTTCAGGTAGGCCAGTTCCTCCATGCGCTTTTGGATTTCCTCGTCTGTCATGGTATTGTCCACTCCCTTGATGATCATCTTCTGGCTAAGCCCCGTGGACACCACCTTCACCTCCACTTCCAGAAGGGAGTTAATATCGTAGGTATAGGTCACATCCACAGACTCCTGCCCCTTGGGGGCCTTGGGCAGTTCGATGGTCATCTCCCCCAGGTACAGGTTGTTTCTGGCAAAACGGCTTTCCCCCTGGAGTACCCGGACTCTGACCTTATCCTGATTGTCCCGCACGGTATACATGCGCTCCGTGTGGCTGGCAGGGATCACGGTGTTGCGCTCGATAATGGGACAGAAACGCCCGTCCTCAAATTTTCCCTCCTCGTATTCCACCACCACTTCCGTGCCCAGGGTAAAGGAACACACATCCGTCAGGATGACTTCCTTCACCTCCTCCCGGCGCTCCTTCATAGCCGCCTGCACCGCCGCTCCCAGCGCCACGGCCTCGTCCGGGTTCATGTTGGTGTCCGGGAACTTTCTAAACAGCCGGATCAGGAAATCCCGAATTATGGCCAACCTGGTGGCACCGCCGATCAACAAAATCTCATCGATGTCTCCCAGCTTAAGGCCCGCGTCGGACAGGCTCTTTTTCACTGGCTCCCGGATTTTGTTCAGTAATTCCTCACAGGCATCCTCATATTCCTTGTACTTGATCTCTGATTCCAGTTCTTTCTCATCAATCAGGCATTTCATAACAACGCGGTCGCTGCCGCTGACGGCGCGCTTGGCCTTCTCCGCCTGCTTGTACAGCCGTACCTGCTCCTTTTCGGACAGGCTGCTCATGGCCAGCTTCTGTTTCTGCATAAACAGCTTGCCCATCACCTCCGTGAAGTCCTCGCCCCCCAGGTAGTTGTCCCCCGCCACGGCCCGGACCTCCAGAATGTTGTGGTACAACTCCAGTATAGACACGTCAAAAGTTCCGCCGCCCAGATCAAACACCAGAAACTTGGTGTCCTTGGTCTTGTCATACAGGCCATAGGCCACCGCCGCCGCCGTGGGCTCGGAGATCATGCGCTCCACCTTCAGACCTGCCAGTTCTCCTGCTCGCTTGGTGGCCTTGCGGCGCTTGTCGTCAAAATATGCCGGTACACTGATCACGGCCTCCGTGACCTCTTCCCCCAAAAAAGCTTCCGCGTCCTCCTTCAGAGATCGCAGCACAAAGCTGGACAATTCTTCCGGCCTGTACATATGGCCGCTTAAGTTATACTGCCTCTCCGTGCCCATGCTGCGTTTAAATGCACTAACCACGGAGTCCGGGTACAGACTCATGCGCTCACGGGCAGTCTCCCCCACATAGATATTGCCTTCCTCGTCCACGCTGACCACAGAGGGAGTCAGGTTCTTGCCCAGGCGGTTGGGGATAATCCTGGGGCCCTCCTCTGCGAAATACGCAATCAGACTATTGGTTGTTCCTAAATCAATTCCTACTATCATATTCTCTTCCTCTTATATATCTACTCACTACACAGATTATTGCGAAATGCCCTTATCCCGTTTTGTCGATATCGGCCGGCTGCGTCCCTTGCCGGGAACGCTCCGCTACTCTTTAAAGCAGATATGCTTGATGGCCAGCATATACTCGTCCTGGGGCTGGATTTCCAGATTGTGATCCAGGCGTTCACGAGCCTCCTGCCTCTGACCTCTGCGGAGCATCAGCAGAATCCGAACCCCCTCCATCTCCTTACAGATGGCGTATGTACAGAAATTGCAGCACTCACATTTGCTCTCCCGATCCAGCAGTTCCTGCAGCTTCTTCTCCGACTCCGTGTAATAGGCCGCCAGAACCTCTATCTGCAAATGCCCCTTCTCCTGCTCATAGTATTTATTCTTACGGGTAAACTGTTCCTGCCGGAGCCAATCCTGCAGTCTGGCCGCATACTTTTTCCCCAGTTTTTCTTCTCCGCACAGAATAAAAGCAAACACGGCGTCACAAATAGTACCCTCCGCATTATGCAGATCCGGATGGTAATCCAGTGCGCTGGCGAAGGCTTTCACTGCTTTGGTTTTATCTCCAAATATCAATTCCGTCCAGCCAAGGCTTACAAAGTAATCGCTGTATCCCGCGTTGCCCTTCTTCTTCCTGCCAAACAGTTTCCCCACGGCGCTCTCATCGATGTTCAGCTGTGCGGCCCACTGCTTCAGCACATTTCTGGCCGCCTGCTGTTGTCCTGTCACCTGATACATATCCACCAGCTTGTCATACAGCCCTATGGGATCTTTGGCATAAGCGCTCCCAAAAATTTTTGCCGCCATATCGCACTGTCCGTTGCGGATATAGCCCGTGGCGATCTTACACAGCCTGTAGACGCTGGTATTCAGCTTCTTTCCTTCCGCGCACTTCACATATTGTTCCAGATATTCCAGAGCCTTTTCATAATCCGCCAGACGCAGATACAAATCAGCCATGTCCATGTAGACGCCGGGCTGCAAATCTTCCTCCGTGTCAAAGAGGATAGCCTTGCGCAGGCAGATGACAGCCTGCTCATAATCCCCCTGGTGCTTATACACCTGACTCATGCCGTTCAGGGCATAGATCTGTTGAGGCACATAGACCAGCACCTGCTCATAGTCTTTGATTGCTTCTTTATAATGATGGGCCGCCTTGTGGAATATGCCCCTCTCCACCAGCAGGTAAGCCCCCGGCGCCTGATACAGGTATTCCGTCAGCTGCGTAAGACCCGGCTCATAAAAGGAGAGATCTCCGTTCTCCACATGGTCCAGAAATACACTCCGGAATTTCTCTACCTTCTTCTGTATCAGATTGGTGTTGGTCTTGTGATCTTTCTGATAGGCATACGCCTCCAGATAGGCGCTCTCAATGCCTTTTTCCTTGGCCTGTGCCAAAAGTTCCTCCAACTCCTTGGTATATTCCAGATCCAGATACACCTTGGCCATATCCACATAGGGCTTGGTATAATCGGGAAAACATTGGATCAGCTGTCGGCCCGTCTGTATCACGCCGGAGGCATCCCACTGCCTGCGGTAAGCCTCCAGGGCAGTGGCTAACGCCGCAAATACCCGGTATTCCTGTACAAGACGTCCCACCAGATCCTGGCACTTCTCGTACTCCTCCATCTCCATATAGATCTGGGCGCGCTCCATAAGTACACCGATATCATGGGGATCGACGGCCTCCATGGCATCCGCCTCCTCCAAAGCAAGCTTATAGTAGGAGTTATTCAGATACCCCATAACACGATAACACTGCATACAGATCGCATGGGACTGGCGCAGCCTGTCCTCATCCTTTTCCAAAGCCTCCCCCTCCTGTGTGGGAATCCGCTTTTCCAAAGCCTGCCGCCACCGCACGGCATATGCACTGGATTTCTCATACTCCGCCGCCTCCCGGTAGAGCTTGGTCATCAGCCCCAGATACTCCTCCTTGCGGTTCTCCGGAACCCGGTCTTCGATATCCTTCACCTTCCGGATTCCCAGAGAAAAACGCTCATCCTGCAGATAGCACCAACCCAACTCCAATATATCTTCCGGGCTGGAATAAAGACTGACTTTTCGCTCCAGTTCCTTCTCCAGTCCCGCATTGATCTCCTTGAGCAGCTGATGAAAAGTATCATCATAGCCGGAGGATAGTACCTCCTCCGCACACTTCTTGGCCCTCTGGTCGTCCCCCTGGTCATGATACCACTGGGCCAGGCGCAGATTGGCCGTATAATGCTTTTCATTGCGCTCCCTGATGCCCTCAAAACAATGGGCCGCCTCCTCAATCTGTCCCTGTTCCCAGAGCATCTGCGCCAGGTTAAACTCCACCAGTTCATCCCCCGGATACTTCTGCTGAAGTTCTCTCAGGCAGCGGATAGCTTCCTCCTGCCGCCCGCCGGCCTGGTAGTACTGGGCCCGGCACACCTCCATGCAGGGATGAGTTATCCCCATGCGATCGCTCTCTTCCAGCAGCTGCGCCGTATATTCCAGATTTTTCTCCTGCAAAGCCCCCCAGCAATTGTCGTAACACTGTAAAAAAGAGTCATAATCACCGTCCTGGGGTCCCTCAAACTGAGAGAACTCCACTTCCTCCCCCCTAGTCACCCGGTTGATCAGGTAATCAATAAAATCTGCCGGGAACTTCTCCTTTAAACGGGTCTGGTTCTTGCAGATCTCCAGCTTTTCCTCCAACAGCTTCCAGATCTCCGTGGGCAGCTTGTAATGCTGCATCAAAAAAACCAGCAGCTTCTCCTGGCACTCGGCCTCCCCGTCCAAAGACTGGTAGGTATCCTGAGAAAACAATTCCCGCCACGCATTCAGGTCCTGCCTGCCATCTAAGGTGCTGTAGAGCCTGGCGGCCTGCGCCACCCACTTCCCGGTCTCCGTGGTATCCTCCTGTTCCTGTTCTTCCTCTTCTTCCTGGGGCTGCTTTAACAATGCGATGGCCTCCTCATAAGCCTGGCGCAAACGCTTAAAACCCTCCGGGTTATCCTCCGGATTGGTCACTGCCAGCCTCTCCCGGTAAGCGGCCTTAATCGCCTTCTCTTCTCCAATCTCACTTATGCCTAATACGCTGATAATCTCCGTCTTTTCCATAATAGTCCATATACCTCTATTTATACTGCTTAACAGTTAAAATTGCCGAGTAACCTGACTACATAACGCCAGCCATATACGTTCAACCAGTGCAGTACGGTAAATTCTGGCGTTATGTAGTATAAATTTCAATTTCACATCCGCGCACAATAGAAAACAGGCCACCACAGGGCGAAGCATCGCCTTCCTCAGACGATACCTGTCCCCAGGGCAGCCCTATCCCTTTTTCCTAAAACAAAAACTTATCCGCAAAATAAGCGTCCAGATCGGCGATGGCCACCCGCACCTGCTCCATGGAGTCGCGGAAACGGACTGTGACGCAGTTATCTGTCTCGGAGTCGAAATCATAGGTCACACAGAAGGGCGTACCGATCTCGTCCTGGCGGCGGTAACGCTTGCCAATATTGCCTCTGTCGTCATACTCACAGTTGTATCTCTTAGACAGCTGCCCATAGATCTTCTCCGCGCCCTCCGCCAGCTTCTTGGACAGGGGCAGCACACCGATTTTAACCGGCGCCAGAGCAGGGTGGAAGCGCATTACCGTGCGCATGTCACCGTCCCCCAGATCCTCCTCGTCGTAGGCTGAACACAGGAAAGCCAGCACCACCCGGTCCGCGCCCAGAGAGGGCTCCACCACATAAGGCACATATTTCTCTTTCTTCTCATCGTCAAAATAGGACATATCCTCGCCGGAGGTATTCTGATGCTGGGTCAGATCATAGTCCGTCCTGTCCGCAATGCCCCACAGTTCGCCCCAGTCAAAGGGGAACCGGAACTCGATATCCGTGGTGCCCTTGCTGTAGAAACACAGTTCTTCCGGACTGTGGTCGCGAAGCCGTATCTCTTCCTCCTTGATGCCCAGAGAAAGGAGCCAATCCCTGCAGAAGCCCCTCCAATACTGGAACCACTCCAGATCCGTGCCGGGCTCACAGAAGAACTCCAACTCCATCTGCTCAAACTCTCTGGTTCGGAAGGTAAAATTGCCGGGGCTTATCTCGTTGCGGAAAGCCTTGCCGATCTGGCCGATGCCGAAGGGAAGCTTCTTTCTGGAGGTCCTTTGCACATTCTTAAAGTTTACAAAGATGCCCTGGGCCGTCTCGGGCCGCAGGTAAATAGTATTCTTGGCCTCCTCCGTCACTCCCTGAAAAGTCTTGAACATCAGGTTGAACTGACGGATATCCGTGAAATTATGTTTGCCGCAGCTGGGGCAGGGAATCTGGTGCTCCCTGACAAATTCCTCCATACGCTCCTGGCTCCAGGCATCAACACTCTCCTTCAGTTCGATATTCTCCTCCCTGCAGAAATCCTCAATCAGCTTATCTGCCCGGGAACGCTCATGACACTCCTTACATTCCATCAGAGGATCTGAGAAACCGCCCAGGTGGCCGCTGGCCTCCCAAGTCCTGGGATTCATCAGAATCGCGCAGTCCACGCCCACATTGTAGGGATTCTCCTGCACGAACTTCTGCCACCAGGCTTTCTTCACATTATTTTTCAGTTCCACACCCAGGTTGCCATAATCCCATGTGTTGGCCAGACCGCCGTAAATCTCCGAACCGGGATATATAAAACCTCTTGACTTTGCCACCGCGATAATTTTATCCATTGTCTTTTCCATAGTCCACTCCTCCTATTTTAAGTTCCGCATCCGTCCTCCCAATGCCATTCCCCGCAGAGTAATTTCAGGCCGCTTCAACGTCCTGAAATTCTCTGAGGCATTGTCCGGACAGATGCTGTCTGTCCCGCATCTAATATATATTTTATTTTATCACCACGTATTTCAGACCTTCTCCCTCCGTGCCGTCCACATAGCCTGCATCCGTAATCTGTACATTGCTGCTAATGTATAGCACCTTGGACGGGCATCGAATCTGCAGGTTCTCTTCAAAGATCAACACCCTGTTGCCGCCTATTTTCGCCAGCTGCTCCGAAGTGAGGTCTGTCCCTTTTTTCGCATCCTGCAACACTCCCGCCAGGTCGTAGCCTGCCTCCAGGGCCTCCTGCACTGTGCCGTAGAACAGTTCACAGGACTGATTGTCTACCTGGGCCCTGTAGTCCTTATAGACTTCACTGTCCGCGAAATGCAGCGCCACCATGGCCTGGGCATCATTTTCTTCCAGGCTGCTCACCTGCTCCACCGTCACTGTCTGTCCGTCTCCGGCCGCTTCGCCCACATAGTCCTGCACCTCCCGGCGGATCATGCCATCCAGTTCGCTTAACTGGTAGTCATCCCTGTCAAAATCCTCCACACGGCATTGGGTAAAACTTCCGTCTGCCGCCAGCACAATCGTGGAAGTGCGGATAGGTTCCTCTACCGTTTCTCCGCTGCACCCCGTCAGAATTGACACACATGCTCCCAGCGCTGTCAGCAACGCAATCGCTCTTTTCCTGCCTCTCATATCAGCCTAATCCTTTCACTCCTAACGCTAAAGCATCTTCTTTATTATAGCCGACTTGTCCTTGTTTTTCAACAGAGACTTTTCAGAATTTCCAGACTTTTAAATTCATGACCGATGATTTTGCCGCAATACCACTGGGCCTCCTCCTGAAGTTGATTAAGTACCTGAGGAGTCACATTAAAAGTATAGAGTTTCTCCACACTGCTGGAGACAATGTATTCCAGGGCATAAACCGTGGACTCCTCCAGCCCCCTGTCCCGCCGCACACCGGGAAATTCCCCGTTCACGGCGATACTCTTGATCTCATAGACACACCGCACCAGTTCATTGGGTATGGATGGCGCGCACAGGGCCCGCAATGACTGGTAGAGAAGCTTCAGCATCTGTCTCTCGTCGTTGTTCTCCCTGGTGTAATAATCCGCAAGTTCCGCAAAGTACATGCCGTAATAGGCGCCTATGTAATCCGTCCGCAATGCCTCAAAATAATTTTGTATATCCGCATCCGAAACATTATAGGAACTCTTTCCCTCATAAAGTTTAAAAGTGCCAAAGGAAAAAGGATTGGTGGCACTGCTCAGACGGCTGCCCGGCTTGCGGGAACCCTTGACAAACGCCGCTATCTTTCCTCTTTCCTTTGTGAGCAAACAGATACGCCTATCATACTCACCGATAGGCGTCTGCTTCAATATCATTCCAGTTACTATAATAAAATCCTGCATTTGGATCTGCTCCTGACTTACCGTCTTTAACTTCCTGGGCCCCCCCGCCGCAGGTGTACCGCAGATAATCCTCCACCCTCCCGGTGTTCTCAAATCTCTGCCAGTACCTTACCCTGCTGTTCTCCGCCGTCTCCTGCATACTACTTTGTACCCCCGTTCTTTTGCTGATATATATAGGGTTCTCAGTTTTGATTTTTCTATGCGTCAGGCAGAGGCGATAGACCATAAACGCTACTGGATATCTTTGGGGTTGTATCCAAAATTTTTCATCAGAAAATCGCTGTCCCTCCAATCCTTCTTCACCTTTACCCACAGCTGCAGATTCACATGCTGCTCCAGCAGATCCTCTATGTCCGGCCTGGCCGCCGTTCCGATGCGCTTCAACATGCTGCCGCCTTTACCGATGATAATGCCCTTGTGGGAATCCCGCTCACAGACAATGGTGGCCTCGATGTCCCAGATATTTTTGCGCTGCTGCATTTTTTCGATGCTGACGGCGATACCGTGGGGAATCTCCTCCTCCAGGAGCCGCAGGGCCTTCTCCCGAATCAGTTCCGCCACAATCTGACGCATGGGCTGGTCGGTGACGGTATCCTCGTCGTAAAATGCCGGTCCATAGGGCAGATACTTCATGATGCAGGAGATCAGAATGTCCGTGTTATCTCCTTTCAGAGCCGACACCGGCACGATCTCCTGAAAGTCCATCATCTTCCGATAGGTGTCCATATAGGGCAGAAGTTCCTCCTTTTTCACGGTATCCGCCTTGTTGATCACCAGAATCACCGGAGTCTCCACCTTCTGCAGCTGCTCTATAATATGACGCTCCCCCGCCCCGACGAAATTGCTGGGCTCCACCAGCCACAAAATCACATCCACCTCGGAAAGGGTACGCTCCGCCACATGCACCATATAGTCCCCCAGCTTGTTTTTGGCTTTATGAATGCCCGGGGTGTCCACAAACACAATCTGTCCCTGGTCGGAAGTGTACACAGTCTGTATCCTGTTGCGGGTGGTCTGGGGCTTGCTGCTGGTAATGGCGATTTTCTGACCGATCAGGCGGTTCATCAGCGTGGATTTTCCCACGTTGGGACGTCCGATCAGTGTCACAAAGCCGGATTTATATGCCGGATTTTCACTCATGCTCTCTGTCCCCTCCTCTGTCTGTATCTCCGCTTCCCACCGCGGCGGGATGCCCGTCTGCCGCCTTGGCGTTCTTCTTGGCCGCCTTCGCGCGGCTCCGCTTCATATACCATCTGACCCAGAAAATAAACAGCACAATGATCACGGCCCACAGCACCAGTGTAGGAATATGGACCAGCAGCCAGACCATAATCTCCAGAGCTCCGTTGCCAATTCCTTCAAGATCTTCCATAAAACCGCCGCTGATTCTCTCCCACAGAGTCTCCTCATGCACCGGTGTCAGTTCCTTTACCTCGCTGACATCCAGGTACACGGTGCTGTAGTCCACCTTGTTGTCGTAGGTCCGCAGCTGAGCCTCCATGCTCTCAATCTGATACCGCACATTGGACAGGCGCTGCTCAATGGTGATAATGTCTTCTATGCTCTCCGCCTTTTCCATCAGTTCCAACAGACGGTCATGCTCTGCCTGCAGGGTCTTTTTATGGCTGGCCATATCCACATAGTCAAGCGTCACATCCTGCACATTTTCCGATCGTCTGGTCACATTGCCGATCTCAAACACCTCGCCGAGAAACCCGTTTAACTGCCCCGCCGGAATCCGGGCGGTCATACTGGCGCTGCGGTTGGAGTGATAACTGCTGTAGACGCTGCCATTGTAAGTCTCCATGCTCTCGATATAGCCGCCCAGATCCCTGATCCTCTGCTCAAGGGTTTCCATGACAGAGTCAAACTCCGTGGTCTCCACAGACATATTCACCGTGCGGATCAACTTGCGGTCGCTTGTCTGGCTGGCCGCATCCGACTCCTGCACCTGGATGTCGCCGGAATCATAGTTCTTGCTTTCGCTTTCCGCTGCGGAATAGTTCATGCCCATAGAATCCACGTCATATTCCTCGGTTGCTATCTGAGACATACCGTTGGAAGCGGAGCCGTACTCCCAGGATTCCGCCGAAGGAGCCGCATTGTCCACGGAAGCGCCGCAGGCCGCCATTACCAGTGACAATGCCATGGCCAGCAGACCGATTATCCATTTTGTCCTTTTCATTTTTCTCCCCCCTGCCCGCTTTGCGGGCTGTTAAAACAGGTTTTCCGTAACCAAAAACATCTCCTTCTCTTCCTTAATCTTCTGGGCATTGCCCACCACGCACAGGAAATCATCCTGCATAAAGGCCCGAATATAGGCGGCCAGTTCCCTGATCTCTTCCTGGGTAGCCCCCAGCAGCTGGGCTCTCTCCTGATCCAGCATCTCCTGGGTAATACCGCACTGGTATGCGCTCAAGGAGAACAGCCCGTAGGCAGCCGGGTTCATGGGAGTATCCATATCACTGACAGCTCCGATGATATACTGGGTCATGGTGCGCTCGTCCGCAGTGAAATTCTCCACTGTCTCCGCCGCCTTCTCATAGACTTCCACAGTATTTTTCAAGTTGGGATCCCTGTAGGAGGTGAAGCCACTCTCGCCGGATCTGCCAAAACTACACTGGCAGCCGTAGGCTCCGCCTTTGACACGAAGGTTGATCCACAGATACTCATACCGCATCATCACCTGCAAGAAGCGCAGTGTCCCCTTATAGGGCAGTCCCTTCTTTTTGAAATTGCCCGCACGGCACACATACAGCACCTGCCCTGCAGTCATAAAGCCCTCCTGCTTCCTCTGGGGCACTGGCCTAAAGCTTCCGGTATCCACGGGATCCGTGTAAAGCGCCCCTACAAAACGCTCTGTAGCTGCCTTCAGTTTCTCCCAGCCCTCATCGGCACCCACATAGTCCACCATCAGATTCTCCCTGCGGAAGATCATGACTGTCAATTCCTGCAGCGCCTTTATCAGCGCCCCCTTCTCCTCCTCAAAATTCGCCTGAATCCGGGATAGCAGACGGAAATAAGGAATGCCGGAAAGGGTCTCGCTGACAGCGCCGGACACGCTGCCATAGGCCAAGGCACGGTTTAGCGCCGTCTGATCCCCTCTTGCCGCCATCTGGGACTGCATCTGGGATTGTCCCTCAGATACAATCTCCAGCAGACGCTTTTCATCCGTGAAATCAGAGGTCATCGCAATCTCCTGCAAAAGCTCCATGGCCTTGTCAATATTGGCATACAGCACCTTGGTCTTCAGATCCAAGGTGGCCCTGTATTCATCCGTATTCTCCACATTGCCGTAAATATTGTTAGCTGTACCGATGCCGCCTGTATTTAAATCAATCTCGTTGGACAACTCGCCATAGCTGTAGTTTGCCGTGTTCAGCAATCCCAGACAGGCGCTGAGGATTCCCACATAGGGATACAGCCGCTCCGGAATCTGATCCAGAGAAAATACAAGGCGGATGTAAGCGATGCCGTTAGTAAACAGAGTATGGCGCAGCGCCGGGAGATCTGCGATTCTGGTCTCCTCGTTGATCAGTTTCCTGGCCTCCCTGCCTATGTCCTCCCGGGCCAGCATGGGAATCCTGGCCAGATCCTCCTTACTGTCCTCCTGCTCCTGATAGGCAGTCAGTGCCTGCTGCCGGGCTATAATCTCCTCCAGCTCCTCCCGGCTCATGCCGGCCTTTCGCTCCGCAAGCTGTGCCTTCAGCGCCTCCTCCTGCTCCTGGGCCATTCCCTTTTTTGGCTTCAAAATTACCAGGGACTTGTGGGGATTGTCAATCAGGTAGGTCTGTACCAGTTTTTCAAAATAGCCCTGCTCCGCCTTTTCCCGCAGCCTGGCGTAAGTGTCATTGGCCTCCACATGGATAAAAGGCGCATTGTCCGCATAGAGCCAGCTGTCCAGAACCTGCAGTCCGTACATCAGCCCCTTGGGATACCTGCCGAAATCCGCCTCCCGATATCTAAACTCATAGTGGTTTATGCCTGCCAGCAGCGCCTTTCGATCAAAGCCCTCCGTGACAATACGCTGCAATTCCCTGTCAACCAGTTCCACAAACTCCTGCTCTCTGGCAATGTCCGTGTCGCTGGCCACCACGGCAAAGAAAGGCTGCTTGATGCCATTGTCGTACTCGCTGTAGACATCTTTACCCATGGAGTGATCCAGCAGAACCTGTTTCAACGGGGCTCCCGGCGCGCTGCAAAGCGCATAATCCAGTATTTCGAAGGCCACATACAGTTCCCGGTCCAGACAGTCCCCGGCGGTCATATTGTAGCTTAAGTACCCGCTCTCCTCCTCCTTGGCCTCATCGCTGATGGGATATTCCCGCACCACCCTGCGCAGCGCCGGGAACGGTTCCTGATCCCGGAGGGAACTGTCTATCTCCAGTCTGTCAAAGGCAGACAGGTACTTTTCGTCCAGAAACACCAGCTTCTCCGCCATATCCATATCGCCGTACAGATAAATATAGGAGTTGGAAGGATGGTAATACCGCCTGTGGAAATCCAAAAACTCCTCATAGGAAAGTTCCGGGATCACCGCCGGATCGCCGCCTGACACTTTTCCATAGGTGGTATCCGGGTACAGGGATTTCATCTTTTCCCTAAAGAGAACATCATCCGGAGAGGAAAATGCCCCCTTCATCTCGTTGTACACCACACCGTTGATGGTCAGTTCACCCTCCAGGCTGTCCAATTCATAATGCCAGCCCTCCTGACAGAAAATCTTGTCCGTGTCATAAATCCGGGGATAGAACACCGCATCCAGATACACATGCATCAGATTCTGAAAATCCTTGTCATTGCAGCTGGCTATGGGATAAATGGTCTTATCCGGGTAGGTCATGGCATTCAGAAAGGTGTTCAGAGACCCCTTCACCAGTTCCACAAAGGGATCCTTTACCGGAAATTCCCTGGATCCGCACAGCACGGAGTGCTCCAGAATATGGGCCACGCCGGTGGAGTTCTCCGGCGGTGTGCGGAAGCCGATGTAGAACACCTTATTATCGTCGTCATTCTCAAGCAGAGCCACCCTGGCTCCGGTCTTCTTGTGCCGCAGCAGATAGCTCATGGAATTTAAGTCCTGGATCTCCCTCTTTTCTATAATCTCATAACTTGTTACCTCTTCAATACGCATTGCCTCATCCTCTTTTCTTATTTATAGTTCCGCATGTTCCCTTCAAGTACACAAGCCGGTGAAGAATATCTGGCCGCTTGCGGCGTCCAGATATTCTTCAGTGTACTTTCCGGGAACATGCTGTTTTTTTACTCAACTATAGTTCCGCATGTTCCCTCCAAGTGCACAAGCCGGTGTTCACACCACAAAAACCATCATAGCCAGCTTGTTGATCACGATCTCCTGCACCAGTATCCCCTGGGCCTGCTTCTGGGCAGGAGATATTTTCACAAAGTCCTCCAGGCCCATCACCTGTGTCGTATAGACCTCTTTTTTCTTTCCCCCGGAAAACATACTCTTTTTCTCCACCGGCCTGCTGTACTTTACCTTGACCTTCAGCTGCCGGTAGGCGCGGTAGGCAAAACTGTCGGCAGTCATATAGTAAAACTCACTTTCCAGCGTGGTTTCTACATCCGACTGGGGCAGAATATAGCGTTCCACAATGGCGCGGATTTTAAACGGTACATCCTCGTTTTGCAAAAGCTCCCCATAGGCATATTTGGCCCCCAAAAACACATTGCCCGTATCCCCCATCACATATTTATAATCCTCATAACTCTGCTTCTGTAACAGCATCAAACTTTCCTCTTCCCTGCATATCGCAGGCGAGCCTGCGATATTGCGTTAATCGGTAATTGGAACGTCAGTTCCAATCTTCCTCTTCCCTGCATAACTGGAGTTTGGTCTGGAGCAAACTCCGGCTATGCCCATGTTATTGCGTGAATTTACTTCCTAATATCCTCCAGATATTCAATCTGATGGCCGCTGAGACGAACGGCTTCCCGGATGGCCTTTTCAGACAACTTCGCCTCCTGGGCCAGTTCCTCCACCGTCACCTTGCGGTGCAGTTCCTCCGACAGGGAACGCGCCGCCTCCAGCACCTTGTTGATCCGCTGCGTCATCTTCTGGTCTGCCTTTTCCGCAGTCTGCTGCTGCTGTATCAGTTCCTCCATGGCGTCCATCATCATTTTGCCTAGCATGCCCTGGGCTTCGTCGGTCCGCTCCAACGCCCCCAGCATGGACACCCCCGCGGTCAGTGCCAGGTTGCCTTCCCCTATCAAATCTTCCAGAGGTACGCCCTGTCCGCTGTACAGCCTGGCCACCTCCACCACGTCCGGCAGATAAAAAATGGCTAGCTGTCCCTGGGCATCCAAATCCCCCGCCATGGCGGAGAGGGTGATGGCCTCCTTCTCCCCGGGAGTCGCCTTGGGCAGACTCTCCAGTTCATCCAGATAATTCTGTAGATAGTTCTTCTCCTCTTCAGTCAGATAATCGTCCGGATTCACCGGCGCGCCTATGCCAATCTTATGCTTAACCAGATAATCATAGACCATCTGCAGCTGCTCCCCGGAGAGTCCCAGCGGGGCAAACGCTTCCTGCACTTCCTCCTCGCCAATCCAGCCCCCCTGGCCGGCGGCCTGTTCCTTAACCTGTTCCAGCGTCCGGGCAAATAATGCTTCCTGGTTCATTCTCGTTTCCCTTCTTATTTAGAGTTCCGCATATTCCCTCACACCACACAGGTCCGGTGATGGATATCTGGCCGCTTGGAGGCGTCCATATATCCATCAGTCTGCTGTTCGGGAACATGCTGTTTTTGAGTTCCGCATATTCCCTCACACCACACAGGTCCGGTGATGGATATCTGGCCGCTTGGAGGCGTCCATATATCCATCAGTCTGCTGTTCGGGAACATGCTGTTTTTGAGTTCCGCATATTCCCGTTCCCTGTTGATCATATAGACAGCCTTTTATGCCGCCCGGTTACACGCAACCTGGGTTTCCTTGCTATTTCGTGACAGGTCCTTACTGCCGCTTCACGTGTTCGTGGGTGAAAATATGGTTCTGGCAATACTCATAATTCCCCTCACACTTGGAACAAAACCGAAACTCCAGCGTGGGATCGTCCGCGTCCGTCCTGCCGCAGATGGCGCATTTATGTCCGCTTATCTTCATATTCTTCTTCACCTCATGCTTGAACTCCTGCCTGCGCTTGATCTCCCTGGGCGACATATTGATATGGCTTCTGCTGGTAATCCAGAAAATCACAAAATTCAGCAGGGATGCCACAATGGCCGTCCGATAAAAGATTCCAGCCAGCGGACTTCCTACATTCTGGAACAGTTCAAACACCAGCATAACCCCGTAGATGATGCCCAGCCATTTCATCTTGACCGGGATCACAAACATCAGCAGCACCTGCATGTCCGGGAAGGTGGCCGCAAAGGCCAGCAGAATGGACATGTTGATATAGTAGGTGCTAAACAGGGTACCGTAGAGACTACACACATATTCCGCGTTGCCGGGAATTACCATCACATCCCCAAAGAATAGATAACAAAGTCCCATGGCCACAAAGCTGCCCAGCACCGTGAAAAGCATACCGGAAAACAAATATAAATTATAGCGGTAAGCCCCCCAGGTGCGCTCCAGCGTGGTGCCCACAGAGTAATAAAAGAAGAGCATGATAATCGTGAAAATACTAAAGGACGAAGGCGGCACAATGATCCATGTTACAATCCTCCATATCTGCCCGTGCAGGATTTTATAGGGGTCCAGAGTCAAAAAGTTCAAAAAACCATCCCCTATAAACTGTATGGCATATCCCACCGCATAGCACATAATCAGCATCAGGGATATATTCTTAATCGCATATTTTCCAAATTTTTTCTCGAAATTACTCATGGGAACCTCCAACTAAAAGAACATATATAATTTTAAATTGTACCATCCGCCACCCGAAAAGTAAACTCAATTAATACGATTTAATAATCATTTTACATATTATTCGTAACAGTTCAGACACCCCATTACTAAGACACAGCAAATAGACCAGTTATAGTA
>CAJUCT010000017.1:0-19435 GCA_910585015.1 uncultured Acetatifactor sp.
CCAAAAGGTTTCATTTATGGTGGTGTCAAGTGTGCAGGACATGGGAGTTTAGTTAATAAGTGAGGCAGGAGGATAAGAAAATAATGGCGGATAAGGAGACAAAAGGGAAAGAGATGGCGGACAGAAAAGGATTTCCCGGGGTGGTGGAATCTCTGCTGCAGGGAATGGACAATGTATTGTCGGCCAAAACCGTGGTGGGCCAGCCCGTGCAGGTAGGGGATGTTACGATTTTGCCCCTGGTGGATGTCAGTTTTGGCTTTGCCGCCGGGGCGGGCAGCAATTCGGATAAGAACTCTGCCAAGAACGGCGGAGGTCTGGGCGGAAAGATGTCTCCCAGCGCAGTGCTGATCATCAAGGACGGCACTACCAGACTGGTCAATGTGAAAGATCAGAATACCATGACCAAGCTGCTGGATATGCTGCCGGATCTGGTGGATAAATTCACCGGCAAGAAGGAAACGGGCCTGGAGGACGAGGAGGCCGTAAATATTGCCTTCCCCGACAGGGAGGAAAAAGAGTGAAAGTATTTCTGTTCCGAAACAGGTTGCTGCCGCATATAGTAGCATAAGGACTGTTTTATTGAAGGAACGGGTATGAAACTATTTAAACTGATCGGGCTGGCCGCCTTTTTTATCGCATTGGGCATGCTGATTATGCTGTTTATGACCAGCAGGCTGATGGGGTTATTTTTGATTGCTCTGCTGCTCCTGCTGGGGTACTGTTGTCTGTGCTCCGATATGTGAGTGTACGGCGGCAGGCGGCGCGGGCTCACTCTCATATGATCTCAGCGGTTCTCCAAATATTCGTGCAAGCACGGCTGTCTGGCTTATTACCCGCAGGGATCAGGAGAGACGGGACAAGGATATAGGGACTGTATGGATATGGAAAACGGAATAAACTGGGAGGAAGTCGATAAGGCGAAAAACGAGGATGAACTGCGGGGGATGAAGCTGTGGCTGTTCCAGGAGAATATCCGTCTTCAGAATGAGCGCAGCGAGTTGGAGGATATGCAGGACAAGCTTCTTCAGGAGCGGGTTCGTTTCCGGGACGAGATGGATGCCATAAACCGGCGGATGTCCATGGAACAGAAGCGGCTGCGGGAGGAAAATCTGTTTTTTGAAAAGAAGCTGGCGATCCTGCAGGATGGATTTCGCAAGCTGGACGAAGACAGGCAGCGCTTTGAGCAGGAAAGACGCAGGCTGGAACAAAGCGGCAGATATCAGAAGCAGAGAGAAAACGTGGAACTGCTTGGGCAGGGAGATAATATTGCCCATATGCTGTTTCGCAGCGCCGGCAATCCCCTGACTCTGCGCAAGCGGTACAGGGATCTGCTGAAAATTTTTCATCCGGACAATTTTTGCGGAGACGCGGAACTGATGCAGTATATCAACCGGGAATTTCAGCGCCGCAAAGAAGAATAAGGACAACAAAATCAGCGCCGCAAAGAAGAATAGGGACAACAAAAAACCGGCTCATGTGAACCGGTTTTCCTTTTTTCAGTAAAGTATACAGTTAAGCTCTCTCAACCTTGCCAGACTTTAAACATCTGGTGCAGACATGCAGCTTCTTGGCAGCGCCATTTACCATGCATTTCACATTCTTGACGTTGGAATTCCATATTGCATTGCTTCTTCTATGAGAATGGCTTACGTTATTACCGAAATGAACGCCCTTACCACAAATATCACACTTAGCCATCTTGACACCTCCTCAACCTTAAGCTGTTTTCTCTATTTCATTGCATAAAAATTAACAACATTGATATATTAACAGAAAAAGCATGGAAAAGCAAGCAAAAAAATGAAATTTTTAATTTTTTGTTTTTGGGGTGTTCCATTTTTATCCAAAAGCATGTATAATGGTGAGTAATTGGAGTGTAAAACAGTGAGGAAGACTGCGGAACTCAAAATAAGGAGGTACTGATATGAAGGGTTCTTCTATGAATACACATATGGGCAATATCGTGATCAACAACGAAGTCATTGCCCAATATGCCGGAAGCGTGGCCGTGGAATGTTTTGGCATCGTCGGAATGGCGGGAGTCAGCATGAAAGATGGCATGTCCAAGCTCTTAAAAAGGGATAACCTGACCAGGGGCATCAATGTGAGCCTGAACAACAATAAGCTGACTTTGGATTTTCATGTGATCGTGGCCTACGGCGTGAGCATCATCGCCGTGTCGGACAATCTGATCAGCAGCGTGAAATATAAGGTGGAAGAGTTTACCGGTATCCATATTGAGAAAATCAACATCTTTGTAGAAGGTGTTCGAGTGATTGATTAAATTTAGGAGGATTTGTCGTGACTTCAAATACAATCGACGCTAAGATGCTGTCAAAGATGTTCTTAGCTGGTGCAAAAAACCTGGAAAGTAAGAAAGAATGGATCAACGAACTGAACGTATTCCCCGTGCCGGACGGCGATACGGGCACCAATATGACCATGACCATCATGTCGGCGGCCAGGGAGGTGTCTGCGCTGGGCGAAAATCCCGATATGGTGTCCCTGTGCAAGGCTGTGTCCAGCGGTTCCCTGCGGGGGGCCAGAGGAAATTCCGGCGTCATCCTGTCCCAATTGCTCCGGGGCTTTACCAAGAGCATCAGCGGCAAGGAACAGCTGGGCATCCCGGAGCTTGCCGATGCCTTTGAAAAAGCGGTGGAGACTGCCTACAAGGCGGTGATGAAGCCCAAGGAGGGCACGATTCTGACAGTGGCCAAGGGCGGTTCCGAGAAGGCGAGGGAACTGGCGGACGGCGGCATGGGGAATATGGGAGAGTTTCTTGACCAGGTGATTGCCCATGCCAGATATGTGCTGAGCCAGACCCCGGAGCTTCTGCCGGTGCTGAAGCAGGCGGGCGTGGTGGACTCCGGCGGCCAGGGGCTGGTGGAAGTGATGAGCGGCGCCTATGACGCCTTTTTAGGCAAGGAGATCGATTATACCATTGAGCAGGCGAGCAGCCGCCCGGCCGGCAAATCCTCCGGTTATCAGGCCCAGGCTGAGGCAGAGATCAAATTCGGCTACTGCACGGAATTTATCATTATGCTCAGCAAGACATTTAACATTAAACATGAGATGGATTTTAAGGCTTACCTGGAGTCCATCGGCGATTCCATCGTATGCGTGGCGGACGAGGACGTGGTCAAGGTACATGTACATACCAATGACCCCGGTCTGGCAATCCAGAAGGCATTGAAGTATGGACAATTATCCAATTTAAAGATAGACAACATGCGCCTGGAGCATCAGGAGAAGCTGTTTAAGATGAGCGGGAAGGAAGAAGCGGAAACTCCCGCGAAAGCGCAGGTTCCGGCTCAGACACCAGCGCAGGTTCCCGCTCAGCCGCCCAAGCCCGTGGGCTTTTTGGCGGTGTCCGTGGGCGACGGGGTGAACGAGATCTTCAAGAGCCTGGGCGTGGATCATATCATTGAGGGCGGCCAGACCATGAATCCCAGCACCGCGGATATTCTGGATGCCGTGGACCAGGTGAACGCGGAGTCCATTTTCATCCTGCCCAACAACAAGAACATTATCCTGGCGGCCAACCAGGCGGCGGAACTGATGACGGATAAGAATCTGCTGGTGATTCCCACCAAGACCATACCCCAGGGAATCACGGCGGTCATCAACTATGTGCCGGAGATGTCTGTGGAGGACAACGAACTCACCATGATGCAGGAGATCGGCAATGTCAAGACCGGCCAGGTGACCTATGCCGTGCGCGACACGATGATTGACGACAAGGAGATCAAGCAGGGCGACTATATGGGTATCGGCGATGCAGGAATCCTGTCCGTGGGCCAGGATATGCTGCAGGTCACCAAAGAGATGGTAAAATCCATGGTGGATGAAAGCAGCGAATTGATCAGTGTGTATTATGGCGGCGACGTGCAGGAGGATGCCGCGCAGCAGCTGCGCAAGGAACTGGAGGAAACCTATGGGAACTGTGATATTGAATTGCAGTATGGCGGACAGCCCATCTACTATTATGTGATTTCAGTGGAATAAGGGATGCGTGTGAAGGGTAGGAGCCGCCCGGGAAAGCGGCTGCCTGCCCTTTTTATAACTATCAAAAATAACGGCATTCAGGGGAGAGAGCTTTATGGATAACGGTACTTCTATATTGGAATTAAAGGGGATCGGCGAGAAATCCCAGAAGCTTTTTGCCAAAGTCAATATCCATACAGTGGGGGATCTGCTGTATTATTTTCCGCGGGACTATGAGACTTTCAGTGAACCGGTGCCCATATCCCAGGTCAAAACGGGTGAAGTATGCGCCATCCGTGCCACAGTCTGCGGCACGGTGAATGTAAAAAAGGTGCGGAGCCTGACCATATTGAATGTGCTGGTGCGGGATGCCTTCGGAGGGATGCAGCTGACTTTTTTTAACATGCCCTTTTTAAAGAATGTGTTAAAGCCCGGCAGCAGCCATATTTTTCGGGGCAGGGCACAGTCCAGGGGCCCGGCGCTTTGCATGGAACAGCCAAGGATCTACAAGCAGGA
This sequence comes from uncultured Acetatifactor sp., assembly GCA_910585015.1. Lineage (GTDB taxonomy): Bacteria > Bacillota > Clostridia > Lachnospirales > Lachnospiraceae > Acetatifactor. The sequence continues at coordinate 4,501 of CAJUCT010000017.1, forward strand.
GGAATACAGTCGGTATCTGGCCTTTATCCAGCCCCGCTATGCCCTGACTAAGGGGCTGACCAATCAGGCGGTACAGAAGGCGGTAAAACAGGCTTTGACCTATTATGCATTTGGTCCGGATCCCTATCCGGAGCGGCTGCGCAGACAGTATGATCTGATGGACCGTCAGGAAGCCATGAATAACATGCATTTTCCTGCCAGCTATGAGGAACTGGTGAAGGCCCGCCGACGGATAGTGTTTGAGGAGTTTTTTTCTTTCTTATATCTGCTTCGTGAAAATAAGGAGCAGTGCAGGCTTCTGGAAAATGAGTACCGCATGATTGAGACGGCGGACACGGGCAGACTGCTGGAGCAGCTTCCCTACCGGCTGACGGGAGCCCAGACGCGGGCCTGGCAGGAGATAAGCCGGGATATGTCCTCCCCCTGGTGCATGAACCGGCTGGTACAGGGGGATGTGGGATCGGGCAAGACCATTATCGCCGTGCTGGCCCTGCTCATGTGCGCCGCCAACGGCTGGCAGGGCGCCATGATGGCCCCCACGGAGGTGCTGGCAGCCCAGCATTACGAGGGAATATGCCAGTATGTGGAGCAATACCATGTGGCCTTAAGGCCCATTCTTCTGGTGGGCAGTATGACAGCTAAAGAAAAGCGGGAAGCCTATGAAAAGATCGCATCCGGGGAGGTCGATCTGGTGGTGGGCACCCACGCGGTGATCCAGGAAAAGGTGCATTTTAAGAATTTGGCGCTGGTGGTCACGGACGAGCAGCACCGCTTCGGAGTGCGCCAGCGTGAGATTCTGGCCCAGAAGGGCAGCAATCCCCATGTGCTGGTCATGAGCGCCACGCCTATTCCCAGGACCCTGGCCATTATCCTGTACGGGGATCTGCAGGTGTCCGTTATCGACGAACTTCCCGCGAATCGTCTGCCCATCAAAAACTGCGTGGTGGGCACTTCCTACCGGCCCAAAGCGTATCAGTTTATCGAAAAGGAAGTGCGGGCCGGACGCCAGGCATATGTGATTTGTCCCATGGTGGAGGAAGGGGAGATGGAGGATCTGGAAAATGTGGCGGAGTACGCCCAGAAGCTCCGGGCTGCCCTGCCTGCGGACATCCAGGTGGCCACGCTCCACGGCAGGATGAAACCCGCCGACAAGAACCGTATCATGGAGGAGTATGCGGCCCACAATATTGACGTGCTGGTTTCCACCACAGTGATCGAGGTGGGAATCAACGTGCCTAACGCCACGGTGATGATGGTGGAGAATGCGGAGCGCTTCGGCCTGGCACAGCTTCATCAGCTCCGGGGCCGGGTGGGCCGGGGCGTCCACCAGAGCTACTGTATTTTTATCAGCGCCCAGGATAACAAGGAGACCATGGAGCGTCTGGATATCTTAAACCGTTCCAACGACGGTTTCTTTATCGCCTCAGAGGATTTGAAACTCCGGGGGCCGGGAGATTTGTTTGGCATCAGGCAGAGCGGGGAGTTTGCTTTTCGGATGGGGGATATCTACACTGACGCGGATATACTGAAACAGGCCAGCCAGGCAGTGGAACAGGTCAGGGAAGCAGGGGGCGGTGTCTCGGGCGGCGCAGGAGGCAGTGCAGGAGACGGTGTCCCAGACGGCGCAGGAGGCAGTGCAGGAGACGGTGTCCCGGGCGGCGCAGATAGCTGCGGCCCGGAGGGGAGCGTCCAGAGCCGGGGCGGTCCAGGCGGGAATACGCAGGATGAAGAATATCGACGGCTTGTACAATATTTGCACGAGGAAACCCGGCTGCAGGTTGACTTTAGGACTATTTAAGGATATAATATGAGTAATTTTCTATAAATCAAACTATCCCAAGAGAGGAATGAAAAAACAATGTCAAAGGTTGCTGTTATCACAGATAGTAATAGTGGAATAACCCAGTCGCAGGCCAAGGAGTTAGGTATTTTTGTGTTGCCCATGCCCTTTTTTATCAATGAAGAGACTTATTTTGAGGATATCAGCCTGACCCAGGAACAATTCTATGAGATGCTTAAGGGGGGCGCGGATATCCACACCAGCCAGCCGTCCCCGGACTCGGTGATGCAGCTGTGGGACCAGGTACTCAAGGAGTACGATGAGATTGTGCATATTCCCATGAGCAGCGGGTTGTCCAGTTCCTGCCAGAGCGCCATTATGTTGGCCCAGGACTATGAGGGTAAGGTGCAGGTGGTAAACAATCAGCGGATCTCCGTGACCCAGAGACAGGCGGCTCTGGATGCCAAGCTGCTGGCTTCCAAGGGTATGAACGCCCGGGAGATCAAGGATTTCCTGGAGGAGGATAAGTTCAACAGCAGCATTTATATTATGCTGGATACGCTGTATTACCTGAAAAAGGGCGGTCGTATCACGCCGGCTGCTGCAGCGCTGGGCACTCTGCTGAAATTAAAGCCCGTGCTGCAGATCCAGGGGGAGAAGCTGGACGCCTTTGCCAAGGCCCGCACCACCAACCAGGGCAAATCCATTATGATCAGTGCTATCAAAAAGGATATTGAGAACCGTTTCGGGGGTATGACAGAGGATAAGCACATCTGGCTGGAGATCGCCCACACAGCCAATGAGGAGGCTGCTGAAGCTTACAAGAACGAGATTCTGGAGCAGTTCCCCGGCTATGATATCCACGTGGATCCCCTGTCCTTGAGCGTGGCCTGCCATATCGGCCCAGGGGCGCTGGCATTTGCCTGCTGTAAGAAGATAGAGGTGTAGAAGTACATGAAATAGACAGTTTAGGGCACTTCGTACAGAGGTGCTCTTCATTTATATCCATTTCTATAGTTTTTGCATGAAAACAGCATATGCAGGATTTCCTGCACATCTGAAATTGTATGTGCAAATATAGTAGTTTTGCCTTTTCCTGCCACAAAATGTATGCTATAATGTATTAAACAAAAAGACGGATGCATGAGAAAATGCACAAAACCGCTGGGGATGAGAATCTCTTGGGGTTTTGCTGGCGTTTTTCCGGCATGTGCAAAAATCCTTCCTGTGATTATTCTGTCCCGGGGAGATAACAATAACTGATATGAACGAGGTAATTTATGGCTAAAGCAACTGATTATGGTGCATCCAGCATTACGGTGCTGGAGGGCCTGGAGGCGGTGCGCAAGCGTCCGGGCATGTATATTGGCAGCGTGTCCACCAAGGGCTTGAATCATTTGATCTACGAGATTGTGGACAATTCCGTGGACGAGCATCTGGCGGGCTTCTGTGATACCATCCGGGTAACTCTGGAGGCGGACGGATCCGCCACCGTCAGCGACAACGGCAGAGGCATTCCTGTGGGGATGCATGAGAAAGGCATCAGCGCCGAGCGGCTGGTGTTCACCACGCTGCATGCGGGAGGAAAATTTGACAATAGCGCTTATAAGACCAGCGGCGGTCTCCACGGGGTGGGCTCCTCGGTGGTGAATGCGCTTTCAAACCGATTGACCGTGACGGTCAAACTGGGCGGCTGTATCTATCAGGATCAATATGAGAAGGGCTTACCTGTGGTGGAACTGGAAAACGGCCTGCTTCCTATCATCGGCAAGACCAGGGAGACGGGCACTACCATTAATTTCCTGCCGGATGACACGATCTTTGACAAGACCCGCTTCAAGGAGGATGAGGTTAAGAGCCGTCTTCATGAGACCGCTTATTTGAACCCTGAACTGACCATCATTTTTGAGGATAAGCGTAAGGAGGATCCTGAACAGATCACATTCCATGAGCCGGAGGGGATCATAGGGTTTATCAAGGATATGAACAAGGGGGATGAACCTGTTCATGAGTGTATTTACTTTAAGGGTGAATCTGAAGGCATTGTGGTTGAGGCGGCTTTTCAGTATGTGAATGAGTTTCATGAGAATGTGCTGGGCTTCTGTAACAATATCTACAACTCCGAGGGAGGCACCCACCTGACGGGCTTTAAGACCCAGTTTACCAATGTGATCAACACCTATGCCCGGGAATTGGGAATTTTAAAGGAGAAGGATGTGAATTTCACCGGAGCGGACGTGCGCAACGGCATGACGGCGGTGGTGTCCATCAAACATCCGGATCCCCGCTTTGAGGGGCAGACCAAGACAAAACTGGATAATCAGGATGCCGCCAAGGTGGTGGCCAAGGTCACCGGCGAGGAGATCGTTAGGTATTTTGACCGCAATTTGGAGGTATTAAAGAGTATTATCGGCTGCGCGGAGAAAGCCGCTAAAATCCGTAAGACGGAGGAGAAGGCCAAAACCAATATGCTGACAAAGCAGAAATTCTCCTTTGATTCCAACGGCAAGCTGGCCAACTGTGAGTCAAAGGATCCCTCCAAATGCGAGATATTTATCGTGGAGGGAGATTCCGCAGGAGGCAGCGCCAAGACGGCCCGGGATCGCAGTTTCCAGGCGATTCTGCCCATTCGGGGCAAGATTCTGAATGTGGAGAAGGCCAGCATTGACAAGGTCCTTGCCAACGCGGAGATCAAGACCATGATCAATGCCTTCGGATGCGGTTTTTCCGAAGGGTACGGCAACGATTTTGACATCAGCAAGCTGCGATACGACAAGATAATTATAATGACGGATGCGGATGTGGACGGTTCCCATATCTCCATGCTGCTTTTGACTTTATTTTATCGGTTTATGCCGGAATTGATCTATGAGGGGCATGTGTATATCGCCATGCCGCCCTTGTACAAGGCCATGCCCTCCAAGGGTAAGGAGGAGTATCTTTATGACGACAAGGCGCTGGAGAAGTACCGCAAGCGGCATAAGGGGCCGTTTACGCTGCAGCGCTACAAGGGTCTGGGCGAGATGGATGCCCAGCAGCTGTGGGAGACTACGCTGGATCCTGCCACACGGATGATGAAGCGGGTGGAGATCGAGGACGCGCGGCTGGCCACGGATCTGACCAGTACTTTGATGGGGACGGATGTGCCGCCTAGAAGGGCGTTTATTTATGATCATGCTACGGACGCGGAGTTGGACTATAATGCGTAGAAAGGGCGTTGGGGTTAAAGGGGGCTCGGGGTTAAAGCGGTCTCGTCCCGGGCGGGCAGTATGCCCTTGCTGCGACATGCTCTCGCTCGATGTTCTCCGTAGCGATACGTAAGCGGGCAAAGTACGCCCGCCAAGTACCGACGGTTCGCCACGGTCGCTGCAAGGACATACTGCCCGCCCGGGACTCGAGACTGTTGAGCGGTTACTTTCTTTGAAATGGGAAAGCATTTTACATTTTTTCAATTAGTTTGGGATGAAGGGGGAGCAGAAAATGGAATACGGAGATTGGGTTAGGCAGGGACTTGAGGGCGAGGCAGCTTTAAAGCTGATTTTGTGCGGAAGTGTGGAAAAGGCGGAAAACGGTAAGGTGGGAGTGGTCGCTGTTGTCTATGCCACCGAGGAAAAGTCTTTGGCAAAGAAGAAACTGGAAGAACTGACCGCCGCTTACCCGGACAATTATTACATGGTTTACAGTGTGCCATTGGATACGGATTTGACGGCTCTGGGGCATTATCCATCCATTGAGATTTCTATGGAGGATTTACAATAGTTTTGAACCTGATAATTTTTGAAGGTTCAGAATAACGGGGGTATGAGGGAATATGGCGGAAATTAAGATGGTAGTGACAGATTTGGACGGGACTTTGCTCAGGGATGATAAGAGCATCTCGGCGTACACCGAAAAGATTATTGAGAACGTGCGGCAGAGGGGCATTCTTTTTGTGATTGCGACGGCGCGGCCCATCCGGGCGGTGAAGAAATTTCTGCCCTGGGTTTCTTATGACGCGGCGGTTTTCCACAATGGAGCCGTGGTGGAGGAAGGTGATTGCAGGCTGGGGAAAACCGGGATTGAGAATCCGCTGGAAATCGTGACGGCTATTTTGCGGGATAAGCCGGATACTAAAATTGCGGTGGAGTCCAATGATGTCATGTACAGTAATTTTGACGCGGGAGAATTTTGGGCCGGGATCGAATATACGTCCACGGCGGATTTTCGGGAGATAGAGGATCTGGTTGCCGACAAAATCATCATCGGGGCAAAGTCTGTCGAGGAGATGAATGTCTTTCAGCCCTACCTCGGTGAGGGACTGTACATACAACTTTCGGAGAACAGAATAGCGACTATTCACAATAAGCAGTCTTCCAAGGTGGGCGGAATCCGGCTGATTGCGGAAAAACATGGTATTTCCCTGGATCAGGTGGCAGCCTTTGGAGATGACTACAATGATATAGAGATGCTGGGGGCATGTGGGATCGGCATTGCGGTGGAAAATGCCCTGGATGAGGTCAAAGCCGCCGCAGCGCAGATCTGCGGGAGCAACGAGTCGGACGGGGTGGCCAGGTGGCTTGAGGAAAATCTGACGCATGGAGTTGACCAATGAAAAGCATTATTCTGGTTGTAGATGATGACAAGACCAATCTGACTCTGGTCAAGAAAATTTTCCTGTCGGAGTATCGCCTCGCGGCATGTAATTCGGGTATGGCCGCGCTAGATTCTTAAGGAAGTGGGAGTTGTAAGTTGTGAAAAGATGTATAGAGGCCTTTTTCTTGCTATGCTGTGTTGTTTTGCTGCTGGCGGGGGCGCAGGGTGAGAAGGAGTCTTCGCCGGATGGCCATCCGGCCGATTTCTGCTGGGACTATGGTCAGATTTACTATGATTTTTTGCTGGAATATATTTCCGGTAGAGAGGCGGAATGTGAGGCCGAATTTTCTCTGCTTTTTATCAACGATGACGATATTCCGGAACTGTTGATCTTCCAGGATGGCAAAGGCGCAGGAGCGAAGGTATATTCCTGCCGCGAAGGACAAGTGACAGAACTGGGAGCATATGGCTATGGCTTCTCTGGCGACATACTTTTTCGTGAGAGAAGCGGTGTGGTTATCGATCACTTTTTAGGGGACGGGCCAGAATTTGGAGAGCATTTCTATTTTTACGAGATCGAGAATGGATCCAGCAGGGAACTGTGCCATTTATACTCCGGCGGTTCTTTCTCGGAGGAGAATGAGGAATATACTCAATTTTATGAGATAGATGGTGTCTCTGTCCCAAAAGATACTTTTGACGCGAAATGGAATGAACTATCGGATAATCATGATCGTGTTTTTTATGAGAAATCCTATTCTCTGGAAGAGGCGGATTTTTTATCCACGTTTACCCGGGCTATAGAGGATATCCGTTCGGATTTGGCGGCACAGCAGCTGCTGTGGAAGAGGGATTCCGAGCCGGTTTTGAAACAGGTCGCCCGGCAGGAGGAGGCGCTGGCCGCCTATGAGACAGTTTTGGAGGAACTCGCGCGGAAATGGAGCGATACGGGGAGATTTTCCCTGATTTATCTGGGCGGCGACGATATTCCAAAGCTGGCGTTCACGGAAGGCTATGCGCATACTGCCCCTGTGTATATTTATTCCTATGACCAGGGGGAAGCTGTCCTCGAGGGAAATTTCGGAAACGGGGCCATCACTGTCCATACTTCCATAAAGGATGTGGATATGGGAGAGGCATTGCGGGAAGAACTACAGACTTTGATTCTGTCTCAGTATGACACCTTGAAAAGAAATCTCCTTATCAAGGCAGGTGTGGAGGAAGATGCAATTCTCCTGATGGATTATGACGATTATGACGGCGACGGCATATATGAGGCATTTGCGTTTGTGGGGGAAAACTATGAATATTCCGGAGCAGTTGACTACAGCGGCCATTTCTGGTTTGTGGGAGCAGACCGATGTATGCAGCTGCCGAACAGGTATGGGGCCGGATACCGCAAGATCGATGGGCTGATGTTGTTGGGACGCAGACAAAAATATCTCTATTACCATTCCGATTACTGCCTTACGGCTAATATCAGCGGAATCTGGACGGTGGAGAACGGAAAGCCGGTGGAGGTTTGCCTGCCCCAGAGCGGAGAGGTGTCATATACAGGAGATCCTTATGGATTTGACCTATGGGTGGACAGCTATAACAATTATTATGAACCGGACGGGGATCTCTGGAGCGGGCATACCTGGAGACCTTACTTTTATCATTATGACTTGGAAACCGGGCGGCTTGAACCTGACGAAAGCGAGAATCTTTCCGCAGAAGTGTTAGAGGAACTCTGCGGATTTGATCTTGCGGCGGAGGTGGAGGCGGAAGGCTATGAGGTGACGGCTATTGTCAGGTGGCAGCCCGGTAATATTGTGACAATCAACTACACGATTCCGCTTAGCGAGTCCGGCATTATAACTTATGAAAACATAGTGTGGGATTGTGAGACAAAGAATTACTGGAACGGTGCCGCTTCCTGGAAGAACGCAGGATATGGCGGAAGTATATAGAGGGAGTATTTTATGAAAATAGCAATCTATGAAAGCCTGCCTGACGAGGCAAGACAAATACGACAGACGGTGTTTGTAGAAGAACAGGGGTTTTGTGAAGATTCTTTTTCAGACAGCGGACAGGCAAAGCTGATTATTCTGCGGGGTAACTCAGGCAGCGGAAAAACCTCTGCGGCCCGGGAACTACAGAAGAAATTCGGCAGGGGAACACTGGTCATTCCCCAGGACACGGTGCGGCGGGAACTGCTGTGGGCCAAAGACGGCATAGGAACCGTGGCGCTGCCCCTTTTGATGGATTTGCTGGAATATGGGAAGAAAAACAGCGCGGTCACCATTCTGGAGGGCATACTATATTCCGACTACTACAGGCCATTGTTCCAAAGGGCACTTGAGGTATACGGCTCCAACATATACGCATATTATTATGATCTGCCCTTTGAGGAAACTCTGCGCAGGCATGGCACAAAGCCCAACCGTTTTAGTTTCGGCGAAGAAGATATGCGGAGATGGTGGAGAGAGAAAGACTATATCGGCATTATCCCGGAGAAAATTATAACGGCGGATGAGAGCCTTTCGGAGGCAGTGGATAGGATTTATCGGACGGTGAACACTTCGTCGTGTACCAGGCATGACAATTGAGTGAACGATTGCGGATAAATGACGGGAAGGAGAATTTTTGCTTTTTTGTTTGAGTATGGGCGGGGGAGTATGCTATAATCAATTTGCCGGATGAGACAGTATCACTGGTTTCGTGTGTTTTTTGGAATATGGCAGGTTTCTATATAGGAGGACAGGGGATATGATTCTGCTTGTGATTGATACGCAAAAGGGCATAACCGATGAAAGGCTGTATGCCTTCGAGAAATTTAAAAACAACATTAAGCTTCTGATTTCCGAGGCGAGAAAGCACAAGGTGGAAATCGTGTATGTCAGGCATGACGATGGCCCTGGCACAGGCTTTTCCGTGGGGGATGAGGAATTTGAAATCTATGAGGAGTTTGCCCCGGCGGAAAATGAGCGTGTCTTTGACAAGGCAGTAAACAGCGCCTTTCATAACTCCACGGGCCTAACGGATTATCTGGCGGAGAAGGGCGAGAGGCAGATAATGATTGTGGGTCTGCAGACTGATTTCTGCATAGATGCAACCATCAAGAGCGGCTTTGAACATGGCTATGAGATATTTGTGCCAGAATATGCCAATTCCACCTTTGACAATGACTATATGAAAAAGGACGTGTGTTATCACTATTACAATGACTTTATCTGGCCCCAGAGATATGTGCAGTGTATCTCCATGGCGGAGGCCGTGGACAGGTTCGGAAAATGCGCCATAAGCTGAAAGAGATAATCCATGATGGAACTGACCAACGAACAACGCAGATATTTAGGAGTGGAATTGATAGAACCATCCTGGGAACGAGTTGAAATACCAAGCAACTGTGTCAAACCAGAATTGTCCACCGGGAAGATTGTTTTATACTTTGACGGGGATGTGCCGTGAAAGGAAATTTCTGTGGATAAAAATGGTCGTTATGTGGAGGAATCCTGCTTTCTGAAGATACAGGATAACCGCAGCATTATACGGATGAGGCAAAGCTGGAACACATCCATGCCTTTGCAAATGCCAAACGCCATGGGGGAGAACCTTAAGAGCCTAAAGAGACCCGAAGAGCAGAGGACAGCTATGAAAACGGAGGCGCCAAATGGGAATATATCTTAATCCTAGGAATGATGGTTTTAAGGAAGCAATTCGTTCCGAGATTTATGTGGATAAGACCGGATTGATCGCATGTACCAACAAATACTTGGGTACAGAGCAAAAATATATATGTGTCAGCAGACCCCGGCGTTTTGGAAAATCTATGGCGCTTAAGATGCTTGCCGCCTATTACAGCTGTGACTGTGATTCCAGAGGATTATTTGCGGGACTGAAAATAGAAAGAGATCCTACATTTGAGGAAAATCTGAACCGATATAATGTGATTTTCCTAAATATGCAGCAGTTTCTGATCCGGGCACGAAGTCAGGATGTAACCGACTATATGGAGCAGATGGTCATCAGTGAACTTCGCGATATATATGGGGAGTTGTTTTCTGAAAAGGAAACCATTCTGGCCGCCGCGTTGGAACAAATTTATGTTAAAACAAAGAAAAAATTTGTATTTCTGATCGACGAGTGGGATTGTGTGATGCGGGAGCGGCAGGAATCGGAGGATTTACAGAAACAGTACCTGGATTTCCTGCGTAACCTTCTAAAGGATCAGACCTATGTAGCGCTGGCCTATATGACAGGCATTCTTCCGGTAAAAAAATATGGGCAGCACTCCGCGCTGAATATGTTCTGGGAATATTCCATGATAGATCAGGGTTTTTTTGAAGAATATACTGGTTTTACGGAGACGGAAGTTAAGGAATTGTGTGAAAAGTATGCTATGGATTACGTTGAGACGGGCAGCTGGTATGACGGATATCGACTTACGAAGTTTCGGCATGTCTATAATCCAAAATCCGTGGTGGAGGCAATGCACCGCCGTAAGTTTTCTAATTATTGGACATCTACAGAGTCCTATGATGCCTTAAAGCTTTATATGGATTTGGATTTTGACGGATTGCGGAAGAATATCGTGCAAATGCTGGGCGGGCAACAGATTAAGGTCAACACGCTTAGTTTTCAGAATGACATGCGAAACTTCAGGACAAAGGATGATGTGCTGACACTGTTGATTCATCTGGGATATCTCGCTTTTGACTCTGAGAAAGAAGAGGCGTTTATCCCAAACAGGGAGATAGTCAGGGAGTTTGAAAATGCCATGAGCGTAGGCGGGTGGCCGGAGGTCATGCGTGTCTTGAAAGCCTCCGAAAAGCTGTTGGAGGATACCCTGCGCTGTGACGGGAAAAGTGTGGCGGAGGGTCTTGACAGAGCCCATACGGAGGTCGCGTCCATCTTAACCTACAATGACGAAAATTCCTTAGGCTGCGCCATCGGCCTGGCATATTACAGCGCAAGAAAGGACTACAAGCTTATCCGGGAACTGCCCGCAGGGCATGGATATGCGGATGTTGTATTTCTGCCGCTGCCCTTTTGCGATAAACCGGCGCTGGTGGTGGAACTGAAATACGATCAGTCCGCCGAGACAGCGCTTTCCCAGATCAAGGACAGAAAATACACCCAGGCGCTGGAGGGATATTCGGGGGAAGTGTTGTTGGTGGGGGTGAATTATGATAAGGATAATAAGAATAAACCCCACAGCTGTGTGATTGAGAAACTGGTGTATGATGTCGAAGCCTAAAAACAAAAGCGGTTGACCAGTCAAGTCACTTGCTGAGAACGTTTCGTAACCGCCTGACTTTTACTGGAAGTAAAGGGAGAGAAAATATGGGAATGACAGCATGTCATATGGAGGCAGATCAAAATTTAATTGAAAGGCTTAAGACAAAATCAGAAGAGGATTTGTTTGAGGCAATGGAGGAACTGGAAGAAGATGATAACGCGCTTTCCGGCTTCTCGCCGAGGGAACTGGCCCAAAATGATATATATCCCGCAATATGGCATGAGAGTGAAAAAGAAAGCTTGAGAGAAGAGTTAGCGGCGGCATTCCATGAGTTAAAGGCATTTTTCAGCGCCATGGCAAGTGACAGCAAAGGGATAGTTATAAGCATTTATTAATTTCTCAACACATATCAGTGGAATATCGAAAACATAACATATGTTTTCGATATTCCGGGAATGAGGTATAAATGGAAGACAACAGCAGAATCATCAGAACAGAATACTCGGAGGAGATGCAGAAGTCCTTTATCGACTATGCCATGAGCGTTATTATCGCCAGGGCCCTGCCGGATGTGCGGGACGGCTTAAAACCAGTGCAGCGCAGAACTCTCTACGACATGCATGAGTTGGGCATACGGTATGACAAGCCTTACCGCAAGAGCGCCCGTATCGTCGGTGATACCATGGGTAAATATCATCCCCACGGGGACAGTTCCATCTACGACTCCCTGGTGGTCATGAGCCAGGATTTCAAAAAGGGGATGCCTCTCATCGACGGCCACGGCAACTTCGGCAATATTGAGGGGGACGGCGCCGCCGCCATGCGTTATACGGAGGCAAGGCTTCAGAAGATCACCCAGGAGGCATTTCTTGCGGATCTGGACAAGGATGTGGTGGACTTCATGCCTAACTTTGACGAGACCGAGAAAGAGCCCACAGTGCTGCCGGTAAAAATTCCCAATTTCCTGGTGAACGGTTCCGAGGGCATCGCCGTGGGCATGGCTACCAGTACGCCGCCCCATAACCTGGGGGAGGTCATAGATGCCATGAAAGCCTATATGCTGGATGAAAATATCACCACCAGAGAATTGATGCGTTATATCAAGGGGCCGGATTTCCCCACCGGCGGGATTGTGACCAACAAGGATGAACTGCTGGAAATCTACGAGACCGGCACCGGCAAAATCAAGATCAGGGGCAAGGTGGAGTACGAGAAATCCAAGGGTGGTAAGACCAATGTGGTCATCACCGAGATTCCTTATCCCATGATCGGCATGAATATCTCCAAATTTCTGCAGGACGTGGCGGCGCTGGCGGAGAGCAAAAAGACGCAGGACATCGTGGATATTTCCAACCAGTCCTCCAAGGAGGGCATCCGTATTGTCATAGAACTGCGCAGGGATGCGGACCCGGAGAATTTTGTGAATCTGTTGTATAAAAAGACCCGACTGGAGGACACCTTTGGCGTCAACATGTTGGCTATCAGCAAAGGCAGGCCGGAAACACTGGGGCTCAGAGCGGTTCTGAAGGCAGTGGTTGACTTTCAATATGAAGTGGCCACCCGCAAGTATAGCAACCTGCTGGCCAAGGAACTGGACCGCAAGGAGGTGCAGGAGGGCCTGATCAAAGCATGTAATGTGATCGACCTGATTATCGAGATTCTGCGGGGGTCCAAGGATAGGGCCATGGCCAAGGATTGTCTGGTAAACGGCAAGGTGGACGGCATTAAGTTTAAGTCTAAAGAGTCCAAGATTATGGCCGCCCAGCTGATGTTCTCCGAGAAGCAGGCCAATGCTATCCTGGAGATGCGCCTGTACAAGTTGATCGGCCTGGAAATCGAGGCGCTGATCAACGAGCACGAGGAAACCATGGCGAACATCTATCGCTACGAGGACATTTTGGCCCGCAGGGACTCCATGGCCCAGGTCATCATGAATGAGTTGGAGGAGATCAAGCGGGAATATGGCCGCAAACGCCGCACCGCTATTGAGAATGCCCAGGAGGCCGTCTACAAAGAAAAAGAGATCGAAGAGATGGAGATCATGTTCCTGATGGACCGCTTTGGATATGCCAAGACCATCGATATGGCCACCTACGAGCGCAACAAAGAGGCGGCGGACGCCGAGAACAAATACATCTTCAAGTGTAAGAATACAGGCAAGGTATGCCTGTTCACGGATATCGGCCAGCTGCATACCATCAAGGTCATGGATTTGCCCTTCGGGAAATTCCGGGACAAGGGTATTCCCATTGACAATGTGAGCAACTATAGTTCCGACAAGGAGCAGATTGTGTTCCTGACCAGCCAGACGGAATTGAATCTGTGCCGTGTGCTCTTCGTAACGGCCCAGTCCATGATGAAGGTAGTGGACGGCGGCGAGTTCGACGTGAGCAAGCGCACGGTGGCGGCCACCAAACTCCAGGAAGGGGACAGCGTGGTCAGCATCGTCTGCCTTCATGAGCAGAAACATATCGTACTGCAGACCGGGGAAGGGTATTTCCTGCGGTTTGCCATTGAAGAGATACCTGAGAAGAAAAAGGGCGCCGTGGGCGTGAGAGGCATGAAACTAGGTGACAAGGACCTGGTGGAGGGTGTATACTATACTCAGAATGCCATGGAGGCATCCATTCAATATAAGAACAGGAATCTGGTGCTGAACAGTCTGAAGCTGGGCAGGCGGGATTCCAAGGGTGTGAAAGTTAGAGGCTAGGAGAAGGATGTATGAGAGTGATTGCAGGTACGGCGAGGAGTCTGCCATTAAAGACTCCCCAGGGACTGGATACAAGACCAACCACGGACAGAATCAAGGAAACTTTGTTCAATATCCTGCAGGGAGATATCCCTGGCTGTGTGTTTGTTGATATGTTCTGCGGCAGCGGCGGCATCGGCATAGAAGCGCTGAGCCGGGGGGCCAGGAAGGCTTATTTTGTGGAAAATGCCAAGGAACCCTTAAACTGCCTGGCGGATAACCTGAAATTTACCCGCTTCGAGGACCGGGCGGTGGTTCTCCGGCAGGATGCCGTGGCGGCTCTGACTGGCATATCGGAAAAAGAGGTGGACATCCTGTTTATGGACCCTCCCTACGGACAGGAGCAGGAAAGGCGGGTGCTGGAAGGACTGCAAAACATGCGTTATATAACGGATGATACTCTAATCATTGTAGAGGCGTCTCTGGACACGCATATGGACTATGTGCGGGAGATGGGCTTTTCCGTTGTCCGTGAAAAAAACTACAAGACCAACAAACATATTTTTATCAAAAAAATGACTGAATAATAAAATAACATGCGAAATTTTTATTGGATGTTTGACAGCATGTTCCCGAAAAGTACGCTGATGGATATACGGACGCCTAAAGC
>CAJUCT010000017.1:19535-83318 GCA_910585015.1 uncultured Acetatifactor sp.
GGCCGGATATTCATCACAGGTAATGTGTACTTGCAGGGAACATGCGGAACTCTAAGAGGGAACTTTTGACAGCATGTTCCCGAAAAGTACGCTGATGGATATACGGACGCCTAAAGCGGCCGGATATTCATCACAGGTAATGTGTACTTGCAGGGAACATGCGGAACTCTAAATAAGAAAAGAGGAAAATATGAAAAGAGCAGTATATCCGGGAAGTTTTGATCCCATGACACTGGGCCATTTAGACATAATTCGACGTGCGGCCCCCATGTTCGACGAATTAACCGTGGCAGTTTTAAATAATACGCAAAAGACACCGTTGTTTTCTGTGGAAGAACGTGTTAATATATTAGAGAAAGCAACCAAAGAACTGCCGAACGTAAAAGTTTCCAGTTTCAGCGGATTGCTGATTGATTATTGCCGGGACAATGGTTTCCACATTGCGGTCAGGGGACTCCGGGCCATCACGGATTTTGAGTATGAACTGCAGATTGCCCAGGCCAATCGCCAGATGTCCAAGGATGCGCTGGACACAATATTCCTGACCACCAGTCTGGAATATGCATATTTGAGTTCCACCAGCGTGAAGGAATTTGCCAGCTTCAACGGGGATATTTCCAAATGCGTTCCCGACTGGGAGGCAGAACTGATCTATCAAAAATATGGCTATCGCTGACAGCGGCTGAATACAGTGCCGGGCATA
Organism: uncultured Acetatifactor sp.; assembly: GCA_910585015.1. Lineage (GTDB taxonomy): Bacteria > Bacillota > Clostridia > Lachnospirales > Lachnospiraceae > Acetatifactor. The sequence goes on from CAJUCT010000017.1 coordinate 20,239, forward strand.
GGACGGCCATAGGGAGGATTACATGAGTAGCAGGATTGAACAGTTAATTGATGAAATCGAGGAGTATATTGACAGCTGTAAATACCAACCCCTGTCCAGCACCAAGATCATCGTGAACAAAGAGGAGATAGATGAACTGCTGCGGGATCTGCGGATGAAGACACCGGATGAGATCAAGCGGTATCAGAAGATTATCAGCAACAAAGAAGCAATCCTGAACGATGCCCGTGCCAAGGCGGAGGCGCTGATCAATGAGGCCACTGTACATACTAATGAGTTGATCAATGAACATGAGATTATGCAGCAGGCATATGCCCAGGCCAACGAGGTGGTGTCCATGGCTTCCCAGCAGGCCCAGGAGATTCTGGACAATGCTACCATAGAGGCCAACAATGTGCGCGCCGCCGCCATGCAGTACATGGATGACATGTTGGTGCATCTGGAGAATATTATCAATGGCACCACTCAGTCGGCCAGAAATGGGTATGAGAATCTGATTGGTTCCATGAACCAGTACCGGGATATAATCCAATCAAACAGAAACGAACTTCACCCCGCGGAGGAGTATGAGGAAGTGATGCTTCAGAATGTTGAGGATGCAGATGAGTAGTTTTAGAAGAATACAAAACCGGTTTCCATTTGAAACCGGTTTTTCTAACCTTATAAGCCTTATAAGAATAAACAGTATAAAGTTCTCCACGACCATGGTTCTTCTGTCCGTTCTGCTGGTTTCTTTGCCGCTGTCTGTGAGGGCAGCCCCCGATTTTCGACAGAGCGACGGCGATATTGTGGTAGTGATAGACCCCGGACATGGCGGAGACAACGAGGGGACGAAGGAGAACGGCTTCTGTGAAAAGGAGATGACGCTGGTCACGGCCCTGGCTCTGTATGAGAGGCTGAGCCAGTATGAAGGAGTCACAGTATATTTGACCCGGGTGGATGATACAAAGCTTAGTCTGGCCCAGCGGGCGGCTTTTGCCAAGGCTGTGGAGGCGGATTTCCTGTTCAGCATACACTATAACGCCTCGGAGAACCACGAATTGTTTGGAGCGGAGGTGTGGGTGCCTCTGGAGGCTCCTTACAATGTTTATGGGTATCAGTTTGGGTGTACACTGCTGCCCATGCTGCGGGAGAAGGGGTTGTTCATCCGTGGGATCAAGACCCGTAAGAACGACAAGGGCACGGATTACTATGGCATTATCCGGGAGTCGGCGGCGCTGGATATTCCGGCAGTGATCATTGAGCACTGTCATGTGGACGAGGTGAGGGACTATCCCTACTGTGACAGTCCTGAAAAGCAACAGGCTTTCGGATATGAGGACGCGGATGCCATCGCCCGGTTTCTGGGTTTATCCAGCCAGAGTCTGGGTATAGATTACAGCGGCGGACCGGAAGATCCCTTTCTGCAGGAGGTCTATGCGCTGGATACCAGCAAAGTGGTAGCTTCCACATTGATTGACACCACTGCGCCGGAGATCTGCAGCGTGGAGCGTGTGGCGGAGGACTATGAGGGGCTGCAGGCCACGATCCAGGTGACAGCGGCGGACTATGACAGCCCTCTGATGTATTACGAGTACAGCGTGGACGGCGGAGTTACCTATTCCCCCAGGCAGCCTTGGCCGGGCAGTGATACTTTGACAGGGGAATACCAGGATGTGTTTCAGGTGACGCTGGATATCCCGGAAGGTATCGTCCCCCGCGTCTGTATCAAGGCATACAATCAGTATGAAGCCACTGCGGAAAGCAATGTTCTGGATGGATACGGCGTGTTCCGCAGACCGGAGGCGGCAACTTCCCCACAGGAGCCGGAGAGTGTGGAAGTCCAGGGCACAGCGGTGAATCCTGAGTCTTCTTCAGCTGTTTCCGGAGTCACCGGCTGGCTGGGAGCCCATGAGGAGACGGAGACAGAGGAGGAAACCGTTCAGCCTTTGAGCATACAGGATTTCCTTCTGGTGAGTCTGCTGGCAGCGGCGGCCCTTGTGGCGATGACGCTGGTGGTTCAGATCCTGCAATCCGCCAAAAAGCGCCGGAATCGTTACAACAGGAAGAGATGAGGAAAAAAACATCTCCAAGCCAGATAATACAGGGCTGTCAACGCAGTCAAAAGCAGTTTATGTACCACATATTCCCCCAGAGGCAGATCCGTGTCGTGAATCATGCTGTAGGTCTGGGCGATGCAGGAGAGTCCTCCAAAAGGCAGGAGCAGCAGGGTGTACAGCGGGCAGCGCTGTCCCAGCTTCTTAAGTCCGCCGGTGATCTCCAGCAGAGGGGAGAGCCAGATCCCGGCCCGGGGCAGGAAGAGATGGGGCACCAGGTTCAGCAGATTAAACAGAATCATATAGCCGCAGAGGCTGATGATGCTCTGCAAGCCTGCCTGCACCGCGTCGTCCAGATGCGTCAGCAGGCAGGAGGAATTGGGATTTTCCCGAAACATAGCCGATTGCGGCAAAAGAGCGGCGGCTCTGATTGACACAGAACTTTTCTGCACGGCTGGCTTCTGTGCAGAAGGAATCCGCTTTATTGCCCTGCCGGATGTTTCCGGCAATTTCCGAAACAGAGTTCTGCGCAGGATTATTCCATAGAGCAGCGGCACACCGTACATGCCAAGCAGATAGGGTGCCACCAGCTTTCGCCCCAGCAGGGGCAGCACGAAGCTGCAGAAATACACCGGGCCTATATTGTTGCAGAAAGCCAGCAGGAAACGGGCCTCCTGACGGTCTATTTTTCCCGTCTGGTACAGTTGGGCGGCGACTCTGGCTCCCATGGGGAAGCCGCAGAGGAAGCCCATCAGCGCCCCGTAGTTTACATCCGGCCTGCAGCGCAGCAGCGGGTTTAAAACAGGCTGGAACCATTTCCCCAGCCGCTGGGAGAGGTTCATGCGGATCATCAGTCCGGACAAAATCATAAAGGGGAGCAGGGAGGGGATCATCTTGGAATACCATAGGAGGAAGCCGTCTGCGGCGTAGGCGGCGGCTTCTTGGGCGTGGGTCAGGATCAGGAGGAAAAGGAGTAGAAAACATAGGGTGTATAGCAAGTCTTTTGTTGCTCCTTGCTTGGTGTTGGTAAAGTATATGCGGGTAAGTTGTTATACAAACCTTTTTATGTGTGGAGAGAAACTTATATTGTGCTAAAAGGGGAAATAGCGGTGATGATAAGGTTGGATAAGCTGTTGGCGGACGCAGGGGCGGGGAGCCGCAGTCAGGTAAAGGAGTATATCCGCAAGGGACGGATTACGGTGAATGGGCAGGTCTGTAAAAAGCCGGAGCAGAAGGTTTCGGAGGAGGGGGATTTGGTTTGTCTGGACGGGCAGACGGTGGAGTATGCCCGTTGTCGGTATTATATGCTTCATAAGCCCCGGGGAGTGATTACGGCCACGGAGGATCCCAGAGAGAAAACGGTGCTGGATCTGCTCAAGGGCGTCAATACCGCCCACATTTCCCCGGTGGGACGGCTGGACAAGGACACGGAGGGATTGCTGCTTTTGACCAACGACGGAGAATTGGCCCACAGACTTTTGGCACCCAGGAACCATGTGGACAAATGCTATCTGGTGCGCACGGAAAAGCCTCTGTCGCCGGCAGATCTGCGCACTCTGGAAGAAGGAGTGGACATTGGGGACGAAAAGCCCACCATGCCCTCCAGGGCCTGTTTGAACGAGGCGGGGGATCTGCTGCTCACCATTCAGGAGGGGCGCTATCACCAGGTGAAGCGGATGCTGCAGGCAGTGGATAACCGGGTGCTGTACTTAAAACGTCTGTCCTTTGGCAGTCTAAGGCTTCCGGAGGATTTAAAGGCCGGGGAGTTCCGTCCCCTGACAGCGAAAGAACAGGAGAGTTTACGAAATGATGTTGCAGGATAAAATACAGGATAGCATCCGGAATAGAATCCATAACAAAAAAGCATTTCTCTTTGATCTGGATGGCACACTGGTGGACTCCATGTGGATATGGGAGAGCATCGACGTAGAATATTTGGACCGTTTCGGTCTGGAACTGCCGGAGGATCTCCATTCCTGCATTGAGGGAATGAGTTTTTCCGAAACCGCCCAATATTTTAAGGAGCGTTTTTCCATACCGGACACCCTGGAAAAGATGAAATCCGACTGGAACCGTATGGCCTGGGAAAAATATACGCAGGAAGTGCCCTTAAAGTCCGGCATCCGGGAATTTTTAAGGTACCACCGGGCCAGGGGCGTGAAAATGGCGGTGGCCACCAGTAATTCCCGGGAATTGGCCGAGGCGGTGATCGCCGTCCACGGTCTGACAGATACTTTTGATGTCATTGTCACAGGCTGCGATGTGGCCCACGGGAAACCTTTTCCGGATGTCTATCTGGAGGCGGCTGTCAGACTGGGGGTGGACCCCTCGGAGTGTCTGGTGTTTGAGGATGTCGTTGCAGGTATCCAGGCGGGCAGAAGCGCAGGAATGGAGGTGGCCGCCGTGGAGGATGCCTACTCCCTGTATCAGGAACGTCAGAAGAAAGAACTGGCGGATCTGTATATTGCCGATTATCAGGAATTGTTACCGGCGGAAAGCCGTGGGAAATAGCCGGGCTGATCCGGATTGAGTTGTAGGCCGCGCCGAGGGGCGGACCGGATCACGTCAGAGAAAAGATAACTGCAGGCCGTGCCGGAGAGTTTATTGTCTTAGGGGGACAACATGTGGAGTGACGCCTTTTTACCAATCTGTAAACAGGATATGACAGACCGCCATATAAAGCAGCTGGATTTTGTCTATGTGATCGGGGATGCCTACGTGGATCACCCTTCCTTTGGTCATGCCATCATCAGCCGGGTGTTGGAAGCCCATGGCTACACGGTGGGCATTATCGCCCAGCCGGACTGGAAGGATGAGGAGAGCATTGGGATTCTCGGCAGGCCCCGGCTGGCGTTTCTGGTTTCCGGCGGCAATATGGACAGCTGCGTAAATCACTATTCCGTGTCGAAAAAAAGGCGCAGTGCCGATGCCTATACCCCCGGCGGTGTCATGAGAAAAAGGCCGGATCACGCGACGGTGGTCTACGGCAATCTGATCCGCAAAAGTTACCGGGACGTGCCCATTATCATCGGCGGAATCGAGGCCAGCCTGCGGCGGATGGCCCACTATGATTACTGGACGGACAGCTTTAAGCGCTCCATTCTGCTGGACAGCCAGGCGGACCTGATCTCCTATGGCATGGGTGAGAAATCCATCGTGGAGATTGCGGATGCGCTGGACAGCGGCATCGCTGTGAGGGATATCACTTTTATCCCCGGAACCGTATACAAGACCAAGGATATCGGCGGACTCTCGGAGGCTATTCTGCTTCCCTCCTACGAGGAGATGAAGGCGGATAAGGCCGCCTATGCCCGCAGCTTTGGCATACAGTACCAGAACACGGACTTTATAAGCGGCAGGATTCTGGCGGAGCCTTATCCCGGCGGAAGCTTTGTGGTGCAGAACCCGCCCCAGCCGCCCCTGTCCACCCAGGAGATGGACGATGTGTATGGGTTGCCCTATGCCCGCACCTATCATCCTTCCTATGAGGAGGCCGGGGGGGTACCTGCCATCGCGGAGATTAAGTTCTCCCTGATCAGCAACCGGGGATGCTTTGGCGGCTGCAGTTTCTGCGCCCTCACCTTTCACCAGGGCAGAACCGTACAGACCAGAAGCCATGAATCCATTATCGAGGAGGCAAAACTGCTGACCCAGGATCCTGATTTCAAGGGCTATATCCATGATGTGGGCGGGCCCACCGCCAACTTCCGGCACCCTTCCTGTCAAAAGCAGCTGACCCATGGGGTATGTAAAAACCGCCAGTGCCTGTTCCCCAAGCCCTGTGCCAATCTCCAGGTGGATCACAGCGACTATCTGGAGTTGCTGCGAAAACTCCGCAGTTTGGAGGGAGTGAAAAAAGTTTTTGTGCGTTCGGGTATCCGTTTCGATTATCTGATGGCGGATGCAGACGACACCTTTTTCCGGGAACTGGTGGAGCACCATGTCAGCGGTCAGCTGAAGGTGGCGCCGGAACATATTTCCGACGAGGTGCTGCGGCGGATGGGAAAGCCGGAAAATGCCGTGTATGAGCGTTTTACAGCCAAATATAAGAAACTGAATAAAGAATTGAACAAGAACCAGTTTCTGGTGCCCTACCTTATGTCCTCTCATCCGGGGTCCACTTTGAAGGAGGCCATAGAGTTGGCGGAGTATCTGCGGGATCTGGGCTATATGCCCGAACAGGTGCAGGATTTTTATCCCACCCCCTCCACCATATCCACCGTGATGTATTACACGGGGCTGGACCCCAGGGAACTGGATCTCACAGGGGGCAGCCCCCAGGATTTAAAATCCGTGTATGTGTGCCGCAATCCCCATGAAAAGGCCATGCAGCGGGCGCTGATCCAGTACCGCAACCCCAAAAACTACGACCTGGTCTACGAGGCGCTGACCCAGGCGGGGCGCACGGATCTGATCGGCTATGACAAAAAATGCCTGATCCGCCCCAGAAGGGCGGGGCAGGAAAACGGAACCGGCAAAGCGGCGGTGAAAGTTTCCGGCAAAACCGCGCGGAATGTCGCAGATAGGGGAGAAGCGAGAACTTCCGGCAAGGCCGCGCGGAATGTCGCAGATAGAGGAGAAGCGAGAACTTCCGGCAAAGCCGCCCAGACTAGCGCCGGCAGAGAGAAAGCAAGAAATTTGAACAAGGGGACACAGGAAAGGCACAGAACACTCAAAGAAAACGGGAAAAAGAAGACAATCCGCAATATCCATAAGAAAAAGGGCGGATAAGGTCAGGTAGGAATAAGCAGGTACGGCGCAGTAATTTACTTCAAATACATGTGAGCAGAAAGGAAAACAGAGTATGGCAAAAAATATCGTGATCATCACAGGGGCATCCTCCGGCATAGGCATGGAGTTCGCGTTGCAGATTGACGCCCATCTGCGCAAGACTGACGAGATCTGGCTGATTGCCAGAGACAGGCAGAAGCTGAAAACCTTATCCGCCCAAATGCGCAACAATATCCGGGTTCTGTCTATGGATATCACCATAGAGGCTCAGATCGACAGACTGCGGGACATGCTGCGGGAACAGCACTGCCGGATCAGGATGCTGGTAAACAGTGCCGGTTACGGCATCATCGGGGATGTGGCGGAGTTAAAACTCCGGGAGCAGACCGGCATGGTACGGCTGAACTGTGAGGCTCTCACCGCCGTCACCCGCTGCTGCCTGCCCTATATGAGCAAAGGGGCCCGCATCATCCAGATGGCCTCCAGCGCCTCCTTTGTGGCCCAGCCGGGCTTTGCGGTTTATGCGGCCTCCAAGGCATATGTGGACAGCTTTTCCCTGGCGCTGCGGGAAGAACTGAAGGGAAGGGAAATCTATGTGACCAGTGTTTGTCCCGGACCGGTGGATACACCGTTTTTCGATATTGCGGAGCGCCACGGCTCCACTCTTTCCGTCAAAAAGCTGACACTGGTAACGCCGGAGCGTGTGGTGGCTCAGGCGCTGCGGGACGCCTGCCTAAAGCGTCCCAGGTCCGTGTGCAGCCTGCCCATACAGGCTTTTGAAGTGCTGTGCAAAGTTTTGCCCCACACTCTTATTACAACAATAATCAGGACGCTGAAAGGCTGAAACTATGGAAATGGGCTTACAATCAAGATAAGCGGTAGTGAGGAAACCTCTCGGAAATGAAGGGATTGGAGACAGGGAATGTTTAGTATAGAGGAATATATAGAAAGTCTGACGGCAGAACTGCAAGCCTGTTTTGGAAAAAGGCTGCTGTATCTAGGTTTGCAGGGCAGCTATCTGCGGGACGAGGCGACGGAAAGCAGTGATATTGACATTATGGTGATTTTGGAGAACATGTCCGTCACAGACCTGGATAATTATCGGAAAATATTGGTCAAAGTGGGCAATTACGAGAGATCCTGCGGCTTTATCTGCGGGCGGGAGGAGATGCAGCGGTGGAACCCCCTGGAGGTGTGCCAGCTGCTGCACACCACAAAAGATTACTACGGCAGATTAGCGGACTATATGCCGCCATGCACTGCCGAAGACCAGCGGAATTATGTGAAACTGAGCCTGGGCAATCTTTTTCATGAACTTTGTCACCGTTATATTCATGCTGCCCGGGAACGCAATGTCTCTGCCTTTCCCTATACCTGTAAATCCGTATTCTTTATCCTGCAAAATATGCATTATTTGAGCAGCGGCGATTTTCTATCCACAAAGCAGGAACTGCTCGAGGCGCTGCAGGACGAAGAGGACAAGAGAGCGCTGGCTCTTGGCATGAACCTGAAAGCCGGCGGGGACTATGATTTTGACGACGCGTTTTCCTCCCTTTTCCAGTGGTGTCAACATGCGTTGGTTCGGATGGGAAAGCCAATATAGTGATTCGGCGGCGGAGTCCCGGCGGTCTGTCCGCGAATATTCCCGGACGGAGTGTGAGGTCGGCAGCATATATGTATTGGACTTTGCAAGCGATGAGGGCACCAGCAGCGGCGTTGGAGATGCGGTTGTTGGCATTTGACCCGCAGGGGCAGCAGCGATGGAATGTCAGCTTATAGAAAGAAGCTGGCAATCGCGGCGCGGATATCGCCCCGGCGACAGATGCGCAGGGGCGCCGTATACACAGGAAAACGGTATAATGAGAGGAATGGCAAATGAGCAGAAAGAGCGGTATCAAAGGTATTTTCCGTCTGTTTTCGGCGGAAGCGTATAAGGGGAGCAAAAACTATATCCGCACTCAGAAAATATATGAGGTTGTTCGGACTGTGCTGTATTTCGGGATCTCACTGAGCCTGTTCGCGGCGGGCTATATCACCACGGGAAACAGATTGAATCTGCTGACGGTGGTGGCGGTGTTGGGATGTCTTCCAGCCAGCAAGAGCGCGGTGAACATGATTATGTTTCTGCGCTGCAAGGGCCTGGGCCGGGAGGCGGCGGCGCAGATTGCGCCCTGTGAGGGGGATTTGTTCTGTCTGTACGATATGGCGTTTACCTCCTACTCCAGGACCTTCGAGGTGGGACACATGGCGGTAAAAGGCAATACAGTCTGTGGTTACAGCGAGAAAAAGGATTTCCCCGAAAGAGAATTTCAGACCCATCTGGAACCGATTATGAAAGCGGACAGCCACAAAAATGTGACGGTCAAGATTTTTACTGACCTGGAAAAATACAAGGAGCGGCTTATGCAGCTGCAGGCGTTGGAGACAGAAGCGGACAATACGGAGGGTATCGTTCGGACCTTGAAATCGGTGGTATTATAAAACGAGTGTGGTCATTCGAGCCGTCAGGGTATGTTCATTAAAAAGAGGAATCAGCATGGTAACTTTGGAAATTGAGATGAACCAGGCAGGGCAGAGACTGGATAAATTTCTGGGAAAATATCTGCCGGAAGCTCCGGTCAGTTTTTTCTACAAAATGCTCCGTAAGAAGAATATTACGCTGAATGGTAAGAGGGCAGAGGGAAAGGAAATCCTACAGTTAAAGGATCGGGTAACCCTGTGGCTGGCGGACGAAACGATCCTTAAATTTGGCGGGGATTTGTCAGCCCAGGAGACAACCCGCAATACTCCTTGGCAAAAGCAGAATCATCAGTCAAAGAGTGACAATACTATTGCGTTATATAGACAAGCATATAATGATTTACAGGATGTTGGGGTAATATACGAGGATACACATGTACTGGTTTTAGATAAACCGGCCGGTATGCTTACCCAGCAGGCAAAAGCCGGAGATTTAAGTTTAAATGAATGGATGATTGGCTATCTGTTGGATACCGGCGCCATAAATAGTCAGGATTTACGGTTGTTTCACCCATCTGTCTGCAATCGCTTGGATCGCAATACCAGCGGCCTGGTGCTTTGTGGTAAAACCTTGCCCGGCAGTCAGCAACTCAGTGAGTTGATACGCACACATCAGATACGCAAGTTCTATAAGACTTTATGTGTAGGGCAGCTGGGGATAGCCGGTTCCGGAACTGTAACAGAGATGCAAGGATATCTGCAAAAAAATGCAAGTACTAACCAAGTGGTAATCAGCCAGCAGGAGCCGGGTGATTATATCCGTACTATCTATCAGATACTGGAGCAGTATGGCATTCCCGGGGAAAAGTTTTTCTTTACGGAATTGGAGGTAGAACTTATTACAGGTAAACCCCACCAGATCCGGGCGCATCTGTCATCTATGGGCCATCCGCTGGCAGGGGATCCTAAATATGGCGACGTTCATGTAAACCGATTGCTGCAGCGAAAATTCAATCTCCACTGGCAGCTGCTCCACGCCCAGCGGCTGGAATTCCCGATGTTGGAAGGGGTATTGACGCCGCTTTCCGGCAAAATACTGCAATCGCCGTTACCAGAAATCTATAAATCTATTTTGGCAGGAATGAAAGCTTGTACCCACAAATCCGGCTAGCCTGAAAGAGACAAATCAATACTTGGAAATCCAATACATCAATACCTGAGAACAGAAATCTCCTGATGCCAGGGAACTTGTAGATCAACAGGCATAACAAAAAGAATTGGTTGCGTTCCTGGTGAGAGAATATAGATGAAGAGAGGCAGTTATGGCAACATGGAATTCCAGAGGACTTCGGGGCTCCACGCTGGAGGATATGGTCAACCGCACCAACGAACGGTACATAGAGGGTGGGCTGGCCCTGATCCAGAAAATTCCCACCCCCATCACCCCCATCAAGATAGATCAGCAGACCAGGCATATCACCCTGGCCTATTTTGAGCAAAAGAGTACGGTGGACTATATCGGTGCAGTCCAAGGCATCCCGGTCTGCTTTGACGCCAAGGAATGCGCTGTGGACACCTTTTCCCTGCAGAACATTCACGAACACCAGGTGCAGTTCATGGAGCGTTTTGAAAAACAGGGGGGCGTGGCGTTTTTCCTCATTTTTTACACCCACAGAGACCAGCTGTATTATCTGCCCTTTTCCCATCTGCTGCGGTTCTGGCAGCGCGCCAGGGAGGGGGGGCGCAAGAGTTTTCGCTACGAGGAACTGGACCCTCAGTTTTTCCTGCCGAAAAAACATGGGATATTGGTTCCCTACCTGGATATGCTGCAGCTGGATCTGGAAAAACGGGAAGAAGAAAGTTAAGGCTTGACAGATATAGTGCTTTCCGTTATACTACAAGAAGCTTGTTTCTTTTGTACGCTACCTAATTAGCACTGCGAAGCGATAAAGTGAGGCATGACTTTGAACAGCCGGACAGGCGGCTCTGTCATGGCGGAAAGGCATAGAAAAATATGAGCAAGAAACTACTGCACACGCCGGAAGGCGTGAGGGACATTTACGGAAAAGAATATGCGGGTAAGCTGTATGTGGAGCGGAAAATTCACGATACCATTACCAGCTATGGCTATGAGGACATCCAGACGCCCACTTTTGAATACTTTGACGTATTTTCCAGGGAGATCGGCACCACACCCTCCAAGGAACTATATAAGTTTTTTGACAAGGAGGGCAACACGCTGGTGCTGCGGCCGGATTTTACCCCCTCCATCGCCCGCTGCGCCGCCAAATATTTCATGGAGTCGCAGGAGTCCATTCGGTTCTGCTACCTGGGCAACACCTTTACCAACACCTCCAACCTGCAGGGAAAGCTCAAGGAAGTCACTCAGATCGGCGCGGAACTGGTGGGGGATGACAGCGTGGAGGCCGACGGGGAGATGATCAGCCTGGTCATTGAGGCATTGAAGAACACGGGGCTTAAGCAGTTCCAGGTCAGCGTGGGACAGGTGGAATATTTCAAGGGCATCTGTGAGGAGGCCGGTTTGGACACGGAGACAGAGGAGCAGCTGCGAGAGTATATTTCCGGGAAAAATTATTTTGCGGCCCAGGAGCTTTTGGCCCAGAAAGAGGTGCCAAAGCCTTACAGCAGTACCCTGCTGAAGGCCGCGGATCTGTTCGGTTCCATCGACTCCCTGAAAGAGGCCAGGGAGTCCGTACATAACCAGCGTTCCCTGTCCGCCATAGAGCGTCTGGAGGCCATATACCGGGTGCTGAAGCTCTACGGGGTGGAGGAGTATGTGTCCTTTGATCTGGGTATGCTCAGCAAATACCATTACTACACAGGAATAATTTTCAAAGCATACACCTATGGCGTGGGGGCTCCCATCGTAAAAGGCGGGCGCTATGACACGCTGCTGCGGCAGTTTGGCAAGGATGCTCCGGCCATCGGATTCGCCATGGTGGTCGATGATGTGCTGGAGGCGGTGCAGTACCAGAAAGCCCCGCTGCCCCATGGCATGGAAAAGAAAGTGCTGACCTACACGGCGGCTGACTATGTTCAAAAGCTCCAGGAGGCGAAAGAAAGCCGCCGACAGGGTATCCCCACATTGCTGGTAAGACAGTGACTCGGGATTTTTCTCAAAATATGTTATATGAAGTAAGGGATCAAGGGCATTGGGGACATTTAAAGGATACGGCAGGCACAGCCGGCGTATCCGCGAAGAGGTAAGGCTGAATATCCTTTAAATAGATATGAGGTAATATAGTATGAGCGACAAGAGATATTTGACATTTGCTCTGGGGAAAGGGCGGCTGGCCCGAAAGACCCTGGAGTTGTTTGAGCAGATCGGAATCACCTGCGAGGAGATGAAAGATAAAGACTCTCGAAAACTGATTTTTGTAAATGAGGAATTGCAACTCCGTTTTTTCCTGGCAAAGGGACCGGACGTGCCCACCTATGTGGAATACGGTGCCGCAGATATCGGCGTGGTGGGCCGGGACACGATCTTGGAGGAGAACCGCAACGTCTACGAGGTGCTGGATCTGGGCTTTGGAAAATGCCGCATGTGCGTCTGCGGTCCCCGGGAAGCCCGGGAACTGCTGCAGCACCATGAGCGGATCAGGGTGGCCAGCAAATATCCCAACATTGCCAGAGAGTACTTTTATAATAAGAAGCATCAGACCGTGGATATCATCAAGCTGAACGGCTCCGTGGAGTTGGGGCCTTTGGTGGAGTTGTCCGATGTGATTGTGGATATTGTGGAGACCGGCGGCACATTAAAGGAAAACGGACTGGAAGTGCTGGAGGAAATCTGTCCCCTGTCCGCCCGGATGATCGTGAATCCGGTGAGTATGCAGATGGAGACGGAGCGCGTCAAGAATCTGATCCACCGTCTGCGCGCTCAAATGTCTTAGATGAAAGCTTTAGAACAAAAACAGCGGATTCCCGGTGGGGCATTATACATAAATGTGTATTTGAAATATGGACAATGAGGCGGCCGTATTTCGATCTTGACAACTGCGCCGGGGAGAATTAGCAGAACTTATAATATAGGAGAAATGATATGAGAATAGTGGAATTGACGGAGAGTACCCGGAAAAACGTGCTGAATGACCTGCTGAAGAGGAGCCCTAACAATTATTCTGAATATGAGGAAACAGTTAATGAGATTTTATCCAATGTAAAGGAAAACGGTGACCAGGCTCTGTTTGAGTATACGCTGAAATTCGATAAATTCCAGCTGACCCCGGAGAACATCCGGGTGACTCGGGAGGAGATCCGGGAAGCCTATGCCCAGATGGATTCGGAATTGGTGGAGGTGATAAAACGATCCGCCGCCAATATCCATGCCTTTCATGAGAAGCAGCTGCGTAACAGCTGGTTTGACGCCAAGGAGGACGGCACCATACTGGGCATGAAAATCACCCCCATTGGCAGGGTGGGCGTGTATGTGCCCGGCGGCAAGGCGGCCTATCCCTCCAGCGTCCTGATGAATGTAGTTCCCGCCAAAGTTGCAGGCGTGACGGATATCATCATGACCACCCCTCCAGGGGCGGACGGGAAAGTGAATCCCGGTACGCTGGTGGCGGCGGATATTGCGGGTGTGGGCGCAATTTACAAGGCGGGCGGGGCCCAGGCCATCGCCGCTATGGCCTACGGCACCCAATCCATCCCCAAGGTGGACAAGATCACCGGCCCGGGCAATATTTTTGTGGCTCTGGCCAAAAAGGCCGTGTACGGTTATGTGAGCATTGATTCCATCGCCGGACCCAGCGAGATCCTGGTGTTGGCGGACGAGACCGCCAATCCCCGATATGTGGCGGCAGACCTGCTGAGCCAGGCGGAGCATGACGAGTTGGCCAGCGCCATACTGATCACCACCTCCAGAGAATTGGCAGAGCAGGTTTCCGCGGAGGTGGACGGTTTCGTGGCCCGACTGTCCCGCAGGGAAATTATGGAAAAATCCCTGGAAAATTACGGATATATCCTGCTGGCGGAGGATATGGAGGCCGCCATCCAGGCCGCCAATGACATTGCCTCCGAGCACCTGGAAATCCTGACGAAGAATCCCTTTGATACCATGACCCGGATCAAGAATGCAGGGGCCATCTTCCTGGGAGAGTACAGTTCCGAACCCCTGGGAGATTATTATGCCGGCCCCAACCACATTCTTCCCACCAACGGCACGGCAAAGTTCTTTTCCCCGGTGAATGTAGATGACTTTTTGAAAAAGACCAGCATCATCTCCTACTCAAGAGAGGCGCTGCAGGCAGTACATGAGGACATTGAACGTTTTGCGGAGAGCGAGGGGCTGACTGCCCACGCCAACAGCATAAGAGTCCGTTTTGAGGAGCAATAATCATTTATCGGCAGAATGAGTGGGAAGGAGATTTTATGGCACGAAGCAGTACAATTAACCGCAGGACCAGGGAGACCGACATTGAGGTTACTTTGGATCTGGACGGCAGCGGCCGGGCGGAGGTAAACACCGGCATTGGTTTTCTGGACCATATGCTGGAGGGATTTGCCAGACATGGCTTTTTTGACTTGAAATGTCAAGTGAAAGGGGATTTGCAGGTGGATGGTCACCACACGGTGGAGGACACCGGTATTGTGCTGGGACAGGCCATCCGGGAGGCCGCCGGAGACAAAAAGGGCATCCGGCGCTACGGCTATTTTATCCTGCCCATGGATGAATCCCTGGCTCTGTGCGCCGTGGACTTGTGCGGCAGGCCCTATCTGCAGTTTGCATGTGATTTCACGGCAGAGCGGGTGGGGGAGTTGGACACGGAGCTTGTGAAAGAGTTTTTCTATGCCGTCTCCTACAGCGCGGGCATGAACCTGCATCTGCGGATGCTGCAGCCGGGCAACAACCATCACATGATTGAAGCCATGTTCAAGGCGTTCGCCAAGGCATTGGACGAAGCCACCACGCTGGATCCCCGCATCACGGATGTACTCAGCACCAAGGGAAGCCTCTAAACAGCATATTCCCTGCCAACGCGCTGATGGATGTATGGACGCCACAAGCGGCCGGACATTCATCACTTGTCCTGTGCGTTGGCGGGGGATATGCGGAACTCTCAAACAGCATATTCCCCGCCAACGTGCTGATGAATGTATGGACGCCACAAGCGGCCGGACATTCATCACTTGTCCTGTGCGTTGGCGGGGGATATGCGGAACTCTCAAACAGCATATTCCCCGCCAACGTGCTGATGAATGTATGGACGCCACAAGCGGCCGGACATTCATCACTTGTCCTGTGCGTTGGCGGGGGATATGCGGAACTCTCAAACAGCATATTCCCCGCCAACGTGCTGATGAATGTATGGACGCCACAAGCGGCCGGACATTCATCACTTGTCCTGTGCGTTGGCGGGGGATATGCGGAACTCTTATAGGAGAAAAAACATGCAGCCAGAATACAAAAACCCCGGACAAAAACCAAACTGGAGGGCCTCCCTCACCTGGGAGGATTTGAAAAAGGATCCCCAGGGCCTGGTTCCCGTGATCATTCAGGATGCGGAAAACGGCCAGGTGCTGATGATGGCCTATATGAACGAACAGGCATATGAGGATACCCTGCGCACCGGCCTGATGCATTATTACAGCCGCAGCCGCAGGGAGCAGTGGCTGAAAGGGGAGACCAGCGGCCATTACCAGTATGTGAAATCCCTGACGGCGGACTGTGACAGGGATACTCTGCTGGCCAGAATCGACCAGGTGGGCGCCGCCTGCCATACCGGTTCCCGCAGCTGCTTTTTCCAGAAAATTGTGGAACTGTGAGAAAATATAAGTGGATATTTTAAAATACAGCGCCTAAAACTTGCACACTCGGAAAAGTATCCTCAAAAATTTGTACAGGAACTTCAAGGATGGAGTACTAGGGCTTGGGCTTGAACACATACAATTGAATAACAGAACGGATCAGTTCCGGGTATCTGTGGGTGCCCGGGCTTTTTGTTCCTTTCAATGAAAAAGGCGGGGATGTAACAATGGGCGATATTTCCACACAACAGAAGCTACAGCTGGCACGGCAGGTCAGAGAGCGTTACCAGCAGGACCGGCAGGATTTGGGGCAGCGTGAGCAACTGCTTTATGGCAGGACTCTCAGCTATTTTGAGGAAGAACCGGTCTATGGCGAGAGGCCGGGTTACGGAGGGCAATACGGGGGCATGGACGGTGCCCCAGGAAAAAACGGCACCCTGGGACTGCGGATACTGTTGGCGGCCATATTGGTATGTCTGCTGGCCCTGGTTGACCGCAGGGGGGATACGCTGTTTGGTCTGACCAGCGGACAGATATTGGATTATATCAGCTGGGACTGTACCCCTTGACGTGTCAAATATGCTCTTGGGTTAGTGGCGGCGCTCCTGGTATTGGTCTTGCTTTTATATGTTTCATGCCGTATACTATAGGAAGAAGAAAACAATATTTGAATCCGCATATTCCCGGACAGCGGCAGATCTGTGTGCTGGCAGGGTATATGCGGAACTCCATATAAGAAAGGACTAAAAAACGGATGATGACAGAAAAGCTGGCCCTGTCAGACGATATTCTGATGAAGATAGAGAAGCCTGCCCGTTATATCGGCAACGAGGTAAATGCGGTGGTGAAGGACAAGTCCCGGGTGGAGGTGCGCTTCGCCATGTGTTTTCCGGACGTGTACGAGATCGGCATGTCCCATCTGGGTATCCAGATTCTCTATGATATGTTCAACCGCTGGGAGGATGTGTGGTGCGAGCGGGTCTATTCTCCCTGGGTGGATCTGGATGCCATTATGAGGCAGCAGCAGATTCCCCTCTTTGGACTGGAATCCCAGGAACCCATTAAGGATATGGATTTTCTGGGAATTACCATACAGTATGAGATGTGCTATACCAATATCCTGCAAGTGCTGGATCTGGCCCAGATCCCGCTGCTGGCCGCGGAGAGAGGGGAAGACTGCCCCATCGTCATCGGCGGCGGTCCCTGCGCTTACAATCCGGAGCCCATTGCGGATTTTTTTGATCTGTTCTATATCGGGGAGGGAGAGACCCAGTACCGCAATCTGCTGGATCTGTATAAATCTTGTAAAAAAGAAGGCTGTGGGCGGGTGGAATTTCTGCGCCGGGCAGCCCGCCTGCCGGGTATGTATGTGCCGCGGTTTTATCAGGTGACCTACCATGAGGACGGCACCATCGAAAGCTTTTCCCCCACAGAGGAGGGAATCCCACCAACCATATTAAAAGAGGTGGAGATGCAGGTGTCTGACACCTATTATCCCATGAAACCCGTGGTTCCTTATATAAAAGTGACCCAAGACCGGGTGGTGCTGGAGATCCAGCGGGGCTGCATCCGGGGATGTCGGTTCTGTCAGGCGGGACAGCTGTATCGGCCGGTGCGGGAGCGGAATGTGGAGATGCTGAAGCAGTATGCCCTGGAAATGCTGAAAAATACCGGTCATGAGGAGATTTCCCTGAGTTCTTTAAGTTCCAGCGATTACAGCCGTCTGCCGGAACTGATCGACTTCCTGATTGAGAAGTGCAAGGAAAAGAAGATCAACATCTCCCTGCCTTCTTTGCGTATTGATGCTTTTTCTTTGGATGTGATGAGCAAGGTTCAGGATATTCGCAAGTCATCTTTGACTTTCGCTCCGGAGGCTGGCAGCCAGAGGCTGCGCAATGTGATCAAC
This sequence comes from uncultured Acetatifactor sp., assembly GCA_910585015.1. Lineage (GTDB taxonomy): Bacteria > Bacillota > Clostridia > Lachnospirales > Lachnospiraceae > Acetatifactor. The sequence goes on from CAJUCT010000017.1 coordinate 38,143, forward strand.
AAGGGGCTGACAGAGGAGGATATCATTCACGGATCCACCCTGGCTTTTCGAGGGGGATGGACAAGGGTTAAGCTGTATTTTATGCTGGGACTGCCTACGGAAACCCCCGAGGATATGCGTGGCATCGCCGAGTTATCCAACAAAATTGCAGCCACCTTTTTTGAGGAAGTGCCCAAGGAGGCACGGACAAACGGGCGGGTTCAGATTGTTACCAGCACTTCCTTCTTTGTGCCCAAGCCCTTTACGCCCTTCCAGTGGGCCGGCCAATGTACCCGGGAGGAATTTATTGAAAAGGCATATTTTACCCGAAAATGCATCTCCGAACAGCTGAACCAGAAGAGCATCAAGTACAATTACCATGAGGCGGATGCCAGCGTCTGGGAGGGGGTACTGGCCAGGGGAGACAGGCGGCTGTCCCGGGTGATCCTGGGCGTATACCGGAAGGGCTGCTTTTATGATGCCTGGAGCGAATATTTTAAAAATGAAGTCTGGGAGGAAACCATGGCGGAGTGCGGCCTAACCACAGAATTTTATTCTCACAGAGAAAGGCCCTTGGATGAGATTTTTCCCTGGGACTTCATTGACTGCGGCGTGACCAAGGAGTTTCTTAAGAGGGAGTGGCTGAAAGCCCGGCAGGAGCAGATTTCCGAGAACTGTAAAGTCAGATGCCAGGGCTGCGGCGTAACCAGATTCGGCGGCGGCATTTGTTTTGAACCCAGAGACGTTGGCAGCTACGGCGGATGCTGAACGCAGTATACCGACAAAAAACAGGAGAAATCAATCTATGAAAGTGCGTGTAAAGTTCCGCAAATATGGCCCGGTTCGCTTTATCGGGCACCTGGATGTAATGCGTTTTTTTCAGAAATGTATAAGGCGGGCAGAAATTGACGTAGCCTATACCACCGGCTACAGTCCTCACCAGATCATGTCCTTTGCAGCCCCGCTGGGAGTCGGGCTGACCAGCGACGGAGAATATATGGATATTGAGTGCAACAGCGTCACTACCTCTCAGGATATGAAGGAACGCTTCAATCGGGCCAGTGTGCCGGGAATCGAGATTGTCAGTGTGGTGCTGCTGCCGGAGGAGGCGGGCAATGCCATGGCCAGTGTGGCGGCGGCAGGCTATACGGTAAGATTTCGGGAAGGCAGAGAACCGTCCTTCGACTATCTGGGTAAACTTGCGGATTTCTATGCCCGGACGGAGATACCAATCACCAAAGAAACCAAAAAAAATACTTTGACAGTAAATATCCGGCCGGGGATCTATGAATTGCAGGCAGACCCGGAAAACAAGGCGATTCACATGCTGGTAGACGCATCCAGCAGCGGCAATATTAAGCCTGCGTCTGTCATGGATGCCTATGCGGCCTGGCAGGGGCAGACTTTGGCGGAAAATGCTTTTACTGTCCACCGCAAAGATACCTATCTAAACCTGGCTTCAGCAGGGGAAGCCAGGCAGTTGGCGCCCATGGATTCCATCGGCCGCCAGATTCTGGAACCTATAGTGGATGAAAAGAGACTTTTGATTGCGCAGGAGGCTGACCGCCGCAGGGCCGAGGCAGCGGCAGAAGCCCGGAGACTGCGCCAGGAAGCCCTGACAGCCAAGGAGACGGAGCAGCAGAAATGGTTACAGTCCCTGCATAGCGCCGGATCTCATGACCGGGCAGAAGAGCGGCCAGTAGACCCGCAGGAAGCGGAGGCGAAAGATGAGTAGGGACATACGGCAGACCACAGCCAGGCAGGATCGGGAACAGCAGCGCATAAACCGGGAGTTGGGAAGAGTTCTGATCACGGCCTGTCCGGACAGTATATACGGAAAAAGGCGGCAGACAGAGACTTCGGAAACAGAACGTCTGCTGGCAGCGCTGGTCAGGCAGGACCGCCTGGTTGCCGTACACACTTTTTCCCGGGAATTGCAGAGCCGCATCGGTGCAGTGTATCTGGGCAAAGTAAAAAAGATTGTCAAGAACCTGAATGCCTGTTTTGTGGAGATTGCGGGACAGGAGCAATGCTTTCTGCACATGGGACAGGGGGAAGCTTCGCCTTTTTTGACCAACAGAGCCTATGACGGCAGGCTTTTGGAAGGGGATGAGGTGCTGGTACAGATACAGCAGGAAGCCATCAAGACCAAGCAGGCGGCAGTGACCACAGGGATTACTTTGCAGGGAGAGTATTTTGTATTTGCCGCAGGGGCTGCCAAAGTGGGCATTTCCAAAAAGCTGAGAGAGTCCCGTAAAGAGTTTCTGCGCCAGTTTCTGGTCCGTCGGCAGATCACAGACCCTGAAGGGGCGCTGGTGCAGGAGGAGGGCTTGCCGTCCTTTGGACTGGTGGTGCGCACCCAGGCGGGCCTGCTTTTGGAACAGGAAGGACAGTCTTGGGAAGATATTCTGTATCAGGAGTATGTGCGGCTGCGCCGTCAATTTACCTCCATCTTCTTGCAGGGGCGGCACCGCACCTGCTACAGCTGCCTGCATGAGGCAGGATCTGCGCTGGAGGAAGCGCTCAAGCCCTTTTTGACCGGCGAATATGAGGAAGTGGTAACGGATTTGCCGTTTATATATGAGGAATTGCTGCAGCTGCAGGAGCAGAGACGATTTTCACTGGATCAAAAGAATATTCGTCTGTATCAGGATCCGGATTTCTCCCTGGACAAATTATACAGCCTGGGAACAAGGCTGGAGGAGGCCATGGGCAAAATGGTTTGGCTGAAATCCGGCGCCAATCTGGTGGTGGAACAGACTGAGAGTCTGACAGCCATCGACGTGAATACGGGAAAATGCACAAAACTTCCTGGAACCTCGGTTCATTCTTCCTCCACAGATACTCTGCGCCAGGTGAATCTGGAGGCTGCCGGGGAAGTGGCCCGTCAGCTGCGTCTGCGAAACCTCTCCGGCATTATTATTGTGGATTTCATTAACCCGGCCACTCTGGCCCAGGAGGAGGAACTGCTGCAAAAACTGCGGGAACTGACCAGAGAAGATCCGGTGACAGTAAAGATAGTGGATATAACACCTCTTGGACTGGTGGAGATCACCCGGAAAAAAGTATACCCCTCTCTGCGGGAACAGCTGGGGAGAGGCAGAACTTAAATCCCCGGTACATGTGCCGACAGGAGATACGCATAACTTTATATTGGGCGATTACGAAAACCTTACCGCAAGTGACAGGAATAATTCCTGTGTGCTGACAAGTGACGTGGCTGGACAATATATACAAAAGCGGGCTCCGACGCAGTGGCAAGTCGCCCTTATTTTGTATATATTGCCCATCCACTGTTACCAGAAAGGGTGTTTCGCAATCTCCTAGGATTTTATATAGTAGAAAGGATACGGTGTGGACATATGGAACTTCTGAAGATGGAAAAGGTGGGAAACGGCAGATTTTTAAAAAACTATGAATTAACGTACTTAAATAAAGCCGGGCATGAAAAAAAGTATGAGATGGTCAGCCGCAGAGAGTTGTCCTCCCCGGAGGATCTGGGACAAAAGCCCAGCGGGGTATCCATCGTGGCAATCTGCCAGGGGAAGATGCTTCTGCTGCATGAGTTCCGCATGGGCATTAACCGGAGTGTCTATAATCTGTGTGCAGGTATGCTGGAGGAAGGAGAGTCCGTGGAAGACTGTATCCAGCGGGAACTGTATGAGGAGACGGGGCTTTCCGTCAAAAAGATCCGGGACATTTTGCCCGCCTCCTTTGCGGCGGTGGCCTTTTCCGATGTCACCACCTACATTGCCATCGTGGAGGCAGAGGGACAGATGCAGGATCATACCTCGGAAAATGAACAGATTGATTCCCGTTTTTACACCAGAGAAGAGGTGCGGGCGTTGATACAGACAGAGCAATTCAGTTCCAGGGCGCAGCTGGCGGCATACTTTTTCGCGCAGGGCGCTCTGACATAAGGAGCCGTCAGGATAGTTTCGCAATAATCTATCACAACAGGAGGAGAAAGGAGAATGAATATCCACATTGCGGAGCAGTTGACAAAAACGCAGATGCGGGATCTGAAAAGGCTGTACGTTTGACAAAAAAATATCCCACCGCGGTGAACTGGACTTCCCTTTAGTGCTTCAGGCTGAGGAAAAGGAATACTATTATGAGGTATATAATGTAGTATACAAGACATCTAACGCTTCTGAGTACATTGCGTTCCGGATGTCATCGGAACATCTGGGTGAGATTGAGCACAGGGAATACGACGTTTATCCGCCACCTATAACGTATTGGCGCGGGGAATATCAGATCTTGGATTTGTCCCAAAATGATATTGTGCAGGACAGTTACTGCTTGGCCGATGCGGAGATGCCAAAACTGACCCAGGTTAAGGTATATGAGTTCTCCGCATATAAAGGTTACAGCATACCTGTGATGAGCAGAGGAGCTGGATTGATGTTGGGACTTATGTGGTTTGGAGAGTTGTTTATTGCAGGCATAGCAGTGTTGTTGGATATAACAGCCGGACTGATTATTTTTGCCTTCAACCGATTTTTTTATTCTTAATTTTATAAAATATTTAATGAAAGATATAGACAAACACGAAAAATAGTACTATAATTTCATTTGATCGCTGCGAAGAGGGGATCAGAAAAAAAATGTATGAAAGAGGAGAGGCGTAATTATGAAATTCAGTAAGAAATTAGTGGCTTGTATCGCAGTAATGATGATGGCATGTATGATGCTCACTGCCTGCGGCACCAGCCCCACAGTGAACAACGTTGTAAAGGCAGAGGACGGCCAGGCAGACGGGGTAATCGGCACCACCTTCAGGACAGTGTTCTTTGATTACAGTGTTGATTCCGTAGCATATCCTACCGAGTATGAGGGGTATACCCCTACTGATGGAATGCAGCTGTTGGATGTGGTGATCACCATCAAGAATACATTTGGTGAGGATTTGCCCATGTATAACAGCGATTTCCAGCTTCAGTGGCATGACCTGGGCGATGGCGAGGATGACTACGATTTCGGTATTGATATGAGTAGTTCCAGCACGGTAATGCCTGCCGAGTATACTCTTGCCAAGGGTGATAGCTGCACCTACCATATTATTTATGAGGCACCGGCAGAAGCCAAGGAATTTTCAGTGTCCTTCCTGGAGTTCTTTGCTGACAATACCGAGGGCGATGTATTCTTTACATCTTTTAGCAAATAAGAATAAATATCTTCAACATTATGGGGGAATGTAGCCTTTATGGGTTGCATTCCTTTCTTTTTTTGTGTATTATAGTATAAGAGGAATTAAATGTAGTATAGAGGAATACTTACACTATAAAACTAAAAAGGGGATATTTAAGATGAGAAGCGGAAATGCAAGAGAAGACCAAGCGCAGATTTGGATACCTATTCCAGAAGACCATACCAGGATAAAGATTGGGTTAGAGGCAGCCGGAGGAATATTTCTTCTGATTACTCTCCTGATAGGGGGGTATAAGATTTGCATTGCTGCCGGAATCGTGATGATTGTGGCCACAGTCCTGATTCATTTTTCCATGCAAAAAAGGATAACACTTGCAAATATCATTTTCTATTTTAACCAGGGGGAGATGTACCTGATCTCCTTAAATAAGGAAGACGAGAAGCTATATGCCTATCTGCATGGTCAGGCAGAAGAGAAGGCAATATCTACAGAAAAGCCTGTGGATTTTCTGCTTCGAATGGCAGATCGGTCTGTAATATGGCGTATACTTAAAATCTATAACATAACAGAATTAAAATCTAGTCCTGACAACAAAAAATACCGAATAAATACACAATTTGACCTTCCTCGTTACACCTATGACTCCGTTTTGGATGTGGTAATTCAAGAAAAGCGTTTTCGAGATTTTGAGGGCTTGGTACGGACTTTGCAGTATATCGCCGAATCTTAGGTATTGTGAAACGTCCTTAATTGTTGTATAATGGGTAATATTGTTGAATTTAGAATCAATGGAGGACAAATACTATGTATATTACCTGTTTGGATTTGGAGGGCGTACTGGTGCCGGAGATATGGATTGCATTTGCGGAAGCCAGCGGTATACCTGAACTGAAGAAAACCACCCGTGACGAGCCGGACTATGAGAAATTGATGAGATACCGGTTGGATATATTAAGGGAGCACCATCTGGGCCTGAAGGAGATTCAGGAAACCATTGCTACGATTGATCCCATGCCCGGCGCCAGGGAATTTCTGGACGAGTTGCGCTCTATCACTCAGGTTATCATCATCAGCGACACATTCACACAATTTGCCAGCCCCTTGATGAAAAAACTGGGATGGCCCACTATATTCTGCAATTCCCTGGAGGTGGCAGAGAACGGTGAGATCACAGGATTCAAGATGAGGATTGCGGATTCTAAACTGACCACGGTCAAGGCATTGCAGTCCATCGGATATGAAACCATTGCCAGCGGGGACAGCTACAATGATCTTGGTATGATAAAAGCCAGTAAGGCTGGATTTCTGTTTAAGACAACAGAGAAGATTAAGGCGGATTATCCACAGCTGCCAGCCTATGAAACCTATGAGGAGTTGATGACAGCTATCAAGGCGGCAATGATCTAATCTACGATAAGAGGTGTTTGCGAATGAATATGAATCCTATGGCTTTATTGGGATTAAAAAGCGATTTTGACAAGTTTAGAAATAACCATCCGAAGTTTCTGCAATTTGCAAAAGCATTTACAAAGGCCGGTATCCAGGAAGGCACGGTCATGGAATGCAAAGTAATTACAACCGATGGACAGGAACTTCAGGCAAATATAAAAATTACAGCTGATGACCTGGAATTGCTGGAAAAGCTAAAGAGTCTACGGCAGGAGATATAACCAACTATGCGCAAAAGACAAGTTTAACGAATAGTTGGCGGGGTTGCTGCAGTTCTGATGTGGGTAAAGGGACGCCAACTATTCGTTAAACTTGTTTGGTTATTGTTTTTTTATATCCAGTACAAAAGGTAAAATGGACCCAAATTATTGTATTGATAGTGTTTCTGAATCCAAAATAGTTCTGATGTGGATAAAGGGATGCCAATTATTCATTAAACTTGTTTGGTTATTGTTTTTTTCATGTTCAATAAAAAGGTAAACGGACCCAAATTATTGCATTGATAGTGTTTCTGAATCCAAAATAGTTCTGATGTGGATAAAGGGATGCCAATTATTCATTAAACTTGTTTGGTTATTGTTTTTTTCATGTTCAATAAAAAGGTAAACGGACCCAAATTATTGCATTGATAGTGTTTCTGAATCCAAAATAGTTCTGATGTGGATAAAGGGATGCCAATTATTCATTAAACTTGTTTGGTTATTGTTTTTTTATGTTCAACACAAAAGCTGAACGGACCCAAATTATTGCATTGATAATATTTCTGAATCCCAAATAGTTCTGATGTAGGTAAAGGGACCTAAATTATTGCATTGATAATGTTTCTGAATCCAAAATAATTGTAAAGGGGCCGTCATTTAATAGGGAAACCTTCATATCGGCTCCGAAACTGCCATGTTGTACTTTATCAGGTGATCCTGCCAACTGGCTTTGACATTCACTGATAATATATTGATAAATGTTTTCAGCTAGTTCCGGAGCGCCTGCATTGATAAAGGATGGCCGGTTGCCCTTGCGGCAATCGGCATATAGGGTAAACTGTGATACTAAAAGAAGACAGCCGTCTACGTCCTGCAGGGACAAATTGGTTTTGCCGTTCTGATCTTCAAAAATTCGAAGGCCTAATAGTTTTTTAATCATTTTATCGGCAATCGCTTTGGTATCTGTCTGGCTTACTCCGATCAATACCAGAAAGCCCTTGCCTATAGAGCCTATGATTTGCTGGTTTACGGATACGCTGGCTTCGCTTACTCTTTGTATGACAAATCTCATAAACTATAGTACTCCTCTCGCACTCTTCTGCCTGGAGCAGTTTTCTTTGCATAAGAATTGTTTTGATATCCTCTGGTTTGAAAATTAGTTTTTTATATCGTCCGCTTCGGAGATATTGTCTGCCTCTGTCTTATTAGAAGGGGGCATTGTGGTATGCTTATCATTAAATGCTTCCCGGGAAATTGTTTCCTTATCCTCCCACCGCACGGATACTCTTCTCTTCCACTCTTCCGCATTGCTGATATAGCGCATGCCAGAAACCAGATTCTCTTCCTGACTGTCATGAGGGATATCCATTTTCTTATCCTTATTCTCCAGATTTTTGGCTTTAATATATTTACGGCGTTCCAGATTGTCCATAATATGGATTCCCGCCTCGTCTACACACTCAATATTTTCATAGACATCGCTTTTGATAGGCATATTCTTTTTAATCAGAGCGGAATTTACATGGGATCTTACCGCTGCATAAATGATGGCAAAAATTGGTACGCCTACAATCATACCCAGCACATTAAACAGGCCGCCAAACAGCGTTATAGCAAAGATCACCCAGAAGCCGGACAATCCCGTGGAATCTCCCAGAATCTTAGGTCCGATCAGATTGCCATCCACTTGCTGAAGAATCAATATGAAGATTATAAAATATACACAGTTCAAAGGATGCATGGGATCCACTACCAAAATCAGCACAGCGCTGGGAATGGCCCCTAGGAAGGGACCAAAGAAAGGGATAATATTTGTCACACCGATAATAACGCTAATCAATGCAGCATAGGGGGTCTGCAATAGAGTAGTCCCAATAAAACAAAGTATACCGATAATCAGCGAATCCAGAACCTTACCACTGATAAATCCAATAAATGTATTGTGGGCAAAACGGAAATTGTTGATAATCACATTGGCTGAATCCGGCTGATAACATGCAAATACCAGCTTTTTAGCCTGCACCGCAAATTTTTCCTTACTGCCGAGAATATATATCGAAATAATAAAACCAATGATAAAATTCCACAGTGTCTTGAAGATGCCCAGCACACTAAGGGACACCGTCTTGATTAACTCGCTGGACTTGGTCAGAACCGTTTCGTTCAGGAAACGTTCTAACTCTACAGAATAACGGTTGACCAGACTGATGCTATACTCCTTAATCTCCGAATTGTCAGCCATCAGCTGGTTCATCCATGCTGTAAAATTGGTCATATATGTGTCGAAGTTGGAGACAATGTTCTGGATACTGGGGACGATCTGGGATACCAACATGCTCACCAGGAGATGAATAACCAGATAAAACAAAAAGGCTGTGACCAGAACCCCCAGCATGCGGGTCCTCTTACGGCTTTTAGCTCCTTCCTTAAGTTTTAAAATCTTTCTGAGGGGATATAGTACCTTCTGCTCAATGCTGTTCAGAACAGGAGTCAATAGATACGCCAGTATAAAGCCAAAAACCACTGGCATCATAATTCCCACGACAACATTAAGGGCCGATTTGATATTGGAGGAATGAAACAGCAAATAGTAAAACATAATGCTGCCCATGATCACAAGTAATGCAGTTAATCCCCATCTGATATATTGATTTTTCCACCTCAGTTTCATGCTTACCTCTTTCCTGCGGTACTGCAATCTAAGCCTGTGATACCGCGTTAATATGTATATTCGAAAGTCTGTCTGCCCTAAAGTTCTTTCTCACCTATTATAAGCCATTATTAAGGCTAAACCACATCTATTACTATGTTATATTTTATCATACACTGATTTTAACCATATAACAAGAGGCATTTTATAAAAATCAATGAAAGAAAATCGAAAGAAAGATGGAATAAAAATATTGTTTCCCGACGTAAAAAAAGGTAAAATAAAAGTGAATATAAGTAACATGCATAGGAGGATTTATCCATGAAATTACAGCAGGTACTAAGTTATGTCCGCCGTGCTATAGATGACTATCATATGATTGAGGAGGGAGACAAAATTGCAGTAGGTATTTCTGGTGGAAAAGATTCATTGACGCTGCTCTATGCCCTGCATGGCTTGATGCGCTTCTATCCAAAGCATTTCACGCTCCATGCCGTGACAGTGGATTTAGGCTTTGAGAACCTGAAGCTGGAGGAGATTCAGAACTTATGTGAAAGCCTGAATGTGGAATATACTATTGTAAAAACTGATATTGCCCAAATTGTATTTGAAGATCGCAAGGAGGACAATCCTTGTGCACTGTGCGCCAAAATGCGCAAGGGAGCACTGAATAATGCTATAAAGTCTGTCGGCTGCAACAAGGTAGCCTACGCACATCACAAGGACGACGTGGTGGAAACCATGCTGCTGTCCCTTATATATGAGGGCCGCTTCCACACTTTCGCACCTGTGACCTACTTGGATCGCACGGAGTTGACCGTTATCAGACCCTTGATGTATATGAATGAGGCGGATGTGATTGGTTTTGTCCGCAAGTACAATGTACCGGTGGTAAAAAGCCCCTGCCCGGCAGACGGCCATACCAAGAGAGAATATGTCAAAAAGCTGCTCCGGCAGTTGAACCAGGAAAATCCTGGCGTGAAGGAACGCATGTTTACGGCTATACAGACCGGTAATTTGAAAGGATGGTGTGAATACTTTGGCGAATAATACAAACATACCCAGTTACCATGAGGAACAAAAGGTGCAGAATATCTTAAAGATGCGCGCCGTTCTGGAAGAACTGCCCCCTTTTTGTAAAGAATTTTTTCGTGGAATCGAGCAGTATACTTCCGCGAGAACCCGATTGGCCTATGCCTATGACCTGCGCATGTTTTTTGAATTTCTTCATGAGAAAAACAGCGCCTGCGCCAAGATGGATATCTCCGAAATCCCTATGGAGTACCTGGATATGCTCAACCGGCAGGACATCGAGGAATATCTGGAATATGTATCCCTATATCAAAAGGACGGAAAAAGCATCATCAATGAAGAGCGAGGAAAAAGCCGCAAGCTGGCCTCTCTCAGAAGCTTCTACAATTATTTTTTCGAGAACGAGAAAATAGAGAAGAACCCGGCGGCCCTTGTGCCGCTGCCCAAGCAGCATGAAAAGGAAATTATCCGCCTGGAGCCCAATGAAGTGGCCATTCTGTTGGATCAGGTCGAGGATGGGACAAAACTGACCAAAAAGGAACTGGAATATCATAAGAAGACCAAGCTGCGAGATGTGGCATTGATCACTTTGCTACTGGGGACAGGAATCCGAGTGTCGGAGTGTGTGGGATTGGATATCCAGGATGTAGACTTTGATGTGTACGGGATCCGAATCCTGCGCAAGGGAGGTAAGGAGGCGATCATCTATTTCGGTGAAGAGGTGGGGACGGCCCTGCTGGATTATCTGGAACAGAGGGAACATATGCTCCCGGCGGAGGGACATGAAAACGCCCTCTTCCTCTCCCTGCAAAATCGGCGCATGGCGGTGCGTTCCGTGGAAAACCTTGTAAAAAAATATGCATCCCGGGTTACTACTCTTAAGAAAATTACGCCCCACAAGCTGCGCAGTACCTATGGCACCGCCTTGTACCAGGAGACCGGCGATATCTACTTGGTTGCGGATGTGCTGGGACACAGCGATGTCAATACCACTAGGAAACATTATGCCGCCCAGGAGGACGAACGCAGACGCCGGGCAGCAAATGCAGTACGGCTTCGTGAATAATGAGCCTGCTTCGCAAACTCCGGGCAGCAAATACAGTATGGCTTCGTGAGTAATGAGCCTGCTTCGCAAACTCCGGGCAGCAAATACAGTATGGCTCCGTGAGTAATGAGCCTGCTTCGCAAACTTCGGGCAGTAAGGGTTGTACGGCTTCGCGAATAAAAAAACTACTTCACAAATTCCGCAGAATAATATGGCAGAATCAGATAATTTCCGGCACATATATCCTCTCCGGCCAAGTGATTCATGCGCATGACCTCTGTAATATACTGCTCCTGGCTGGCATAGTGCTCCTTGTCAGCATACCTGTCCGCCAGGGTCCATAGGGTATCTCCCGGCTCAATCTGAACACAGGTATAATACTTGTAGGAGATATCTCCCAGTTCTGTATTGGCTTGAGATAGCAGGGCATGATAAGAAAGGGTGAAGGCCAGTACCAGAACAATGGTAATGCCTGCCAGAATAAAGGGGCGGCGAATCTCTTTCTGCCTCCTGAGTTTCTGCTGGCGATTTCTCAAATCCCTCTCATAAATGTGTGTGGTCTGGCTCATCTTTCAATCCTCCTTTAACACCGAATGCAAATCTATGTTCAGAACATTTGTTCTTGATTAACTGCATTATACCGAACATATATTCTCTTGTCAAGCGGTATCGAACATATTTTTGGAATATATGTTTGCTTTTTTGGGGCCGGTATGCTATAATAATTTTATTCAATATCGAAACGGCCAATAAATTTTAAGAAATGGAGGACCATAGAATGGGCTATGGTAAGATAACTGCCAAACAGCAGGAGATTTTGGATTATATCAAGGATGAGATTCTGAAAAGGGGATATCCGCCCACCGTCCGGGAGATCTGTGAGACGGTGCATTTGAAGTCTACCTCTTCCGTACACTCCCATCTGGAAACACTGGAAAAAAACGGGTATATCCGCCGGGACCCTACCAAGCCCAGAGCCATTGAGATTTGTGACGACAGCTTTCAGATGGTGCGCACAGAGATGGTCAGCATTCCTATCGTGGGACAGGTAGCGGCAGGACAGCCGATACTGGCCCAGGAGAATATTGAGGACTATTTCGCTGTGCCTGCGGACGTAGTGCCCCGGGGAGAGTCCTTTATACTGAAGGTCAAGGGTGATTCTATGATTAATGCCGGTATTTTCAGCGGGGATCGTATTTTTGTCAACTGCTGCAATACCGCATCCAATGGAGATATGGTTGTGGCATTACTGGATGATTCCGCAACCGTAAAGACATATTATAAAGAAGACGGATATATTCGCCTGCAGCCCGAGAATGATTCCATGGAGCCGATTATTGTTGATGATTGCCAGATCTTGGGAAAAGTTTTTGGCGTTTTTCGATTTTATAGGTAAACTGTATATTCTTCCTGTCTATGGGACACAATAATTACGAAACCTACAGAACTCATAGCAGGGAGGAATCAATATATGGGAAATAAATATTTGGACGGCACAGCCCTGACCATTGCGATTATCGGTGCAATCAACTGGGGATTGATCGGCTTGTTCCGGTTTGATCTGGTGGCGTTTATCTTCGGCGATATGTCTTGGTTGTCCAGGATCGTCTATGTGATCGTGGGACTTTGTGGGTTATATCTGATTACTTTTTATATGCATCTTGGAAATAGTAACAGCAAAGACGCATCATAAACTGCGATCCGTACCACATCAGACAAAAAAAGTGGCTGTTCTTGTCATAATAAGAATTGCCACTTTTTTTCTATAGGTTTTTCTATAGTTCTTCTTTTGACACCTGCCTGCCATCTCTCCATATTCGTTCCAGGTCATACAGCAGACGGTTCTCTTTGTCAAATACATGTACAATCACATCGCCGAAATCCATTAGAATCCAGCTGGCGGTGTCATAGCCCTCCACCTGTTTTTTGAAGTGGCCCGCACGACCAAGCTTTTCCTCCACATTATCGCTGAGCGCCTGAATCTGGCTGCGGTTGGTCCCTCCGGCTATAATAAAGTAGTCCGCAATGACGGAGAGTTCGCTGATGTCAATTATCTTGATATCTTCCGCTTTCTTATCTTCCAGAGCCTCTATAGCGAGTCTGGCAATTTCCTTGGATGTATCCATACTGTTTTCCTCCTATTTGAGTTCCGCATTTCCCCTGAACGTTCACTACACCTATGATCAACATATGGCCGCTTAGGCGTCCCTATGTTGATCAGTAAACATTCAGGGGATATGCTGTTTGAGTTCCGCATTTCCCCTGACTGTTCACTGCACCTATAATCAACATATGGCCGCTTAGGCGTCCCTATGTTGATCAGTAAACATTCAGGGGATATGCTGTTTGAGTTCCGCATTTCCCCTGACAACTCACTGGGATCAGTGAACAACATATGGCAGCTTGGATGTCCTTATGTCTCTCCGTGTCCGCCAGGAAAATGTTGTTTAGAGTTTTGCATATCCTTGTAATATTGATATGTTTTCTGTGTTGTCTGCTCGATCACGGAGCCGCTGTCCCGCAAATATTTCAGGGTATCCTCCAGAATCATCAGCACCGCTTGATCCAGATCGGCAAAGGCTGTCCTGCGAACCTGCTCCAGCCGGGGAGCCTGTCTGCGGCCCGGTTCTATATAGTCGGCCACAAAAATAATCTTTTCAAGCAGCGACATGTCAGGCCGTCCCGTTGTATGGTTGTGAATCGCATTCAAAATATTCCGATTCACTATATGATATTTCTTTTCGGCCAGATAGCAGCCTGCCTTGGCGTGGAGCAGAGAGGGTTTCATATATTCCTCCTGGCTGATTTCCATATGTTGTGTTTCACAGATAGACAATAGCTTTTCCTCCGGCAGACATTTGGCACAATCATGGAGCATACCTGCAACCACCGCATGGTCAATACTCTCACCGTAACATGCCGCCAGGTTTGCCGCAGTGTAGGCCACGCTCAGTGTATGCTCAAAGCGTTTGCTGTCTTGAACTTTTGATATTTCTTTTCTTAGTTTGCTTAGTTCACTAGGTTTCAATGTCTTATCCTCAATGGAAAAACTTTCTTATTTTAACTTCCATATTTTATAGACCTTCATAAAAATGGTTCCGAACTATATATTCTCGCACACGATCCGGCACCAGATAGCGAATGCTTCTGCCTAATCTGCGGCGACGCCGGATATCTGTGGAAGAAATCTCCATATTCGGGAACGCCATCAGCAGGATCTCCGCACCGTAAGCCTCTGTAAGTTCACACCGTTTCTTCTCCAGCGCTTCCATGGGAGCGCCGCTTCGAGATGCCGCCAACAGCACACAATTTTCAAAAATTTTCTGCGGACAATACCATTTCTCGATATTGAAAAGACAATCCGCTCCTGCAATGAAATACAGCCGCGACTGAGGATACATGGACCGCAGCGCTTCCAGCGTCTCATAGGTATAGGTATTTCCTCCCCTTTTTACTTCCAGATCCGAGCAGGAGAAGCATTCCCTGTCCTGAATAGCCAACTGAGTCATGGCAAGTCTCTCAGATCCGGGCAGCATTTCTTCCTTGTCTTTCATATAAGAGTTGCCCGTGGGCATAAATATAACTCCATCCAGCCCGGCTTCTTCCATGGCCCATTGGGCAAGCAGCAGATGGCCGGTATGTATGGGATTGAAAGTTCCACCCATAATGCCTATTTTTTTCCAAGTCGCAATGTCCGGCATGTCCTATTCCCTTTCATATTTAGAGTCCCACGCCCATAATACCTTATCCGGCAGGAGCAATTTCCGACCGTTGAGGTGTCCGTAAATTCTCTTGATTTCTGTCTTGGTCAGATGCATAAATCCAGAGTCACACAACTGCCAAGGCAGTATTTTATCAGGGCAGCTGAATCCGGGGGTTATCCTTGTCAGGCTTGTACAACACAATCTTTTTGCCGATCACCTGCACTACCTGGGAATGGGTGCGCTCTGCTACCATCTCGGCGATCTCCCTGGGATCATCCAAGCAGTTTTTCAGTACTGCCACCTTGATCAACTCTCTGGTATTGAAAGCCTCCCCTATGGCTTCTGTAACTTGTGGAGTCAGGCTGGATTTGCCCACCTGGAATATGGGATCCAGACCGCTGGCCAGGCTTTTTAAATATGCTCTCTGCTTACTTGTCATAGCTGTTTTTTCCTCTTCCTACACAGGGGTTTGGCTTAAGCCCAAACTCCAGATTCACTTATTTATAGTAATCAAAAGATAAACCGTACATTCTGACGGTATCTCCCTCCTGGATGCCCAACTGCTCCAACTGTTCCAGAATCCCGTTATCCCGCAGGAAATTCTGGAAAAAGGTAAAGCCCTTCTCACTCTCCAGATTGGTGTATCCCAGCATCTTCTCAATACGGGGGCCTTCCACCACATATTCGTCCGCCGTCTCGTCATATTCTACCGTATAAGGCGCATCACTGTCGGATACCCGCTCCTCCTCCGGGAAATATTCCTGGGCAAAAACCGTGGGCTCCTGGTCTAACTGATCCAGCATATCCCGGACGTGGTACAAAAGTTCCTTCAGCCCCTGCCCGCTGATAGCGGAAATAGGGTACACCGGAATCCCCTTGGGTTCAAATTCCGCTTTCAGCGCTGCCAGAGGATCGCTTTCCTCCACGGAGTAAATGGCGTCAATCTTGTTGGCGGCAATGACCTGGGGGCGCTTTCCGATATCCGCGTTGTAACTCTCCAATTCTCTGTTGATGGCATAGATATCCGCTACAGGATCGCGGCCCTCTGTCCCTGCCGCATCCACTATGTGTATGATAACCTTGGTCCGCTCAATGTGCCGCAGAAACTCATGTCCCAAACCTGCCCCCTGGGAAGCTCCCTCAATCAGACCGGGAATATCCGCGATCACAAATCCCCTGGAGCCGTCCAGGTCTACCACTCCCAGGTTGGGGCTTAATGTAGTAAAATGGTAGTTTGCAATCTTAGGCTGAGCGTTAGTTACCCGGGACAAAAGGGTTGATTTTCCTACGTTAGGAAAGCCCACCAGGCCCACATCCGCAATCACCTTTAACTCCAGAAGCAGTGTCAGTTCCTGCGCGGGCTGGCCGGGCTGGGCATATTTGGGCGCCTGCATAGTGCTGGTTGCATAGTGCTGGTTGCCATTGCCGCCCTTGCCGCCTTTCAACAGAACAACCTTACGATTGTCACCGGACATATCCGCAATGACTTTCCCAGTCTCCGCCTCCTTAATCACCGTTCCCAGGGGCACCTTCAGCACGATATTCTGCCCGTTTTTACCATGGCAGTTTTTCTTGCCGCCCTGTTCGCCATCCTCCGCCCGGTACTTGCGGATATGGCGGTAATCCACCAGAGTATTCAGCCCCTCGTCCACCTGAAATATTACATCTCCGCCATTGCCGCCGTCCCCACCGTCCGGGCCTCCGCTGGGCACATATTTTTCCCTGCGGAAGGATACATGGCCATCCCCGCCCTTTCCGCTTCTCACATAAATTGTCGCTCTGTCTGCAAACATCCCGTTTTACTCCTAAAAATTTTCTATTGTCAAGAATAAAAGGCTTCAAACAACAAAATATGTTTGAAGCCTCTTGTGACTATGTTCGATAATCGGCATTACTTCTCGACAGGATACACAGAAGCCTGCTTCTTGTCTCTGCCTTTTCTCTCGAATCTCAAAACGCCATCTACCATTGCAAACAATGTGTCATCGCCGCCGATACCCACGTTTACACCGGGATGGATCTTAGTGCCACGCTGTCTGTACAGAATATTACCAGCCTTAACGAACTGTCCGTCAGCTCTCTTCGCACCCAGTCTCTTGGCCTCGGAATCTCTGCCGTTCTTGGTGGAACCGACACCCTTTTTATGAGCGAAGAATTGAAGGTTCATATTTAACATGGTCTACACCTCCTCGAATTTTATTGTGAGATACTTCTCCCCATAGGTTCTGGCAAGCTGCTGCAAGCCATACACCATGGTATCCATCAGAAAAATGGATTTTTCCTGCAGGTCACTCTCTACCACACACCGGATAAAACCTGTCTCCTCGTTGGAGGACACCTGCAATGTTTCCCCGGCCAATTCCTCCAGGGAATTAATGGTATTGATCACCAGCGTCGATATGGAAGCACATAGAATATCAGGCTTTCCGGGTCTTGCATAACCCGCGTGTCCCATACATGTGAACTCCGCATACCGCTGTGATCTTGTCCTGCAAATCACTACGGTCGTCATAATCATCCACTTACATTAGGCATTAATCTTGTCAATCTTAACCTGTGTGTATGCTTGTCTATGACCATTCTTCTTGTGGTAACCGGTTTTTCTCTTGTACTTGTATACAATAACCTTCTTACCCCTGCCCTGCTCCATAACGGTAGCTGCTACAGTAGCACCGGCTACATCCGCACCCACCTTGAGGGCATCGTCACTTACTGCGATTACCTGGTCAAAAGTAACAGTAGCACCAGCTTCTGCGTCAAGCTTTTCCACCTTGATCACATCTCCTTCAGAAACTTTGTACTGCTTTCCACCTGTTGCAATAATTGCGTACATAAGGCACCTCCTATTCATGAACTCCAGTAACGAATACCTTCATTCTTACTCGCTAACTTTGGTGGCGCATTTCATAGAAAAATGCACACTTATACCTAGTTATGCGGCATACTGGAACATCATAGCATGGGGTGCCTTATTTGTCAAGAAAAATTTTGTTTTTTGCTCTTTTTTGCTCTTACTTCTTCTTCCCGGCCTCAAAATCCTCAATATATTGAATAATCAGCTTTACCGTGCCCTCCACGCCCAGCACACTGCTGTTGATGCACAGGTCATAACTGTCGGCCCGGCCCCACTTCTTGGAAGAATAATAATTGTAATAACTCTGGCGCTGCTTATCCTTTTTGTTGATCATATCCCGGGCCTTGGATTCCGTCAACTCATACTTTTGCATGATCCGCTTTACTTTGGTTTCCTCGTCCGCATAAATGAACAGATGGATGCAGTTCTCGTAATCCGCCAGGGCATAATCCGCACAGCGCCCCACAATTACACAGCCGCCCTCGTCCGCTATTTTCTTGATAGTATCAAACTGCGCCAGAAATACCTTGTGGCTGATGGGCATATCCACAAAGGAAGAAGCATTATAGCCAAAGGAATACGTATCCATCACCAGATTGTACAGGAAGGAATTGGTGGGACGCTCGTCATGGTTCTGGATCATCTCTTCACAGAAACCGCTTTCTTTAGCCGCCCTGCTTAGCAATTCCTTGTCGTAACATTTGACACCGAAATATTCCGCCACTTTTTCTCCTATCTCTCGTCCCGCTGAGCCGAACTGACGACCGATGGTAATCACAGTATTCATACACAAATCCTCTCTCCCTATAAAGTATAAATGATCATCCCCCCGATAATGTACACAAATCATTTATCTGTATATATTATACATCAAATTTGCCTTAAAAACAATAAATTATTGTAAAATATCCAACAAATGCACAAAATATTCGGGCAGCGGCGCCATAACTTCCAGATATTTTCCGGTAGTCGGATGTTGAAAGCCGATGATCATGGCATGAAGGGTCTGCCCCTGCAGGGAAAAAGGGCATTTTCTGCCCGAGGCATAGACGGTATCCCCCAGCAGCGGATGCCCGATGCTGGCCATATGCACCCGGATCTGGTGAGTGCGTCCCGTCTCCAGCTCACACTCTATATAAGTGTATTCCCGGAAACGCTGCAGCACTCGGTAATGGGTCACGGCATGCTTGCCGCTTTTCTCGTTGACAGCCATTTTCTTTCGGTCGGTGGGGTGGCG
This sequence comes from uncultured Acetatifactor sp., assembly GCA_910585015.1. GTDB lineage: Bacteria > Bacillota > Clostridia > Lachnospirales > Lachnospiraceae > Acetatifactor. Next base: position 57,448 of record CAJUCT010000017.1, read on the forward strand.
GCCTATGGGCCTGTCCACAGTCCCTTCCTGTTCCTCTATCACCCCGTGGCACAGGGCACGGTAACGCCGGGTAATGGAATGCTCTTTCAGCTGGGCCGCAATACTGTTATGAGCCTTGTCATTCTTACAGACAATCAGGGATCCGGTGGTGTCCATATCGATCCGGTGGACAATGCCGGGGCGCAGAACTCCGTTGATACCGGACAAATCACTGCCGCAGTGATACATTATACCGTTGACCAAAGTTCCGCCGTAATGTCCGGCTGCAGGATGTACCACCATTCCTTTGGGCTTGTTGACCACCAGAAGATCCCCATCCTCATACAGAATATCCAGCGGGATATTCTCCGGACAAATCTCCGGCTCCTGGGACGGCGGCAGCGTAAAACTTACCTCATCCTCCGTCTGAACCTGATAACTGCTCTTAACAGGCGTACCGTTCACCAGCAACTGCTTCTCTCTCACCAGCTTCTGAATATAACTGCGGGAGAGAGAATCCATGAGCACAGCCATACATTTGTCGATTCTCTCCCCCTCATATTCCTCTGTAATCTGAAAACGAAACTCATCCATACACTGCTCCTGCTACGGTTTGCGATACCGATTCTGCTTAAAGTTCAGAAACTCCAGATCCTTCTCCTTCAGAACGAACAGAAACATGATAAACAGTCCGATGGTCGCGCAGACCACATAGATATCCGCAACGTTAAAAATGGGGTAATTGATCAGCACGAAGGAAACGAAATCCACCACATAGTCCAGCCGCAGCCGGTCCAGCATATTCCCCACCCCCCCGGAGACAATGAATACCAGCAGTACATGTATCATGCGGAACTTAGGCGTGACGGGCATCTTCAGCAAAAAAAAGAGAAGCACCAGCATGAAGATAATATCCATCAACAGTATAAGTATTTTCTGGTTCTGCAACATGCCAAAGGCCATGCCGTAATTTTCCAGATACTGCAGTTCCAATACCCCGTCAATCAGGGAATAGGCAGGCTGCCCTTTTAAACGGCTGACAGCCAACCCCTTGGTAAATTGGTCAAACCACACCAGGAAAATGCCCAGCAATATATCTAAAAATATCATTAATGTTTTTTTCTTATTCACGACTTCCTCGTTTCTGCATACCACAAGCCAAGCCTATGATACCGCGAATCGGTATTTGGAAATACAACATCCAATATTGCTTAATCTTCCATCCCGTCAAAATAGATTTCCCTGACGGCCGCAAGGATCTCCTCGTCCGACACGGTGGTGTCGATCACGGCCTTGCCAATCCGTTCCAGTAAAACAAAGCGAATCGTGCCTGCCTGAGCTTTTTTATCAGACTTGGTCAGACGCAGCACTTCCTCCGGGTCGATATCCTCCACCGTAATGGGCAGATAAAAGGGAACAAACATATCACGGATCTCATAGTACTCGTCCATGGAGATCATATCTCTTTTCCAGGAAATATAGGCTGCGGCCACGGCCCCCAGGGCTACACACTCCCCATGGAGCAGCCGGAAATTCCGGGCCTTCTCAATGGCATGGCCGATGGTATGGCCGTAGTTCAGGAGGGCTCTGTCCCCCTGTTCCGTGGGATCCTTCTCCACCACCTGCTTTTTAACGGTGCAGCTGCGCAGAATCATTTCCTCCAGAACATCTATATCCCTCTCACAGATCTCGTACATCTGCTCGATGAGCCAAGTGTAGAACTTGGCATCCTTGATCAGGCCATGCTTCATCACCTCGCCAAAACCGGAAAAATACTGGCGGTCTTCCAGGGTGTGCAGCGTATTCATATTCATATATACCAGCCGGGGCATCTTGAAGGCCCCCACCATATTTTTGTAACCGTCAAAATCCACCCCCGTTTTGCCGCCGATGCTGCTGTCACACTGGGACAACAGGGTAGTGGGCACTTGTATGTAATCCACACCCCGCAGGTACGTGGCAGCCGTATAGCCCGTCATATCGCCGATTACGCCGCCGCCTAAGGCCACCAGCAGATCCTTGCGGCCATAGCCCTCCTGAATCAGGAAGGAATAGATTCCCTTGACGCTGTCCAGGGTCTTATGTTCCTCCCCTGCGGGCAGAGTATAGATATCTACCTTTTCGGAAAGCTTGTCAAGTTCCGCCTTCAGGGCATCTGCATGAAGCCCCCTTACATTGGAGTCCGTGACAATACAGACCTTTTTTTCCCGGGTGACAAAGGGAGAAAACTCCGAAACCACGTCCGAAAAATCTCGAGTGATATAGATGTCGTAGCACGGCTTGCTATTATAAAGAATCGGTAATCTCTGCGCCATATAGTATTTCCTCACTTTTTATATATTTAAAAAATTAACTGTCCAGCAGCGCTCCGCTGAACAGTTATTGTCATCCTTACAAGTCCGTATTCAGAGGGGAATCGAAGGAACCTCCGAAAATATCCTGAAAATCGCCGGATATATCCACGCTGGCCGGTGTTATAATAAAAATATAATGTGAAATCTTCTGCAGATTGCCGGAAATGGCAAAGCAGGATCCTGAGGTAAAGTCAATGATCCGCTGGGCAATGTCCACATCCAGCCCCTCCAGATTCAGCACCACGGTGCGGTTGGCCAACAGTGTCTCTGTGATCTCCCGTGCATCTTCGATGGTGGTGGGCTTAATCACGCAGACTTCCATGCCGCTGCCGCCCGGCAGCTTGCGGGTGGCAGGCTGCCGCATCTGCGTCACCTTTCCGGTGGAAGGCTTCCTGACCGGCTTATCGTCCAGAAGATCGTCATTGTCCTTCACCACGTTCATCTTTCTGGGAGCGGGAGCGTCGTCTATGTCGTCATCATAATAATCGTCATCATAGTAGCCATCTTCGTCCTCATTCAGCTTCATGTAATTCAGAAACTTGTCCATTACACCCATTATATTGTCTCTCCTTCATACGACCTATTCCCGAAAATGCCGGTGCCTACCCTTACATAAGTAGCACCTTCCTCAACAGCCACCTGATAATCTCCCGTCATTCCCATGGACAACACATGCATATTAACATTATCAATGTTTTCCTGCTTAATGTCAACAGCTAATTGCCTCAAGTTGGCAAAAATCATGCGGTTTGCCTCCGGCTCTTCCACATAGGGAGCCACTGTCATAAGTCCCTGAATATGGACGGAGGGTAAAAGGGCAATATCCTTTACCAGCTGCAATGTCTCCTCCCGGCTGCTGCCAAACTTGCTTTCTTCCCCGGCCACATTGACTTCCACCAGAATATTGACCTCTGTCTGTTTCTTTTCCGCCTCTTTCTGGATTTCCTGGGCCAGCCGCAGGGAATCCACGCTGTGGATCAGATAGACTTTACCTATCAGGTATTTTACCTTGTTTCGCTGCAGATGGCCAATCATATGCCAGCGGATATCCTTGGGAAGAGCTTCATACTTGTCTACCAGTTCCTGCACCTTGTTCTCCCCAAAATCCCGTACACCAGCCTCATAGGCTTCCTGCAGCATCAAGACGGGCTTGGTCTTGCTGACGGCTATCAGTTCCACCTCTTCAGCGCTGCGCTCCGCCCGCCGACATGCCTTGTCTATATTCTGTCTGGTCTGCGTCAAATGTTCACGAATCATAATTTTGCCTCTTTTATATTGAAATTCCTGAATCTAATAGATAAACTGTGCGTCGTTTACAGCGGCAGCCTCTAACACAATGTAATCATAAACGTTAAGTCCATACCGGGTGTTGGACTTAACAATCGCATACTCTTCATTCTTGTACAGGATATTAATCTGCCTGAAGTCCGCATACCCTTTGTTCATATTGTACACACCCGTAAGGGAAGCCCTGCGGCTGATGGTATATTTCTCCTGGCTGTCCGGCATGACAATATTGGAGCCAAGCTGCAATGCGGCGCTGTCCAGATAGTACTCTTTGTTCTCTTCATCGTAATTATATACGGAGGTCTCCAGAAACTCACTGTAAATATTTCCCTCTTCATTGTAGCGCTCCAGAATCACACCGTCTGAACCGTCCGCCCCCTTCGTCATATACTCGCTGGGCACCAGGTAGAAATCCTTCTGGACAATGGAAGAAACAGGAATTTTCAGCCCCACCTCATCATTCAATATCAACTCAATATCCACATAACGGTCAGTGGCAAAGGTCACCATAGAATTGTTAAAATCCAGTTGGACAAGGGGGGTCCCGTCGCTGCCCCGTATCAACTTGGCCGTGGCCCAGGACTCATATTGATTCTTTAAAAACCGGATTTTGACAGTGCTCTTTTCCTGCAGCATAAGTCCCATATCCTCTTCTACAGGAATCACCAGGGACCAGTTTTCATTTGTAGCAAGCTTGTACACCTCATCCCCCTGGGTAATCAGATCCACGCCCAGAAGCTGTTTTTTTTCATAGTCTTTGTCATCAAACATATCGGCGGATACCATCTCAGGGGTCAACTGCTCATAACCGTCTGTCCAATAGGTTACAATACCGGTGTCGCTGCTGCGGCAGAAATCCACCATATTAATCAGATCACTGCTATTGTTGATATTGTTGATGCTCTGCATCATGTTGGCATTGGCCAGTCTCATGACCGTTCCCTTCAAACTGTATTTAAAATTATATGTACTGCTGAAGTCTGTAGGGTCAAAACCATGAATAAAGCTGACTACCTCGCCCCGCAGTTCCGCCAGTTCCCGCTCGCTGAGAGCATTGTCTCCCATATCGGTGCTTTGCAGATAGTCGTTGAGCCGCCCTGTCTCATCCACCGTGTAAACCAAATCTCCACAGGCCACCCGCTCTCCCTCCCGGGCATAATAGTTGATGTAGCCTGCTTTTTCAGCGGTAACCACACTTTCCTGTCGTATGGCAATGCCGCAGTAGGTGTAGTTTGTGGCCAGAGATCCTTCCTTGACCTCATAGGGCGATATATGCTCTACCTGCAGGGAGGCAAAAATGCAGTATATCACATAGACCAGGATGGCCACAAAGATGATCATGCCGATATTCAGATTCAGGGGTTTTCGATATTTCCTGATATTGTTAGGGGGCTGCTTTCTCTGTGCCACCGTTTACCTCCTATTAAGAGTTCCGTATGTTCCCTATGTTCCCTATGTTCCGCATACACTTAGAAAAAAGCCCCAGTTCCATGTCCGAGGCTTTTGTCTGTACGTTTTTCCAATGTTTCTTAATGTAAAGCATATAAACGGCAAATCCCGCTTACAGAGAAATGATAATATTCTTCTTAACATCCTCAGGCAGTTCCCCTTCATCCTTGGAAACGCTCAGGATAAAGTCCACGCCTGTAGTCTTGCTGACCCTCTCCAGCTTGGCAACCGTATCTGTGATATCCGAACCCTCCAGGCAGGAAATCTTCAGAAAGCTGTCAAAATACATCTGCTGCAGATCATGATCCTGTGAGATAATGCCGCTGACAAAGCCTGTGAACTCACTGGCACTCTCAATCATGAACTGTGATACATCGATCAACCGGACCTTATTGTTAAGCTCATACATATGTTTGGTACTCTTATCCAGGTATACGATATTACCTGTGATATTCTTCACTTCACTATTTACCTTGTCCAATAACTGTTTTGTCTTTCCTTTACCTTTATTGCCTACGATCAGCTGAACCATTGGTAACCCTCCTAAAGTAAATTTTTAGAACTATCTTTATTATAGTTTATATCAGGATAAAAAACAACCTTTAATTCTGTATTTCACCCAATAAATCTATCATTTTTTCATAGGCCAGATCCCTGGTTTCCGCTTTCAGTATGACAGAGATATAGGGAGATCCTCCCGCATCTCTGGAAAGCAGCATCAGACAACTCTTGGCCGCATTGGTGGTGCCGGTCTTGCCGCCGATCACCGTAATATTGTCAGGCGCCTTATAATTTCCTCTCAAAAACAGATTGGAAGTCCGCACATTGATGTTTTTTACCGCCCCGGAGGAATCGCTGTATGTAGCCTCATAACTGCTGGTCTGGATGATCTCGTTGAATTTCTCATATTTCAGAGCCTCGTCAAAGATCAGATAGAGGTCATATGCTGTGGTGTAATGCTCATCCTGCGTCAGGCCGTGTGGATTCATGAAATGTGTGTTGGTAGCCCCCAGTTCCAGTGCTTCCTGGTTCATCAGTTCCACAAAATGCTCCACACTGCCGCCCACATTCTCCGCAATCATCATGGCCGCATCATTGGCGCTATGTAATAAAAGCACATATAGCGCCTGGTTCAGGGTCATGGTGTCCCCTGGCTTTAGCCCGCACAGGGTAGCGCCGGTCTCGGTGATATTCACCGCACTGGTGGCTGTCATCACTTGGTCAATGCTGCCGTATTTGAGAGCTACAAGTGCCGTCATCACCTTGGTCAGACTGGCCGGATGCAGCTTTTCGTGGGCATTCTTGGCATACAGTACCTGACAGCTGCTAAGATCAAAGAGAACCGCCGCCTCCGCCTGCGTCATGTCCACCGTTTCCTCGTTCATCACATTCTCTGTCACCACACACAGATCCTCTGCAAAGGTGTGGGCGGCCTTGCTGTTCTGGCGGCTGATCACGTTGAAGCCGCTGACTGCCGCATCCGGATTGTAAGGCATGTCGTAAGCCTGCCGGCCACAGCCCATACACCCCAGGGCCATCACAGCGCCAAGGAAAAGGCAGATTACTTTTATCCTGAGATTATTTGTACATTTCACGCCACTCAAGGTCTCCTCTGTCTAAGGACTTAATCAACAGTTCCGCCGTAGCCAGGTTGGTCGCCAGGGGAATGTTGTGCATATCACACAGCTTCACTACATTATTCACGTCCGGCTCATGGGATTTGGGGGTCAGCGGATCCCGCAGAAAGATCACCAGATCCATCTGGTTATGCTCAATCTGGGCTCCAATCTGCTGCTCTCCTCCCAGGTGACCGGCCAGGAACTTGTGAATATTCAGGTTGGTCACCTCTTCGATCAGCCGCCCGGTAGTGCCCGTGGCATACAGATCATTTTTGTTCAGTATCCCCCGATACGCAATACAAAAATTCTGCATCAGTTTTTTCTTTGCATCATGTGCAATGAGTGCAATATTCATGTTACAACACCTCTCTCATACAATATATAGCTTTTCTTTTCCTGTGAAACACAGGTTACCCCTTCCGCAGCAGGCTCATCTTTTGGCCTGCAGGCGCACATTTAACACAAAGCCCATACCTATGAACAGGCTCATCAGAGAAGTCAGACCATAACTTACAAAGGGCAATGTCAGACCGGTGGTGGGCAGTATGAAGGTCGCCACCCCGATATTGATAAATGCCTGTATCCCCACCAAGCCCCCCATGCTGGCGGCGATAATCGTACCTGCCGGGTCCCTGGCCCTGCGGGCAATGTGGATACATTCCAGAGTGATCAGCATCTCCAGCAAAATGACTGTAATACTGCCTTTGAACCCGAACTCTTCGCCGATCACGGCAAAGATAAAGTCCGTCTGGGCCTCGGAGATAAAGTTGCCGTTTTTCACGGATGTTATCTCGTTGTTCTTATACCCCTTGCCGTCCAGCATACCGGAGGCTATCGCCGTCACGGAATTTAACTGCTGGTAAGCCGTGGTAGTGGCGTACTGCTCCGGATAGATAAAAGCCAGGATTCGCCCTCTCTGGTTGTTGGTCAGCACCGTACTGTTGGGCTGCAGGGCCAGCGCCACCAGCAGCGCCAGCGCCGGTACGGCAACGGCCAGCACACCGAAAATCACTTTGAAACTCAGTCCCCCGGCAAACATGATAATGCAGAACAACGCCAGTACCACAATGCTGGTAGACAGATCCGGCTGTTTATAGATCAGATACCATGGCACTGCCGCAAAAAAAACGCACAGCGCAATAATGCGGAAGGTATTTAACTTCTCTATATGTTTCATAATAAACTGTGCGAAGAATAAAATCAACAAAATTTTTGCGGTCTCCGACGGTTGAAATCGGAAGCCGCCAGGGAACTGAAACCAGCGCTGCGCGCCTTTCGTCTCATATCCCAGATAACGAACCAACAAAAGTAGTACTAAATTCCCAAGGTACATCAGCCAGTATAGCTTCAATAAAACCGTATAGTCAAACAGGGAGATCACCACCATCAAAAAGGTACCTGCGATCACTCCCAACAGCTGTTTCTGTTGTACCGATGGCTGCGCGCTTCCCACCGCGAAAACCCCGATGGTGGAAAGCGCCAGTATCAGCAGGATTAACTTAAAGTCGTAATTCCTGATTCGATAGCCCTTGTTAAACATTCTTTAATGCATCCTCTTATGATTGCTTATTCAGATCCAGTATGGGTATACTGGCGCTGAGCACGGGAGTTCTCATCCCCCTCTTGCTCAGGCTGCCTGTTTTACTGATCTGGATATCCATATTCCCGGTATCAATCTTCATGTATTTGGATATCACTTTGGCAATATCCGTCTTTATCAGCTCCATCATCTCTGGGGAACAGTTGACTCTGTCTGAAATCAACAGGATCCTCAACCTATCCTTTGCGACTTCGCAAGAGCTTTTTTTTCTGAAAAAATGTCTCATGCTTCAAATCGCCCCCTCTCATACCTTGTGGAAAATACCGCTCACCCTTGTCCAGAAGGATATGGTTTTTTCCATGTTCAGGAACGGGACCTCCTTGCCAAGTACACGCTGACATACATTGTGATATGCCATTCCCGCAGGGGTATTGGTGCCGACCAGCGGCTCCCCCTGATTGGTGCTGACTACCACGTTTTCATCGTCAGGTATGATGCCGATCAGCGGCACGGCCAAAATATCTACCACGTCCGAGGCAGACATCATATCTCCTCTCTTTACCATGTCCATGCGCAGCCGGTTGATGATTAGGTCCATTTTCTGGAAACCGTTGGCCTCCAGTAGACCGATGATTCGGTCCGCGTCCCGGATGGCGGATACCTCCGGCGTAGTCACCACCAAAGCCCTGTCCGCTCCGGCGATGGCATTCTGGAAGCCCTGTTCAATGCCTGCGGGGCAGTCCAATATAATATAGTCGAACTGTTCCTTTAGGTGCTCGATTACCTTGACCATCTGGCCGGGGGTCACGGCGCTTTTGTCCCGGGTCTGGGCCGAGGGCATCAGGTACAGACCCGGGTTGCGCTTATCCCGAATAAGCGCCTGCTTCACCCGGCAGCTTCCCTCCACCACATCCACCAGATTGTATACAATCCGGTTTTCAAGGCCCATGACTACGTCCAGATTGCGCAGACCGATATCGGTATCAATCAGGCACACTTTCTTCCCCGCCTTGGCCAGACCGGTTCCAACGTTTGCAGATGTGGTGGTCTTACCCACACCGCCTTTCCCTGATGTGACGACAATTACTTCGCTCATACTTACCTCCATCCTGCCACGCCTATGGCACTATCATAATCGTCGCCCGAACCCCGGTTTAAAAGGTGTCCAGTATCTCCTTGGTAAGCGGTTCCATGACAATCTTATCGTTTTTCACATGCGCGATTTTCGGCTGTACCTTGGAGCGGATTCCCCACTTTGTCTGTTTGTTGTTGCTTTTATATTTGAAATCGCCGATTTTTAATCTTTCCGGCTCCATTTCAAGCGCTGCCACATAGTTTCCTTCCATTCCCTCGCTGACGTCGGTTCCCGCATAAGCCTCCCCATACAATCCTCCCAAAATAATGATATTTCCCCGGGACATCACTGCGCTGCCCGGATATACATCTCCCAATATGATAATACTGCTCTCCGTCTCCAGTACCTCGCGGTTTTTCAGGGAACCCTTGTGGAGCTGCCCTTCACTGCCTACCGGCAGCTTTTTCTGTACCTTTTGGATTGCCTTGATATAGCGTCTGTCAGTCTCTTCATCCTTGCCCACAATGCAGACAAGGTTTAAGTCGCTGGACTGGCGGATGACATCCACCAGAGCCAGTTCCTGATTATGTTCCAGTCTGCGCCCCTCATAGGAAAGCGCCACGTCCGCATTGCCGAAAAAGCCGCGCGAACTGCAAAGCTTGGCCGCCAGTTCCTCCGTGATCTGCTCAAAGGGCACATCCTCCCTCATGATCAGATTAATACCGTTTTGATAACTCTTAATTACCACTGCATCCTTCATTGTCTCTCCTATTTAGAGTTCCTTATATCTCATTGATCGTGACACCGGCTTCAGGAGTAGCCGCCATGCCGTCTATAATCTCCTCCGCGGGCTCTAAGCCATAGTAGTACGATATTACATCCTTGGCCGTCTGAGCCGCGTAATCCGAAGAATAGCCGAAGGGAATTCTGACGGTGATGGCAATCTCCGGCATGTCGTAGGGCGCGTAACCCACGAAAAGCGCATGGTTGGGACGGCTGATGATCTGCTGCGCAGTACCTGTCTTGCCCGCAACCTTCACGCTCAACTCGTTAAAATAACTCTTTCCTTCCACCACCCGGCGCAGCCCCAGCCGTATGGCGTTCCAATACTCCACAGGTATATCCACCGTGCCCTGCAGGGTCGATTTCTGCCGCGTCAGCACCGTTCCTTCCTTATCCTGCACATGGTCAAGGAGTGTCAGGTTGTAGCAGTTCCCCCCATTGGCCACCGTGGCCACATAACGAGTCAGTCCTACGGCGGTGAAGCTGTTGGTTCCCTGGCCTATGGCGGAAGGGATGGGCAACTCGTCGGAGACGGAGGGCTGCGATTCCTCGATCTCCACACCGGATTTTTCTGTCAATCCATACATCTCCGCGTATTTGGCCAACACATCCAGACCATCCTGGGCATTGTAGTTCCCGCTTTTTGTCGCAAATCGATATCCGATATCGTAGAAAAAGAAATTGCAGGAATTTTGGATGGCCTCCGTCAGGTTCAGGGAACCGTGGCCGCTGCGCCTCCAACATCTCGGCGAAGGTGTTACCTGGGTGTAGGCACCGGTGCAGTTCACCTTGCTGCTTAGGGAGACCTCTCCCTCCATAAGAGCCGCCGTGGCGGATACCATCTTAAAGGTGGAACCTGGTGCCGCAGCATACTGGGTGGCGTAATTCAGCATGGGGCTGGTTTTGTCCGCCAAAAGTTTGCTGTAATATGCCGGGTCCACAGAATTGGCCATCTTGTTGTTGTCATAGCCTGGATAGGACACCAGAGACAACACTTCGCCTGTACTCACATCCGTCACCACTACGGCGCCGGTGCAGGGATCAAGAGCCAGCTGCGCCGGCGTAATGTCCATATAGAGTATTCTGTTACGCATAAATTCATAGGCGGAAATGTTGCCGTCAAAAAGACTCTGCTCATCCTCGGGCGGGATCTCAATAGCCTTCTGCTCACAGAGGATCATGCAGATCTGTCTGCCGCTGATTATGTCGTTCTCGATCATGAACCGGTAGATCAGCTTCTGAAATTCCAGCTCATCATCCAGCGCGTCAAAGACATAGCCGCATATCTTGTCATAAATCTCTGCGGAATCCGCATACTGTTGTTCCATTTTCAGCTTGTCCACATCAATCCAGTTTACGGCTATACAATGGTTCAAATATTCGTGCAGGCTGATCACCTCATCTGTGGACCAGGCAATCTGCACCGGATCGTTGCGATCCAGCAGAGAGGAATCTATAATTCCACCGGCCCGAAGAATATCGTTCACAATGTAGAGTTGGTACATCTTGTACTCCAGCGTCAATTTGTTGTAGGGGGTCTTTCTCTCCTGCAATTCCTCCAGCAGGTGCTGATACACCTTCTCCTTGTATTCCAGATACTTTTCGTGGACGACCTGTTCTGTCTCACCGGCATCTTCTTTATCAAAATGCGTGATATCAATAACATTGTTGTTGATGGCGGCATAGTACACATCGTAGATGGGGATTTTAATATCCCCGTTGGTGACTTCGGGGGCTTCCTTTGCATTGATGATTTTATCGACCAGTATGCCGGCGATATGCTGCTCCAGAATCTTGTAGCTGCCTATCTGCAAATCCATGTCCAGCGTCAGGTACACGTCATTGCCCGCCTGGGCCTCCTGGCGGTCCAGGATACTGATCACTTTGCCCATATTGTCCACACATACGGTCTCGGAACCCTTGGTGCCCTGCAGGACAGCTTCCATGGACTTTTCGATGCCGCTCTTACCCACCACATCATTGCTGGTATACCGTTCCCCGGTGCCGCCGCCCGCCAGATCCTGTTCATTGAGATTGGAGAGTTCCTCCGAATCCACCTTGCCGGTATAACCCAGAATATGGGCAAAATATTCGCTCTCGTTATACCTGCGCACCGTGTCCTCCACGATGGAGACTCCGTCGAGCTGATCCAGATTTTCCATGATGACAGCCACGGTTTCTACACTCACATCCTTGGCCACGGTGGTTCCGATATATTTGCGGAAGCTGGTGAGATTCATGGCATAGCGGATATTCATCATCTTCAGAAATTCCTCGGAAGAATAACCCTTCCCGACCAGAAAATCACTCTTAGTGTCATTCTCCACGGCATACTGGCCAAGACCGAATCTCCTGCCCAGATAATCAAGCACCTCCTGGGGAGTGGCGGTCCGCTCCTCCTCTTTCAGCTGATCAATGGTGATATATCCATAAACATCCGCCAAAAAACGCAGCAGCCTGGTTCCCGACACATTGTAAGTGTAGTTTCCATGCTCATCCAGCACAATATTGAAATCAGTGATTATGTGATCACCATTTTTCTCGATCATACGGATCAGTTCGTGTACAGTGGCGTTAAGCTCCTTGTTTTTATTGGAACTGTTCTCATAAACATCCTCTATCTTGACAGAGTAAGCCAGTTCATCATAGGCAAGAACATTGCCGCCGCGATCCCGGATGCTGCCCCTGGAACAGGCTATATCCCTGGTCTTCTCCGTCTGCAGTATGAAGTCGTCCAAGTATTCCTGTCCATGGACGATCTGCAGCACAAAACAGCGGTATACCAGCACTCCCCCCAGCAGTCCAAAGACAATGGTCAGAAGCGTCAGCCGGCTTGTAAAAAAAATGATGATATCTTCTTTCAGCTTGTCAAACAAATTTCTTCGCTCTCTTTCTCTCAAATCCCTCCAGCCGGTTGTTCACAAACAGGGCCAGCGGATATAGCAAACAAGTGATCACGATGGTATATACCACCTCCGGCAGGATCACGGTTCCCAGGTAAAAAGGAAAGTTCAGCCTGCCCCGAAGCAAAAACAACAGCACATAGCAGAGCACACCATAGGACAAGTCACTGGCGGTGATCAACGCCAGCGGGAGCTTGATGTCCTCCGGGTAAAAAATTTTGCAGAATTTTCCGTTAAGGAACCCGATATACATATATACCAGCGCGTAAAACCCCAAAATATCCGCAAAAAATATATCACAGAGTATCCCTGAAAAAAAACCGATTAAAAGCCCTTCTTTCTCTCCGCGCATAAAGCCAAAGGCCGAAGTCAGCACAATCAGCAGATTGGGCACAATTCCCGCAAAAGCCAGGCTGCGGAACAGAGTAGTCTGCAGCAGGAAACAAAACAGAATCAGGATGACCATGGTAATTTTTCTAAGCATCTTCCCACTCCCTTTTCATGTCCGTGATAACCAGTACCTCCTCCAGATGTTCAAAGTCTACGGCAGGGGTCAGGAAGCCGGATTTGGTCAGGTTATTGGGGTCCCTGTTGATGGTATGTATCGTACCAATCAGGATATTGGGCAGATATTTGTCGCTGATATGGGAAGTCACTACTTTATCTCCCGCCACCACGCTGTCCTGGCTGTCAATCAGCTGACTGAAACGGATCACGCCGTCATGCATGGCCTGTAAGTCTCCAGACACGGTCAAGGTGTCTGAAGAACTCAGCGTCTTGGCAGACACGTTGGAATTGTCGGCGATGACGGAAGTGACTCTGGCCCAGTTGGGCCCCACCTCGCTGACCCGGCCCACCAGACCGCCGCTGGCGATAACGTTCATATCCACCTCCAGACCGTCCTCCGCCCCCTTGTCAATCACAAACGTGGAGTACCAGTTGCCGCTGTCCCGGGCAATGATCCTGGCTCCCACCTTATGATATTCGTCATACTGGTTGTCCAGCTGATAAAGTTCCCGCAGCCGGCTTAGTTCCGCTTTTTCCTGCTGAAGCAGGGTGTTCTCCACCAGCAGTTCGTCCACCTGCTGCTGCAGGCTTACATTTTCCTCCAGAAGCTGACGTATCTGCACCAACTCATCCTTGCGCCTCGAAAGCCAGCTGCCCACCTTGCCGATTCCTTGTTGGAACGGAACGATCACATAGCCGACGGCTGTGTTAAGCGGTCGGTTAAACAGATCCGTGCTGAATGTCAGCGCCATCAGCACGGTACACAGACAGGTTAAAACAAAAAGGAGATATTTACTCGGTATCGTAAATTTCTCCCCCTTTTTCTTGATTACTGGGCTCATTTACTCATCCCTTCAATCGCATACGCTACGGTTTTATAGTTATCCTCATTGATGATCTTGGATAAGCCCACGGCCACGCTGGTCATCGGATTCTCGGATACATTGACCTTCAGTCCCGTTCCCTGGCTGAGACGCTCTGCCAAGTGGCTGGTCTGGGAGGCGCCGCCGGTCAGATAGACGCCGTTGCGATAGATATCCGCTGCCAGTTCGGGCGGCGTTCTCTCCAGAATCACCTTCACATTGTCCACAATCGTATTGAAATGCTCCTCCAGGGAATCCACCACCAGCTTGGTGGGAATCTCCCGCTCCACCGGCAATCCCGTCACAATATCCCGCCCGTAGACCACTGCTCCCTGCTTCTCCTCCTCCAGCTTAGACAGGGACATCTTCACTGACTCCGCCGTTTTGCCGCCGATAATCAGACTAAACTCCCGGCGTATTGCGGAGCGGATGGCTTCGTCGAACTTAACGCCGCCCACCTTGATCAACCGGCTGAGCACAATGCCGCCCAGAGACAAAATGGATATTTCCGTGGTCTCAAAACCCACGTTTACAACGATGACTCCCTGGGAATTTTTCACGTCGATTCCCATGCCCAGACCATCCGCCACGGCCTTCTCCACCACCATGATTTTGCGTGCCTTCACATTGGCATCCCGGATCAAGTCATAGAAAGCTCTCTTCTCAACCTCCGTCACATCGGTGGGAACCGCGATATAATAATCGGCGGGCTGGCTCTTTCCCTTCTGTATATCGCTGATAAAATACCGTATCAGGGTCTCCATATTCTTGATGTCGGCGATCACGCCGTTGGATAAGGGGTAGGAAATATGAATATTTGCCGGCGCTTTCTCATACATTTCAAAAGCGGAATCCCCATAGGCGAATAGAGTGTTTTTATTTTCAATGGCGATCATATTTTTTTCCACCACGATATTGGCTTCGCTTCGACTGTAAATTTTGATGTTGTTGGTACCCAAGTCGATACCGTATGCATTGTTTGCCATGTTACAGGCCCCTTTCTTATTTGGAGTTCCGCATCCGCCCTCCCATATACCATCTCGGTGGAATAAATCCTGCCCGCAATACGGTCAGCATTTATTCCAGGCATATGTCCGGGCGGGTGCTGTCTTGAAGTTCCGCATCCGCCCTCCCATATACCATCTCGGGGCGGGTGCCGTCTTGAAGTTCCGCTGTCAGTGCAGCCTTTATGGTATAAGCTTCTCTTCCCTGAAGCTCATATACTTGTTGTCGCCGATGATAATGTGATCCAGCAGCGGGATTCCCAGCATCTGCCCCATCCCTGCCAGCTGGCCGGTCAGTTCAGCGTCCGCTTTGCTGGGAGTGGGATCTCCGCTGGGATGGTTGTGCACCAGGATAATGCTGACCGCCTGGCGCTTGAGCGCCTCCAGAAAAATCTCTCGGGGCGAAATCAGGGACATGGTGGCGCTGCCGTCCGACATTACGCAGTCCCCCAGCAGGCGGCTTCTGGCATCCACCGATGCCAAAATCACACACTCAGTCTTCCGGTGCCGCATTTTCTCCATATAATAGGCGGCCACCGTGTCCGGCCTTTGCAGGCTGATGCGCTCTCCCGCCGAGGCCGACGCAATACGCTGGGACAGTTCGGTGATGCATTTGAGCTTTACCGCTTTGACCTCCCCGATGCCTTTTATCTCCATCAGGCGCTCCAGAGGAATGTCATACAACCCCAGCAGCCCCTCCCTGGAGGGTTCCGCCAGAGCCAGCACCTCCTGGGCCAGTTCCAGCGCGCTCTTATCCCTGGTCCCTGTCCGCAGGATAATAGCCAAAAGTTCGCTCTCCGTCAGGCTCTCAGGCCCGAACCGCAGAAATTTCTCGTATGGCAGATCCCCCTGCCTTACTTTTTCCAATGTATTCATCGTCCTCCCGTCCGCCTTCTCCCATGTGCGGATACATAAGGACTATCTGATGAACCGATATACGATCAGCGCGATGGCCACGCCGATGACACTGGCGATGGTGATCTGGATCTGCAGTCCGAAGGTCAGAACGATAAAACCAAGATCCAACACGAAAGGATTGCTCAGGCCAAAGGTCTGCCCGTAGTTCAGAAAACTCCCGCTGAAGTAGGTTCCGATAAAGCGGCCAATCACAAAGCCGATCAATACCAGAACAACAAATACCCAATTGACTCTCTTCAAAGTACTCCCTCAACTTTCATTGGTAAAGCTTATGCCGCGCATAGCGTCTATGCAGAGCATATTAGTTATCTTACCATATTTTTGCAGTTCTGTACACACCCAATCCAAGAATTATGACAGGGATTTTTTCAACTTTTCTCTGGCTTTGGCGACATTTTCCGCCCGCAGCAGACCATTATCGACAAGAGACTGCAAGGATCGCAGAATACCGAATTTGGCGTGCTGCCAGGTCAGCCCCCCCTGGAAATAGACTGCGTAGGGCGGCTTGATGGGACCGTCCGCGGACAGTTCGATGGAGGAGCCGGACACAAAGGCTCCCGCCGCCATAATTACCTGGGAATCGTAACCCGGCATATCCCAGGGCTGGGGCGTCACATGACTGTCCACCGGGGCTGCCGCCTGGATCCCCTGGCAAAAGGCCACCACACCCTCCGGATTGTTAAAGGTCACGGCCTGGATGATATCGTGCCTGCTCTCCCTGCCGTCAGGCACCACCGGATATCCCAGCCCCTCGTAAATGTTGGCGGCAAAGATGGATCCCTTCAGGGCTCCGGCAGTCACCGTGGGGGCCAGAAAAAATCCCTGATAAAAATCTTTCAGCACTCCCAGGGAGGCACCCACCTCCTTGCCCAGTCCCGGGGAGGTCAGCCGGTATGCCGCGTTCTCCACGCATTCCCTTCTGCCTGCGATATAACCGCCGATGGGGGCCAGTCCGCCGCCGGGATTCTTGATCAGGGAGCCCACCACCATATCCGCCCCCACATCGCTGGGCTCCATGGTCTCCACAAACTCCCCGTAGCAGTTGTCCACCATACAGATTACATCCGGTTTGATCCCCTTTACAAAGGCGATCAACTCTCCGATTCCGGCCACGGACAGGGTGGGCCGGGTCTGGTAGCCCTTGGAACGCTGGATAGTCACAAGACGGGTGCGTTCATTGATGGCCCGGCGGATATTGTCATAGTCAAAACCGCCGTCCGGCAGCAGATCCACCTGGGCATAGGTCACGCCGTATTCCGCCAAGGATCCTTTGGAGGGCCGGATGCCGATGACTTCCTCCAGAGTGTCGTAGGGTTTTCCCACCGGGGAAAGCAGTTCGTCGCCGGGCCGCAGGTTGCTCATGAGGGCCAGGGCCAGGGCGTGGGTGCCGCAGGTAATCTGGGGGCGCACCAAGGCGTCCTCAGTGTGGAACACGGAAGCGTAGACCTGTTCCAGAGTATCCCTGCCCAGATCGTTGTAGCCGTAGCCTGTGGTGCCCAGCAGACAGGCTTCGCTGACCTGCCGGGACTGCATTCCCTTTAGTATCTTCAACTGATTGTATTCCGCTGTGGCGTCTATCCCGGCAAAGCGTTCCTTAAGGCTCTCTGCCACCGCTTCCCCATATTCGTAAACTTCCCTGGAAATTCCCAGTGTTTCATACATTTCGTATCTGTTATTCATATAAAGACTCCTTGTTGCCCAAATTCTTTTTCTTATCGTTAGAAATTTGTTATGTCGTTTACTATATATGCCCGCATTCGGACATTTGCGCAGCAAATTCCTCTGCGATGCAGTAGGCTTCAAATATTTTGACCGGTGTAAGGCGCAGAGGGCAAAATTCCGGCCTCCTGCAGGCGCCGCCGCATAACCTCCAGAATTTTCCTATCATCATATCCAAAATCTGGCTTATTTATCCAGATCACATCTTTTTCCCTGCGAAACCAGGTCAACTGCCGCTTGGCAAAATGCCGGGTATCCCTCTTGATGCGATAGACAGCCTCCTCCAGGGTAATATCCCCTTCCAGATAATCCAGGATTTCCTTATAGCCCAGGCCCTGCATGGACACCATGTCCCGCCTGCATCCCTGGTCCATCAGACGGCGTACTTCCTCCACCAGCCCCTCTTCCAGCATCTGATCCACCCGTATTTCAATGCGCTGGTATAGCTTCTCCCGGTCGTCATTCAACACAAAATAACAGTACCTGTAGGGAGATTGCCTTTCGGCCTCCCTCTCGTTGTGCTCCGATATTTTTTCCCCGGTGAGATAATGAAATTCCAGCGCCCGGATCATGCGTTTTATGTTGTGGGCATGGATGGCTTGCGCCGCCGCCGGGTCCACCGCGGTCAGCATTTCGTGCAGAACCTGGGATCCCTTCACTGCGGCCAGCTGTTCCAACTGACGGCGGTACTCGGTATTTTCCTCGTTCTCCGTAAAGTCGATATCCCGCAGCAGAGCCTGGATATAAAAGCCCGTCCCCCCGGTGAGGATGGGGATATGCCCCCGCCCGTAGATGCCCTCCATAGCCTGTCTGCACAGCTTCTGAAACACAACTACGTTAAACTCCTGAACCGGGTCCAGCACGTCAACGAGATGGTGGGGAACACCCTGCATCTCCCGGGGACGGATCTTGGCGGAACCGATGTCCATGCCCCGGTAGACCTGCATGGAGTCCGCGGAGAGGATCTCCCCCCCCACCATTTTGGCCAACTCAATGGACAGCGCTGTTTTTCCCACCGCCGTAGGGCCTGTCAATACAATCAAGGGTCTCATCGCTTAAACTTTTTCTCCATTTCATATTTACTCATGGATATGATGGTGGGCCGTCCGTGGGGACAGTTGTAGGGATTGTCCAGTGTCAGCAGTTCGTCGATTAGCTGCTGGGCCTCCTGGGTGCTGAGCCGGTTATTGCCCTTCACCGCCGCTTTGCAGGACATGGAGGCGATCTTTTCCCGCACCGCCGTCAAATCTCCCCGGATCCCCCCCTCCAAAAGATCATCCAACACCGACAAGAAAAGTTCCTTTTCCTGACAGCCATAGAGATCCACGGGCACACTGCGCAGGGCATATTCGCTGCCGCCGAAGGGCTCCACCTCAAAGCCCAACTCCGCAAAGACGGAGGCATACTCTTTATAAGCGGTTTCCTCCTGTCCTGTGAGACTCACGATAATGGGAGGCATAAGGTTCTGGGTCACCAGGCTCTTTTCGTGATACTGTTTCATGAACCGCTCAAATTTCACTTTCTCATGGGCCGCATGTTGGTCGATAATGAACAGTTTGTCCTCGTATTCAATCAGCCAGTAGGTGTCAAACACCTGGCCGATCAGCTTAAAATACACCCGCTTTTCCGGGGTCAGCACCTTGTCCTCGAACAACTCCCCCTGGCGGTAATCCTGCATCTGTCGGCGATCTGCCTCATAGCGCATCTCTTCCATGACCCGGTACTGCCTGGTGCGGTTCACCTCGAAAGGTTCCGGAGCGGCCTGAGGTTTTTCCTTCTTGTCGCTCAGGGGCAGTTCCTGCATTCCGCCCTCGGCTTTGCATAAGGAGTTTTCTTGTTGTTCGGGGGCCATATCCTGCGGCAGCGGCTGCTGTTGTCCCGCTGTAGAGTTCTGAGGGACCGCATTCGGTTGTATCCCTGCGGAATTTTGAGCAATGGCGTCCTGCCGAATTTCATCAATACCTTGAAGAATCGTGTCACATTTTTCACTGCCAGAACTTTGAGAAGCCGTACCATGATGCTTGCTATCAGAACTTTGGGAAGTTGTGCTGCAATGCTCGCTGCCCGTGCTTCGGGAAGTTGTGCTGCAATGCTCGCTGTCAGTGCTTCGGGAAGTTGTGCTGCAATGCTCGCTGCCCGTGCTTCGGGAAGTTGTGCTGCAATGCTCGCCGCCAGTGCTTCGGGAAGTTGTGCTGCAATGCTCGCCGCCCGTGCTTCGGGAAGTTGTGCCGTGATTTCCGCTGCCGGACCCTTGGGAAGTGAAACCATACGGTCCTCTGCCGACTCCCTGGGCAGGCTTCCCCTGACGGGACATTTCCTGCAAAAGCTGCATCTCTCTGTCCGAGGGCTGTTTCCCGTCCAGACCCACGGCAGGGATCATCTCCCGGTTTCTCAGTCTCTCCCGGATTCCAGCAGACACGGCCCCAAAAATGCCGGGACCGTCCAAAAAGCGCACCTCCATCTTGTTGGGATGCACATTCACGTCCACCTTGGAGATGTCCTTTAATTTCATGTGCAGCACACACAGGGGAAATTTGTGCTGCATCAGGTATTCTCTGTAGCCCTCCTCGATGGCCTTTCCCAGCAGATTGCTGCGGATATACCGTCCGTTCAGGAAATAGACTTCAAAATTGCGGTTGGAACGTACTATAGCCGGGGTGCCCAGGTAACCGTCAATCTGTAACTCCTCCGTCTCCAAAGAAAAAGGCACCAAATTCTGGATCATATCTCTGCCGTAGATCCGATAGATCACCTCCCGAAGTTCCCCGTTTCCTGAAGTGTAGAATCGGGTCTGGCTGCCCACCTGGAATTTAAAGGAGATATCCGGCCGGGACAGAGCCATATGCTCCATCAAGTCAATGATATAGCCCGCCTCCGTGGTGGGGCTCTTCAGAAATTTGCGCCGCACAGGGGTATTGAAAAAGAGGTTGCGAATCAGGAAAGTGGTGCCTGTGGGAGCCCCCACCTCCTCAAACGCGGTCTCTTTAGGCCCCTCCATCACCAGATGAGTGCCGGTGAGAGCCTCCGCCGTCTTGGTGATGACCTCCACCATGGCCACTGCGCAGATGCTGGAGAGAGCCTCACCCCGAAAGCCCAGGCTGGCGATGCCGATCAGATCCTCCGCACCCCGGATCTTGCTGGTGGCATGGCGCAAAAAAGCGGTTCGCAGCTGATCCCGGGGGATGCCCGTTCCGTTGTCCGTGATGCGTATGAAGCTTATGCCCCCGTCTTTGATCTCCACGGTGATAGAACTGGCTCCGGCATCAATAGCGTTCTCCACCAGTTCTTTTACCACGCTGGCGGGGCGTTCCACAACCTCACCGGCAGCGATCCTGTCTATGGTCTCCGAATCCAGTACCTGTATCTGGTTCATCTCTCTTTTCCTCCCAAACCGGTTCAATCAGAATCAAACAAAAGCTCCATATACGTTGATGCACGTAGAACTGCTCTATGTACCGCTAATACCCCTTATATCGGTTTTTCAGCTTATTCTGCAACCGGTACAGGGTGTTCATGGCGTCTAAAGGCGTCATCACCGTGATATCGATCTCCGTCAGTTCCTTCACCACATCCTCGTCGGACACCGTGTCGAAGAGGGACATTTGGGCCAGGTCCACCTCATCGTAACGGGGTACTTTTTTGATCCTTCCTTCCCCTTTGTGGTCCACGGCGATGCTCTGCACCTTCTCCGTGATGTCATTGTCCGACAGCTGCTCGGCAATCTCCTTGGCCCGATCAATGACCATGTCAGGCACTCCCGCCAGCTTGGCCACCTGGATGCCGTAGCTGCGGTCCGCGCCGCCCTTGACGATCTTGCGCAGAAACACGATATCGTCCCCGCACTCCTTGACGGCGATGCAGTAGTTGTTCACATTGCTGATCTTGCCCTCCAACTCCGTCAGTTCATGGTAGTGGGTGGCAAAAAGAGTCTTGGCTCCCAGCAGCTTTTTATTGCTGATATGCTCTATAACCGCCCAGGCGATGCTCAGCCCGTCAAAAGTGGAAGTGCCCCTGCCGATCTCGTCCAGGATAAGCAGGCTGTCCGCCGTGGCGTTTCTGAGAATATTGGCCACCTCGTTCATCTCCACCATGAAAGTGGACTGACCGCTGGCCAGGTCGTCCGAGGCTCCCACACGGGTAAAAATACGGTCCACAATGCCGATGTTGGCGCTGCCCGCCGGCACAAAGGAGCCCATCTGGGCCATCAGCACGATCAGCGCCGTCTGGCGCATATAGGTGGATTTTCCCGCCATATTGGGGCCGGTGATTACAGAGATGCAGTGGTGACAATTGTCCAGCAGTGTGTCGTTGGAGATAAACATCTCATGGTCAATCATCTGTTCCACCACGGGATGTCTGCCGTCCCGGATGTCTATGACACCCTTCTCGTTCAGAGCGGGACGCACATAATGGTTCCGCTCTGCCACATAGGCCAGAGAAGCAAACACATCCAGACCCGCCACCGCCTTGGCTGTGCGCTGTATCCGCTCTATCTCCCCGGCAATGGTATCCCTGATACGGCAGAAAACATCATACTCCAGCGCCGACAGCTTGTCCTCCGCGTTCAGTATGGTATCCTCCAGTTCCTTCAGCCGTGGAGTGGTGTACCGCTCCGCATTGGCCAGAGTCTGCTTGCGCACATAGTCCTCCGGCACCAGGTCCTTAAAGGAATTGGTCACCTCAAAATAATAGCCGAACACTTTGTTGTACTTGATCTTCAGGTTTTTAATGCCCGTGCGCTCCCGGTCCTGCTCCTCCAACTGGGCCAGCCACATCTTGCCGTCCCGCTTGGCGCTGCGCAGCATGTCGATGGTTTCGTCATAGCCGTCCTTAATGATGCCGCCTTCCCGGATGGTGATGGGAGGCTCCTCTTCAATGGCGCTGTCTATCAGAGTAGACAGATCCTCCAGGCAGTCCATATCCCCGGCGATATTTGTCAGCAATTCTTTCCGAAAGCCCGTCAGCACTTTCCGGATCGGCGGCAGCATCTCCAGAGAGTTGCGAAAAGCCAGCAGATCCCGGGGGTTGGCGGTCTTGTAAGTCACCTTGCTAAGCAGCCGTTCCAGATCATAGATGGGGTTTAAGTACTCCCGCAGTTCGTCCCTGGATACCGCGTCCCCGTTTAACTCCTCGATGGCATCCAACCGTTTTTCCATCTCCGCCTTTTCGATCAAAGGCTGTTCCAGATAGCTGCGCAGAGTGCGGGCCCCCATGGCCGTTTTGGTCTTGTCCAGCACCCACAGAAGGGAACCTCGCTTCTGCTTTTCACGCAGTGTTTCCGCCAGTTCCAGATTCCGCCTGGTGGAGGAATCCAACAGCATGAACTTGGTGGCCAGATAGGAATGAATATGGGCGATGTGACCCAGTTCTGTTTTCTGTGTGTCATACAGATAATGCAGCAGCGCCCCCGCGGCGATGGTGCCGATGGGGAAATCCTCCAGCCCCAGGCCGATCAGGCTCTTTACTTTAAAATGGCGCAGAATGCTCTGCACACAGATCTGATCGTCAAAATAGTGGGCGTCCACCGCACTGACCGCAATGTGCAGCCTTCCCCGCATATCTCCGATGTCCATACCGCTGACCAGAAAGGCGTCATTACAGATTATTTCCGAGGGCTCATATTTCATCAGTTCATCCATGAGCCGCCGCAGATCCTCCACTTCCGTCATATAGAAATCGCCGGTGGTCACATCCGCCGCCGCCAGGCCGATGCCTGCAGGGGTGAAGGTGACGCACATCAGGTAATTATTTTTGCCCTCCTCCAGAGACTGCATGTTCAGATTGGTGCCAGGAGTGACGATCCGCACCACTTCCCGCTTTACCAGCCCCTTTGCCTGTTTGGGATCCTCCACCTGCTCGCAGATAGCAACCTTGTAGCCCTTGGCCACCAGCTTGCTCAGATAGTTCTCCACCGCATGATAGGGTACGCCGCACATGGGGGCGCGCTCCTCCAGACCGCAACTCTTTCCCGTCAGCGTGATCTCCAGTTCTCTGGAGGCTGTCAGCGCGTCGTCAAAAAACATCTCATAGAAATCACCCAGCCGATAAAACAATATGCAGTCCGAATACTCCTCCTTAGTCTCCAGATACTGCTGCATCATGGGGGTCAGATCATCTACTTTTATATCTTGGTTCACATCTACCTCACTTCCGCCGCAGGGCGGCATCTTTGGTTTCTTTTGGACATTACAAAACGGACACACCACAGGATGTATCCGTTTCTCATGTTACCACAAAATCTTGTTTTTGTAAATTATTAAAATGCCGGTCCTACCGAGATTTCAGCCGTGGTACGATCCATAGGAAGGATTGCATTTTGAGGGTATGAACCGGATAGCCGCAATGCGTACCCACGTTTTATTCTTTTTTACGTGTCAAGAAAATGCCAATGATTGCACCAATAAAAATAATCGGCGCTACTCTGACAAGCAGCCATTCGAATGAGTGAAATGTCACTCCGAGAACGGCGGTTTCAGGATCACTATAATCCCATCCCAGATAAGGACTTTCTAATTCCAATAAGATTGCAAAAGTCGCTGCTATGATTACGCACAATACGATAAGAAGCCAATGTAGAATCCTTCTCTTTGTGGTTTTTGTCTGTGCAAGTTGCAAATTTATCACCTCCAGTTTTGCAGAAATTGCCTTTAGATCATCAGCTTTCGACTCAATGACATTTTCTCCAAGCAACGTACTCACGGAAGTTTCAAGCACTTCCGATATGGAGATCAACATATCAGAATCGGGAACTGACAATCCCTGCTCCCATTTCGAAACTGTTTGCCGCACCACGTTCAGCTTGATAGCAAGCTCTTGCTGCGAAAGTCCTTTTGATTTTCTGATTGCTTTTAAATTTTTGTTGAGCATTAGTAATAGTCTCCTCTCTTTTAGTTGTTGCCATTTAGGTAATTGCGAAACGTTCTCCGCAAGTGACGTGGCTGGTCAATATATACAAAAACGGGCTCCGATGCAGTGGCCAGTCGCCCTTATTTTGTATATATTGCCCATCCACTGTTCCCGGAAAGGGAGTTTCGCAATTGCCTAAGTTGTTGCCATTATTATAGGCAAAACTGCCCGTTGCCACAAGCAACGCAAATTAACATTGGCTCTTTTTCCATCAAAATGACGGAAAAATTATATGTAACAGAGGAAATATAAATAAAACGCCGCCTTGTTGCCAGGGCGGCGTTGTTTGCAGGGTTTGGCAGTTCTTTTTCCTGTAGTCTCTTGTAAAGGGTTGCTGGTTATTGTTACTGCTTTGTGGTGCTCCCGAAGCCTCCATTGCGGATCCCTCTGGCATCATCATCCACGGTAATGCCGTATTCCAGGAAAATTCCCTGCATGAAGCCCATGCCTGCACTGATTTCCATGGTTTTGCCTTCCCGTGAGTCATTGGTGATCTTAGCCATAATATGTCCCTCATTATCCGAATAAAAGTAGTCGCTGTCTATAATGCCCACCGTGTTATTCAACTGCAGGCGATACTTGAATCCCAGACCGCTGCGGGGATAGAGCTTCAGTACCCAGTTCTCTTCCATCTCTGCCCTTATGCCCGTAGGCACCTTTATGGAGGCACCTGGCTCCAATGAAAAGGCAAAAGGGGAATAAAAGTCATACCCCGCGCTGCCCTTGGTGGCCCGGCGGGGCAGTCTTATGGACGCGTAGATATCCCCTATCTCCTCATCGGAATGTTCCGGGAACTCCTCCCTCACCGCAGACGCAAATTGTTCCGCACTGACCTTATGAAATCTGGCTATTCTTTTCATTATTTCCTTGCTCCCTCATACTTACCTTTTCCCTGCATATCGCAGGCCGAGCCTGCGATATTGCGTTAATGCGTATTTGGAAGTTTCACTTCCAAACTTACCTCT
>CAJUCT010000018.1:0-46297 GCA_910585015.1 uncultured Acetatifactor sp.
TATATATTGACCAGCCACGTCACTTGCGGAGAACGTTTCGCAATTACCTAAAATATTCTTCAGATAGAGAGGAGCTTACTATGATAATCGAAACCAAGGCATTTGGCCAAGTGGAAATTACGGACGACAAAATCATCACCTTTCCGGGTGGCATTATCGGATTCCCTGATATGAAGAGATTTACTCTGCTCCACGACGAGGAGAAGGGAGTGTCCGCCGGTATCCGCTGGCTTCAGTCCCTGGAGGAGCCGGGATTTGCCATGACAGTGATAGATCCCCTGATGGTGAAGGAGGACTACAACCCCGAGATCGACGACGAACTGCTGACCGGAATCGGTGAGGTGAATTCGGACAATTTGCTGGTGTTGGTGACGGTGAGGGTTCCTTCCGATTTAAAGCAGATGAGTGTCAATCTGCAGGGTCCCATAATCATCAATGTGGATGAACGCAAGGCTTGTCAGATCATTGTAGATACCGACAGCTATCCGGTGCGTTTCCCCATCTATGAGATCCTGCAGTCCAGAAAGGCAGGTGACTGAGATGCTGGCATTATCCAGAAAGAAGAACGAGGCGATCATTGTCAACAATAATATTGAGATTACGATTCTGGAAGTGAAGGGCGACCAGGTTAAAATCGGCGTCACTGCTCCCAAGGAGGTGCCCATCTACCGCAAGGAGGTCTATGTGCAGATTCAGGAGGCCAATCAGGAGGCAGCCAGCGCCGAGGGCATGGCGGCACTGAAGGATCTGCTGATATAAACCCATGGGCGGTTTGTGCAATTTCCATCTTTTTAATAAAAAAACCTAATTTTTTTAATTGCCGCATCCGATAATAACTTTAAGAAAATTAATAAGTGTCGTATAAGGATGACGACATACAGAGACACATGGAGGTGTAGTTATGGCAATTGAACCGTTAGGAAGTATTATGAGTGTACAGGCTCAGAGTGTAAGTGCACCCAAGCCTGTGGCGCAGACCAAAGCGCCTAGTATTGAGTCCCAGAGCAATACGGCTCAGGAGGCCGCTCAAGTGGACAACACGGTAAGCGTGGTGGCCGAGGGACAGAGCAAGGGGAATGCCGGCGGCAACAGCGGCGAGCAGCAGCAGCAACAGCAGTTCACCAATGATCAGATCAAACGCGCCGTGGAGCAGCTGAATAAGAGCATGATGGCCCATTCGGAAGCCGTGTTCGGTATGCACGAGGGAACCAATCGTGTTACCATCAAGATTGTGGACAAAGACACCAAGGAAGTACTGAAGGAGTTCCCGCCCGAGAAGACATTGGATATGATCGCCAAGGTATGGGAGATGGCGGGAATCCTGGTGGACGAGAGAAGATAGGAGGAGACAGATATGGCAATGAGACTTACCGGATTGATGTCCGGCATGGATACGGAGAGTATGATTCAGCAGCTGGTAGCGGCTAAGCGGACCAAGGTGGATAATACCAAGAAAGCCCAGACCAAGCTGGGGTGGAAGCAGGATGTTTGGAAGGGGTTGAACGCCAAGCTGAAGAATCTGCAGTCAAAGTATTTGAGCAGTATGCGTTTTTCGGACGCTTACAGCAAGAAGACTACTAAGGTGTCCAATCCCAATGCCGTCAGCGTGATCACTGGCGAGGATGCCATGAACGGCGTGCAGAGTTTAAAGATTGACAGACTTGCCAAAACCAGTTACCTCACAGGAGGCAGCGTGGAAAGCGCCAGCGGAGAAAAAGTGACCGCAATGACCAAACTGGGAGATCTTGGGGTAACCGATGCAGGTACCTTTAACGT
Organism: uncultured Acetatifactor sp.; assembly: GCA_910585015.1. Taxonomy (GTDB): domain Bacteria; phylum Bacillota; class Clostridia; order Lachnospirales; family Lachnospiraceae; genus Acetatifactor. The sequence continues at coordinate 1,777 of CAJUCT010000018.1, forward strand.
CAAGAGTGGCGAGACATCTGTGGACATTCAGGTGGATGAAAATACAACCATCTCAGATGTATTGACCCAGTTGAAGAGCGCAGGGTTAAATGCAAATTTTGATGAGAATAATCAGAGATTTTTTATTAGTGCCAAGGAGTCAGGCGCTGCCAGTGATTTTCAGATTACAGCCACCGGCGCAGGAGAGGATGCATTAAAGGCATTAGGTTTGGAGGCATCTTCAGACGGCTACAACAAGATCAATGGTCAGGATGCTGTGATTTATTTGAACGGTGCAAAGTTCGAGAGCAAGAACAACACATTTGCTATCAACGGATTGACCTTCACTGCTTTGGATGTGACACAGGAGGAGATCACAGTTACCACCCAGCAGGATACCGACGGCATCTATGACATGGTTAAGAATTTCCTGAAGGAGTACAACGCCATCATTAACGAGATGGATAAGCTGTACAATGCGGATTCCGCCAAGGGCTATGAGCCGCTGACTACAGAGGAGAAGGATGCCCTGTCTGACAGCGAGATAGAAGAATATGAGAAGAAGATTAAAGATGCCCTGCTGAGAAGGGATGAGAATCTGAGTTCCATCAGTTCTACTATGAGAGCGGTTATGTCGGGCGGTATAGAGGTAGGGGGAAAGACTCTGTATCTCCATGATTTTGGTATCGAGACGCTGGGATATTTTGAGGCACAGGATAATGAGCGGAACGCTTATCATATCGCAGGCGACCCGGACGACGCAGATACATCAGGTAATGCGGATAAGCTGAAGGGCATGATTGCCAATGACCCGGATACGGTCATCAGCTTCTTTACCAAGCTGTCCCAGAACTTGTATGACGAGATGAGTGAAATGTCTTCGTCCGTGAAGGGTTACCGCAGCTTTGGCAGTTTCTATGATGACAAGAAGATGAAGTCTGATTATGATGACTATACCACCAAGATCAAGGAACAGGAGAAGAAGTTGAACGACTACGAGGATAAGTGGTACAAGAAGTTTGCTGCGATGGAGACTGCACTGGCCAAGATGCAGAGCGGCGCTAACGCGGTGACATCCTTATTGGGAGGCTCATGATATGGCATTGCCTGATGTGTACGCACAATACAATAACAGCAAGGTACTTACGGCATCTCCGGCGGAGTTGACCCTGATGCTCTATGAGGGGGCGATCAAGTTCTGCAATGTAGCCATTGTGGCGGTAGAACAGAGGGATATCCCCAAAGCGCACACCAATATTGTAAAGGTTCAGAGGATTATAGATTATCTGCGCCAGACTTTGGATATGAAATACCCGGTAGCGCAGGATTTTGAGAATATCTATGTCTATCTGTCGCAGCGCCTGGTGGAAGCTAATTTGAAAAAGGATAAGGAGATTCTGGAGGAGATCAATATGCATCTGCATTCTGTCCGGGATACCTGGAAAGAGGTTATGCGAATTAATCAGGTGAAAGGGGCTAATTGATGGAGAGCCAGTTAAGCATATTGCAGGAGAGTCTGGTGGCAAAACGCCGGGTGCTTCTGGAGATACAGGAATATAACAGAAAGCAGGAGGCAGTCTTTATGGCGGATGAGGTGGATATGTCCCTCTTTGATGAAGCCATAGAGGAGAAGGGACGGCTGGTTCAGAAGTTGACACAGCTGGATGACGGATTTGAAGCCATGTATGAAAAGTTATCCAGAGAACTTCAGGATAACCGGGAGAAATACGCAGACCAGATTCGGGTACTCCAGCAGCAGATCAAAGAGATTACAGACTTGGGTATTTCTATACAGGCGCAGGAGGCCCGGAATAAATCCCTGATTGAAGGTTTCTTTTCCAGAGAGAGAAGCAGTATGCACAGAAGTCTTCAAAATTCGGCCAAAGCTTATAATTTCTACAAGAGCATGTCCAGCTTGAGTGCAGCGGGCAATGAACCTTCCTGTGACTACAAAAAATAGAAAGAGCAGAAAACTGCTACGTCATATGACGTAGCAGTTTTTTTAACATAATTCCTTGGTCAATGCGGCGATTGCCTTTTCGGTTTCCCTCTGTTCGTCTATGGGATGTTCTTCCAAATATTCTATAATGTAATCCAAACGATTGACAGGCACTCTTGCGGTAACCAGTCCGGCAAGCACCTTCTGCAGGTGGGCCAGATTTACATGCTGGGGCATCACACCGCCTGCGACAGCCGGATAGCGCCTGCGCATTATGTCCACAAGATCGGCAGTGAACTGGCGGTTTAGAATCCGGTCATAAAACTGCAGGATCACCTCTGCCAAATGAGTCACAATGCAGTCCATGGCAGATATAGTTGTGCCGCCCTTTGCGTTTTGCTCTGCCATTTCCGTCGCAGTTCTTGACAGTTATATCCCTTTCGTCGTATAGTATTCGTAAGAATAACAGCCACGCAGAAGTCCGCTTGAGCGCGACAATTTTTCCGGTGTCAGGGGAGGATTGGAATGTCTGATAAAACAGAAGCGCTGTCACCGACAGGGCAGGGATGCACTGGTGGTCTATGCGGATATGAATAATCTGAAGATCATCAATGACCGCTATGGGCATGAGGAGGGGGATTTTTCTCTGAAAGTCATTGCCGACAGGCTGGCCGGGGCCGCCGGAAAGGACGGCGTGGCAGGCCGCATCGGCGGAGATGAATTTGCCTATGTCTGCCCCTATGACGGATCAGATGGAGGGCTGGAGACACTGGCGGCATTGTATGCGGCCTTCCAATCCTTTAATGAAGGCACCGACAAGGTATACAATGTCACCATATCGGCCGGAGCCTGTGTGGTAAAGCCGGACAGCGGTATGACGCTGGAGGAGGCGCTGAGCGTGGCGGACGAACAGCTGTATGAAGTGAAGAAGCTGCGCTCCAAAGAAGTGGCCAAGGGAGTGTAGGTAAAAGGTACTGGCAGAGCGGCGGCCGGGACTGGTGCAGAAAAAGGATGGAGGCTAGCCATATGGATTATGAAGATGATTGGGAAGAAAAGGGCAGTGGATCTCACGGGTGGATTAAATTAATACCATTGCTGGCGGTGGTTGTCCTTATTGTGGTGATATTGTTGGTGATGGTTCTGCTGCAAAGACACGATGAGGAAGAGATGGGTTCGGGAGAAAGCGGCAGTATGATCTCCGAAACAGTACCGGATGCTTCAGACCATCAGACAGAGAGCGGGACAGGTGAGAAGAATGAAGCATCTGTGGAAAGTCCTGTGAGTGTAGAGGCAGGCAATGCGGATGATATGGCCGCAGCCGATGAAAGCGATCCCCAGGACCCGACGGCCCAGGAGCAAGGCAGTCAGGTGGATGTGGCCCGGCTGTTGGTGTCGGAGCGGGTACAGGAACAGCAGCGTGTGACTATCGGCATTGATGTGTCCCGGTATCAGGGGACGATAGACTGGAGCCAGGTGGCGGAGACGGGGATTGATTTTGCCATGATCCGGGTGGGGTACCGCAGTTCGGAGGAGGACAGAGAGATCTATGCCGACACCAATGCCCGTTACAATATGCAGGAAGCCCAGGCGGCAGGCGTCCAGGTGGGCGTGTATTTCTTTTCCACGGCCTCCACGGAGGAGGAAGCCAGGGAAGAAGCCTTGTGGGTGGCGGAATATATATCCCAGTACCAGATTACGTATCCTGTGGCCTTTGACTGCGAGGGATACGAGCGGGAGGGCAGTGTGCTTTATGATCTGGGCAAAGAGAAGCGGACAGACATTGCCATTGCCTTTATGGAGGAGATTTACAGGCAGGGGTATACCCCCATGTTTTATGGTTCCAGCTATGCGATGACAGGCAGCAATCATTGGGATATGGACAGAATCGAACAGTCTTATAAGGTGTGGGTGTCTCAGTATCCGGCTCTGCCCTATCCGCAAACGGAAAGGTCGTCCTATGGGGGCGCCCATGCCATGTGGCAGTATACCAACCAAGGCAGCCTGCCGGGGATTTCCCAGCCTGTGGATGTGAACGTGGCGTACTTTGGCTATGAGGGGGCGGCGGAGGCTGTAAACGGACAGGCTCCGGATCAGGCTTACGCAGATGTGGAAGCATTGATGTACTTTATGGAGGTGGATGAGACGGTGACGGCCAAGGAGGCCACCAATCTGCGGGATATTCCCGGTCAGGGACAGGACAGCACGGTGCTGTGGACGCTGAAAAACGGGGATACGGCCCGGCGCACGGGCATCAGTGACAGCGGCTGGTCGAGGCTGGTCTATCAGGATCAGGTGTGTTACGCGGTGACGAATCTGCTGACCACGGATTTATCCTATCATGTGGCAGAGCCAGAGCCTGCGCCCGATCCGGCGGCACAGGACGATGGGATCAAGACTAAGTTTACCGACTGCTATGAACTGATGACGGCCAAGATTGAGACCAATCTGCGGGCGCTGCCCAGTGTGACCAACCCGGACGCGGCGGTGGTAGCCACTATCCGCTATGGGGATGTGGTGGTGCGCACCGGGATCAACACGGAGGTGGGATGGTCCCGGGTGGAGTATGGAGGACAGGTGCTGTATTGCGTCAGCAGTTATTTGACACAGGCCCCGGCACAGGAGCAGGAGTAAGGGGACAGGACAGTGGGGCGCGGGTCAAGAGGAAAATTTAACAGGAGAAAAATATGGCGAGGAATTTGACTACATTGTGCTATATTGAGCGGGATGATGCCTATCTGATGATGCACCGGGTGAAGAAGGAGCGGGATATCAATAGGGATAAGTGGATCGGTGTGGGCGGTCATTTTGAGGAGGGAGAGTCGCCGGAGGAGTGCCTGCTGCGGGAAGTGATGGAGGAGACGGGACTGACCTTGACGGATTACCGTCTGCGGGGAGTGATCACTTTCATGACGGATACTTACCCTGCGGAGTATATGTTCCTGTATACGGCGGAAGGGTTTACAGGAATAATGCATGCCTGCAATGAGGGGGAGTTGGAGTGGGTACCCAAAGTGAAGGTGGAGCAGCTGCCTATCTGGGAGGGAGACAGGATTTTTTTCCGCCTGCTGGAGGAGCGGCAAGACTTTTTTTCCTTAAAGCTTCGTTATGAGGGGGATACACTGGCGGAGGCGGTGCTGGATGGGAGAGAGAGGCTGGTATGACTGGGTGAACAGCGCGTAATGTCTATATAGGCAATTACGAAATGTTCTCTGCGAGTGACGTGGCTGGTCGATATGTACAAAAACGGGATCCGACGCAGCGGCAAGTCGCCTAAATCAGACTGCCGATATAGATTCGGAATGGTTTGAGGGCAGAGAGCAGGAGTACGAGATGCTGCAGCGGCGTTTGGGGCTTCTGCGGGAGGATGTGAGACTATGAAAATACCTTTTGAGGATTTGCTGTGCAGCATTACCTCGGCGGCAAAGGACATCCTGGGAGATGCCCTGAGGGGCGTATATCTCCACGGATCCCTGGCCATGGGCTGTTTTAACCCGGAAAAGAGTGACATAGATCTGTTGTTGGTGATAAATCGGGAGATGACCGACGCTCAGAAAAGGCGGTTTATGGAAATCGTGGTGGAACTGAACGCCCGGGCACCGAAAAAGGGGCTGGAACTCAGCGTAGTGAAGGAAGAGGTTTGCAGACACTTTGTATACCCCACACCCTTTGAACTGCATTTTTCACCGGCACATTTGGCATGGTGGCAGGGCGATCCGGAGGATTATGTCCGGCGTATGAACGGCACGGATCCGGATCTGGCGGCGCACTTTATGATTGTCCGAAAATATGGGATAGCGCTGACGGGTCCCAACCCGGAGAAGGTTTTCGGAGAAGTGCCGCGGGAGGCGTATCTGGATAGTATCCGGCAGGATGTGGAGAACGCCGCGGAAGATGTGTCGGACAATCCCGTGTATGTGATTTTAAACCTGTGCCGGGTGATTGCCTATGTGAAGGAGAATTTGGTTCTCTCCAAGCGGCAGGGGGGAGAATGGGGTCTGGCCAATCTGCCGGATAAATATCATGTCCTGATACGGGATGCTCTGGATACATACCGCGGGGATGCGGCGATAGAGTTTGATACAGTTCTGGCACAGGAATTTTGCTGGGAGATGCAAAAAAACACTTGACTTTCCACCTGGTGGAAGGTGTATAAATAAGCTGCCAGGCAGATGGAAAGGACCTTTGGCAGGGAAAGGAATCCGCAATGAAGATCAAACAGGTGGAGGAGTTGGTGGATATCACCCGCAAGAATATTCGTTTTTATGAAGAGCAGGGCTTGCTCAGTGTAGGCCGATCGGAAAACGGATATCGGGAATACGGCATGGAGGATGTGAAGCGCCTTAAACAGATCCGGCTGCTGCGCAGGCTATCTGTACCTATTGAAGATATCAAACAGCTTTTTCACGGAAAGTTCACTCTGGAGGATGTTCTGGAGCGCCAACAGGTGCAGCTGGAGCATCAGAAGGAAAGTATCCACAGGACGCAGCTGTACTGCAGGCAGCTGCTGGAGGGCAGACCCTGCCTGGAGACTCTGGATGTGGACGGCTGTCTGGAACAGATGGATAGGCTGGAGCAGGAAGGAGTGATGTTTATGGATGAGACTCACAGAGATATCCATAGGATAAAACAGCGTGGGGCCATAATGGGCGCCGGAGTGATGCTGCTACTGACGCTGGCGCCGGTGGGCGTTATTTTGTGGGCCGGGCGGTCGACTCACATACCATTGTGGGCGCTGCTGTTCTTTCTGGGAGTCACCGTAGTGACTTGTGCCGGCCTGATTGCGGCCCTGGTGGGCAGAATCAGGGAGATTAAAGGAGGAGAAGAGGATGAAGCTTCTAAGTATTGACTATATTCCAGGACAGGAGATTGAGGCGCTGGGCTTGGTAAAGGGCACGGTGGTACAGACCAAAAATATCGGCAGGGATTTTATGGCGGGCATGAAAACGTTTGTGGGCGGAGAGATCATGGGTTACACCGAGATGCTGAACGAGGCCAGACAGATTGCCATGAAACGCATGGTGGACGAGGCCAAAGAACTGGGGGCGGATGCCGTGATCGGCATTATGTATGGCTCATCCCAGGTCATGGCCGGGGCGGCGGAGGTGATTGCTTATGGCACGGCAGTTAAATATAAGTCATTGTAGTTTGGCGGAACCGTGTAAAAGGAATGGGACAGATGCGTATTAACATAAAGGAGGAGAAAACATGTTAGAGAATATAGCGATACCAAATGTTCCAACAGCCAGCATTGTATGCATGATGGTTTCTCTGGCTATATCTGTGGGGGTCCCCATAGTTCTGTGCATTGTTGTATGTCGAAAAACAAAGGCGCGGATCTCCAGCTTTTTCATAGGAGCGGCTACATTTGTTTTGTTTGCCATGATTCTGGAGCGGATTTTGCACGCCATAGTGTTTAAAGCAGCCGGTACGGCGCTGACGGGCAATATCTGGCTCTATGCCCTGTATGGCGGACTGGCAGCGGGGGTCTTTGAGGAGACGGGCCGTTTTCTGGCCATGAAGCTGTGTATGAGAAAGCATCTGAATAAACAGAATGCCATTATGTATGGCGTGGGTCATGGCGGCATCGAGGCGATTTTGCTGGTAGGGATGGCCTGTATCTCCAACCTGGTTATCGCAATGATGATCAACAGTGGGCAGATTTCCGCGCTGCTGTCTATAAGCGGCGTAGACGACACCACCTACCAGTTGGCTATGACACAACTGATGGCTGTGAGCACTGCACCGTTCTGGCAATTCTGTATGGCCGGCGTGGAGAGGATGGCGGCGATTATCTTCCATATCTCCGCATCCTACCTGGTCTATCTTGCAGTGAGCAGAAAAAAACTGTTCTATTATCTGCTGGCGATCCTGGCACACTTACTGCTGGATGCCTTCACACTGATTATAGGGAGCTTTCTGCCCGTGCTGGCAGTGGAAGCGCTGCTGCTGCTGATATCCGGTGCATTCGGGTATGTGATATGGAGAATGTATCGCAAGTAGTTAAAAGCACATTGCCATGCCAAGAGTGAAAAAAGCTTGCACTTGTGGGGTGTAAGGTGTATAATGGTGAAGATATAGAAGGTCGCCCACCGGGAGACCACTGCAGAACATATTATATAGGAGGAAGTTTGTTTGTCGATTGTGTTTGTAATGGAGGAAAACTGCAAGTAAATATTGCAGAGGGTATGTGTGGCCGCTTGTTTGCGGGCGCTGACACACTAGGAGTCTGCCCTCTTTTCTGCCTTACAATGTGCTGACAAATATTTCCGAAGTTGATAGATTGAGAGATTCAGGAGCATGGCTGTTTGGTCATGCTCTTTTTGTGCCGGAGATACGGCTGGGATTTTGGAGTCTCTGAACAGGATCAGGACCATGAAGCAAACCTGTGGGGCAGGAGTTTCATGGTCTTTTTGTTTGTCTATGGAAGCGGGCAGAGGGAGCATACGGAATTTAGAGCAGTAAGGGAGGAAAAAATGAAGCATAATCAAGAATATGCAATAAGGAGTAGAAAAATGGAGAAATATCAAAATAATAAGACAACCTCCGGCCTGGAGTTGGAGAAAATCAAGGAAATATGGGCGGGGCTGGCGCTGACAGCCGCCGCCCGGGGCAGGGTAGAGGCGGCGGAGCCCATCCTGGCGGAGAGGGAGTTGTCCGCGGCTTTGCGGGAGACCACGGAGAGTCGTCAGCTGCTGGAGAAATTCGGCACACCGCCGCTGGTGTCTCTGGAGGGAATGGAGCAGATTTTGCTGATTGCGGAAAAGGGGGATATGTTGACACCGCAGCAGCTGGAGCAGGCGGAGGCCGCGCTCTCGGCGGTGAGACGAATGCAGGATTATCTGACCAGGGGACAGCAGTATCAGATTCCCCTGGCCTACTATGGGGAAAATTTGCAGCCCCTGGGAGAGATCCGGGAGCAGATTCACCGGCAGATCCGAGGCGGGCAGGTGGAGGATCGCGCCACACGGGAGCTTTTTGACCTGCGCTGCCAGATCCAGCGCACTCAGGAGAAGCGCAAGGAAAAGGCGGAGAGTATACTGCGCACTCATAAGGAGTGCATGTCGGACAGCTTCTGTGTCATGCGCAGCGGGCACTTGTGTGTTCCTGTGAAAAAGGAGTACAAATTCCGCATAAGCGGCAGTGTCATAGACAAGTCCTCCACTGGCAACACGTTGTTTATAGAGCCTGCGGCAGTGCAGAAATATGAGGAGGAACTGTCCATGCTGCTGATTCAGGAAGACAATGAGGTGCGGCGGATACTATATACTTTGACGGCGATGATAGGGGAGCAGTTGGGGGCGTTCCGGGAGAACAGTCGGATCATGGAGCGGCTGGACTACGCTTTTTCCAAGGGGAAACTCAGCATGGAATGGGACTGTGTGGCCCCGGTCATCAACACGGAGAGGAGGATTCGGCTGGTGGGAGCCAGGCATCCGCTGATGGATCGGACCGTAGCCGTGCCGCTGGATTTTAGGCTTGGTGAAGACATTGCCGAGAAAGCACCTTCGCAGTTTACGTCTGAGGATGGCGGGGGCTGCAGTGAGACTTATCGTGGTGTGGTGATCACCGGCCCCAACACCGGGGGCAAAACCGTGGCGCTGAAAACCGTGGTTCTGTGCTGCATGTTGGCCCAGTGGGGGCTTCATGTGCCCTGCAAAGAGGCCTGGGTGTGCATGAACAGCCAGTACCTGTGCGATATCGGAGACGGGCAGAACCTGGCGGAGAATCTGTCCACCTTTTCGGCCCATATCACCAATGTGCTGACAATCCTGGGCCGGGTCAACGGCGAGAGCCTGGTGATTATGGATGAGTTGGGATCTGGTACGGACCCCACCGAGGGCATGGGGATTGCCATTGCCATTTTGGAGGCTCTGAGGAAGAGCGGCTGTCTGTTCCTGGTGACTACTCACTATCCGGAGATCAAGGAATATGCCGCTCGGACCGAAGGCGTGATAAACGCCCGTATGACCTTTGATCAGGAGAGCCTGCAGCCGTTGTACCGCATGGTCATCGGGGAGGCGGGGGCCTCCTGCGCATTGGCAATAGCCGAGAGACTGGGGATGCCACGGTTCATGCTGGATATTGCAAAGAAAGCAGCTTATGGTAATATGGCGGATGGCCATGCTTTGGGGGAATCGGAAAGGGATTCGGAGAAATGCAGTCGTCTGAAGGAACGGGAATGGAACATATCCCCCGGTCCCCGCATCCAGAGAGACAGTCCCTCTGTCAGGCAGAAAGACCTGTCCCGTAAATTCCAGCGGGGAGACAGTGTGATGATCTTCCCCGATCATAAGATCGGCATTGTCTGCGAGCCGGTGAATGACAAGGGCTGCTTGCGTGTGCAGCTGCCGGACCGCAAAATTTGGATTAATCACAAGCGGGTGAAGTTCCATGTGGCAGCGGACAGACTCTACCCGGCGGACTATGATTTTTCCATTGTCTTTGACACGGTGGAAAACCGCAGGAAACGCCATGATATGGAGAGAAAATATATAAAAGATCTGACTATAGAGTATGAGGAGTAAATCTGCTTACCTGCCGCCTTGTTCCAGAAGCCGGGGGCGGGCAGTGTCACGAGTCCTTGTTAATATCGGATTTCCGGCTATTCCAGGTGGGCGAAAATTCTTTTACATGCTCTAAAAAGCGGGGCGCGGAAGCATATTTCCATATGCCCGCGCCCCGCAGTGTTTTGATTTGATATGCCCAATGAGTGTTATTTCGCCCCTCTTTTTGCGAAGAAAGTGTCAATATATTTCATGATTTCCATATCCGGCATAGACTTAAGCAGATACCCTTCGGGCTTTAGCGCCATGACCTTCTGAACGCTCTCACGGTCTCCCTTGCCTGTGAGAAATACCACGGGCAGGTCGGCGGTATTCTTTTCCGAGCGGATCATTTCCAGAACCTGCCTGCCGTCACAGACCGGCATCTCATAATCCAGTACGATCAGATCGGGTTTTTTCACTGCGATGCTCTGAATGGCGGCTATGCTGGAACCGGCCTCCGACACTTCGTAATTCTCCGAAAGCAGCCTGACAATCCTGGCCCGCATGAAATCGGAATCGTCCACCACCAGAATATTTCTGCGGATCGGTTTTTCCCTGCGCAGAAAGTCATTGATCGCCGACATGGCATTGTTCGGATCAATGTTTGGCATGAGCTTGCCCCGGACCGATTCGGAACTATTGGCGCAGAATGCAAAATAGCCCTTTCCCGTGTCAAACAGCAGGGAGAAGAACGGGGGAGTGCGCCCGAAGGAGTCCACAAGCTGTTCATAGCTGAGCAGAGATTCCTTCTCCACCTTGAACAGGTCAATGGACGGAAAATTCTCCCGTATTCGTTCCAGAAACTGCCGGGAAATATAGCGCGTGACATTGATTACCATGTCATCCACTCTCGAATACTGGGTGTTTAGTATATCGCTGATGATTTGAAGAAGCAAGGGTTCCTCATAAACCAATGTGATCTCCCATTTTTCCTGTTGCTGCCCGCTGTAAATAAAGCGGCAGCAGATCACTTTACCGAAATCCTCACCGGCATACTGTTCGCTGATCATACTTCCTTTTAAGCTAAAGATGTCATATAGCAGCTGGATAACGGCCTGTTCCAAAGCTTCCTTTTCTTTCTCGTGAGGGATGTTGGCCCATCTGCTTTTTTGCTTTCCGGTGATGGCCAGATCCTCCGTCTGCGTGTGGGCCACCACCCAGCCGATGCAGACCCCCAGGAAATGGCGGATGGACTCCTCTGAGTACTGGCTCTCCTCCATCTCCCGCTCCAGGGCCGGGAGCGTACTGTTGCGGAAGCTGTCATGCAGACGCTTATGTATTTCGTAATCGCTGAAATTGATGGAGCGCATGTACTCCTCTTCATGCTCAAAATGTTCTATTGTGTGATTCCTTAAATATTTTGCGCCCTCCCGACACACCCACTCACTTTTCTCTTCATTCTCGCTGATCTTGAGCAGCTTGTTCATGGTTGAAAAGAGCTGTTTGTGCTCCCGGTCAATAAAGTCCACGCCGATGTTATATTTGTCATGCCATACTATATGATCCACACTGCCTCCTATCCGCCCGCTCTGGCGTGCTGTTAAAATAAGAAAAAATGCTGCGGCAAAGCGACGTCTTTTTTTTCATCACAAATTATATCACTTTATGTTCCGTTTGACCATCCATATTTTTACAGAGCAGTCAAAATTTTTGCGTGAATGTAAGAGCGCATATGGGCTTGGAAGCAGATTCTGCTTTGACTGAACCGCATCTACCATAAAATATTAATTAGTATATTGCAATAAATAATAACTCGTGATATACTTATCTGCATAAAGCGATAAACTATGGAAGGTATAAATACTTCATGCATGGATGAGCGAACAAGGAAAGTGTAAGGAGAATAACGAGATGAAAGATACGGTACAACAAAAGCAGGAGGAACAGAAATACCGAGTCTGGCCGATAGTAAAGCGCCTGATCAGGGAGATCAGGCAGGGGGATTCCAGACAGACAGGAAGAGTGGCCTTATATGCGTTCTGCGCGGGATTGTACCCGTTTCTGGCTATTCTTTTGCCAAAGCTGGCCATCGGCATACTGGAGCAAAAGGGCGGGGACGCCATGAAGTGGCTGATCCCGGCTCTGGGGATCTATTTCCTGGCGGCGGCTTTGCTGGGGTACGCGGCCAAGCGGGTGGAAAATATGATCCGGGTGAAGAATATGCGCAGGCGTATTTTCTATCTGGTGGAGTTGGGGGATAAACTGACCAGTATGGACTACCGCTATGTGGAGGACGCCTCCTTCTGGGAGAAAAATGAGAAAGCTCTGAACGCCGGCAACAACAATTCGGAGGGTATCGAGGGGGTATCCAACAAAATCTGCCTGCTGCCCGCCGCCCTGGTGTCTATGGCGGGTATGATCCTGCTGGCGGCAGATTTAAGCCCCCTGATTCTGCTGGCTCTGGCGTTACACGTGACAGTGACCATGTGGGCTTCCCGACAGGACCACAGATTCCGTTATGCCCACAGGGAGGAGGAGGCCAGGGATTATCGGAGAATAAAATATTATTGTAATACCACCCATGATTTTTCTTTTGGAAAGGATATCCGCATCTACAATTTCCGGGATCGCATCCTGGCGAACTATCAGGCGGAGATCGAGAACCTGAAATCCCTGACGGCCCGCATGGCCCGGCACCAGTATCTGGTGGGACTGGCGGGGATATTCACCCTGCTTGTGACGAATGTGATGATGTATGGTATTCTGATCGGTCAGACTATAAACGGCATGCCCATCAGTTCCTTTACCATGTATGTGGCTCTGATTAATTCCCTGATGGCTTCCATGCTGTCCATTGGCGGGGATGTCGCCTTTATCCGGAATCAATGTCAGTATGTGGGAGAATTTTTCCGGCTGGTGGATGAGCGGCTGGAGGAGGAGGGCAAGGAGGAAATCCACATAGAGGGTACGCTGGAAATTGTCTTTGAACATGTGGATTTTTGCTATCCGGGGAGCGATACTTATATCTACAGGGATCTGAATTTTACCATACACAAGGGAGAGCGGCTGGCTATCGTAGGAGTCAACGGCGCAGGGAAGTCTACGCTGGTGAAACTGATGACCGGGCTGTTTTCTCCCACGGCGGGCCATATCTATATCAATGGTATGGACATAGAGAGGTTTCGCAAAAAAGATCTGTATCGGCTGTATTCCGCCGTGTTCCAGGATGTGAATATTCTGGCTTTCCCCGTTCGGGAGAATGTGACCGGGGGCGGGGAGGCGGACGATGCCCGGGTACAGGAGGCTCTGGAAAAAGTGGGGCTGTGGCAGAAAGTGCAGGAGATGCCGGAGGGACTTAACCAGATGATGCTCAAGGTCATCGACGAGAACGGCACGGACCTTTCCGGGGGCCAGCGGCAGAAGCTGTCCATTGCCAGGGGACTTTACAAGGACGCGCCCATGGTCATCATGGATGAACCCACGGCTTCGCTGGACGCTTTGGCGGAGGCGGAGATCTATGAGAATTTTTCCGACATGGTCAAGGGCAAGACGGCGGTGTATATATCCCACCGCCTGGCCAGCACCAAGTTCTGTGACAGAATCGCCCTCTTTGACAGGGACGGCCTCAAAGAGTACGGCAGCCATGAGGAATTGATGGCCTTGGAGGGCGAGTATTACAGGATGTTTACCGTACAGGGAAAATACTACCAACAGGAACATGCGGAACTATAAAACAGCAGGTTCCCGGAAAGCGCATTGCTAGATGACAGGACGCCTCAAGCGTCCTGCCATGTAGCACCGGCAGTGCGGTTGCAGGGAACATGCGGAACTATAAATAGAAAGAGAGTGCGTTATGAAGAAGTTAATACATTTTTGTAGGCTTGCATGGAAGGAATCCCCATCGTATATTCTGTTGCTGGCGCTGCAGGCGCTGGCTGTGGCGGGCAAGCTGTGGCTCAATGTGATCCTGCCCAAATTCCTGGTGGAAGAACTGACAGGGCACAGGGAAGTACAGGTTCTTTGCCTGCTGGGGGGGCTGATTATCTTGAACAATGTGGGCATGGCCTGGCTGGAGAAGCTGTTGGAGCGCTGGCTGGAGGTAAAGAAGACTTATGTGCGCCAGGCCATGAGGCGGCAGATGGCGGAGAAGATCATGAACCTTGAGTATGCCTGTCTGGAGGATCCTCATCACCTGGATCTGAAAGAGCGGGCGGCTTTTGCCATCAGCAACCAGGACGCCATTGCCAGGATGATTCAGTGCGTCTCTCAGGTATTTTCCGGGGCATTAACCCTGGCGGGGCTGGTGGTGATTCTGGCTACTCTGGGTCCAGTGCTGCTGGTGGTGCTTGCCCTGGGCATCGGTGTCATGCTGCTGCTGGCCCGGAAGATGTCTGAATATCTTGTGATGATCACGCAGGAAATCGTTCCCATCAACCGTAAATTCGGCTATTATCTGGATTTACAGACGGAGAAGCAGTACCAGAAAGATGTGCGGCTTTACGACATGGGGGGCATGGTCACGGAGCGCGCTGCCCAGTTTACCCGGGACACCTGCGATCTCTTTGACAAAATAAATGAACAGAGCGGCAAGACCGAGGGCGGTATCAGTGTGCTCAACGATTTTCTGGCGGTGTTCTGCTATGCCTATGTGGGACTGCGCACTTTGTCCGATGCCTTTGGCCGGAGGATTTCTCTGGGAGATCTGACCATGTATGTGTCTGCGGCTGCCCAGTTCACCTCCACAGTGGCAGCACTGGGGCAGAATGTGATTTCAGCCATAGAATCCATGTCTTTTCTGGATCCTTACATGGAGTTTATGAGTCTTGCGGAGGAGACGGCGGCGAAGGGTGGGGAGCCTTTTGCGGGTCCGATGGAAACGCTGGAGTTTTGCCATGTGACATTCACTTATCCCAGGGCGGAGAAGCCGGTGCTGTCGGATATTTCCTTTCAGATTCACAGAGGGGAGAAAATTTCCATCGTGGGTTTAAACGGCGCGGGGAAGTCCACTTTGGTGAAGCTGATCTGCCGTATGTACCGGGCGGACAGCGGGGAGATCCGGGTCAACGGCAGGAATATCTACGATTATGACTATCTCTCTTATATGAAAGCCATTTCAGCAGTTTTTCAGGACTACAAGCTCTTTAATTTTACCATAGCGGAGAATATCTCCTGCACGGAGCAGGGAGATGAGCAGTTGATCAACCGCCTCATCGACGAGGTGGGGATGCGGCAAAAAATTGACGAACTACCCCGGGGCCTGCAAAGCCGCTTTGGCAAAGAGTATGACGAGGAGGGGATAGAGATGTCCGGGGGGCAGGACCAGAAGATTGCCATCGCCAGGGCCCTGTACAAGGAGGCATCCATGGTGATTCTGGACGAACCCGCCAGCGCTCTGGACCCCATTGCCGAGGCTGAGATTTATGAGAAATTCAACGGCCTGGTGGCGGACAAGACAGCCATCTACATCAGCCACCGCATGTCCTCCTCCGTGTTCTGCGATCGGATACTAATCCTGGACGGCGGCAGGGTGGCGGACTTTGACACTCATGAGCATCTGATGGGGAAGAGGGACAGCCTGTACTACAAACTGTTCAACTCTCAGGCGGAAAATTATAAGCTGTAGGGATAGGGCGATTCGCTTGATGGGGCGGGCTTTGGGGGCCTTTTTTTATATAATTTTAAAATGTCGGTTGACAAAAAGTATTATTTGTATTACTATATATAATACAAATAATACTTAAAGGAAGGTGATGCGACATGATCATCAGTCTGGATACCGGCAGCAGCATACCCATCTATGTACAGTTGCGCAATCAGATTGTTACGGGCATCGGCAAGGGGGAATTGAAGGAAGGAGAGCGTCTGCCTACGGTGCGGCAGCTGGCGGAGGATGCAGGGGTCAACACCATGACCGTGAATAAAACCTACCAGCTGCTGAAAATGGAGGGCTTTATCACCATTGATCGGCGCAGGGGGGCTACCGTATCGCCGGTGCGGCAATGGGATGAGAAGTACAGGGAAAAACTGGAGGCGGAGCTGGAGTTGCTGTCTGCGGAGGCCAGGATGAAAGGGATGGATCGGGCGGAATTTCTGAAACTGTGCGAGCAGGTTTTTTCAGGAATGCACCCGATCAGCCCTGAGTTGTTCTGAGATGCAGCAGAGGTCCTGGGGGCATGTGTGCCGATAGGGAATATGCGGAACTTTGAAACAGCATATTCCCGGAAGGCGCGCCTGCTGGATGACAGGACGCCTAAAAGCGTTCTGACATCCAGCACCATCCCTGTGTGCCGGTAGGGAATATGCGGAACTTTGAAACAGCATATTCCCGGAAGGCGCGCCTGCTGGATGACAGGACGCCTAAAAGCGTTCTGACATCCAGCACCATCCCTGTGTGCCGGTAGGGAATATGCGGAACTTTTATAGAAGGGAGAGAAAATATGGGAATATTTTTGTTTTTTATTTTTTTGTTTTGTGATTTAATTACATGCCTGCTCATTAAACACGCCTATCACCAGAATTTTGTCTTTCAAAACGGGCTGCTGCTGGGAGTTCATATTCCGAAAGAGCAGGTGAGACACCCTCAGGTGGAGACGCTGTGCGGGCAGAGCAAGCGGCGCTGGAATTTGTATCAGAATATTCATATCATTCTGGGAAGCCTGATTTGCCTGATCAGTTTTTTCAGTGCAAAGTGGATGATGCTGATCTGGATATTCTGGTTTCTGGCATACCTGGCGGGTACGGAGATCCTGATGACGATACCTATACGCAGTATGTATCGGCTTAAGCAGGAGCAGGGCTGGATAAGGGAAAAGTCCCGCAGGACGGTGTATATTGACACGGAGCTTTCGGCGATGTCTGAGCGAATGGCTTCCAGGGCATTTTGGCATCTGCTTTTTCTGGCGGCGGAATTGGCGGCGACAGTGGCACTGCATGTACATTTGCAGGGGCAAAACGGGGAGGCAGGTCCGGAGATACTGATGCTGGGCGGCGCAGCCATGACGGTGACGCTTCTGATCTGGGCAATGTATCTGTACCTGGTGGAGAAACGCAATGTGGTATACAGCCAAAACAGCAAGGTCAATATAGCGGTCAATGGGCTGATGAAGCGTACCTGGGCCAGAGCATTCCTGGGGGGCGACGGGTGGAACTGCGCCGCCTGGCTGTATCTGGCTCTGCGCTGGTTCCTGGCAGGAAATCCCGGCAAAGTGGACTGGTTTGTCTATGCGCTGTTGCAGCTGGCGGCCGCCTTTTCCGTCCTGCTGCCCTGGGGCAGTGCCATTCAGAAAAAGAGAGAATTTCTGGCAGCGGATGATCAGCCGGTGGAAGTGGACGACGACGAGTACTGGAAAAACGGGTGGTATGAGAATCCTCAGGACCCCCACTTGCTGGTGCAGAACAGGTTTTGCGACACCAACTATACGTTTAATATGGCCCGGCCTGTGGCCAGATGGATCAATAGGGGGATCACACTTCTGCTGGTGGGAGGCCTGGGATGGGCGGCGTGGACGGTGATTGAGAGGCTATGATGAATGGACATAGATTTTTGAAGCAGACATGCGCAGGAAACAGAGTAACTTATAAATGCATATCCCGGACGGTACACTGATTCATATAGGGACGGCAGAGCGGCCTTATATGAACCACCAGATCTGTGTGCCGGCAGGGGATATGCGGAACTCTGATAAGAGGAAGTCATTCATGAAATGGAAACCAAAAACAGTAGACTACAAACTTAGCCCCTATACAGGGCTGACCCGTGACAGTTGGCTGGAGGCGGCGGAGTATATGTTGGAAGGCATCTTCCGGCACATCCGGCGCTTTGAGGACCCGGTGGTGGTGCCCCGGCAGGAGACGGAGATCACCTATCCCCATCTGCAGGACCCGTCCCAGGCCCAGCGCAGCCAGCGGTCGGCGGAGATCTTTGAGGGGCTTACACGGTCCTTTTTCATTGCGGCGCCGCTGATGGCCAACCGACCGGAGGCAAACGTCTGTGGGTATTCCCTGACGGAATATTACAAGTACCAGGTGCTGCGCTCCTGCACCAGGCTGCGGCCTCTGTACAATGCCGCCGGGGAGGATGAGAGTTATGTGGGCACCTACCAGGAATTGCAGGCCATCAACCATACGCAGGATCCTTACAGCTGTTATCAGCAGACCGTGGAGACATGCGCTCTGGTGATCTGTCTGTGGAACAGCCGGGCGCAGATCTGGGATACCTATACCAGCCAGGAGAAGGACGCCATAGCCGCTTTTTTGACTGGAGGATTTCTTGGAGGAAGAGTTGTTTCCTATCACCCAGGTGCAGTATACGGACCCTGAGGGCTACGGCGGCTACGGCCCGGTGGAACTGCTGCTTGAGGGCGGCACCTGCCGGCGAGTGTGCTTTGAGGGGATCAAGGGCAACATGATGCTTTAATTCTACTCACGACCGATAAGATTTTTCAATTGCCCCGCGGCACATGCTGCATTACTGGACATCCTGTGCCGTGGGGGAAGGAAAACCTTATGGGCTGTGAGTATATTAACTTTAAGTTAAGATTAATCTTGCTTTTGTCAACGTTTGATTTATGGATTTACCGCTTCTGCTGTGGCACAATATAAGAGTAGAAAGTAGATGAAAGGACGCGAAAATATGTTTGACAGTAACAAAGCAGGAAAACAAATCGCTCTTTTGCGAAAGAGCAGAGGCATAACGCAGGAGGAACTGGCGCAGAGGCTCTCGGTGAGCCCTCAGGCCGTCAGCAAGTGGGAGAATGGCCACACCATGCCTGAAGTCTCAATACTGGTGGAGTTGTCGGAAATTTTGGGCGTGACCATTGATGAAATCCTTTTGCCCACGGGCATCATATCAGCTAATGCGAATTTTGAGCATGTCTTGTTACCATATGATGAGATAGCGGATTTTTCCGGGAAAAAATGGCCAAGAAGTTTGGCATGGCCCGCTATTTTATCGGCAATTAAACTATTTATGGGCTTGGAGTGTCATAAAGATTCCGGAAAACGTCAAATGAATGATGATACGGAATATATCCTCCAATCTGCGTTTACATCCGAGTGCTTTGGTTATTCCTGGGGACGAGAAATGTATGAGAAACATTGTCTGGCAGTATACGGACTGTCCTGTGAAGTTTATGACGGTGAGCAATACAATGCTGAGACACTGATACAGGAGGCAACAGAAAATATATTGAAAGGATATCCGGTAGTAGCCCAGCCGAAGGAGTATGAGGACATAATCCTTGCAACAGGTTTTTCCCATGACGGAAAGGTCTTGAAAGGGATATCGTTTTTGGACGGTGATGACGGCAAAAATTCTGTTATGTCCTTTGAGCAGCTAAATAACTATCCGGGCTGGTATAAGAAAAAAATCAGGTTGATTCTGATAAAGCCGTCGGCGGAACGTGTGAGTGTTGAAGACGCATGCAAAGAGGCCCTGCATGAGGGATATCGGCTGCTCAGCAATGAAATTCATCAGTTTGAAAAGCCTCTTGAGGGATATGGACTGGTTATCTATGATAATTGGAGAGAGGAACTCAGGAGGGAGAATGAAAAAAATATGGAGACCATAGAGTGCCTGTTTCCTCATGTTTTCATACATTATGAGAATAAGATGCGTCTCAAACAATTTCTGGAACTCTGCATTCATACCGTTACAGGAATTGACAGAGAAGCGCTTGAAGAAGCCATATCAAAATATGACGAACTCCTCCAAATATTTGAAAAGGCAATGAATGACTGGCTTGCCGAGAATCCGAAAGATATTGCTGCCGCAAGGAATGTGCGTCAGGGGTTTGATCACATTCTGCGCTTAAGCAGAGGACTGGAAACAGAGGCACTGCGTAGTTGGGCCGCAGCGATAAATGCGGATGGCAGCCTTTTCAGCGGCCAGGAAGAGGCAGGGATTACCAGCTAGAACTGTTTGGTCCACCGCCTAGAATGTCTTTTTGCACGGTACATATGGTCAGATTGCGCAATATGTACCGTGCGGGAGTTAAAATCCCAGCGTTCGTTATACTACATAACGCCAGAATTTACCGTATTGCATTGGTTAAACGTATATGGCTGGCGTTATGTAGTCAGGTTGCTCGGTAATTTTAACTGTTAAGCAGTATAATATACATTATATAAAATACGGAGTATTGTCAAAATGCAGATCGCATAGGGATACAATATTAAATGTCCGGTAATAGGTTTCTTCCAGAGGAATCCAGCGCTGAAGATAGGCGCTTAAACCTGTGCCTTCCCGCTGCTTCAGCCGTGCCAGCTGTTCCGGGCGGCTGCAGTGCAGGAATATTTTCAGATCATGGCGGGCGGCCAGCATCGGATGGTGGCTGTAGCTGCCTTCCACTATGGTCAGCGGCGCGCCGGGGAGTATACGGGTCTCCAGCATTTGTCCCTGGCGGCAGCTGTAGGGCCGGCAGGAGATGGTTTCTCCTCTGGCAGCAGGGAGCAGGACCTCCTGGGTGAGGCGGCTTAAATCCATGTTGCCGCAGGGGGTATGTTCCCAGCCGGGTAAGCGCTGCTGCAGGGGCAGATAGTAATCATCCATGTGCAGTACTCTGCCGGAGAACAATTCTGCCAGTAGTGCCGCCAGACTGGATTTACCGCTGCCGCAGGGACCATCTATGGCGACAGTGATATGGTCTGAGTGCTGCAGGCGTTTTTCGATCTGATATATTATGGGGAAGTATATGGCATACTCATCCCGCAGAATCCGGTAATGGGGAGCGTATGCCTGCCTGAAAACCTCACTGTGGCGCAGGGCAGGACAGCCGGCGTGGATATATTCGGACAGCCAGGGTTCAAGAGACGGGAAATCCGACTGCTTTTCCCGTTCTTGCAGCACTGTCAGTTTTTGCTTAAGCCCCTCCAATGTCCCACGGTGCTGATGGGCGGTCAGGAAGAAAAGCCTGGCCAGCAGCGGGGCGGCGATGGAGAGATCATAGCCGTCCGTCAGATGGAAGCGGTACAGATGATTGCCGATTTCTTCAATGGGGGCGGCGCCTTCTGCCGTGGCGGGAGGCATTTTCTCATGATGTGCCTGGTCTGCCGTGGCCCGGTTAGTCTCGGCCCACTCTTCAAACAGCCATTGCCGCACTGCGTCGGGGCTGCTGATCATATGCTCCGGACCAAATTCGTTTTGATATAAAAGTTTTCCGTAGTCTGCAGGTTCCATCAGGGGGTAGCGCTGCTGGTGCAGAGCAAGGATTTCCTGCAAATTTTTCTGTCTGACTGCCATGATTGTCCTTTCTGATCTCCTGAATCTTTGTGCCGGTTGGAAGGCATACACCACATTGTACCAGAGAAGTGCCGGATTCCACAAGAGGTTTGACGGAAGTTATGCTGACGAATGTTAAGTCTATCCATTTCCTGCGCAGTACATGCTGCATAAGCGGACCACATGCGTTGAGCGGAAAGGAAAAGCCGAGCAGTGGTTACTGCAAGGTTTATTGGTCAGGGACTTGCATAAAGCAGGGGACTTATGATATGCTTAAAGGCAGTTTGGCATCTGTATCGGGCACAGGAAAGTGTCACCATCAGATAGAAATCGGCGCGGTATCGCCAACCGGCGGGAGTGCGGCTGAGTCAAACTGCCAAGATTCGGAAAAGAGGAAAGCATATCTATGAAAAGTAAACCAGCAATTTTGAAGAATAAATTCTTCCTGTATTTGACGGAGTTCTTTGCCGGCATGTCTGTCATGGCGGTGGAACTGGGAGCCAGCCGCCTATTGGCGCCCTACTTCAGTTCCTCCCAGATCGTCTGGACCATCATTATAGGCACCATCATGATCGCCATGGCGCTGGGCAATATCTACGGAGGGCGCAGCGCGGACAGGCATCCCAGTCCCGACAGGCTTTATGGCCGGATTCTGGTGGCGGCTGTCTGGATCGCCGCCATTCCGGTGGTGGGAAAATACATTGTACTGGGAATCTCCGCAGTGCTGATCTTCGCGGTGAACACCAATTTCCTGATATGGGCGGCATTTGCGGCCTGCATGGTGATCTTTGTGTTTCCGCTGTTTCTGCTGGGCACAGTGACGCCCTCTCTGGCAAAATATTCAGTGGAAAGCCTGGACGACAGCGGCAGAACCGTGGGTAATCTGGGGGCGTTCAATACCATTGGCAGCATCATTGGAACTTTTGTTCCCACTTTTATCAGTATTCCCGCTGTGGGAACAAGCGTCACTTTCCTGATTTTTGCCGGGATACTGTTGGCCCTTTCACTGGTTTACTTTATCAGCGGCAGGGTAGGCAGGGTGAAAAGCGCCGTGGCGGGGATGTTGTTTCTGGCCTGCTGTCTGACGGGAGCGGGGAACAGTTTTGCTTTCTGGGAGACGGATCTGACCTATGAGGGAGAATCCATCTACAATTATCTCCAGGTAAAAGAGGACGACAGACATGTGATTTTGTCTACCAATGTGTTGTTCGGCGTACAGTCCGTGCTGATGAAGCAGGAGGGGCTGACGGGCATGTATTATGACTATGCCATGGCGGCGCCGCTGATGACCGCCCGGGAAACGCCGGGAGACTGCCGTATGTTGATCCTGGGTATGGGCACGGGAACCTACGCCACTCAGTGCAACCGCTATTTTGGCGAGATGGATATCCAGGGCGTGGAGATTGACGAAAAGATCACGGAACTTGCCCGAACTTATTTTGAACTGCCGGATCGGGTGCAGGTAACCACCTATGACGGCAGAGCTTACCTCAATGCCATCACGGAAAAATATGATGTGATCATGGTGGATGCCTATCAGGATATCACCATTCCGTTCCAGATGTCATCGGTGGAGTTCTTCACATTGGTCAAAGACCATCTGACGGAGGGCGGTGTCATGGTGGTAAACATGAATATGCGGGGAGGCGGCGACGGCAATATCAATCAGTATCTGGCGGATACTATCGCCAGCGTATTTGACCGAGTGTACACCGTGGACGTGCGGGGAACCACCAACAGGGAGCTTTTTGCCATGAATCACGGGGATGGCCCGGAGCGGATGACGGCCCACAGGGCGGAACTTGCGGACGGCAGTCTGAGCGCCATGATGGAACATGTACAGAGCAATCTGACGGCCTATGAGGCGGGGAATTACGTCATGACGGACGACAAGGCCCCGGTGGAACTGCTGGGTATGAGGGTCATTGACGAACTGATTCGGGACGAGGTTGCTTATTACAAGGAAATATATGAGCAGCAGGGTATTCAAGGGGTGTTGGAGAGTTTGAATTAATATTCAAGTTCAAGCCCTCTGTCTCTCCAATGACTTTAATTGGGTATCGTGTATATTGATATAAATATCCTGCATTTCCTGTCTGGCTTTAACCTCACTGGAAAGATTAATACAATCTTTTAAATTTCGGTACAGGTCAAGATGTCCCTCGGCCACCCGCTGGATATTTACACGAATCTCATTTTCGACAGTCAAGTTCAGTTTGTTTACTTTATGTTTGACATCTGTTAGATCGGTTTCAAGACCGTTTACTTTATGTTTGACATCTGTTAGATCGGTTTCAAGACCGTTTACTTTATGCTTGACATCCTTAAGATCGGTCTCAAGACCGTTTACTTTATGTTTGACATCCTTAAGATCGGTCTCAAGACCGTTTACTTTATGCTTGACATCCTTAAGATCGGTTTCAAGACCAGAGACTTTCGCATCAAGACCAGAGACTTTCGCATCAAGACCAGAGACTTTCGCATCAAGACCAGAGACCTTCGCATCAAGACCAGAGACTTTCGTTTCAAGACCAGTGACCTTGTCATCAACATTGGTTATCTTTTCGAGAATTAAATCAAGTTTTGCATTGTCTGTCATAAATCTTTCCCTCCTGTAAACAAAGAGCCTGTGCGTATCCCATAATACACACAAGCCCAATTGATATCCGATAAGAAATCGGTTATGTGAAATCAATTCCTATAATCGATTATACACGACCAAATAGAAAAAGCAATAGTAAAAATGAACTAAATTCCTATGATATCTTTTATGGAAAGCCCTTTTACTGTTTTTAGCAGATCATATTGCATCTGCTCCACTGTTTATCTTTGTAGGAAAATATGTTTTTAGATGCGCTAAGATCATTCTTAACAGTAAAGATAGAAATATTTCTCCCATTATGATAAAATAAGTCTGATTCTTAAGAATAAGGTATGCGCCCAAGCGCATGAGAGCAATGCAGCTATGTTCAGGCTTCGGCTTATCAGGACTGGAAAAGAGGGAAAAGAAAATGAGATACCGGTATGAGACGCATCTGCACACCTGTGAGGGGAGTGCCTGCGCCGGCGCTTCGGGGGCGGAGATGGCACGGATACATAAAGAATTGGGATATACGGGGATTTTTGTCACTGATCATTTTTTTAACGGAAATACGGCGGTGCCCAGAGACCTGCCCTGGCGGGAGCGGGTTGAACTCTTCTGTCTGGGCTACGAGCATGCCAGGGAGGAGGGGGAGAAGATCGGGCTGGATGTTTTTTTCGGCTTTGAGTATGGGGTACATGCGGCGGACTTTTTGGTTTATAATTTGGATAAGGAGTGGCTGCTGCAGCATGAGGACATAGATCGGATGGATGCCAGAAGGGCCTTTTTCCAGATGCACCAGGGTGGGGGATTTATTATCCATGCCCATCCTTTCCGGGAGAGGGACTATATTGACCATATCGAACTGTTTCCCCGGGATGTGGACGGGGTGGAAGTGGTCAACGGCGCCCATCTGAAGCAGCCGGAGACGAACGACCGCGCCAGGATCTATGCCATGATGTATGGGCTGCCGGGTACGGCTGGGTCGGACTCCCACCATGTGCAGGGGCTTCCCCGCAGCGGCGTGGAATTGCCCAGGAAAGTGGCACAGGCCACGGACTATCTGGAGATGATCCAGGCAGGGGAGGTAAAATATCTGGGGTACGGACAGGTGCTGGAGAAATAGTATCAAAACAAGAGCGGAGGGGGCAACAAGAATGAATAAATTGGTCAGCGTAATTATTTTTATCATAGCGGCGGTGTTTCTGGCATATTTGCTGATCGCAGGACAGGTATCCATCGCCTGGGAGCGGGTCATCATCTATGCGTTGGTTGTGGGGGGAATATCTCTTGGGGGCAGGATCCGGGCGGAGAATCTGAAAAAGCAGGATGAAGAGTATTTCAAGAAGCACCAGGACCAGCGGCAGGGGGATGCTCTGGGGAATAGCGCCAATCCCGGGGCCCGGGAGGGGGATATCCTGGGGAACAGCGCCAATCCCGGGGCCCAGGCGGGAGACGCCCTGTGGAAGAGCGTAAATCCTAAGGCAGCGGAGGAGGACGCCGCTGGCACATTCGGTGCCCGGCCCTCTGTATCAGGAGTGGTGAGAACGAGTATAGGCATCCGAGGGCTGATAAACTTTTTATTAATATTCATATGGCTGGTGATATTGGTCTGCGGGGCTTTAGCGGCAGCGGACAGCGCGTTTAGCGATATGGATACCATTGGCAGCTTTGGGGCATTGGCGGCGGTGGCTGCTGCCGCTACCCTGGTATGTACCTGGCTCCTGAACAATTTTTGCTGTGAATTATACTATACATCAAGCGGGGTGACGGTTAAGAAGGGCAAGAAGGAGCAGCATTACAGCTGGGGAGAGATTGGCAGTTACTCCCAGAAAAATTATTTGTATATTTTCCTTGACAGGGAAGGAAAGAGGCTGTTTTTTACCAACAGTTCTTATGAGGGCTTTGGCGGATTCTTTGACCAGTACCTGAGTACTCACAGCAGATATTAAGTTGTTTAGTGAATGCTTGCAGGGAACATGCGGAACGCTATGTTTGACAGCATGTTCCCGTAAAGTACACTGATGGATATCAGGACGCCAGAGCGGCCTGATATCCATCACCGAAATGTGTACTTTGCGGGAATATGCGGAACTTAAAATAGAAAGGAAAGATGTATATGGAGAGGGCGGCAGTCATACACAATCCGGACAATTATTTCTTTTATTCCACAGGAAAAGACACATTCACTGTAAAGCTGATGGCTAAAGCGGGGGATGTGTCCTCTGCCACGCTGCATTATTGTGATAAATACATCCCAGTGGATAAACTGGACACCAGAGGCAGGGTTTCCA
Source organism: uncultured Acetatifactor sp. (assembly GCA_910585015.1). Classification (GTDB taxonomy): domain Bacteria; phylum Bacillota; class Clostridia; order Lachnospirales; family Lachnospiraceae; genus Acetatifactor. The sequence goes on from CAJUCT010000018.1 coordinate 28,274, forward strand.
TGCACCGGGTGGCCGGGGATGGGGTTCACGACTATTTTGAGGCGCAGATCCAGGTGGACATGCTCTGCATCCGCTACTACTTTGAACTTAGGGACTGCGGGGGCGGGACGCTCTACTACGGCAATTATTCCTTCTATAAAGCGGAGCCCGAACATATAGAGGAAATGTTTGACTGCCCTCAGTTGAGCCGTGAGGAGGAGAGGTATGAGGCTCCCGGATGGGCCAGGGGCAAGGTAGTCTATCAGATCTTTGTGGACAGGTTTGCCACGGACAGGGAGGTGCCGGCCCAGGAGTGGTATCAGCGGGATCTGAATCATTTGCACAGCCTCCAGGGGAGCCTGCGGGGAATTACGCAGAAGATTCCTTATCTTAAGGAACTGGGGGCGGATGTACTCTATCTCACCCCCATCTTCAAGGCGAACACCACGCATAAGTATGACACCGTGGACTATATGCAGATTGACCCCGGCTTCGGCACAAAGGAGGACTTGACGGAGTTGACCGGAGCGGCTCATGAAGCGGGGATGTATGTGGTGCTGGACGCGGTGTTTAACCATACTTCCCGGGATTTCTTCGCTTTTCAGGATTTGCAGCAACGCCAGGAGGATTCTCGGTATAAGGACTGGTACTATGTGGACGAATACCCGGTGAGAGGAGATATTATGCCCTCCTACCGTTCTTTCAGCTACTACGGCGGGATGCCGAAACTGAACTGCCGAAACCCGGAAGTGCGGGAATATGTCTGCGGCGTGGTGGAGTATTGGACTCGGGAATGCCAGGTGGACGGGTGGCGGCTGGACGTGGCGGACGAGATCGGCAGGGATTTTTGGCGGGAATTTCGCAGAAGGATACGGGCGGTGAACCCACAGATCCTGATTGTAGGGGAGATATGGCATTTTAACGGCAGTTACCTGGGCGGAGACCAGTGGGACAGTGTCATGAACTACCATTTTACCGATGCGGTGAAGGGATTCTTGCTGGAGAGGCGGCTGACGGCGGGTGAGTTTGCCCAAAGGCTCGACTTTGTGCGGGGACGGTTAAAAAAAGAGGCGGTTCCCTTCCTGTGGAATCTGATCGACAGCCATGACACGGATCGGTTTCTCACCCAAGCCGGAGAAAATAAGACTGTGCTGAAACTGGCGGCGGCGCTGCAGCTGCTCCTGCCCGGTATGCCCATGATATACTATGGGGACGAGGTGGGAATGGTGGGAAAGAAGGGTTCCCAGTGCCGCAGAGGAATGCTGTGGGAGAAGGAGAGACAGGATGGAGAATTGCTTTCCTTTTACCGAAAACTGCTGGACATCCGCAGAATGTATCCGGTGATTGGCACGGGAGAGGCACACTGGATGCCGCAGGAGGGAGCAGGCCGGGTGCTGTCCTGGCGCTTCGGCACAGCGGGAGTCCGGCCAAGCCAAACTCCGGTTGCGCAGGCAGAGGAAAGTCTGGATGTTTCACATCCATTACTGATTGACGCAATATCACAGGCGCAGCCTGCGATATGCAGGGACAAGGAAGATTTGACCATCCTGTTAAACGCCGGGGATGATCCGGTGCTTGTGGAGGCACATAAAGGGAAGAGGGATTTGCTGGAAGAAAAGGAGTTTGACGGGACGCTGGAGCCTCTTTCCTGCTGTGTTCTGGTGTGACAGGGCCAATAAATATTCTGTTTACAGCAGGCTGAACCGATGGAGCCGTTCAGCCTGCTGTAAATTTTATAATTAACCAATCTTGACATATATAGACATCCTATATATAATACGAATATATAGACAGTCTATATAATTGCTGACAATGCAGAATATCTGGGAGAGGAGATCAATACCGTGGATAAAAATTTGGTACAGGGGAGTATGGGAATGCTGGTTCTCCGGCTTTTGGAGGAGAAGGACATGTATGGGTACGAGATGATCGATACCCTGCGCAGCCGGTCCAACCAGGTCTTTGAACTGAAGGCGGGAACGCTGTATCCGCTGCTGCACACCATGGAAAACAAGGGGTATGTGAGCAGTTACGAGGAGGAGGCCCCCAGCGGCAAGAACAGGAAGTATTATCATCTGACAAGGGAAGGCAAAAGGCATGTGGCCCAAAAGAAGGCAGAGTGGCAAAAGTACCAGTCGGCTGTGGCCAGTGTGCTGGCCACGGAGGGGAGGGTCTGCTATGGAGTATAGAGAGTACATGGATACCCTGGGAGAACAGATACGGAATGCCAGGGCCAGGCGGATGGTGCTGGGGGAGATCCAGGGGCATATCGAAGAGCAGTGCAGAGCCTATGAGGACCAGGGCATGGATCCCCGGGAGGCTATGGCGGAGAGTATTCGCCAGATGGGAGATCCGGCGCGGACCGGCGCGGAACTGGACCGTATTCATAGGCCCAGGACGCCCTGGGGCCTGATTGGCCTGGCGGTGGGGCTGACGGCGGTGGGGATTATAATTCAGTGCCTTATTTTCTATAAAATCGCGGATCCGCCATCCTGGGCAAATGTATGGTTGTATCATGGGCGCAATACGGTGGTCTACAATCTCATTGGTTTGGCAGTCATGCTGGGTATTATGTATTTGGACTACAGTTTTATCGGCCGGCATGTCTACCTTTTGTACGGCCTGTATCTGGCAGGGATGTTTGGCATCTGCGTCATCCGCATTTGCAGGTTTTCCTATGATCAGTACCTGAGTCTCTGGTATTACATGATCAGTCTGTACCCTATTTTGCTGGCCGGGCTGATCTACCGCAGCCGGAAGCAGGGGATGAAAGGACTGGCGCGGTGCATGATCCTGACGGCAGCTGTCCTGGCGGTGTGCATTTGGGGCTTTGGGCAAATGACTTCCGCCTGTCCGGAGATTTTGGTGATCTGCGGGATTATGCTTCTGGCAGCGGTGCATAAAAGGATCTTCGGCGGTAAAAGACTGTGGCAGGGGATGGCTTTGGCAGGTGTGGCTCTGCTGGGCATTATAGGGATCTGGTACATGACGGCGGCGGGAAGCAGATGGCTCAGTCCAAACCAGTACGCAAGGCTTATCCATTTTTTGAGCCCGGAGAAAGCGGCAGGCGATGTGGGGTATATTGCGGTGAGGCAGAGAGAACTGCTGGGCAATTATTCCCTGTGGGGGCAGCAGGGGCTGACGGAGCGGCTGCTGGCGGACAGCGGCCCCGGGGGACTTGATCTGGCCGGCACCTATGTGCTGAGTGCCATTTTTGCCTGGTTTGGCATTTTCGTGGGGGTATTGGTGGTGGGCGGACTGCTGTTTTTCGTGGGAAAGGCCCTGTATATGACTCTGCGCCAGAGAAATCGTCTGGGAATGTTTATAGGCATGGCCTGTGGGCTCAGTCTGCTGCTGCACAGCGTGGTGTTTATCGCTATTAACTGTGGTTATTCCCTCTATTACACCACGGGAATCCCTTTTCTGGCTTATGGCCTGGGCTACGGGGTGACCAACGGTGTACTGGTGGGACTGCTGCTGTGCGTGTGCCGCAACAGCGCCATATTGGGGGAGGACACAGCGCCTCAGACGGCAGGGATCCGGCTGGGCAGGCACAGATATCGGCTGCGCATGGAGCGGATGCCGGAGCAAAACGGATTCTAGCACCGTGAAAATTTTTTGTTAAGAATAATGAAAAAAATATGGAAAAAATCAATGGAGTATAGTAAAATAGACCTATGCTGATTGGGCAGTGGGTATAGAGATTGAGAATATCCGCAGAAAATAATGGAAGCGTGGGAGGACGAGGGCAATGAAAATACAGGATTTCTGTGATATGAAGAAGTTCGAGGAGATTATGCAGAACTGGGCGACAAGCACGGGTCTGGCGACGGTGGCTGTGGGGGAGGATGGCCAGTACATCAGTGATTGCTACAATTTCACGGATTTCTGTATTAAGCTCACCAGGGGCAGCGCGGAAGGCTGCAGGCGCTGCGAGAAAAATGACCGGGAGGGCAAAGGGGTTTACACCTGCCATGCGGGACTGATGGACTTTGGCATTCCTATCACGCTGGACGATGGTACGGTACTGGGCAGTGTTATCGGGGGCCAGGTGCTTCCGGAGAGGCCGGATGAGGATAGATTCCGTTCCACAGCCAGGGAACTGGGAATTGATGAGGACCGTTACATTGATGCGCTGCAGAAGGTGAATGTAAAGACCAAGGAGCAGATTGAGGCGTCCGCCAATTTGTTGGGAGACGTGATCAATATGTTTGTGCGGGCCAGTTATGCAACCTCTCAAAATTCGAATATTGTGAATCGGCTGCAGGAGGGCATCAACAAGGCTGCGGAACAGATTGTGCTGGCCAATGAGAATACCCACCAGATTGAAGCATTCAGCAACAGGCAGAAGATTCTGGCGCTGAACGCCAGCATTGAGGCGGCGCGCTCCGGCGAGGCTGGCAGAGGTTTCGCGGTGGTGGCACAGGAGGTGCAGAAGCTGGCCCAGGGCATGGCGGTGACCAGCGTGAATATTAAGAATGCGCTGCGGGAAGTGACAGACACTATTATGCAGTTGAAACAGTGATGGAGGAGGGCAGCGAAAGCTGCCCTTTATTGATGAGGAGGAATGAAATCAGGAGATGAAAAAGATTGATCTGTGTGGAAGCTGGAGAATGAAGATACTGGGGGAGAATGTGTATCATATCCCGGAGGAGTGGATGGAGGCCAAAGTGCCGGGATCTGTGTACGGGACCCTTATGGATTTGGGAAAAATGCCGGATCCCTATTACAGGGATAATGAACTGGATGCCACAAAACTCATGGAGAATGACTTTGTCTATGAGACAGATGTGGAGATCACCCAGGAGATGCTGGGCTGTGACGGGCTCATACTGCGGTTTGAGGGAATTGACACGCTGGGGGAAGTCTATCTGGGAGAGGAACTGCTGGGGCATGTGGAAAATATGCACCGAATTTGGGAGTACGATATCCGGCAGCTGGCCAAAGTGGGGAAAAATATCATCAGGGTGTTGTTGCATTCTCCTGTAAAATATATTAAGGAAGAGAACGAGAAGGTGTTTGCCGGGGGATCTAATGAGGCAATGGCCGGGTATCCCCATCTGCGGAAGGCCCACTGCATGTATGGCTGGGACTGGGGCCCCAGGCTGCCGGACGCGGGGATTTTCCGGGGCGTGAGCCTGCAGCTTATAGACAGCGCCAGACTGGACGGCGTCTATGTGACGCAGCGGCACGAAGGTCCCCATATGAGGGAGGTATGTTTTGAGGAGAGCAGGGTGCAGGAGCCGCTTTTGGTGCCAGTGCCCCAGACGGCGGAAGGCAGGATACAGGTGCAGGTGGACCGGGTGCGGCTGGAATTTCAGGTGGACCTGGAGGTATTCCGGGAGGAGGAAGAACTGTCGGCAGTGGTAACGGTGACGGACCCGGAGGGCACGGTGTATGGGCAGTCTGCGGACGGCAGCATCACCATTGTACGCCCGCGGCTGTGGTGGCCAAGCGGCTATGGAAAGCAGCCCCTCTATGGGGTGAAGGCCCTGCTGCTGGGCAGTGACGGGCGTGTTCTGGACAGCTGGGAGCGCCAGATTGGCCTGCGCACCATGACTATGGACATCCAGAAGGACCAGTGGGGGAACCAGTTCGCTCATCAGGTCAACGGCGTGGATATCTTTGCCATGGGGGCGGATTATATCCCGGAGGACAATCTGCTGTCCCGCATTACCAGAGAGCGCACGGAGAAGCTGCTGCGGGACGCGGCAGCAGCCGGGCACAACAGTATCCGCGTCTGGGGCGGCGGCTATTATCCGGAGGACTTTTTCTATGAAATCTGCGACCAGCTGGGGCTGGTGGTGTGGCAGGACTTTATGTACGCCTGTTCCTCCTATGAGCTGAATGAGGCATTTGAGGAGAATATCCGAGTCGAGACCCAGGAAAATGTGCGGCGGATCCGGCACCACGCCTGCCTGGGACTGTGGTGCGGCAACAACGAGATGGAGACCCAGACTCTGGACAGGTGCTGGAAACCTTCACAGAAGCAGTTTTATGACTATATCAAGTTGTATGAGTACATTATACCCAAGATTTTGAGAGAGGAAGATCCCCATACTTTTTATTGGCCTTCGTCGCCGTCATCGGGCGGGAATTTTGACAATCCCTGGGACGAGAACCGGGGCGACACCCACTACTGGGATGTGTGGCACGGCAACAAGCCTTTTACCGAGTATCGGAAGTTCCGGTTCCGGTATCTGTCGGAGTTCGGTTTTCAGTCTTTCCCCTGCCTGCAGACGGTGGAGAGCTTTACGGAGCCAGAGGATCGAAATATTTTTTCCCGTGTGATGGAGATGCATCAGCGGAATGTGGCGGCCAACGGCAAGATTCTGAATTATCTGTCGGCCACCTATCTGTATCCCGGCAGTTTTGATCTGCTGCTCTACGCCTCCCAGCTGCTGCAGATGGAGGCCATACGGTACGGCGTGGAACATTTCCGCAGACACCGTGGACACTGCATGGGAACGGTGGTGTGGCAGCTCAATGATATCTGGCCGGTGGCTTCCTGGGCCAGCATAGATTATTATGGAAGATGGAAGGCGCTGCACTATGCCCAGAAGAGGATGTTTGCCCCGGTGCTGCTCTCCTGCCAGGAGATGGGGGAACTGTCCCAGCGCCCCTACTGTATTATGGAGCCCGGCCCCATGGAGGTGTCTGCCCAGCTCTGTGTGTCCAACGAGACGATGGAGGAAGTGCAGGGCATCTGTCACTGGCAGCTGCGCAGTTACCTGGGGGAGGTGCTGCTGTGCGGAGACCGTCAGGTGACGGTGGGGCCCCTGGACACTCTGTGGCTGGACAAGGTAGAGTTTACGGGAAATATCCGCCGCAATGTGCGGGAGGCGTATTTTGCTTACCAGTTGGAGGTGAACGGAGAGATCCTGTCCGAGGGCGCCAGCCTGTTCACGGCGCCCAAGCATTTCCGATTCGCGGATCCGGGCCTGAGCCTGCGCCGGGAGGGGGATACTCTGATTGTGCGGGCGGAGCATTTCGCCAAGTCGGTGGAAATCCGGGGCGGCGATGGCAGCGGCAGCTATGTAAAGCTCTCTGACAACTATTTTGATATGAATCCCGGGGAAAAGAGAGTGCGGATTCTGGAGGGGGATGCGGAGAGCTTTCAGATGCGGAGCGTTTATGATATACGGTAGGCATGGCTCTAAAACCCGCATAAGAATCCGGACGGGCAGGGAGATCGGCAGGGCTGTTAAGCGGGACTGGGACAGTTATAAGACGGGTCTGCTGGTGGCAGCAGGGATTGTGGCGGGCGTCAGCTTGTTGGGCCATGGTCTGTGCCCCAGCAAGGAGTTGTTGGGAGTGCCCTGTCCCGGCTGCGGCCTTACCAGGAGTATCCTGTTGATTGTGCGGGGGCGGTTTGCGGAGAGTTGGCAGCTGCAGCCCTTTGGATACGCCTGGCTGGCGCTGGCGGTGGTTTTCGTCCTGGACCGCTATGTGCTGGAATCCCGGCAAAAGCTGTGGAAAGGGCTGTTTGTACTGACCTGCATCGGCATGGTAGCGCTGTACGGGTACCGGATGGTGACGCTGTTTCCCCACACGGAGCCCATGACCTATTACGAGGGAAATCTGCTGCGGCGGATGGGGTGGGGCACCTTTGCCAAAATGAGTACATTTTGAGAACTTCCGGTATCAATGGAGGTGGTACATATGGAAAATAAGGGAAAGGAACACATATGATGATCGAAGTAATAGTGGGGATTGTCAGCATTATCGTGACAGCAATCAGCATCAGACAAAACACTAAGAAAGAAGAACATCAGAAAAGCAACCGCTCCTGCTGGCCAAAACAGTCGGTTGCTTTTTGGATTTTTAACCACTAACTAAGCGAACCGTTGTTTTACGATAACGCCCTTTTTACATATTCACCTTATCACTCTGGTGGTGAGACGTCAATATTTTTTCGGATCATTTGATGCCTAAATGGATCATGAAACCATTGATAATAAGGCTGCCGCTGCATGCGACAGCCTTTTACATAATCCTACTTGGTCAGTTCTTCAAGCTCCTCGATCACCTGTCCGAACACATCCAGCGCGTCCTGGATGGGCTGGGCCGTGGTCAGGTCCACGCCTGCGATCTTAAGCAGTTCCACCGGGGGCATGGAACAGCCTCCGGAGAGGAATTTCTTGTAGCGTTCCACGGCGGGGGCGCCCTCCTCTAAGATATTCCGGGCGATGGCTACGGCGGCGGAGAAGGAGGTGGCGTACTGGTACACATAGAAATTGTAGTAGAAATGGGGGATTCTCGCCCATTCCACACCGATCTCCGGGTCGGACACCATATCCGGCCCATAGTACTTGCAGTTCAAATCATAATACACCTTGGTCAGCGCCTCCGCCGTCAGACTCTGGCCCTCCTCGGCCATCTGGTTGGTGATCATCTCGTACTCCGCAAACATGGTTTGGCGGTACACGGTTCCCTTGAAGCTGTCCAGATAGTGGTTCAGCAGATAAGCCCGTTCTTTCTTGTCCGTGGTGTGCGCCAGCAGATATTCCATCAGCAGGATCTCGTTGCAGGTGGAAGCCACCTCGGCCACGAAGATCCGGTAGTGGGCGTACATGGGCGGTTGGGCGTGGTTGGAATGCCAGGTGTGCATGGAATGGCCCATCTCATGGATCAGCGTAAAAAGATTGTCCATATTGCCGGTATAGTTCAGCAGGATGTAGGGATAGCTGTCATAGGAACCGGTGGAATAGGCGCCGCTGCGCTTACCCTCGTTCTCATACACATCGATCCAGCGGTTTTCAAAGCCTTCCCGCACCACTTTGAGGTAGTCCTCGCCCAGAGGAGCCAGGGCCTTCAGCACAGTCTCCTTGGCCTCCTCAAAGGGGATGTTTTTGGACACGCCTGCGATAATGGGGGTGTAGATATCGTACATGTGCAGTTCGTCCACACCCAGCAGACGCTTGCGCAGACGTACATAGCGGTGCATCTTGTCCAGGTTTTTATTTACTGTCTCCACCAGATTCCGATACACCTGGGGGGACACGTTGACGGCGTTCACAGCCGCCTCTAAAGTGGTGTCATAATGGCGGGCCCGGGCCTGGAAGATTAACTGCTTTACCTGACCGCTGTAGATGCTGGCCAAAGTGCGGGAGTACTGTTTATAGACCCCGTACAGTTTTTCAAAAGTCTCTTTGCGAACACGGCGGTCTGAGGACTCTTCCAGCAGAACAAAGCGCCCGTGGGTAATCTGCACCATCTCCCCGTTCTCGTCTTCCACTTCGGGGAACTTCAGGTCCGCATTGCTGAAGATGGAATAGGTCTGGTCGGGATTATTGCAGATTTCGGAGGCGTCCGCCAGCAGCTTTTCCATCTCCTTGGGCAAAATGTGGGGTTTTAGCCGCAGGGTATCTTCCAAGTCGATCCGGTAAGCTTCCAGGTCGGGACACTGTTTATAATACTCCTCCAGCAGTGCCGGTTCCAGTTCCAGGATCTCAGGGGTGATGAAAGAAATGTTGCTCTCGATGCCCGCCACAATGCTGGAGAAGCGCTGGCTCATCTCCTGATGGGTGTCGTTGGAGGTGTCCTGGTCGCTGAGGCAGGACACATATACGCCCAGATGGCCCAGTTTGCGGTACAGGTCGGTCTGCTGCCGCAGGGTGTCATACAGATCCTGGGCGCTGTCGCAGGTATGACCTTCCCGGGCGGCCAGCTTCTTCCCCATCTCCCGTGCCAGCGCCAGGTCTGCCTCCCAGGTGTCACGGTCTCCATACATCAGACTAAGGTTCCAGGTGTCTTCCAAGGCCACCTGATTTCTTTTGGGTAGTGTTTTTGCCATAATGATAACCTCTTTTCTCAATGTATACCGCAGTGGGCCTGCAATATAGCATCGGTCAATATTTGGATTCTCAATCTCCATGATTTATCATATCACAGTCTGGAAAGATTATCCACTTTTTAATTGAGGAATAGACCGGCGAACGGTTGTTCTTTGTCCCCGGAATGACAGTTTTACAATCGGCTATTGACGATAGGAAGGACTTTTTAGTATAATAAATATTATTGTATGTTGCGTAAAATCAAAGAAGGGAGACATAAATTTATGAGGCAGTATTTTGCTATGAGTCAGAGAGGCGACTTGGCAGAGGCCGTCAGCGGCCTGAAAAATCCTCAGTTTATTATGCTGCTGTCCAACAATAACCAGTTTGAGGAACATGTGAAATCTTTGGAAAAGCTTTATCCAGGGATTCCCAGTATCGGATGTATTGGCATGGGGTATGACACCAGTGTTGTGGAATCAGGTGTTGCTGTCATAGCATTTTTGGATGGGGTCAGCGCGGCGGCCAACGTGCTGGAGCAGGTATCCACCATACCGGTGAAGTATATCCGGCGGCTTGAGAATGATTTGCAGAAAGTGGGAGGATCGGGACGGGACACAGTATGTATTGATTTCTGTACGGGAAATGACGCCTGTGTGCTGACAACGATCAACACTGTGCTGGGGCCTAATGGCATCTCACTGGTGGGCGGAACCGGCGATGGCGGCAAGGTTTCCGTGAACGGAAAAGTGTATTCGGACGCGGTAGCCTATGGACTGGTGCGTAATCTGGGCGGCCGGGTCAAGACCTATAAGGAAAATATTTATCGCCCCATGGGGAAATACCGTTTCATAGCTTCCCAGACAGATCGGGCCAATTACATAATCGGCGCATTGAATGGAAGGCCGGCCAAGCAGGTGTATCAGAGCATCCTTCATGTGACGGATCAGGAGATTCTGACACAGACCTTCAAAAATCCTTTTGGAAAACTGAACGGGGACGATGTCTGTATCGTTTCCATAAAAGAGGTGGCGGGGAATGCGCTGGCTTGTTTCCGTCAGGTCAATGACTCTGATGTGTTGATTTTGCTGGAACTGGGTGATTACCGCGCCGTAACCAGAGAGACTATCCGGAACATCTGTAATGATTTTCCGAAGCGCTCGGCAGTATTCTCGGTAAACTGCCTGTTCCGTTACAAATTGTTCAGCGAACAGGGTTATATGCGGGAATACCTGCGGGAGATGGCGCAGCTTGGCAATCATGCGGGACTTGTCGGCTATGGGGAACATTACAACAATCGGTTCGTCAACCAGTCCATGACCTGTGTGGTATTTGAATAAATCGGCATACCCCCGAAAGCACAAGGATCTCCATATGGATGACAAGGCAGCCGTATGCGGAACACCAGTTTTGTGCGCTGGCGGGGATTATGCGGAATTTTAATGGAGGGATATAGAATGATGTTTTCTAAAAAACGCCGGAACAAGTCTGGACAGGTATATCATACGGAAGAAAGCCTTTATCCGATTCTGCATATGACAGGCAGTCTGAATGATTACAAAAAAGATCTGATTAATAAAGAAGTAGAATCTCTGTTTGAACTGGGTATGGTGAGCAGCTCCTTTGCGGGTGTTCTGGACAAGGCTGATAATTTCCAGACCCAGCTTCAGGAATTTGGGCAGTCTTTCTCCAACATCAACCAGGCGGCGGGACAGTTTGGCCAGGTGAGGGAAGCCATTACCCAGACGGTCACGGATACTCAGGCCAAGGTGGAGGAGTTGAAAGTCACTTCCGAGCAGGTGGAAGAGACTTACCAGAAGATGGAGCAGACTTTCGAGCAGCTGCAGGATTCTGTAAAAAATATTCAGCAGTGTATGAGAAAAATTGTGTCCATAGCGGATCAGACCAATATCATCGCTATCAACGCGTCCATTGAGGCGGCAAGGGCGGGAGAGTTTGGCAAGGAATTTGCGGTCGTAGCGGAGAGAGTAAGGGAGTTGGCGGACGAGATCAAGGGACTGGCCGGCGAGGTGGATGCGGGTGTCCACGATGTGGAGTGCGGCACAAACCAGCTGAGCGGCAGTATCATGGAATCCCAGCAGGCGCTCACCAAGAATTTCGAGACCGTCAACAGTACATATGACTCGTTCCACAGGATTACAGAGACGGCGGAAGGGGCGGCTTCGGTGCAGACGGCTATCTCCGATGTGATTGAGGAGTCCAAAGAAGAACTGCAGACCATCTACAATTTCTTTGATGACATAAAGCTCCAATACCAGGAGGTAGTAAAGCATATTCAGTGTGCCAGCCGCCTGGGCACCACTAAGAGCGCCATGTTTGAGGACATTGACAACATGCTGTCCCAGATCCCGCTTATCATCAAGGACAAATACCCGGAAGGGATTTGAGGAACGGTTACCGCCAGGGGGTGAAATCTGCGGTGGACCAATACGCGCAAGTATGTTATACTGCATAACGCCAGAATTTACCGTACTGCATTGGTTAAACGTATGTGGATGGCGTTATGTAGTCAGGTTACTCGGAAAGTTTAACTGATAGACAGTATAAGATAGAGAAAACGAATTTGGGCGCCCGATAAGGCGGGCAGATAGGAGTTAATATGGATTATAATAATCAAAACCCTTACGGACAAAGCGGCGGTGCCAGTCCCTACGATCAAAATGGTGGTGCGAGTCCTTACGAACAGAACAATAACGCCAGTCCTTACAGCCAGAACAGCGGCACAAGCCCTTACGCCCAGACTGGCGCTCAGGGACAGAGTCCTTATGATCAGGGCAGCGCTCAGGGACAGAATCCTTATGATCAGGGCGGCGCTCAAGGACAGAATCCTTATGATCAGGGCGGCACTCAGGGACAGAACCCTTACGATCAGAGCGGCGCTCAAGGGCAGAATATTTATGGTCAGAGCAGTACTCAGCAGGCGCAGACAACCCAGGGAATATACAGCCAGGGACAGGGAAGCCAGGACAGCGGGCAGAACCCCTACTATCAGCAGAACCCTTACCAGCAGAGCACCTATCAACAAAACCCATATCAGCAGAGTGTATACGGGCAGAACAGTTACCAGCAGCCCCAGTACCAAAACTACCAGTCTTACCAGTATGGCGGTGACATGGAGGAACCCATGTCGGTGAAGGAGTGGCTGGTTATTGATTTGCTCATGATGATTCCCTGTGTAAATCTGATCTTGGTATTTGTGTGGGCCTTCAGCAGCAGCGAGAAGAAGAGCAAGTCCAATTTCTTCAAGGCCAATCTGATTTTTGCGGGATGTATTCTGGCGTTCTATCTGCTGCTCCTCATTATTGCAGTGGGGGCAGGTTTGGCCACGGCATTCTATTGAGCAATACTTAAAATCCCCAGCGCATTGTGGTGCGTTGAGGATTTTTTTGTATTATATTATAGAAAATGTCAGTTTGCTGTCCATCGGCAGGAAGCGCCGCAGGGCAGTATCAGGTCAGTGCCGGTGACAGGCAGGCCAATCTCGTCGGCTTCCACCCGGCCTCCCAAGGAGGCGGTCAGCGTTTTGTGTGTCATGTAAGTCAACACTGCGGGCTGTAGACCGGTGGTATAGGAATTGATCAGGAAAAAGAGAGCATCTTTGGACAGGAGTTGGGAGGTCAGCTGTAAAAACGGCCAGATGCTCTCCTCTATTTTCCAGATTTCCCCCTTGGGTCCTCTGCCGTAGGAAGGGGGATCCATGATGATGCCGTTGTATTTGTTGCCCCGGCGAATCTCCCGCTCCACGAATTTGACGCAGTCGTCTACCAGCCAGCGTATGGGGGCATCCCCCAGGCCGGAAGAGACTGCGTTTTCCCTGGCCCAGCCAACCATGCCTTTAGAAGCGTCCACATGGGTTACCTGGGCGCCGGCGGCGGCTGCCGCCAAGGTTGCGCCCCCGGTGTAGGCGAAGAGATTCAGCACCTTTATAGGGCCGTCGGCACGGGAACGTTTTGCGCTCTGGATTAGCTGCGAGAACCAGTCCCAGTTGGCGGCCTGTTCGGGAAACAGGCCGGTATGTTTGAAATTGAAAGGCTTTAGATGAAAAGTCAGATGCTCCTTTGAAGCGGTCTTACTGCCGCTGCCCAGTAGACAGGGCAGCGGATAGGAGATGCTCCACTCGTTCGGCAGATCAAAAAACTCCCACTCGCCGCCGCCTTTGGCGCTGCGGTGGTAATGGCCGTTCTTCTGCCGCCAGCCCTTATGGTCGCGGGGAGTGTCCCAGAGCACCTGAGGGTCTGGACGCACCAAAATATAGTTTCCCCAGCGCTCCAGTTTTTCTCCGGCAGAGGTGTCCAATACTTCATAGTCTTTCCAATTATTTGCTATCCACATGATCGATTCCTTTTCTTCTATATATAAATGTAATGTAAAAAACAAAGTGCTGAGCCTTGCGTCTACTATACACTAATTTTGGGAATTTTACAATTGTAAAGATTGCATCGGTGATAAGCAGTCCATTGTATGTAAAAAAATACAATATTTTAAAAAAAACTCTTGCAATGCTGATATTTCCCATGTATACTACTAATTGCTGTGGCATGATAGCTATGAAGCGTGAGGTTGCTGCCAGTCAGCAATGGCGGGCAGGTTTTCCGTGGAGCGAATGTCAAGTTAGGAAACTGACGACAAGTCACTGTACAGATTTATGGTCTGTCTTAGGACAGAAACGACGTGAGAGTAGTAAACAAGTTTTACCTCGCTGTGGAATAGACCGGAGAGAAGAAAGCGTTGCGCAAAGGTTTAGGACACACACGGGAGAGTGTACAGTCACCGCTTGTCGTACTTACAACCAAAAGTGCGAAAAGGAGGCGACTTTTTTTATGGCAAGTCAGGTAATGAGAATCACACTCAAGGCTTACGATCATCAGCTTGTTGATGCATCCGCCAAAAAAATCATCGAAACAGTTAAGAAGAACGGTTCCCAGGTGAGCGGCCCGGTGCCCCTTCCCACCAAGAAGGAAGTGGTTACCATTCTGAGAGCGGTACACAAGTACAAGGACTCCAGAGAGCAGTTTGAGCAGAGGACCCACAAGAGACTGATCGATATCATTACCCCGACCCAGAAGACAGTTGATGCGCTGCAGAGACTGGAAATGCCGGCCGGTGTGTACATCGACATCAAAATGAAGACCAAGTAATCGGTTTTTGCAACCCGGGGTTTTACAGGCCCCCATCCCCTACTAGTATGGACATGACCGCTGCCGCAAGGATACTTGCAGTTATCATATTATCGCAGGATCCCCAGCAGTTGCGCCCATGAAGGCGCAGTCTGCCGTGGCTGCGACGAAGAAGCAGCTGCATGTCCCGCTGTAGAATAATTAGGAGGAAAACATGAAGAAAGCAATTTTAGCAACAAAAGTCGGAATGACTCAAATCTTCAACGAGGACGGCGTACTGGTTCCCGTTACCGTGCTTCAGGCCGGCCCTTGCGTAGTCACCCAGATCAAGACCGAGGAGAATGACGGGTACAGCGCAGTACAGGTTGGCTTTGTGGACAAGAAGGACAGAATCATCAACAAGGATGCAAGCGGCAGGAAGGAAGTAATCCACAGACATGGCACCAACAAGGCGGAGCAGGGACACTTCAAGAAGGCCGGTGTGAGTTCCAAGAGATATGTGAGAGAGTTCAAGTTTGACAATGCCGGGGAGTACACCCTGGGCGCGGAGATCAAGGCTGATATCTTTGAGGCGGGCGACAGAGTGGATGCCTCCGCCGTTTCCAAGGGCAAGGGCTTCCAGGGCGCCATCAAGAGACTGGGCCAGCACAGAGGACCTATGAAACACGGTTCCAAGTTCCACCGTCATCAGGGTTCCAACGGTGCATGTTCCTCACCCAGCCGTGTGTTCAAGGGTAAGGGAATGCCTGGTCATATGGGTCATGTGAAAGTGACCGTTCAGAATCTGGAGATAGTGAGAGTAGATGCCGAGAAGAATCTGCTGCTGGTGAAGGGCGCAGTTCCCGGACCTAAGAAAGCATTAGTAACCATCAAAGAGACCGTCAAGGTTGAAGCATAGTTTAAGACGGAAGGAGGACCAATCAGATGGCAAACGTATCTGTTTTTAATATGGAAGGCAAGGAAGTTGGTACAATCGAATTAAACGATGCGGTGTTTGGTGTGGAGATTAATGAACACCTGGTACACATGGCGGTTGTACAGCAGCTTGCAAACAAGCGTCAGGGTACACAGAAGGCAAAGACCCGCTCTGAGGTATCCGGCGGCGGCAGAAAGCCCTGGAGGCAGAAGGGAACCGGCCACGCAAGGCAGGGTTCAACCAGAGCGCCCCAGTGGAAGGGCGGCGGCATGGTGTTCGCTCCCGTCCCCAGGGATTATTCCTTCAAGATGAATAAGAAGGAAAAGAGAGCGGCGCTGAAGTCCGCGCTGACCAGCAAGGTGCAGGATACCAAGCTGATCGTTTTGGATGAGTTGAAGTTTGACGAGATCAAGACCAAAAACTTTGTCAATGTTATGAATAACCTGAAGGTGAACAAGGGCCTGGTGGTTCTGGCTGATAATGACAGCAACGTTATCATGTCCGCCAGGAACGTGGCTGCTGTTGACACCATTGTGGTAAACAGCATCAATGTATATGATGTGATGAAGGCCAACACCCTGGTGCTGACCAAGGATGCTGTAGCGAAGATTGAGGAGGTGTACGCGTAATGGCTGATATCAAATACTATGACGTAATCCTCAAACCGGTTGTAACCGAGAAGAGTATGGCCGGCATGGGCGAGAAGAAATACACTTTTCTGGTTCATCCAGAGGCAAACAAGTCCCAGATCAAGGAAGCTGTTGAGAAGATGTTCGAGGGCACCAAGGTAAAGGGTGTCAACACCATCAACTACGACGGCAAGAAGAAGAGACGCGGAATGGTGGTCGGCAGAACCGCCAAGACCAAGAAGGCAATCGTAACCCTCACCGCAGAGAGCAAGGACATTGAAATTTTTGCGGGATTATAAGATGGGTACTGATTAAAGTATGCGGCGCGTATGAGGGCGCTGCGCAAAGAATCATTGTAGAAAAGGAGATAGAACGATGGGAATTAAGACATACAATCCCTATACACCTTCCAGACGTAACATGACTGGTTCTGACTTTTCTGAGATTACCAAGAAGACTCCTGAGAAGAGCCTTTGCTATTCGCTGAAGAAGAACTCCGGCCGTAACAATCAGGGTAAGATCACTGTAAGACATCAGGGCGGCGGCGTCAGAAGACAGTACAGAGTTATTGATTTCAAGAGAAACAAGGACGGCATTCCCGCAACGGTTATCGGTATCGAGTACGATCCTAACAGAACTGCCAATATCGCGCTGATCTGCTATGCGGACGGCACCAAGTCCTATATCATTGCTCCCGAAGGGTTGACCGACGGCATGAAGGTTATGAATGGCCCCGAGGCGGAGGTCAGGCTGGGCAACTGCCTGCCTTTATCTGAGATTCCTGTAGGTACTCAGGTTCACAATGTTGAATTATATCCCGGCAAGGGCGGCCAGCTGGTTCGTTCCGCCGGTAACAGCGCACAGCTGATGGCCAAGGAAGGCAAGTACGCAACTCTGCGTCTTCCCTCCGGCGAGATGAGAATGGTTCCCCTGGTTTGCCGCGCAACCGTCGGTGTTGTGGGTAATGTGGACCACAACCTGATCAAGATCGGCAAGGCTGGACGTAAGCGCCATATGGGTATCCGCCCTACTGTCCGCGGTGCCGTTATGAACCCCAACGACCACCCTCATGGCGGTGGTGAAGGCAAGAATGGTATCGGTCGTCCCGGTCCCAGCACTCCTTGGGGCAAGCCTGCTCTGGGCCTGAAGACCCGCAAGAAGAAGGCTTCCGATAAGTTGATCGTGAGAAGACGTAACGGTAGGGCAATGAAGTAATGGGTTAAAATCAGTAATCGCCCGGATGGTATCTGTCCGAAATGGTACCGGCAGGGCGATTGCGGAACTCTAAATAGGAGGAGAGACAAATGGCTAGATCACTGAAAAAAGGACCTTTCGCTGATGAAAGTTTGCTGAAAAAGGTAGATGCGATGAACGCTTCCGGACAGAAGTCTGTTATCAAGACCTGGTCCCGCCGTTCCACGATTTTCCCTTCCTTTGTGGGACACACCATCGCTGTCCACGACGGAAGAAAGCATGTGCCTGTATATGTGACCGAGGATATGGTAGGCCACAAGCTGGGTGAGTTCGTTGCCACCAGGACCTATAGAGGTCACGGCAAGGATGAGAAGAAGTCCAAGGTTAGGTAA